>JAHELJ010000020.1:0-75009 GCA_024644235.1 Lewinellaceae bacterium
TTCCGCTACCTAGCGGTGTGCTCTGATCCGACTGTGAAGGGCGAAGGGCGAAGGGCTAAGGCGAAGGCGAAGGCGAAGGGCTAAGGCGAAGGCGAAGGGCTAAGGCGAAGGCTAAGGCGAAGGCTAAGGCGGCAAAAGTGGTGAAAGGGAGAAAAGGATAATCGATTAACGACGAACGACAAACGAGCCGGACAAAAGGCCAATGGTCAAAGGTTAATGGAAGGTTTATGAATGTAATGTGTCAGTATTCCAATTACAGACATCAATAGGCACGCTTCTGAGGTAATTCGTCATTCGTCATTCGATACCCCTAAATCCCCTACAAGGGGACTTTGACTTTATTTTATGTTTGAGCTGGTCTGACCAATGCATCATAGTCCAGAACATCGTAGGAACTTCCCAAGCCGCACGTCTCAAGTCGCAAGTGGTTGTACCGCACACCGCATGCCGCATGCCGCTAGCCGCTAAGTGATTGGTCCTGGATTAAAAAGCACAAGGTCATTTCGCAAGCCTAGTTTATCTGCTGCAACTAACTTCCTTCCACTAGCAGCCTCGAGGATCAGCTGAAACAACTCCCATCCCAGCTCTTCTATCGTCTTTTGACCGGTGAGGAGCTGACCGGCGTCCAGATCAATCAAATCAAACCACCGTTTGCCTAATTCGGAGTTGGAACTCACTTTAACTACCGGCACCATGGACAATCCATAAGGAGTGCCCCGGCCGGTAATAAAAACATGCATGTTCATACCAGCTGCTAATTGGAGGGTGCCACAAACGAAATCACTTGCGGGTGTTGCCACAAAATTCAATCCCTTCATCTGCACCTTGTCTCCTGGAGAAATGACATCAACGATCGGCTGCGTACCGGACTTGGCGATCGAACCCATCGCCTTTTCAACCACATTGGCAATTCCCCCCCTCTTGTTTCCCGGCGTTGGATTGTCTGAGCGGTCACCACCTCCTGCCTCCAGATAATTTTGATACCATTGAAATTCCTCTAACAGTTTTTTTGCTACTGTCTCATTGGCACACCGCTCCACCAACTGGGTGGCAGCGTCCATGACTTCGGTGACTTCAGAGAAAAAAACAGTACCTCCAGCTCTGACAATCAGGTCGGCCGCAAAGCCAGCTACTGGATTTCCGGAAAGGCCCGAGAAAATATCACTACCTCCACACTGCATCCCTACTACCAGATCCGATGCCGGACAAGTTACTCGCCGACGGCGGTTGAGCCGCTCCAGATGTACGGTTGCCTTACTTATGATCCCATCTACCATAGCCTGAAATCCTTCAAAACGAGGATCCTGCAGATATACCAGACTATAATTATCACCATCGATGAGCAGTTCAGGACGTAATTTCTCACAACCTAAACCAAGCACTAACACTTCATTCCCCAGATTGGGATGCTGAGCCAGATTACGGATGGTTCTCTTCGGAATCACTGCTGCCGGCACATCGATGGCCACCCCACATCCGTAGTGGTGATTCAGACCCACGACGTCATCTACATTGGGATACTTCGGTAGTAGATCCTTTTTTATACGGCTCACAACATGCTCGATAACCCCCGACACACATTGTACACTCATTGTAATACCTAAAACGTTCTTCGTTCCTACTGTTCCATCGCTATTGCGGTAACCCTCAAAGGTGTAGCCGTCAAGTTTTTCAACCTCCTCATCGGTGCTTTTCGAAAAATCAATCCTAAAAAACTCGGGCGAAGGCGGGGTCTTGATGTAATCATTCTTTAGCCAGGTACCTTTTGATACGGACTGATTGGCGTAGCCAATAACGGTGTTGTAACGTACAACCGGATCATTGATGGATATATTTTGCAAGGCCACTTTCTGGCCAAAAGGGATAGGCTCAGCTGCTTTCAGCGATCCAAAGAATATTTCACCCTCAAACAAACCGTCAGGTTTGATTACAATGGCTACATTATCGGCAGAGGACACCCTTATCACATCCGAGACCATGAGGTTGATGAGATTATCTATCCAAATGTAATCCTATTCAATCATGAAATCTGTTGCCAACGATCCGTAAATGTTTAAATTAAATCCACTAAAGAAATCATACTTCGTCACTATCTCGATCAAATTCAATCAAACAATGCGAATCAAGACAGTAATCTTCACAGCTTCTTTATTGATCTTTTTCTCCAGTGCATTGGGTGCCCAGGTAAGGTTGCCCGCAATATTTAGCGACCACATGGTTTTCCAGCAAAAGCAGAGTAATCCGGTATGGGGCTGGGCCACCCCGGGTGAAACCATTGTAGTGGAGATCCACGGTCAGAGTCACCTTACCAAAGCAGATGGTGAAGGTAATTGGCGAGTGGAGCTGAGACCTATTCCTGCAGGAGGGCCATACCAATTGCATATTCAAGGGGAGTCAAGCAAATTTTTCATTGAAGATGTTCTTGTGGGTGAAGTTTGGATCTGCTCGGGTCAATCCAACATGGCCTGGTCCATCCAAAATTCTTTTGATGCGGATCTGGAAGAGCTATCAGCAGACTACCCCGAAATCCGCCTGATTACCGTACCGCGGGTAGGCACCCAAGAACCACAAGAGGATTTTGCCGGCAGCTGGGATAAATGTTCGGCAACTACTATCGCTGATTTTTCTGCCGTGGGTTATTTCTTTGGTCGTCGTCTTCATCAAGTGCTAGATGTACCGGTTGGATTGATAGATAATGCCTGGGGTGGTTCTGCAGCTGAAGCTTGGATTCGCCGGGATGTCCTGGAGAACGACGTGCGCTTCGATCAGCTGATGGACTGGTGGGAGCAAGAGGAAAGCACCTATGATTACGAAAGTGCGCTGACCGAGTGGCACACCAAACATGCTACCTGGCTGGCATCGGGAAGGCAAGGGGATCCACCCCGTAAGCCCGCCAATCCGATGGCAGGGAACCATCGTCCTGGCAACATCTACAACGGAGTATTACACCCAACGATTGGTTATGGAATCCAAGGGGTAATCTGGTATCAGGGTGAATCCAATGCTTCGCGCGCTTATCAGTATCGGGATCTTTTCCCTCTCATGATAAATCATTGGCGGGAAGAATGGGGTGAAGGTAATTTTCCGTTCTACTACGTTCAATTGGCTGACTTCCTGGCTGAGACCGAACAACCCGAAGAAAGCGCCTGGGCCGAACTCAGGGAGGCACAGACGATGACCATGGATCAGGTGGAAAATACAGGGCAAGCGGTGATCATAGACGTCGGGGAAGGAAGGGATATTCACCCCCGCGATAAAAAGACAGTAGCCGACCGCTTGGCACGCTGGGCATTGGGCCGTGACTATGGTAAAGACATAGCATATCGAAGTCCCACCTACCGATCTATGCAGAAAGAAGGCAACAGGATCGTACTCACGTTTGATCATAGCAGATCCGGACTCTATTCATTTGATAGGGCAGATCCGGTAGGCTTCGCCATTGCCGGAGAAGACAAAAATTTTGTGTGGGCAGAGGCGAAAATCATTGATAACAACCGGGTTGAAGTATGGAGTGATTCCGTATCAAATCCCGTGGCAGTGAGATATGCCTGGGCCAACAATCCGGTTTGTAATCTTTATAGCCGGGAGGGATTACCAGTTACGCCATTCCGTACGGATGATTGGTCTGGGGTCACTGTAGATAATCATCACCGGTGATCATGAGCAAAGTAGCAACCGTAGAATTGTTGGATCACCTCAATTCCGTCACCACCATTCCCATCATACCCTTTCGAAATGGGCAAATTGATTTCGAGGCACACCGGACCAATATCCGGTACCTCATGCAAAACAATCATTTGAGCGATGGTCGTCCGAGAGTGATTTGTGTTGCCGGCACCAGCCTGATCCATCACTTAGATCCAACGCAGCAAACAAGGCTGTTGCAGATTACCGCTGATACCATGGACGACGGAGGCATCCTGATTTCCGCTCTGATGCCAAATCCCTTAAGGATCATGCAACAATTGACCGAGGAGCAGCTGGATCTCCACCGGCCACCGGATGCATTTCTGATTATGCCTGTGGTTGGCATCTATACATCTGGCGGTCTTTATTCAACTCTGATGAAACATGTCGACCGTTACGGACCAAAAGGCGCGAAATTTATTTTCTATCATCGGAATCAGCGAGATTCAGCACAGGTTATTCAGCTCATTCGCGAATCGCCCCATTTTATTGGAGTAAAGGTCGGTACTAGCGAAGAGGATGTGCCGAAGCTGGTGGAAGAGATCGGTGAGAGTGGAATTGTTATTTGGGGCAAAGGAGATCGAAGTACCAAGGCGGCTCAGCTCGGCACAAAAGGACACACCTCCGGCATCTCCGTGCTCTATGCCAAAGCCGGTGACTTGATTAACAATGCGCAAAGGGAAGGGGATTATGACCGGTCACAGGAAATTGAAAAGCGCGTCGCCCCATTAGAAGAGCACCGGTTTGAGAATGGACGGGAAAACAACTACACCGCGGTAGTAGAGGCCATGATTCTGAGTGGTTTCTCGGATATCGATGCCGGCGACGGTGGCCCATTTAATCCCCGGGTGTCCGCTGAAGTCTCCGAAAGAGTGCAGGCAGCCATACAGAATCTGGAGGACCTGCACTAGTTTTGATCACTCCCTCCATGGGTCTTTAATCATATTTGTTACTGGTCTACACGTGGTCCGTAAACTGGGTGGTCGCGTCCATATTCGAAAGCACCAAGGTCAGGGGCAGAGCCCTCGAAGCCTTCATTGATATTAGGGAGAATAACACCGGCATCAATGGCATCACAACCTGCTACCAGGTTGAAATCGAGGCCTTCGGGGAAGTAAACTTTGTGGGGAAACCCGGCATCAGGTTGTTTGATATTGCGAAATATTTCGGTCGTCACAGTTCTACTGTTCTTTTCGAGCCCAGACGATCCCCTTAGGTCATCCAGGTTGTCAAACAGCAAGGGTTCTGGTCGTGCTGAATAGTCATTGGGGCCATTTTTCGGGACAGCGATGCTGAATGGGGGCACCATAGCAGATTGATTATAGGCGAATCCGTTATAATCGGAGGTACTGTAGCGTGTATAGGTGATCAGACGGAATAAATGCTTGGTGGGATGATTGGTTCCGAAAAATAAATTATTGCGAAAATGGACGTTGGAGATCCCCACCACATTTGAATTTTCGGCGATAAAGGTATTATGGTAGATAAGCACCCCGGCTGGATTGGCTCCCCCGGTTTTGATGGCGCCACCAAAAGGCACGTTGTAAATGAGATTACCGATGAAGTAGACCGGACCACCAAACATCGGCTGAACACTCAATCCCTGATGAGCAGCGTTGAATCCGCGATTATTAAATACTCTGATATTGTGGACGCCTCCATCTGATTCGATAAAATCGTCTACCATCAGGAAGATGTCATTATTATAAATGTCGATCGAAACACATTTCAGATCCTGTTCTTCTTCCGGAATACCATAAGTGCTGATACAAATACCATCGTGGAAGAAGGAGATCTTGTTGTGGCAGATCACATGTCCCTGACCATACACTTTCACACCGTAATATGAATTGACTGGACTGGGGCCATAAGTCTTCATATTGGCCCAGCCATTCAACCTATGATGATCATCTCTCCCGATCATCGTATTGTCGGCTATATAGAAATTTTTTGCTCCCGCCCAATCGGTATGCACACCGATGCCGACATCTTCCAACCGGCAATTCCTGACAGATAGATTGGAGCAGCCCATAACATCCTTCGCTCCGCCGTAAAAAGCGACCTCCGCGTTCCGTATGGTGATCCCCTCAAAAATATGATGATCCGCTGCCATCACATCAAACAGCCTGAAGGCGTTGTCCCCATCGAAGATGACTTCGCCATCTCCCGCGGCTTTGATCGTAATCGGCTTTTCTTCCGTCCCATCGAGTGTCAATACGTAGGAACCAAAAAAAGGAATTTGATGAGGATTAATGTAATCCCTCCGGTCGGCCTTATATAGTCCGGCATGAATGAGAATGGTGGTACCTGGCTCCACCGGCCGGCAGCGCACTACATCCCAATCTCCCAATCCCGGTCCGTAGTAGGCCTCCAACAAACCCGTAAAGTAAGGCTCCTCACGATTGCCCTCGTGATTTGGCGGGTATACATGCAGCACCGGTCCCTGCGGATAGGATTGGGGTACCTGCCGAGTCTCAACATTGACTTGTTGTACAGCTATACCATTCACCCCATCCGGATCCGACATTTCAAAGCGACACTCGTACCTTTCAGCCGGATCGAGACCAAAGATGCTACCAGCAAACATGTGTGGAGTCCAGTACTCCAGGAATTCCCTGACCCGCCACACCTTCTCCCCTCCAATACGCAACATGGGCTGAGCGGTCCTCCAGATGTTTTCTCCCACTTTGCGGAAGCTAACCTCAACGACTGCATTTCGATTTTCATCACCCTCGATCTTCCATTCAAAGCCGAGGCTGTGCAATGTAGATGGTTCTACAGTAAACTCCCCGGCAGTCACGCTATCCTGCTCAAGGTGGATGATCATTAAAATTAAAAAGGGTGTAAGACCGAGGGCAAGGAGATAAGATTTCATGAGGAAAAAATTTAGTGCTGATTTTCTTGTAGATGCTCTTACTACTGAGTTATATCTCCTTAGTCACGGGTCGGATTACCATCTTGTCTTTTCAAATTTCCATTGCGGGTCTAGCTTTTGCATCTCGGCTTCGTCATCTCTTTCTTTAATCCCACATTGTAAATAATTCTGATTCAGTCTCTCCAGAGATGGGCGGTCGAGTTCAACTCCCAGTCCGGGACCGGAAGGTACGTTTAGGCTGCCTTCTTCAAATTGAAACCTGCCGCCTTCTATGATTTCCTCTGACTGCCAGGGATAATGAGTATCGAGAGCAAAAGGCACCTCGGGCAGAGCTGCCCCCAAATGCGTCATCGCTGCCAGCGAGATACCAAGGTGACTATTGGAATGCATGGACAGCTTTCTGCCGAAAACCTCACAGAATGCCGAAAGCTGCATCGAGGCTTGAAGTCCTCCCCAAAAATGATGATCACTCAGAATAATATCTTCTGATCCCAATGCGATACTCGATGGCAGGTCGGCAAAAGAGGTCGTGCACATATTGGTAGCCAATGGCACATTCAGCCGCTTTCTCAACAGCGCCATGTTCTCCTGACCCCTCACTGGATCTTCCAAATACTCCAAGTACTTCTCCATCTCCTTGCCAATCTCTGTAGCAGTATCGAGAGACCAGGCTGCATTGGGATCAAAGCGGATGGGCATTTCTGTGAAATGGTCGAAGAGCGCTTTTACTGCTTCCAGTTCTTCCCAGGGTGGGAATGCTCCTCCCTTAAGTTTGATCGATTTGAACCCAAAAGATTCACACATTGATCCGGCTTGCTTGATAACTCCCGCCGGATCCAGTGCCCCTACTTGCCGGGCTTCTGCCCAGCCCCGTGCCGAGTCATCTTTTCCAAAACCATGCTCTCCTCCCGCTCCTTCTTGCTTGTAAAACAGGTATGCCGCATAGGGAACTTGGTCCCGGCGCTTGCCTCCCAGCAGATCACACACCGGTCGGTTCACTACCTTGCCAACGATGTCCAGGCAGGCTACTTCAATCGCGCTGAATACATGAACCAGCTTCCGCTGATCCCATGGTGCATCGCCACGACGCTGATCAGATCCAAAATGCTGCCTCAGTTCGTCCCTGATCAAATTCATCTGGAACGGGTCCTTGCCCAAGATCAAATCTCCCGCCATCTTGAGCGCTTGGTCAATCAAGGCGCTACCCGGAATTTCACTGATGCCGGAAATACCATCTTCAGTGACCAATTCAACAATAGTTCGAAGAGCAAATGGCGCGTGGATTCCCGCGGCGTTCAACAGAGGAGGATCAGTTACCGCAATAGGCGTAATGTGTATTTGGGCAATTGACGGTCCCGGTCTTTGACTGGCGATCATGATTCGGCTGTTTTCTAAACCAAAGGAAACAATTTAGCTCCGATCAGGATCACGATCAAACCTGTCAGACCCATGATGGTGAGAAGAGGTGAGAAGGTCTTGAGCGCCTCCTTTTCGGTGAGATTACTCATTTTACAGACTATCCAAAACCCGCTGTCGTTCATCCAGGGTATGAGTTTCGACCCGCAGGCGATGGCCAATCCGATGTAGACTACATGATAGGGAAGCTGGGCTTCGGTACTCATCCCAGATAGGATTCCAGCGGCAGTAATCATAGCCACAGTGGCAGAACCCTGTGCCGTGCGAACAATTGCTGTGATCAGAAATGCCAGTGGAATCAGAGCCATCTGATATCCCTGGGTCAAATCAGCGATGTGTGCACTGATATCTGTCTGTTGCAGCATAGCCCCGAATGCTCCCCCTGCCGATGTAATCAAAATGATCAACCCTCCACTAAGCAGGGCATCCTGAACTGACTTCTTGATCGATCCTTCTCGGTCGGGTCTCGATACGAGCAAAAGAATAGCGATCAACGCTCCCAGAATCAAAGCCAGGTTCTTTTCACCACCAAAATCAAGAAGCTGTACCAAAAGACGTAGCAACAGGGAAGGCGAATCAATTGCTCCAGGAGCAAACGTTTCCAGTGCAGCCTTTGCAGTAATTAACCCTACTGGTAAGAGAATGGGTAACGTCGAAACCAACAAACCCGGAAGAGCACCAACTTCTCTTGCCGCCAATTTGCGAATTTCTTCCAAAGGAGCTTCCGGAGAGTCACGCAAGGGTATCTGCCACCTAGCATCTGCCCATTTAGCGAACCAAAAACCAGCAACGATGGTGAACAAACCGACAATCAAACCACTTACGATCATCATCCCCATTGGGATATCCAATTCTACCACGAGGAAGAGCGGACCGGGAGTGGGAGGTACCAGAGAGTGGGCCATCACTCCTCCCGCTGCTATACAAAGTACCAGCAGAAGGTAGTTCCTGCCAATTTTCGCAGCCATGGCTTTTGCTAATGGTATCATGAGATAGAAAACCGTATCAAAAAAAACCGGTATGGCCAGAAAAAAGCTGCTGCCAAGAAACGAAACGGGAGCCCTCTCCTCCCCGGTGATCTTTAGCAAAGAGCGAACTATCTTTTCTGCAGCTCCGCTTTCCAACAAGCATTTGCCAATGACCGCAGCCATGGCAATTAAGATACCGATCTTGCCACAGGTATCACCAAAGGCAAGGGCAACGCGAGCTCCAATGGCTCGACCAGCTAATTGGCTGGGATCGATTCCGTGGCTTAGCGCATATGATTGCAAGGCCTGGTCAGGAGTGAGAATAGCCACGATGAGAGCACCTAAGATGAGTGCCAGAAATGCGTGTAAGCGTAGCGCGATGATACCGCCTACTACTACAATTAAACCAACCAGCAGAATGAGTAGAGGACTAATTTTCTATTTGCTTTTGCATTATGAAATGGACTTCTGCGCCACCATTACCATCGCTCCGGTATTCGTTGCCAGCCGGGCTTTACTTTCTGCATTTCTATTTGATCATTTCGCTCGGTCAATCCGCAGTCCAGATAATTTTGATGTAGCCGCGCCAGTTGTTTGCGATCGAGTTCAACACCTAATCCGGGCCCACTTGGCAGCTGTACTGCTCCCTCCTCAAAGTGATATCTTCCCTGGGTGATGACCTCATCGGTCTGCCAGGGATAGTGCGTATCCAGATCAGCAGTGAGGAAAGGATAAGCTGCTCCCAGATGGACCATCGCGGCCAGAGAAATGCCCAGGTGACTATTGGAGTGCATGGAAACACCTCTTCCAAATATGTCGCAAATCCGGGCGAGCTCCATGCAGGCTCTAAGCCCACCCCAATAATGGTGATCGGTGAGGATAATGTCTTCCGAGCCTAGTTCAATGCTGCCAGGAAGATGTTCGAAAGCAGTGGTGCACATATTTGTTGCCATCGGGATCTTGAGCGATCTCCTTACAGTCGCCATGTTTTCCTGCCCTCGCACCGGATCCTCAAAATATTCAAGGTATCCTTCCAACTGCTTTCCGTATCTGATGGCCGTATCAATTTTCCAGGCAGCATTGGGATCCAACCTGATCGGCACTTCCGGACCAAATTCATTCCTTAATGCCTTGACTGTGTCTACTTCCACCTGTGGCTCGAAAACTCCACCTTTCACCTTCAGTGACTTAAAACCAAATTGCCTGGTCATAGTGATCGCTTGTTCAACCAACCCCGCCGGATCCATAGCTTCTTCTTGTCTGCCCTTCAACCAACCTTCAGCCAGTGGATCCGTTTCAAATCCTAACGGTCCTCCGGCACCTTTGTGCTTATAAAATAAATAGGCTGCAAAGGGCACCCGCTCTCTCATCTTACCGCCCAATAGATCCACCAATGGACGGTTAATAATCTTACCGATGATGTCAAGGCAAGCGACTTCGATGGCTCCGTATACCCTCCTGAGCATCCTCAGATCCCATTTGTTTTTACCGGATTCGTCTTGTGCAGTCGCAAACATCTCGTCCGAGAGATGTTGAAGTATTTCGTGCAACTGAAAGGGATCCATACCAATCACAGAGGCAGCAGCGAAATCCATAGCTTCTCGAATCCTTTCTCCACCGTGCAATTCACTTATTCCACTGATTCCATCATCAGTGACTAGCTCGATCACCAGACGAAGAGCATACGGTGCATGCAGCCCCGCAGCATTTAGCAAGGGTGGGTCTTCGATTGCTATGGGAGTGACTATGGCTTCCTTGATTAATGGACCACTTTGCGGCAGTTTCACTCTCAATTTACTTCCAGCGGTCAGAGAGGGTAGAAAGGAAAACCCGCCGGTCATCATTGCAGCCCTGATTACCGTCCTTCTTTTTGGATCCAGCTTATCGGCTTTGCTATTCATTTATTGATTTGAACTAGCCAGATTCTACCTAATCGTTCTCAGCCAATTGCAATTCTCTTTCCACCTTTCTTGGCCGATTTATACAAGGCATCAATGACGATCATATCCTTCAGCCCATCTTCTCCCGAAGCGATGACGGGTGTACCATCCAGAATATTCCGGGCGAATGCATCCATCTGTGCCGCCTGTTGATTGTGAATCGGGAGATCAATTTTGTCTTCACCTTTATAACCTGTTGCACCGGAGTAACCAAAGCATGGTTCCAGACCATAATTACCTTTCTCTGCCGAGATGTGGAGAAAGTTTGCCCGGGCCGCATAGCTTGAGCTGCAGTTCGCCAGAGTGCCATCTGGAAACTCAAGGGTAAAAACAATGGTTTCTTCCATCCCATCCATCCGATTTGGATAGGTGTTATAAGTCTTTGCCCACACAGCAACCGGTTCGAGGCCTGTGCTGTATCGTGCCGCATTGATGGAATAAACACCTACATCCATCAGCGGTCCGCCACCAGCGAGGCTTCGGTCGGTATACCTCCAATTATCCCCATGTACTCCAAAGAAAGAGTGCGAGCTTCTGATTTCCTTCAATGCTCCCAGCTCCTTTTCACGACCGATGCGCATGATTTCCTGGTGATTGGGATCATATTGACAGCGGTATCCGATCTGGAGGAGTTTGCCTGCTTTTGCGCATGCTTCCACCGCCTCAGCCGATCGCTTCGCGTTGATGTCAAAAGGCTTCTCGCAGATTACATGTTTGCCCGCCTGAGCGGCTCTGATTACAAAATCAGCGTGCATGGAGTTGGGCAATACCACATAGACTATGTCGATATCCGGATTGTCTGCGATGGAATCAAAATTTTGATAGTTGTATATGTTTTTATCCTCAAGGTTGTATTTGGACTTCCAATCGGGAATCTTGGAGGGCGTACCGGTCACGATCCCTTTTAGCTGGCAGAATTCAGTTACTTCCAACCCCACGGCAAGTTTATGCTTGGCATAATATCCAAGGCCAACCAAGGCGACTCCAAGCTTGCTCTCGTCAAAAGATCTAGCTGAAAGCTTTGTATAGGGAAACGATAGAACTCCCAGCGAGCCAAGTGCAACCGAGGCACCTGCTTTTCTTAGGAATGATCGTCGATCTTGTTTTTGATGAGATAAATTGTTATTCATAAAACAAGTTTTTTTCAGGACTTATTCAACATAAAATATAGTTTTCTCAGGATATGTCACCACATAGATTACGCTCTTGGACTTTTATTATGCCAGAGACTCTATGACTTTAAGTGCTTTTAACACCTCATCCTCGGTGTTGATGATACAAGGAGTGAGACGAGGATAACTTACACGATAAGGGGAGGTACTGGCAATGATTTTTCGTTCGTGTAATTTGTCAACAACATCCTGAGGCTTCATGCCACTTACCTCAAAGCAATTGATGCCGCTAGAAATCTCCATTGATCGGGGGGTATGCAGGTTCACATGCTTCATATCGGATAAGCCATCTTTCATCATTTGATTTAACTGATGGGTCCTGCTTTCGATTTTGTCCTTACCAATCTTCATATGAAAATCGAATGCTTCATTCAAGGCCCACCGGTGTTCATACGCGTGAAATCCTCCCGGCGAATGTAAATCACTGAAACTCACTTCACCTTCCGGCTCCAATCCCATCCACATGCCATAAGGAGCTTCTCGGAAGGCAGGGATGGTAGGTGTCATCATATGCCAGGCATCTCTCTTGCCCCAAAGAATGCCAGTACCTCTAGGTCCGAATAACCACTTGTGTGTACCCGCGGCAAAAAAGTCGCAGCCCAAGGACTCCATCGAAATATTCTCTACACCAAAGCCATGTACTCCATCTACACAAAAGTAGATCCGATCTGAGAAGTCACGATCTGCATTTCTTGACTTGATTACATCCGCCATTGCCCGAATGGGCAATTTGACTCCTGTACAAGAATGCACCCAGGTGACTGCCACGATTCTTGTGCGTTGGCCAATGGCTTGGCCCAATCTTTCGACAATTTCATCAACCGATGCCTTTGCTGGATCATCATAGAGCGAAATGCGTTTTATAGATGCTCCGTTCTTTTGGGCAGCGAATTCCAAAGCCTTTTCCGAGGAATAATGGTCATGTGTGGTAGTTAGAATTTCATCTTCGCTGTTCAGCTTCAGACCCGAATAAAGAATTCCCAAGCCCATGGTGGTGCTGTCTGTCAAAGCAATTTCTTCCGGATCTGCCTGCAGATAACCAGCTGCGGAAACTTTCACTTTCTCAATTGCCGGGATCCAATTGTCCTCCCAAAAAAGCACAGGATGCTGATCAAATTCCCGGTGATACATTTCAATGGCATCTCGCACCGGTTTTGGATGCGCGGCGAAAAGCATCTGAGCCATGTGAATGTAATCAGCATGAAGGGGAAATTGTGCTCTTACACCAAGCCAACCATCATCAGGTACCGGATCAGTACTGGCATAGCTTGGCAACGGCAAGACACTGGAGGCACCCAATGCCAAACCGGAGTTTAGTAAGAATTTACGTCGATTCATTGCGATTCATTTGATTATAGAATTCTTCCAATTAAAGATAACTCATATCTGTTTTGTATGATTCGACCGAAAATTGTCTTGATTTGTCGAGGTAGTGAATAACCTTTTCGAGAATAGATAGTACATTTGAGTCTCTCACAATGCAAAGAATGAAACGAAGGATTTTTATGCGTCAGGGTTTGAAATACAGCCTTGGCCTGGTAGCCCTGCAAACTTATCTCTCAGGGTGTCAACCTGATTCAAAATTGATTCATGGCAACCTCCATCCCGGATACGGGCCGTTAATGCCTGATCCTGACCGAATTTTGGAACTGCCGGAAGGCTTCAGTTACCGGGCAATTTCACAGAGAGGAAATAAGATGACTGATGGATTATACGTACCGGGCCTTGCTGATGCCATGGCAACTTTTCCGGCTGAAGACGGCAAGATTCTCATCATCAGAAATCACGAAGTTAGACCCGATGATCCTGGTAATGGTGCTTTTGGCGACAAGCTGGAGCTCCTTGAGCAAATGGAATCTAGTCAATTTTACGATTTCGGAGGAGGTACTATGCCTTGCCTAGGTGGGACTACTACCATGCTTTACAATCCGCAATCGAAACAGGTGGAGACAGAATACTTAAGCCTCGCAGGAACAATTCGTAACTGCGCCGGAGGACCTACGCCGTGGAACTCATGGATCAGTTGTGAAGAGGATGTCAGTGTTGCCGATGGTAGTTTGGAGAAAAATCACGGGTACAATTTCGAAGTGCCTGCCCAGGTAACCCCAAAGCTATTTGATCCGGTTCCCCTCAAAGCCATGGGACGATTTAATCACGAAGCAGTGTGTGTCGATCCAAGAACGGGTATCGTATACCAGACCGAAGACCGGAGTGATGGCTTGATCTACCGGTACCTACCAAATGTTCCCGGGAAACTTTCAGAAGGGGGGAAACTTCAAGTTCTGGCCATCAAAGACCGGCCTTCCTTCGACACACGCAATTGGAAAGATCTCTCCATCGAACCTATGGAAATACGTCAGTCATACCCCGTTGAATGGCTTGACATCAGTGGTATAGATGCTCCGGATGATGACTTACGTTTGCGTGGCTTCGAGCAAGGAGCCGCTCGCTTCGCCCGGGGGGAAGGCATGTGGTTTGGTGAGGGAGAGGCCTTCTTCGCCTGCACAAATGGAGGCCGTCTCGGCTTCGGGCAGATTTTCCGGTACGTGCCTTCAGCAGACGAAGGCCAACCTGGCGAAAATGACAATCCCGGACGCTTGGAAATCTTTGTTGAGCCAAATGACTCAACATTGGTTCAGAGTTGCGACAATCTGACGGTTGGAGCTAACGGGGACCTGGTAATTTGCGAAGACATGCCCACTCCTCGTATAGTAGGTATCACTCCTGATGGCGCGATATATCATATTGCAAAAAATATTGGATACTCTTCAGAATTCGCTGGTGCAGTATTCTCCCCAGACGGTAACACGCTATTTGTAAACATACAGGGACCGGGCATCACCATGGCAATCGAAGGACCATGGAACCAACGAAGGGAATTGGGTTAGCGTAGACACTTGATGGACTTCGATTGGATCTTCTTTGATTGTTTCAACACCCTGATCGACGACTTTGATGAAGAGGGAGATGAGACCGGAATGAAACCTCTTGCTCATATTCCGGTGGAGGCCGGAATCTTCCCTACCAAGCAAGCATTTTATAAAGCATATCTCGACTGGCGTCTTTCATATTGGAACGGTAACCATTGGAAAGAGCTGCATCTTGAAGAACGATTGACCCAGGTGCTATCTGAAAGTGGAAATGCGACAAGAGAAAGGGCAGCTCAAGTGAGTCGTCAGATGGTGAAGCTTTTTCATGAACTTTTTCCGAGAGATGTTCGTCTTGCACCAGATGTAAAATCAATGTTGAATAAAGTACGGGGAAAAGTAAAAGCCGCAGTAGTGAGCAATTTCTTTCTTCCTGGATATCCAGAGGCGATGCTGAAGAAATTCGGTCTTGATCAATATTTCGAACTCATTTTAGATAGTGCGCAATTTGGAGTAAAGAAACCTGGAGCCTCATTGTATCACCATACGGCTGAACGCCTTGGTTTGAATCAATCATCTTATGACAAAATTCTCTTCATCGGTGACAACCTGACAAATGACGTGCTGAAACCCATTGAACTTGGCATGCAAGCTGTCCACTTCGACCGGTCGGAAGAAAGAGGTGGTGAGGCTACTCCGGAAAATTTAACTAGTATTCGAAATTGGTCTGAATTTTCGCTTTGATTGGGATTGCCATCACAATCTTTTATCTTTTATCTCGATGTCGACCAGCGTTCAAATCGAAGAGAGTTGGAAATCCATTCTGGAAGATGAATTCGCACAGCCATATTTTGCAGAGATCAAAAGTTTCCTGGTGGAGGAAAAGAGAAAAGGCAAAGTCATTTATCCTCCGGGTTCTTTGATCTTTAACGCCTTTAATACAACTCCATTCGATAAAGTAAAGGTGGTTGTGCTTGGTCAGGATCCTTATCATGGGCCGAAACAAGCCATGGGCCTCTGCTTCTCTGTTTCTCGTGATGTACCTGCTCCTCCATCGCTGAAAAACATATTCAAAGAATTGCATCTGGACCTCGGCATTCCGATTCCATCACATGGTGATCTCACGTACTGGGCCGAGCAAGGGGTTTTCCTTCTAAATGCCATGTTGACAGTCGAGCGTGGAAAGGCCGGTTCACACAGTAAAATCGGTTGGCAGAAATTTACAAATGCCGTGATTAGCATTCTTTCTGAAAAAAGAGACGGACTTATCTTTCTTCTTTGGGGGAAATTTGCTCAGTCAAAAATTTCTCTCATCGATCAACTCAAGCATCATGTATTGCAATCAGTACATCCCTCTCCTTTCACAGGCGATGCCTTTTTTAATAACCACCATTTCAGTCGCACCAATGAACTATTGCTCAAACAAGGCCAGGTACCCATCGACTGGCGATTGCCGGAATAGAACGATATTTATTTGAGCTCGCTCGGGATCACTCCGATTGAAACTTTGCGTCCACCTCGCAGTACCGAAAGTGTAATCTTCTTCCCAATCGAATCCTCGTTGAGATATTTATGCAGAATGTCGACGGAGCCCACTGGCCTCCCTTCAAACTGAACGATGATGTCACCAACTCGAAGTTGATTATTGTAGATGTTGATGTCTGGCACAACCTCAATAACATAAACACCGGTTTTTGTTGATAGCTGATTAGCTTCGATCATTCTTCTAGTCAGGCTCACCGGTTGAGCGGCGATGCCCAACTGAGATCTTTTTACCCGGCCATACATTATAATCTGACCTGCAACATAGGCTGCAAGATTGGATGAAACCGCAAAGCACAGACCTTGGGCTGCTGCCACCACCGCTGTATTAACCCCTATTACTTTACCTTCGGAATTGACCAAAGGTCCACCGCTATTACCCGGATTCAAGGCAGCATCGGTTTGAATCACGTCATCTATTAATCGCCCATTCTTTGCACGTAGTGTCCTCCCCAATGCGCTTACGACCCCGGTAGTCACCGTGTGTTGAAGCCCCATTGGATTTCCAATTGCGATGGCAATTTGTCCTGGTTCCAATTCATCTGAGTCTGCAAAGTGCAAAGGCTTCAAGTCACCATCTCGAACCTGTAAAACTGCCACATCCGTGGAAGGATCTACTCCGATTAGCTTGGCAGAGATCTCTAATCCATCTGCGAAGCCAACTTCCACTTGTAGGGCCCTCTCGATTACATGATGGTTGGTCACCAGATAACCATCAGATGATATTATAAAACCGGAGCCGGATCCTGGTACCTCGATTTTCTTTCTGCTTTGGGGGTGTCGAGCTTCTTTCCGCACTTGCACATGTACTACTGCCCGTGCCGTACTTTTCACCACACCCGTCACCGTAGAGGAATAAGCATCCAACAATTGGCGATCATTCGATATCAGAATTGGAGATTCTTGAATTGAACTATTCATTGTTTTTCAATTAATGATCGTAATGATCTTACTTCGCCCAACTACCGTACCAATAGCCGATTCATGCACTTTTGACCATAAAGTCGAGGATGATGAGCTAAAAACTGGTCAAAATGGCACATTAAACACAAAAATGAATAGTCAACAGCAACGAGAGATATCAGTGCTGATCTTTCATCCATTTTTCATATTCAGACACAATTTCTTCAGCACTGATAAAAGGTTTATAGATAATCCGAGCTCGAAAAGAGTAGACCTGATTGATCACGAAATTTGGAATCAGAAATTGAAAATCCCAGGCAGGGTTGTCCGGTCCGCCACCGGTCGGAGATTGGGAGAAACGGATCACCTGGTCGGTATCAAAAAAATAAGCAAGAACCATATCATGAAAACGGCCATAGTAAAAAGGCTTCTCAAAATGAAATTTTGAGAAATGACTTGCCAAGGTGGCGTTGAAGTTAGGTGCAAAATAAAATGAATCTTTTTCCAAAACAGCTCGGTGGGTGGACACCTCTCCATGTTTAGGTGAGTAGGCCTCTATCCATTGAGGGTCGTTTCCACGTCCTTCATATCCGATAAAATAAATTCCTTTGTCCAAAGGTCTATCGATATAACTAGCCCAGAACATTCCAGCATATCCATGTCTAAAAAACTCGTCTGAATGAATGATGCATTGAAAATCAACATCAATAAAATGAGGCTCGGTGAGACGGAATTTAGTCAGGCTTTCGACATTTGATAATCTGGTGCGCGCCTGATACAGCCATGCTTCATGTTCTCCCGGCTGAAAAAGTTGCATTGGCAACCTTCGCGGCTCAAACAATTCAATCAAGGAATCGCCTCCAAAAATATGTTCCAAATTAAAGCCGGCATAATCGCGGACAAAAACGGACAGATCAAGCTCAGAATGAGTAAGGCTGGCAATACCATTGTAACCAGCTTTGTGCTGCGTTCCCATAGCTTTATTGTCTACAAAGGTCGCGGTGAGAGATCCATCCGAGAGCGTCACGACGTCAATAGTTTCCATATTCCCAGGTAATAGAGACTGAGCCCCAGCCATTGCTATTGCTGACATGAATCCCAAAACCAAAAGTGCTTCCTTTGAAATAATCTTGCCCCCTCTCATCATTCCCTTATCGTAAGGTAGTTTTCTTCCCAGCCTTTACTCAACACGATCTGCCATAGTTGTAACTCCCTGGCTTGGAAGGCTCCGGCACTGGAGAGTAGGTAGTATTTAAACATGCGATAAAATCGGTCTCCGTATTGATCCTTAAACTGACTCCAATTCTTGCTGAAATTTTGGAACCACGCCTTTAACGTGGGCACATAGTACAATCCGAAATTGTGCCAGTCTTCAATGGTAAGTAACCCCTCAAAGGCAGATGTCAATTGTTTCGCTGACGGAATCAAAGAGTTGGGAAAAATATACTTTGTAATCCAAGGATCAGCATAAGTAAGTGACGTGTTACCTCCTATAGTATGTAATAAGAAAAGACCTTTGTCTTTTAGATTACGAAAGACGATCTCAAGCAACCTCCGGTAATTCTTGTATCCCACGTGTTCGATCATTCCGCATACCAGTATTTTGTCATATTGGTCTGACAGATCCCGATAGTCCATCCTTCTAATTGTCACTGGAAGGTTTTTGCAATATTCCCTGGCATAATCATACTGAGATTCGGATATCGTGATGCCGTCCACGGAACAGCCGTAATGTTCTGCAGCATATTTGGCGAAACCACCCCATCCACAGCCAATGTCAAGAACTCGATCGCCTTCTGATATTTTGAGTTTTCTGCAGATCAGTTCAAGTTTTTGTTCTTGAGCGAGATCGAGATCATCTGTATCCTTAAAATAAGCACAGGTATATTGATTGTAGGGATCCAGAAGAGTGGCATAGAATTCATTTCCTAAATCGTAATGCTGTATTGCTACTTTTTTTGATCTGGTTCTCGATTGCTGATTCTGAAAATAGGATCGAAGCCCTAGCATTATATTCTGAAAAGATGGCTTGACATATTGATAAAGCTTGGCATCAAGTATCCGATAAAAGAACTGATCTAATTTTTCAGCACTCCACCATCCATCCATATACGATTCTCCCAGGCCTAGTGATCCTTGACTGATCAGTCTTCCGTAAAAGCCCTCGTTGTGGACCTGAATATCCCAGGAATTGGGACCGTTAACCCGAACTCCTGCTTTTAAAAGTAATTCCGAAATAAATCGTTGTGCTTTAGATTTTGACTGCGTTGAGATCGTTGTTTCCATGTGGCCGGCAGTTTTCTTATGCAAGGGTTACTAGTGATAAATTACAAATTTTGCCTTGCAACCTATACTTCGTCAATGATACATATCACACGATAAAGAGAGATGGGCCCAGATACCTCTGAGCCCATCTTGTGATTACATTGTACTCGATCAGTTTCTTATGGAGCTAGTCAGCGGCGTAAAAGCGCAGCTGCAACAGCTTCAGACCGTTGTTGTCATAATTCCAAAAATAATTTTCAAAGCAGGGATCAAATAACCATACATCAATGTCTTCCACCACGGGGTCATTCTCATCAGGCGTATCTTCATAGCCGAGACAAGCCGCTAGTTCTGGATCAAGATCCGGATCGACATTGATAACTAGTTTCAGCAAATTCTCAGTGACATCAACCACTTCAGGCTTACCACCACCTCCTTTTCCTCCTCCTTTTCTTTCAATAGTGACACCGTTGCTGCCACACCAAATATCCGTAGAGCTGTCGAGGTTCTCTTCTGCACAAGTAGTGATAGTGGCTGATCCACCCGGTGTGCCGAGTGCCCTGGCTTTAATGTGATATGCTGGTGGTTCACCATCTTCCGGATTTGGATCAGGAAGTTGAAAAGCCGCACCATCGTCATCAGTTGCATTGGCATCAATAACATCAAAATCACCCTCTTGCAGCAGGATCTTGTTGATCTTGTCAAGATCATCCCACCCTTTTCCTTCTTTCCATTTTCCACCGGGGTTCGTCACAGTTTCGCCACCATTGAGGCGCACGAAAATGCGATGACCATTGTTGTTGTCCATATCAGCTTCTTTGTCTTTCGGTACCCCGATAATGTTCAACTGATAGTCATGGCTGTTTCCATTGTTTGCATTCTGCACAAACACGTCCGGGGATGCTTGTGCACTTTGGGTTTGGTTGTTTAGGCTTGCTTCCTTTTCACAACCTAGACCGATCAGGGCTAGGGAAGCCAAGGCCAAAAATTGTTTCATCATGATAAAATATTGTTTAAAGGTGAATGAAATACAATACCATCTGGACAGAGCTACTGCTCCTCCATCATCAATAGTATTGAGTCAGTTCGAATGACTGAGCACAGCAAGAAGAGAGGATTACTTCAGGACTAAGGTCCTGGCAAACTATTCTTGCAATGCAGGAATAACGGGCTTCAAAAAAGGAATCAATTAGGTGAGAGATGATCGATTAAATCCGTTCGATCGGTATTAAAACCAGTAGGTAAAGGTTTTATTGTACGCCGGTAGAATTTATCCCGGTGAGCATAGCGTCAGGCCGTGATTTCGCATCAGGAACCGAACTGAGCGCGGGCTCTTGCAACCAAAAAAATATTAGTTATGAAAACTAACACCACCGCCAGGCAGAGATATGCTATTGCAGGATAATCAGTCCAATGCCGGACGATTACTGCTACATACGCCCAGATTACCACCAGACCAAAGGCTATGTCGCGGAACTTCCAGAAAACCGATATGGTGATGGCCGCAGCAGCGGTCAACATGATCAACGTCCATTGTTCATCGGAAATCCCAAATCCATTCCAGTTGTAGTAGTTCAGAGCAGAACTGACATTGAGAACAGTAGCCAGGGTGATCCAGGCAAAATACATACTGAAGACAAGTTGCTCAGTCCAGTAGTTGAGTTTATTACTATCCTTGGCAAGCTGCACAAAAAGCCGACGGATCTGATATAGCGACACCAGCATGAAAATGATCACGATAACGCTGAGCCATAGCCAATTGTATGAAGCGCAAACCAGCCATACACCATTGGCCACTACGTTGGCGGAATACCAGAGTCTAATTTCGATCCAGTCCCGGGAATTTCGATCTTTTCTGAAAAGCTGATAGACAGGGAAGACAAGAAGCCCCAGGTAAATCAGGCCCCAGATCGAAAAGGCATACCCCTCTGGTATGATCAATGGTTCGACATAATTCCCGGTCTGACCAACCGGATTGGGTCCCATCATGCCGACGGTGGTGAGTCCATAAAATATGATCATCACTGCCAAGGCCGCAAAAGAAATCAGAACACTGGTGGGATGCGAAATCTTCACCGGAAACTATGTTGCTTCTTTGATGGGTATCACGATCGCCAACTTATCCCAGGATAATGAAATTGCGCCGGCACCGCCCAGGCTAGGCAGAACTTGATAGGTGAGAGATTCTACTTGCTCGTCAAGAACTGTTGGCACCACCTCAAATCGCAGAACATCTTCCGCCGGGTCATAATCGTCGGCGAGGTGTTGCTCATAGTTTTTGTTTAGTATGACGGTCCATTTCTCCTTCCCCGGTATGGTGAAAAATGCATACTTCCCAGCCGGAACCGGCTGCCCGTTCACCAACACATCCTTGCTGAAATCCATTGAGGTAGCACTATGAGCGCCCGACACCCACACGTTATCGTAAGCAACCAGCCCTCCCCAGATCACCCGCCCCCGTACACTGGGAGAAGAGTAGTCAATATGAACGTGTACATCACCAACGTTTGCCATGGCAGCCTTCCGCGGACTCAGCGAGCTACCCGAAGACGTGGTTGTACTGTGATCGTGCTCTACCTGCTCAGCAGTGTCTTCAGTGTCGCCCTGAGGCTGGTTTGAACAGCTTACTGCTAAAAATGCAGCACAGATAAGAAGTATCCATCTTAAATTTTTCATGGGCCTAAGATAGCCATGAAAAAGCTTTACCTCATATGATCATCTGAAATATTAAGTTTACGACGTTACTCCCTTTCATGGCAAGATTAACCAAGGCATTCAACCAATTCGGACCCGCTATCATTACGGCTGCGCTGGTCTTTGGTCCGGGAAGCATTACGATTACCACGAAATTAGGAGCCACCTTTGGTGACAGCATTTTGTGGGTGGTTGTGATGTCGGTGATCTTCATGTTGATCTACACCCGGATGTCCACCCGGATTGGCCTGTCGACGGATCAAACCCTGATGACGGTGGTGAGAGAATCGTGGGGTACACCGTTGGTGATCATTCTCGGTTTGGGCATCTTTCTCATTACGTGCTCTTTTCAGGCAGGAAATTCGATCGGGGCCGGAGTCGCCTTTGCAGAATTGACCGGTAGCAAGACGGTGCCCTGGGTGATATTTTTTGCCCTCGCCTCCATCGCTCTATTGTTCTTTAAGTCGTTTTATCTGATCCTGGAAAAAGTCATGACCGGACTGGTCTTGGTCATGCTGATCTCTTTCCTGATCACACTGATACTAAGTCAGCCGGATTTGATTTCCATAACCAAAGGATTGATCCCCACGATCCCAAAGGGTTCGGTTTTCCTTTCCAGTGCCCTCATTGCCTCGAGCTTTTCGGTGGTGGGCGCTTTCTATCAGTCCTACCTGGTGCAGGAGAAAGGCTGGCGAATCGATCAGTTGGCCACCGCCAGCAAAGAAAGCAGAAACGGGATCATCGTACTGGGTATCCTATCCACCATGGTATTGCTTTGTGCCAGTTCCGTACTACATGAAAAACAAATTGAGGTGAACACCGCCTCGGATCTGGGTATGGCCCTCGAACCACTGTTTGGTCGTTTTGCCACAGTAGCATTCATGATTGGCTTTTTCGCAGCCTCATTTTCTTCACTGATTGGCAATGCTACCATCGGAGGGGCCCTGCTGTCCGATGCCCTGGGTGCCGGAAAACAATTGAGCAGTGTCAAGGTGCGAATAGGCATCGCCCTTATCATGATCACCGGTGCAGGGATTGCGATCGCTTTTGGCGGCCTGCCAATCCAGTTGATCATCTTCGCGCAGGCCATCACCATCGTCATCGCTCCACTGGCAGCGCTGGTGATCTTAGGGGTAGCCAATCGCAAGGATATTATGGGTCTGCGAAGCAATACACCATTTCAAAACATCCTCGCCTGGATCGGATTACTTATCTTGATCCTATTGGCCATATACAACATATTCAGAATCTTTTTTCCTCATCTCCTATTCATAGATGCGTAGTCTCCAAGAGCTCGAAAACAAATTGACAAGTCCGAACCGGGCGTTGATTGAAGATCTCCGTCATCTCAATGGCGATATCATCATTCTTGGTGCCGGAGGCAAGATGGGTCCTAGTCTTTCGATACTGGCAAAGCGGGCAGTACTTGAGGCTGGCATAAATGTTCGCATTATTGCCGTATCAAGGTTTTCAGATGAAAGAGTCCGGGAGAAAATGGAGGACGCGGGAGTGGAAACCATCAGTGGTGACCTGCTGGATGAAAGCTTCCTTCAATCCCTTCCTACAGTGGAAAATGTCATCTTCATGGCCGGTCAAAAATTTGGAACCTCTGGGAACGAAGGATCTACCTGGGCTATGAACACCTACCTACCTGGCAGGGTGGGCCATTATTTTTATCAATCACGAATAGTTGTTTTTTCCACCGGAAATGTATATCCGCTTGTACCGGTAGATAGTGGTGGTGCCACTGAACAAACGCCTCCCGGTCCAGTCGGCGAATATGCGCAGTCGTGCCTGGGTAGAGAAAGAATATTTCAGTATTTCTCCTCGGTCAATCATACTCCCACGGTCATCTTCCGGCTTAACTATGCGCTCGACCTCCGGTACGGTGTGCTTAACGATATTGCGAGGATGGTATGGAATAATCAATCAATTGATCTCAGCATGGGCTACGTGAATGTCATCTGGCAGGGAGATGCGAATTCGTTTGCCTTGCGATCACTGCTGCACTGCAGTTCACTCCCAACCATCCTAAATGTAACCGGACCGGAAGTGATCTCCGTCGAGTGGTTGGCAAAAGAGTTTGGTCGCATGATGGATCGCACTCCCAGGTTCACGGGCACGCCGGCTCCGACTGCCCTTCTAAGCAATGCTGGGGAAGCTCTCCGGCGCTTTGGCCAGCCAGTCGTCAGCCTGCAATATATGATGACCTGGACTGTGCAATGGATAGAGTCGGGAGGGGCGGATCTGCAAAAGCCCACCCACTTCTCAGAAAGAAAAGGTCAATTCTAATTTCTGATGAAGGGCATTCTGACAATTGAAAAAAAGAAAAAGCTGCATCAGGGATTGGTGATCCCGGCTCACCCGCTGGCATTGACAGCTGACCGGAAAATCAATGTGCAAAGTCAACGGAGGTTGACGCGGTACTACCTGGAGGCGGGGGCCGGAGGCATTGCCGTGGGGGTGCATACCACGCAGTTTGCGATTAGAGATGCAGCACACAATCTCCTTGAAGAGGTGCTTACTCTGGCCAGTGAAGAGGTGGCTAAGCACCCACGGGGTTCTGAAGTGATCCGGTTGGCCGGAGTGAGTGGTCCCACTAGTCAGGCCGTCGCGGAGGCCGACCTGGCAAGAGCATTAGGATACGACCTGGCCCTGATTAGTCCCAACGGTCTGCAAGAGTGGACCGAAGCACAATTGCTTGAACGCGCTCAGAAGGTCTCCGCCGTATTGCCGCTATTTGGATTTTATCTGCAACCAGCCGTGGGTGGAAAAGTCCTTGGTCCGAAGTTTTGGAAGGCATTTGCCGAAATCCCCAATGTATGCGCCATCAAGATCGCACCCTTCAACCGCTATCAAACTCTTGATGTGGTCAGAGCGGTTGCCGCCTCTTCACGTAATGAAGAAATTTCCCTTTATACGGGCAATGATGACAACATTGTTAACGATCTGCTCACCACCTATGAAATCATGACCCCTAATGGCATGATCAGAAAAAATATCGTCGGTGGTCTACTCGGACAATGGGCCTGCTGGACAAGCAAAGCAGTAGAATTACTTGAGGAAATCCATGCAGTCAAAGAAAATGCTTCAGGTCATGGATCCATTCCTCAATTGTTGAGTCTGGGCCAGAAGATCACGGATGCCAACGCAGCGATCTTTGATGCCGCCAATCAATTCCACGGCTGCATCCCAGGTATTCACTATGTACTCCAAAGACAAGGTCTGCTCGATGGAATATGGTGTCTCGATCCTGGCGAGACACTCTCGGCTGGACAAGCCGATGAGATTGAACGGGTATATGACGATTACCCTGAATTGAGTGATGATCAATTTGTTTCTCATTTCCTGCAGAAGGACCTCCAGGCACATGGCCACTGACTCCTTTCAGATCCGATCGATGACAGAAGCCGATCTGCCGCATTGCGTGCGACTGAGCGAGGAAGCCGGATGGAATCAACTGCATACTGATTGGGGGTTCCTGGCGAAAGCCGGGTCGGAATACAATCTGGTAGCCACTCTTGATGATCAAATCCTGGGCACTGTGACCGCGCTTCCCTACTCAAACCGTTTTCTCTGGATCGGTATGATGCTCGTTGATGTGAGCTACCGCCGCCGGGGAATTGGAAAGCACCTGCTCAGCAAGCTGATGGAAAATGCTGATCCATCCTGCTGCTTCGGATTGGATGCCACTCCCCTGGGTGAAAAATTATATGACGTACTCGGCTATAAAAAGATGGCAAACTTACACCGCTATGGGCGGCCGGCCAACGGAAAGAAGGATAGTACATCAACGTCTTCGAATTGCCGGAAAATCACGCCGCTGGACCTTGATCGAATCATCTCTCATGATCAGGATATCTGCGGAGTAGATCGTTCTTCCGTACTCCGTTATCTGTATCGAGCAGCGCCTGACTATGCCTGGTTGCTGGAGTTCGATGGGCAGTTAGCCGGATATATGATGGGCCGTCCCGGAAGACTTGCCGATCACCTGGGGCCATTTGTTGCAGTTTCAGCAGATGTGGCTCTGACTCTCCTGGAAGCTGCGCTCTTTTCGTCCCCCAAGACTTTTGTCATCGATGTTTTTGATCATCAAAAAGAATGGATCGACACGCTGAAGGATTTGGGTTTTGAGGCGCAAAGACCACTCTACCGGATGTTTCGGGCAGATCCTATCACGACACTGAGCGGCCCGAAAATCTTTGCAGTTGCCGGTCCGGAACTAGGATAAAAGAGATGACCGAATCAGGTTATGGAATGCCTAGTTATCTGCCACATTCAGCGAAAGATCTGGATACCGGCCAGCGACAGTCTGCAGCATCTGCCAAGGTTCAGAGTCGGGAGTTGAAGACCTCGTGATGCTGACATCATGCTTGCCAGCAGCCATTAGCACCGATGCTGGCATATCTATATGCCTCATAATTCCCAGATAATAAGGTCCTTGGTCATGACTGGGAGGAAGGTCACTAAGGAACAGTTGTAAACGATCAGTTGTAAATAAAGAAGCATACAATAACTTGCCCGCCTCGACTCCATGGGCAGATACTATAAATGTTTGGCCATCCCTTCTTTTAGTAATCGCCCGGAGGGCTTGTTTCAGATCCCAGGTCTGCATCGCATCTAAAGATTGACCCAGTAGATAAAACCTCCGCTTGATATGGACCTGCTTACTGTCACTCCCATGGAATTGAGCCGGCCCTATTCCCCGGGCACTAATTAAATAAATGCTGCCGCCGACATCTATGAGTTCCTGCACTTCATCCTGTTGAGACTGGTCGAGACCCAAATCCTTCCATAGTGAGTGCTCAGGGAAAAAGGCATCCAAATATTCAGCCCATGCTGACCAGTTGGTATCATCAAGAACGATGACTTGACTTTCTTGATCGGCACTTTGCCCGCTGTTCTCAATGTGGAAAATTGGCAACTTGGTGTGCTCATCTGTTTTCAGTTGATAGAGCGTTACCTCAGTATTGTCTCGTTCGCTGGATTCCACCTCCTCCATCATTGGCTCCTCCTCCCAGGGCCAAAATTCGAATATCTGGGAACGTAAGATCTCCTGGTACCGGCCTTCTAAATCCGGAAGAGAGGCTGACTCCAGCTGCTCAAACACGGATGGAGCCAGAGGTACAAAACTTTCATCGATACGCGCATTGACGGCATCCGTCGGCAACTGATCGAAGACCCGCAATGCTTCCGGATCAAAAAATTTCACGGCAGGTTTTTCGATTAGATCATCATGCCCCTGTAGGTGTTGATTAAACCAGCGGAAGGCATGGACCCGCAGCTCCTGTACATCCTGATGCGGGCCGGCGGTAGTATGTAATGCCAGGGCTTCCCGTGTATCCAGCTTTTGGTACACTTCCCGCACGGACTGAAAGACATCAAACACTCCGTCGATGGGAAAGATGGGATCCCGGTCGGTATTGCTGATGAGCAAATGACGGGGAGCCACGAGCGCAGCCACCTTGGCATAATCCCACTGATGATAGTTGAATATGTACATGCAATCACAATGACCCTCCACACAGCCTTCCACCACGTGGTCGTTCATATTGGTGATACCCGCTACCGGCACAGCTGCTTTTACCCTTTGATCCAAAGCGGCAATCCACCAAGTGGTAGCTCCCCCTCCACTCCTTCCTGTTACCCCAATACGGTCAACATCTACCTCTGGGCGCTCACTGAGGTAATCAATCGCTCTGATTCCATTCCAGGCCTCCACACCCGCCGGCGTATACCCTCTTGACATCCACCACCACCGGTCGTATCGATAAAGGCCATGGTGAATTCCTTCGATTTCACCCAATTGTACCGTGTCAAGGATGAGACAGACATATCCGTGCCGAGCAAACCAGGCGGGATGATGTTGGTAGTGCACTTTCGCTCCGTAGTTGTAACCATCTTTCACCACGGTGGCATGACCGCAGACATAGAGGATGGCCGGCATCGGTCCTTCAACATTTTTGGGTATATACAAGTTGCCGGTGACATACAATCCGGGTACTGACTGAAAATGTACTTTCTCGACAGTAAACTCGTCATGTTCGACCACTCCCGTCACAGTAGCCCTTAGTGGACTCTTTGCTGGATAGGGCAGTAGTCCCAGCATTTCCTGCAGTTGCTCTCGGGCTACATCCGAATACGACTGCCAATCGGATATTTCTCTGAGTTCTTTCCTGGTGGTTTCCGCAAGGGCTTGGGTCTCTGAGCTAAAGTAGGCTTCCAGTTGTTTGTCGAAATCCCACGATGGTTCCAGTGGTGTTTGTTGAAAGCTGAAAACAAGCAGCAGGAAAATGGAAAGAAAAAGCTTCATCATTTAGCGTCATTAACTACCTGGACATTTACTTGTCATGAAAGGCCATGACTTCTGAAAGGAGCACGGGATCCCCTCCTCGCCGCTTACTCTCGTGCGCCGCTTCCATAAACGCAAAAATCTCCACGGTTTCTTCCGGATCCACCGGTGATTCACCATTCTCAAAAAACCGGGCAATTTCCCGCACGAGGTGCTCATATCCTTCGTATCTCCCGGCTGGAGCAATTCCATCTTCACCGAAGGCCACTCCTCCATAGTCTGTCTTCCCGGAACGGATACCCCGGAAGGTCCCAATGCGGCCATCGGCCCACTCTCCCACCACGATCTCCATACCGTCGTGATGGATTCTTCTCACCTGCCGGCATCCCCTCCCCATCACGGTAAAAAGGGATTCGACGCCATGAATGCCATACCAAAACAGATCGGGATGGGTCTTCTCCAAGGTGGCCGGAGAATAGATATCCGCGGCAATCACTTTACCGATGCTGCCATTTGCAATAGCCTGGGTGCTTGGCGCAAAGCGTAGAGAGGAAGCTGAAAAAACCGGTACCTGGTGCTGGTCGGCCTCTCGTAGGATGGTCCTGACGTCTGAAAGCGATGCAGCAAGTGGTTTGTCAATAAACATGGTTTTACCAGCAGCAAATACTTGCCGGGCCTGCTCCAAATGGCGCCTGCCGTCGTTGGTCAACAACAACACCTTCTCCACTTGTCCTAATAACTCATCAATGGAATCGACGACTTCCACATTCATCTCCCGCATTTCCTCGGTATAGCGAGGAATTCTGCTGGTACTCGATTCGATGTCCAGGCTACCGTGGGGATAAGCATGGGTGACCCGGAAATTTGCTTCAAACTCCGGATCATTAAAAATCCTGGTGAATGCGGGGGCATGAGAAGTGTCCAGACCGATGATCCCGACCGGGACTTCATCAGTCCTTTGCATTTGTTTCTTTCGTAAAAGCCGTTCGCTCAAAACCAGGCCAAGGCTACCATGTAAGACGGTATGAATTAGATCTCTACGTTGCATACCGTTTAAAGCTACTACATTATCCGATTATAGATCACGTGTAGATGCTCTCAACTCAAAAAGGAGTATTTGTAGCCTATTTTTAGGTCTAAAACCCTTGAATGATGAAAGCGTACTGATACTTTAGGGACGGAATCCGGTCCTCGGGATGGGGCTTCGAGCGAATGGACCAGGTATCGTCTCCACCTACTCCCATCACTTTATGATCGATATTCAGTTCGATAAAATCGCGCTTTGGCAACAGGTGACGGTGAGTGATATTCTCCAGATCTTGTGTAGTGTTTGAGCGAGCGGAGATGTTGAGATCATTCCCCTGTATTCTCAATCCCATGCCATCAGGATTTTTCAATTCAAACCATCGCACAGCGCTGCGGTTGCCGTTCTCTTGTGGCCGAATGTATGGTGTCGAAAGTTCGTCGAGCATCATCTTATACAGACCGAAGCGGGCAGAACCATCCCGATCGATGTAGGATTCATGCGGACCTTTCCCGTAAAATGACACCGTCGAATATTCGGCCGGAATCCTCAGCTGCATACCTACTTTCGGCACTTCGGGAAGCCCTTCCACAAGATCGAAGGTGACTTCTACTTTCACCTTGCCATCTTCTCCGATCAGATACGACATGTGCATCTTACCCACATCTGTGATTTGGTGACTGGTGAACACCTGGGCAATACCTTCCCCTTCTTCTGACTTGATGGATACCAACTGAAGCTGCCGACCTGCTGCTTTCCAGATTTCATGATTACTGATTCCCCAGGCCCGGTCGTTGTCGTTTGGTGCACGCCAGAAATTTGGCTGCAAGCTGCCTGCCAATAGCTCGGCACTTCCTTTTCGATAGCTTGTCAACTCGCCAGTCTCCTTGGAGAACTTGACTTCACCCCCTGAAAAGGCTACGGTGATAGTCGATGCATCTTCTTCGACTGATGCGCCAGCCAGCGGCTCCATATGACCCCAATCAGATGAACTCAGGATAAATTGCTGATGCGCTATTTCAAATCCAGGATCCGACCAGAGGGTCGTCTTTGGGTTGCGAATGCTGATATCCAGGATGTAATCTTTTGCATTCCCATTTATTGAGACTGGAATGCTAGTGGTCCAGCTCTTACCTGGGTCCACATCAGCCATCTGAAATTTTCCTTCGTCTGACGGTTTTCCGTCGGCCAGCAATTGCCAATGCAGTTCGTACTCCTTGAGTGAGGTGAAATGATGATGATTGACCAACTCGATACCATTACCTGACTGCCGGATCTCTACCGGTTGAAAGGCATGCTTGCATTCAAACAGTGCTGGCTTGGGCGTACGATCAGCAAAGATGAGCCCGTTCAGACAGAAGTTGCCATCAGTAAATTCCTCTCCAAAGTCACCGCCGTAGGTGATCACTTTTTCACCATCAACGGTCTGATAGAGGCCCTGATTGACCCAATCCCAGATGAAGCCACCGATGAACCGGGGATGCTCCCGGAAGGCTTTGGCAAACTTGTCGAGATGTCCGGTACTGTTGCCCATCGAGTGGGCGTACTCGCAATAGATCAGCGGCCGCTCATCCTCCAGTTCCAGCAAAGCCTCCATGCGCGGAAGCACAAAATACATCCGGCTGCGTACATCCACATAATCATAATCCCGGGTAATCTCACCATCCTGCCACCAGGCTCCCTCGTTGTGGATGAAACGAGAGGGATCGTATGAGCGAGTCCAGGCGGCCATCGCTTCGTGATTGGGACCGGTGCCGGCTTCGTTGCCGAGCGACCAGCTGATGATCGATGGATGATTCTTGTCACGTTCTACCATTCGAACCATACGGTCGAGCATGGCGGCGGCATAATCTGAGCGCATGGAAATACTACCGCCTATGGAGTGTGTTTCCAGGTTGGCCTCATCCATTACATAGAGTCCATACTGATCGCATAAATCGTACAGATATGGGTCGTTGGGATAATGGCTGGTCCGCACAGCATTGATGTTATGTCGCTTCATGAGGAGGATGTCTTCCAACATCCGCTCCCGGCTCACTGCCTTGCCGGTTTCCGGGTCGTGATCGTGCCGGTTCACTCCGTAGAGTATGACTCGCCTACCATTGACCTTCAGACCCTCTCTCCCCCATTCCACTTCCCGGAAGCCCACCGCCATCGAGGTTGACTCTATCACATTTCCTTCATCATCTTGCACGCTCACCAGCAGCCGGTACAGATGTGGCTTTTCCGCCGACCATTTCCGCGGATTGGTCACTTCCATTTCTATCGCATGCCGCGGGATTTCGGCGTTCGTGGGATTGGACGTACCCCGGCTGTAAAACCTGACCACTTCTTCCATGGACAATTGGGCAGAAGTCAAGATCTTCTCACCATCATAAAGTGTCGCTTTGATCTGTAAGTCTCGCACGGCATCGGCTTCCTTGTAATACATCAGAGGCTGGACAGAGAGGATGGCGTCTTGATAGTTTTTATCCAAGTCCGTCTTGACAAAGACATCTTGTAAATGCGCTTTGGGCCGGGCAGTGAGATACACCTCCCGGTGGATACCGCTCAGTCGCCAGTGGTCCTGATTTTCGATGTACGAGCCGGCGCACCACCGGTACACCTGGGTGGCCAGCGCGTTGCTCCCTTCCTGCACAAAATCGGTGATGTCGAACTCGGCCGGCAGCCGACTATCCTGACTGAAACCTACCGAGTGCCCATTCACAAAAAGCTCGAAGGCACTGCTCACTCCCCCAAAATGAATGATGATGCGCTTTTCACTCCAATCTGCCGGTATCTCAAAAGTTCTCCGATAGTGCCCGACCGGATTAGAGCGATGCATATCTTCTCCTTCTCCCCGGATGTGGGGAGGATTGGGAGGCTCAAATCCCACATAAATGTTGGTATAAATGGCCGAGCCAAAGCCTTGCAGTTCCCAATTACCGGGCACTTGTATGTCAGACCATGAGGTGTCATCGAAATCCGATTGTTGGAATTCTTTCAGCCGTTCTGACGGATTGTGGACATAGTGAAACTTCCAGGTGCCATTCAGCGACTGGTACCAGGGAGACTGTTCCCGTTCACCGGTAAGCCCACGAGCCTCATCGGGAAAGGGATAAAAGGTAGCACTGGCAGGCAGCTTGTTGATGGCAAAGCTCTGGGGATTTTGCCAGTGTTCAACCTGCGCATGGATGAAACTGACAGTCAAAGAGAAAAGGAATAAAAACAATAAGGAGTGCCGGTAGATCATAGAAGCTCAATTCAAAGTGGTGATTGCTGATAAAAAAGCTCTGAGGTGGTAAACGGGCCGCAAGATAAGGGTCAGCAGGGAGGATGCCAAATCGACGAAAGTCTATAAGTCTAAAGTCTGAGGATTGAATGGGACAAAGGTTAAGGGTAAAGGGCGAAAGGTCCATGCAAGACTGGTACCTTCCAATCGAGATGCCCTGTCTCCGCTTCGAGTGGCCTAACAATACACGATCGGCTACCAACGGAGACGAGGCACCCGCCAGGCTTTGATCTTTAACCTTTTGCCTTTAACCGATCTAGTCAATCCGAAAAACTAATCACCAATAACAATTTGGAATTTGGGTTCTCGAACCGAATACCGATCACCCATGACCGACTACCGGATGATCCCGCCAGGCTTTTATCGTTCATCGTTTGCCGTTAACCGCAAAAGTTCCGATCACCGATACCCTATCACCGATCTTGGAGGGAGTCCCGACTTCATTCTTCGTAGGTGAGGAGAATCGTGAAGGGTCGGTCTGAAACCAAGGGAGATCCTGAGCCATTTACAACAATGATATCAGTATCGTTCACAGCGAACCATTACCAAAGTGCATCGTTAAAGCCGCTTAGGTTTTCATTGCTAGGGCCTACTAGTATGGTGGTATTCCCAGTTGCGGTAAAAAAGGCGTCAAGCAGGATTTGCACACCCAGAACTTTTACTTCCTGCCTTCCCCATTCTGAATTCGACCCTGTGACAACCGCGGCTAAAACGTGCAGTCCTCAGAAGGATTCTACCTTCCACCTGATATTAAGTGATTCCCACTTTTGACCACTCTTTAATGAGATCTAATAGCTGTTTTGGTTCCAGCATTTTGTGTGTCCTTCAAGTACCCGGGGAATCAGAGTCTAGCAACCAGCATTTCGAGTTTTGGTGTGTTGAGGACGACTATATAAAAGATGGACCTTGAGTCGGTCTATTCCTTGTATGTTATTATTATCTTCAATGGCCTGGATTGAATTGGGCTTTCCTGTGGAGGAAGACCAAACGTATCATAGGACTGATTAATAATCAATATTTCGGTGTCCGCAATAACATAAATGTAGAGAAATTGATTTAATGGCGGTCCTGACCCGGCTGTGTTTGGGGGAATGTAAGAATTGTTTCCTAGATGCATCATCATCTGGACATCTATGATTGTTGATGGATCACTAATTCCATGAAGAACCTCTATTTGTCCAGTTTCACTACTTGATGAAGTTGCGGTTAATTCTTTCATTTTGATATTCGGAGCACCCTCTCCCAGTTTCGTATATCCATTGACATGCAGGGTCGCTTCCGGAGAGGTGGTACGCACACCCACCCTTCCAGTACCTCTCAGTGAGAGGATGTCACCTACCCCATTCAAGTAGAAATTCAGACGATCTTCCAACCCTGTGTTGTCAGGACCAATTTTGCCTGCTATATCCCAGAATCTATTGTTCGTGCTTGAGTTAAACAAACTATTGGTTATTCTGAACCGGGCATAGTCATTTTCATTTTCAAACAGAAGGATCTGGGCGCCATCCAACCCGCCTAGCACGGAGTTCTTATCGATCCGTAGACCGGTGTCCTGGGCATGGGAGTGATCAGAAGCTACCAGGAAAAGGAGAGTAGACAAAATGAGGACTATTCGATTTTGATGTGGCATGTTGATTTTATTTAAGTGGCAAAAAATCTTTATCGATCCTGATGCTAGCACCCTGACAGGATACTGAGCCTGTACCCAGGATCAGGCATACTACACCGGAGATATATTTTCTCATAATTGTTTTTTTGACTGATTAAGAACTTTTATGAAATCCATCTGACTCTCAATGCCCGGATCTTGGAGTTGATTATAAGGTGGACATGCTAAGCAAGGCTAACAGAGTAACTGAAAGTGAATGGCATAATCACCACCACAGCAGCCATCCCGGTCACCATCAAACAGGTTATCATTTTCACCCTTGACAGAAGAAGAACCGGAACCCACAATGCTCAGATTAAAACCGTCAAAGCAATTGCTTACAAAATCTGTCCAAGCATCATCTGTTTCTATGATCAAACTGGTATTCGCGTTGGCCCAGGTAAAGGTGCCACTAGCGGAGTTACCGTTGGTACCCCAGACCACGACATTGGTTCCATACTCGAAGGTTTCGATAGCCATCCGATGACTGAAATCGATGGTGATACGCAGTCGAGCTCCACTGAGAATTTCAAAATTTGAGGAAGTTGATTCCGTAAATGGATCAACTACATAGGGGCAAGCGCAGCTTTGCGAGAGGTTGGTCCACTTTGTGCCATCATACCCCTCAAACTCACTTGTAGTAGAATTAAAACGAAGGGCGCCGGCTGCAGGAGATGAACCATCATCCCCAATCTTGATTTTGCCGATGACATCCAATGTGGCAGCCGGCGATATCGTTCCAATTCCAACCCGGCCATTGCCCCTCAAGGAGAGTATGTCACCAAAACCGCGCAGATAGAAATTTAGCCGATCCTCCAGACCCGAGGAATTTACTCCGATCCGCCCTGCTATATCCCAGTAGCGATTGTTTGTGGATGCATCAAACAAACTATTTGTCATTCGTAATCTTGCGTAGTCATCTTCCGCTTCAAACAAGATGAGATGAGCACCTTCTAGACCTCCTAAAAAAGAATTCTTGTCGATCTGAAGACCGGTGTCCTGACTGTGGATCGAGCCTGTACACAGGATCAAGAATGTTAAGCTGCTTATTAAATTTTTCATGGTTTTATTTATGCGATTGAATCACCCGATAGAGCTTTCTAAGATTTTGATTAACTAATCAGCTATTCCCATGAAGGAACCGATTTGCCACAGCCTCGCTGAATCTGCTAGAGCTTTAATAAGCCCAGCTCAAATCCACGACGCACCAGCCCACCGGTAGTCTTTACATCCAGCTTTCTCAGCAGTCTTTGCCGGTGGCTCTTCACAGTTTCGAAACTGATGTAGAGCGATCTGGCCAGCTCTTTTGAAGTGAGATCCCGGGATAAAAGCAGTAGGATCTGTCGCTCGCGAGGGGTTAGATTATCTTGCATTGCACGGATTTTTAAACTGTCTTTTCCAAAGATGCATGCAAGAGGGCCAGAGGCCATACAGCGATGTAACAAAAACCTGCACAAATGTAACATGCGATCTAATTGACTCATTTACAAATAATTAAAAGAAAGGATATCGCCCTATCTTGCTGCTCTACGCTGATTTGATTGAGGGATTATAATATCAAGCAGGGTGATCTTGGTCACAAGATGAAATGGTAAATGGTATCAAAATCCTTCTCGAAGATCGAAGAACGAACAGCTCACTCAATATTTTCTTAGATTGGACTGCACACAGCATTCATGAACAATGAATCGTCGTAAAGCACTGAAAAAAACCTCCTTGTTGATTGGATCTGCCCTTTCCACCTCAGCTCTGGTGGGATTCTGGAAAGGCTGTAAATCGCCGGCAGCGGAGTCAAGCTCAATGCTTTCGGAGGAGGAGATGAAACTAATTGCAGAATTAGCGGAGGCAATTCTTCCCCGAACTGATACGGCAGGAGCCATTGATGCCGGTGTACCAGAATTCATTGAACTGATTTTGATGGATGTGTCCACTCAAGAGGAAGTCGACAAATTCAAAGCCGGTCTCCAGGTATTTGATGATAACTGCGGAGCCATGACCGGACAGTCTTTTTCTGCTTGCAGTGGAGCGGAAAGGGAATCTTTCTTGTCAGCTATTGAAGAAGGAAAGTCGACGATCGAAGAGATCAGCATTACCTTTTACCAAACCATCAAACATTTCACCCTCCTCGCCTACTTCTCCTCCGAAGCCGGCATGACCCAGGCCCTAAACTATCAGCCTCTCCCGGGGGGGTATGATCCCTGTGCCAGGATGGATCCTGGAGAGCGAATCATGGTGAGCGCCAGAATATGAAAATTCAACCAGGTGGCTAAAGCAAATACATACGATGCGATAGTAATTGGCTCCGGGATGACGGGTGGTTGGGCGGCTAAGGAACTATGTGAAAAAGGATTGAAAACCCTAGTCCTGGAGAGAGGACGTGATGTGAAACATGGCGATTACCCCACGGCAAACATGGCACCCTGGGAATTTAAGCACCGAATGCTGAAGACCAGGGAAGTGAAAGAAAACTACCCTATCCAAAGCACCAATTACGCTTTCAGTGAGGCTACCAAACATTTCTATGTAAATGACAAAGAGAACCTTTACACCCATCCTGAGGGCAAGCCCTTCCGTTGGATCCGCGGATACCAGGTAGGCGGTAGATCGTTGATCTGGGGACGACAGTGCTACCGCTGGAGTGCGCTGGATTTTGAAGCCAATGCCAGGGAGGGGATTGGGGTGGACTGGCCCATCCGTTATAGGGATATCGAGCCCTGGTATGCCTACGTGGAAAAGTTTATCGGCATCTCCGGTCAAGCAGAAAGCCTTCCGCAATTGCCGGATAGTGTTTTCCTGCCGCCCATGCAAATGAATTGTGTAGAAAGAGAACTGAAAAAAGGCCTGGAGGAGAACTGGCCGGACCGCCGACTCACGATGAGCCGGGTCACCAATCTCACGCAAGCACACAATGGCCGGGGAGCTTGCCAGTACCGGAATCTATGTGAACGCGGTTGCCCTTATGGTGCCTACTTCTGCAGCAACAGCTCCACCTTGCCGGCAGCCGAGAAAACGGGCAACCTGACACTTCGGCCGCACTCGATCGTCCACTCGATAATCTACGACGAACAAAAAGACCGGGTGACTGGCGTGAGAGTCCTAGATGCGGAGTCAGGTGATATGATTGAATTTCAGTCCCGGATCATATTTTGTTGCGCTTCGACACTCGGCACGACCTGGTTGCTGTTGCATTCAGCCACCCCCAGGTTCTCCGAGGGACTGGCCAACTCCAGCGAGGTGCTCGGACATTATCTGATGGATCATCATAAATTGGTAGGTGCCCAGGGAGGCTATCCCGGTTTCGAGGACCAGGTTGACCGTGGTCACAGGCCATGTGGGATACACATCCCCCGGTTCAGAAACCTCAGAGAGCAACATCCTGATTTTCTGCGCGGTTATGGTATCTGGGGAGGAGCCTATCGGGCTGGCACCAATCGGCCTACGAATACACCCGGTTTTGGGGCTGCATTTAAAGAAGAGATCACGAAGCCTGGTCCCTGGGGAGTCATGCTGTACGCCTACGGAGAATGTCTTCCTCACCATGACAACAAGGCCGAACTAAATGATGCGGTAAAAGACAAATGGGGCCTTCCCACTTTGACTATCTCGGCAGAATTCCGTGAGAACGAGTTGACCATGCGCAAGGATATGCAGGAGCAATGTGTGGAGATCCTGGAAGCCACCGGGAGCACCTCTGTCCAGCCCTGGGAGGATGTCAACATACCTGGTTTCTCTGTACATGAAATGGGCACCGCCCGCATGGGCAAGGATCCCAAAACCTCTGTGCTCAATGGTTTCAACCAATGCCATGATATTCCCAATCTCTTCATCACCGACGGCTCTTGCATGGCTTCATCGGCCTATCAAAATCCGTCATTGACTTATATGGCGCTTACGGCAAGAGCATGTAATTATGCGGTAGAGCAGCTGAATCGAATGGAACTTTAGAATTTCTTTCACTCACCAAATCTTTTGGTCAGGATTGCCTTTTCAGGTTCTCTTCTTTAACTTAAGAGAAGGAGAAAACCATTTGCTATGCCACACCCTCATGAAATCGATCTGAATGTTCTGCTTGATGGATTTACAAAAGGCTACAATGCTAATACTAGATCAAATCATCGCAAACTGAATTTTAATGCTGCACCACATTTGGTTCTACCGTCAATCCGATCAAGTCAACTAATAGCTGATCTCACCTGTCTACTGAGCTCCAAGAAACTTTCACCGGACGGTGATTCTGACAGAATCGAAATATCCATCCAACAACAAGATGAGTGCACATTTCTGGCAAACTGGCAAGAAGAAGCCCTCTGGCATGGAGAAACGAATGAAGTGCCTTCTGCAGAATCGCCAGCATATATTTTGATTTCTCGTGACACTCAAATCACGATTGTCGTACCGAGGAGAAAAACTAAATCTCACACAAATTTTGCTCCGGACAAAAATAATAATCACCGTGCCCTCATTATTCCCTTCTACTCGGTGGTCAAGTCAAGGCTAAGATCACATTTTAAGAACAGAAAAAATCTGGAGAGGGCGGCTCAAAGAAAAAATGCCAAGCAAGGTGCTTTTCTCAAGCAGGTCAATTCAATCATTGATATAAATATGGATAGGGAGGGATTCGGTGCGGTCGATCTGGCGAAAGCTATGGCCATGAGTTCTTCTCAGCTATTTCGAAGAATAAAAACTCTGACGCACATGTCTCCCGGTCGATATATTCAGTTCGTCCGGTTGGAAAAAGCTAAAGAACTATTGGAGCAGGGCAAATACAATGTAAGTGAAGTGGCCTTTTCTGTTGGATTTGTCAGTTGCAGTCATTTCACGCGGGCATTCCAGAAGCAATTTGGATTTAATCCCTCGTCGATCAGGCAATCCATTGCGAAATGAAACAGTGAGTCAAATTTTTGGAATATCCAGGCAAATTATGGTTGGTATCAACTCCTAATTTTGGATAATAAATAATTATTGTCATGAATAAATTATCCGAAAACAAAGATCTGATCCTGCGATATGGTGAAGCGCTCAGTAAGGAGAAAACGCTTGAAACATGCCACAAATTTACCACCGACCAGAAATTGATTGAGCACATACAATTCTTTGAATCCGTTTTTCCCAATTACCAAGTATTTCCAGACGAAATGATTGCAGAAGGGAACAAAGTAGTGATGCGTGCCCGGCTCACCGGACGGCATGAGGGTGAATTTCAAGGCATACCTCCTACCCATAGGGAAATCGAATTCCCCTTTGTCATCATGTATCAAATAGAAGGAGGAAAGATCGTCGACCATTGGCTGATCGCTGACCAAATGACGCTGATGGAACAACTAGGTGCTGTCGAAGCTAAGGCATAATCTAAACTTATTGTTCCACTGTGTAGACTAAGGTGATGTACCTACCAATTCTTGGCGCCTTGACCCTTTGTCCCCGACGCCGGTAGGCAAGCTTGACCTTTGACACCATTTCGCCCCTTTAACCCCTTTTGCCACTTACGGCCACAACCAACCAAAGGTACCCGCTGTCAGCAACGCATAGATCAAGCCATCAAAAACAGATTTCGATGTTGCACTCCAGTTCTTGCCAAACCAGATGGAGTTTTGCAAGAGAGCCAGAGCATACCCCAGAAAAGCAGTGGTTCCAGCGAAGCGGAATACTTCCAGATAATGGGCACCAGGTTCCAAGGCACGACCCGAAATATAGGCAGCAAAGATGCCCACCACCAGGCAGTAAATGAACCATTGGATCAACTGACCGGTCATTGATGGAACTCCACTCGGCCAAACGGTGATAATAGCGACTGGTCCCTGCTTCCTCTTCTCGAGAAATTCCTCACTCCTCATATCCTTCGCATCCTTCGGACAGGGCATGACGTAGTCACCCGGTGGGATGTTAAAACCTCGTAAGGACGCCATAACTTCCTCCTCTTTCGGAAGCGCTTTATAATCGGAGCGATGGTAATTGAGAAACATGTGAATGACCGAACTTATGATAAACACAAAGACGGCAGACAGCAGAATGGGGAGCCAGAGCGATAGTATTGAAACCATAATTCAGATTGTTTTTGGAAAGATAAGCAGTGATCCACATAGCAGCAAGAGAAATCGAGCGTTCAACTGCTGATGTCATGGCGGCATGTCGATACATTTGAACTTATCTCTCTTCCTAAGCGTTAAAATTGTAGCTTTGGGCGGCTTCGAAGAGGTGGGGTCAAACAATCTTCGTTGGTTTGTATAAAGTCTAATTCCCACCAATCAGTACATTTTAACAAATTGATTGGTCCTGGAAACAGGATGAAGCAGCTTTCATTTTTGAAAAAAATAATGATAATATATGACGTTAATTATTAATGTGAAAGAGGACGAATCGATCGATCGCGCCATCAAGAGGTATCGTAGAAAATACAGAGATACCAAGGTGCGTGAGGAAATTATGAAGCGCAAATACTACACCAAGCCCTCGATAAAAAGACGAAAGGAAATTCTTAAAGCTGAGTACAAACTCAAAAAGGAACTAGAGGCCAATTCGAATCATTGACACAGTCTTTCCCCTTGACTTGCCCTAGGATCTGTCAAAGTCAAACCAATTCCTCGTCAATGGGAATAATTCTTACGGCAATTTTGTAATCAACACCTTGAAAAAATTTCGAATTCTAATCATCAATCTGCATGGCCTGTTAAAGGGCAGTGGATTGGAAATCGGCAGGGATGCTGATAATGGAGGGCAGACCCGCTATGTGTTTGAACTGGCGGAGTATCTCTCAAGAGATCGTCACATTGCGCATGTGCATCTGATGACTCGACTAATTGACGACCCCCAGCTTTCAGATGAATACTCGCTACCCATTGAAATCGTCAACGACAAGCTTGATATCAGAAGGATTGCCTTTGCAGGCAAAAAATATCGACTGAAAGAAGATCTATGGGATCATCTTGATCAATTTGTAGCGAATGCACACAAACACCTGAAAAAATATAACATCCTGCCCGATTTCATACATAGTCATTATGCGGATGCAGGGTACGCCAGTTGTGAACTTGCTTCTTTACTTAAGGTTCCCTTTGCACACACCGGTCATTCTTTGGGAATAGCCAAGAAAGAGAAATTAGAAGCAATGGGCTTATCAAAAGATGAAGGCGAAAAAAAATTTAAATTTTCAAAGCGGATCGCTGCGGAAGATGAAACCTTGAAAAGGGCAAAATTTATTGTCACTTCCACCAGCCAGGAGTTGGAGACCTACGAAAAATATTCTAACTATTCTGCAGCGACCTTCAAGATACTGGCTCCGGGAACAGATACCGAAAAATTTATTCCCTATTATCAGACTTATCCCGACCAGGATGTACCTGAGGAAGAACTGCAGAGAAAATACTGGGTAGCCGATTACATTGAAAAATTTCTTGCTAATCCCAATAAGCCGGGAATTTTATCTCTGTCAAGACCCGACCGTAGAAAAAATCTTCACACTCTCATAGAGGCCTATGGCAAAGACAAAGAACTACAGTCTTTAGCAAATCTGATCATTTTTGCCGGTATCAGAAAAGACATTGAAAAAATGCCTGAGAGTGAGCGAGAGGTTTTGATTGAGATACTGTTATTGATGGATAAATACAATTTATATGGAAAGCTAGCCATTCCAAAAAAACATGATGTAGAAAATGAGGTGGCAACCATCTATAGATATTGTGCTGAAAAAAGAGGGGTTTTTGTAAATCTGACTTTACACGAAAATTTCGGTCTTACTCTGATAGAAGCTGGAAGTACCGGACTACCTGTAGTGGCAACAAAAAATGGTGGTCCCTCTGAAATTATTCCAAAATGCAAGAATGGAGTTTTGGTTGATCCATTAAATTATTCTGAAATCAATCAGGCGATTAAACGCATATTGACTGATGAAGAAAAATGGAAAGATTATTCGAATCAAGGCATTATCAATGTTCAAAAACACTACAGCTGGGGCAACCATGTGAAAACATATGTAAAGTGGGTGCGGGAAGCAGTGGAATCTCATGAAAAGACGGTTGAAGATTCCCGGGTAAAACTGAAGGGAATAGGTAAATTATTTGCTTCCGATATCGATGGCACTCTAATCAGTGAGGAGCACGATCATGCTGGTCTGGAAGAGCTGATCACCCTGATAAATAGTCGTCCGGCTGATCTTGCGATTGCCCTGGCTTCTGGCAGATCCATCAATCTGGTCCTTAAAGTAATTGAGGAATTCCAACTTCCCCTGCCCGACTTTCTTGTCTGCGCGGTTGGATCGCAAATCTATTACCGGCATAACCATGACTTCAGATTGGATAGAGGATGGAGTAGTTACCTCGATAAGGACTGGAATCGACAGGAAATCCTGAGGAGACTGAGAAGCCTGGACTGGCTGGATCTGCAAGAGGATGAGGCGCAAAACCCCCACAAAGTGTCTTATTATATTAAAGACGAGACTTTTAAATCGGAGCAATTTGATGCTGTGCTTGGTAAGTACCGATCCATGATTTCAGTCATCTACTCTCACAATCTCTTTCTGGATATTCTACCACGTCGGGCTAGTAAGGGAAAGGCTTTGAAATATATTTGCCGGAAGTGGTCTATTCCATCTCATGATCTATATACCGCAGGAGATTCCGGCAATGATCTGGATATGTTGGTGGGTTCCGGAAAAGGAATTATCGTGAGTAATCATGCTCCCGAGCTTCGAGACATACCTACTCGCAAGAACTTATTTCGTTCGACGAAACCAGCTGCAGCAGGCATCCTCGAAGGTCTTCGTCACTATGGAATCTTCTGATTTCCAAATTTGGCAAGATATCTGTGCCATTCTACCCAAAGATCAATGTTTTGCAGGTCCTGATCGAAATTTTGAAATCTAATAAGATGATAAAATAGCTTGGAATGTATGCCGGTGCTGGGTTTAGTGATTGGGAAATTGGTGACATAGACGTATTTATTGAGGGTGATGTCTATCATCTCTTCCATTTGATCATCCCTAATCATGATTACATAGCTCACGCCATTTCCCACGATGGTATTTCCTGGAAGCGCGTGAAAAATGCACTCTTTGTGGGAGATCCCGGATCGTGGGATGATGATATGCTTTGGACGATGCACACGGTAAAAGTAAACGGTCACTACCACCAATACTACACCGGTCTGCGACTTCGAGACCGGGGCATTACCCAGAAAATCGGCCTGGCGAGTAGTTCAGATTTGTACACATGGGAAAAACAAAATACAGGTATATTTCCTTTGAGTTCTCGGGGTCCCTTTTACGAAGATGTGGAAAATATGCCCCGGAAATGGTTGAGTTTTCGCGATCCTTTCTTCTACGAGGAAAATGGGAGATCATTCTTGTTGGTCTGTGCCCGTGCCGCTCATGGGCCATTCTCGCGAAGAGGATGTATTGCTCTGTTGGAACTTGAAGAATCAGGAATCAAATACCATCCACCGATCTTATACCCCCGTATGTATGACGACGTGGAATGTCCTTGTGTCTTTAAACTGGATGGAAATTATTATCTAATCGGATCAATCCGGGAAGACGTAAAGGTTCGCTATTGGTTTAGCGATCAGCTGATGGGTGAGTATCATTGTTTTCACTCGGATGTTCTATTGCCCCAGGGAAATTATGCAGCCCGGGTAGTAAAAGACAATGGGCACTTTCTTATTTACAATTTCTACTACACAGATAATCAAGTGAATTCTAAGCGGGTGCTTCCTCCTCCCAAACAATTGGTCACTGATGACAGAGGTCGTTTGGCCTTGGTCAGTTTCTACCGATGGGAGAAGATGGTTGAATACGAACTATTGCAAAACAATTTTCCAGAGGCAAGAGTTTTCTTCGGCAATCACACGGCAAGTCTTGAAATAGAACGAGATCGATGGAATATGAGATCAAGGAGTGGTTATGAGCTCTTTTATTTTCAGAGTCCCTCCACCAGTTTTATCTGGGAGGGTACCATTGCACTCGTCGGATTAGGCAAATGCGGACTTCTTTGCGATATGGATGACCAGGGCAACGGCTACTTCATTCCCTTCGATGTGGTAAACGGTGTGGTAAAAATCCGAACCTGGGGCAGCAATCCGGAAAATTTAAAGCAAGACTTTATTTTTAGCGACCTGCAGTCAAATCTATTTCCAGTTCCTGCTAATGGCATTTTTTCATTCCGGCTTATCCGCTGCGGAAATTACATCGAATTATCGATCGATGGCGTGATCAGGCTTTCATTGATGGATTACAAGTTCAGTGCAGCTGGCCTGGGACTTTACTCCGCCTCATCAGAAATTGTGCTCACCGAAAGTAAATGGAAGTGTCTGCCAGACCCCAAGGAAGAATATGCCAGCCAGGAGGACCCTATCATCTAAAATTCCGTACGACATTCAGTAATATAAAGATGGGTTAGCAGTGTAAGGTTGTACGCAACAGCGAAAACTGGTTCAACTTTTGTCGTTAAATCTACCAAGGCTAGTACTTCACCTCCAATACATTCCGTTCTGAAAATTGAAAAATGAATTATGATTCGAATTAGCCTCATTCTGATTGTAGTTCACACTTGCTGTTTTTCAACATTTGCTACCGACTATCATGTCGGCCCTTCTGAAGCCTACACCAACATCGGAGACATCCGCTGGGATACCTTGAAGGCTGGTGACCGGGTATTCATCCACTGGCGATCCACGCCGTACAAGGAAAAGTGGGTGATCAACCTGCAGGGCACAGCAGACAACCGCATTGAGATCATCGGGATCAGCGGGCCCCAAGGTCAAAAGCCGCTTATCGATGGTGCTGATGCCGTCACGGTGCCACATGTAAATTTCTGGAATGAAAGCCGGGGAGTGATCAAAATTGGTGGTTCTAACACTCCGGTAGATGATTTACCAGCTTACATCACAATCAACAACCTCGAAATTCGTTCCGGTCATCCAGCCTACCAGTTCACAAACGATAATGGCCAACCGGAGACATATGCCAATAACGCTGCTGCCATCTATGTGGAAAAGGCTGCTCACCTCATTATCCGCAACTGCACGCTGCACGATTGCGGGAATGGCATTTTTATCGGAGCCTTCAACGGTCAGACGGAAAACATCCTAATCGAACATAATTACATTCATGGTAACGGTATTGTGGGAAGCGCTTTCGAACACAACACGTACACGGAAGCCATAGATATAACCTACCAATACAATCACTTCGGGCCACTGAGAGCTGGTGCAGATGGAAACAATCTGAAGGACCGTTCTGCCGGACTGACCGTACGGTACAACTGGATAGAAAGCGGCAATCGCCAGTTGGACCTGGTGGATTCAGGATCCAGCGTCTTAATCAATGATCCCAGGTACCGGACCACCCATGCATATGGCAATATCCTAATCGAACCCGATGGTGCCGGTAATTCACAGATTGTTCATTACGGAGGGGATGGCGGAACGACCGTCAACTTCCGAAAAGGAACCTTCTACTTCTTCAATAATACCATTGTATCATCCCGCAATGGAAACACGACTTTGATGCGATTGTCCACAAACGACGAAACCGCTGAAGCGTTCAACAACATCATCTTCAACACTGCTGCCGGTAGCAATTTGGCCATGATTTCGGGAACAGGAGTCTTCAACATGTCCCATAATTGGATAAAAACAGGTTGGCAGATCTGCCACTGCACCCCCACAGGATCCCTCAATGACTTGGGTGGCAATATGACAGGAACCGATCCCGGATTTAATAACCTCAACACGCAGGATTTTACCCTGAAGTCTATGGCAGCGGTGATCAATCAAGGCGACACTTTGCCGGCTGCCATGCTTCCTGATCATGGTGTAAAAAGAGAATACCGCAAGCATATATTTTACCAATCGCGACATGACGACATTCAGATGGACATGGGAGCATTTGAGTTTGGGAGCTCGATGAGTAATTGTGCATCAATCACCGATTTCGTTGGTGGCATCTGGAGTAACGGCAATCCTTCAGTAAGCACATTGGCCTTCATCGGGGATTTATACGATACTTCCACCATGGGCAGTTTTACAACCTGCTCTTGTACGGTCACAACAGCCGGGTCGTTGACAGTGATGAACGGAGATTCTGTGACCGTTGAAGAAGTTATGCAAGCTGATGGCCCACTGGAAGTGCAGAGCGGTGGAGTGCTATCGGTGCAGAACCAATAGACCAGCGGTGATAAAAGATCTTTATCGACCAGATCAATCCACTTATCTAATTTCTGGGCTTAGTCGAACGCATCCAGTGGTCTTTATTGTTGCTGATTGTGAAACGAATACCCAATGAAAACAAGCCGCATCTCCACCTCCACAACCCTCATATTATTTGCCATCATTTTGTTTTCCTGTGCTTCACCGGAAGTCATAGATGCTTGTGTAGACACCACTTCGCGGAAAGGGTTCCTTTGGGGCTGTCTGCACGGCTTTCTGGCACCCCTCACTTTCATCCTTTCGATCTTCATGGACGATGTAACTATGTATGCAGTCAACAACACCGGCAATTGGTACGACTTCGGTTTTCTTTTGGGTATCGGAGGGTTCAGCGGGGGAATCTTTGCTTCAAGCAAAAAGTGACGGTCATATACTGACATATAGAGGTCATGGGTCATCGTGATTGGCCTCATCTGATAGTCCCTGGTCAAGGTGGAAATTTGAATTCGAATGTCCATCTCCATGAAGACGGGTAGAGTTCCAGCCTTTAAAGCTGCCGCTATCAGCGGACTTACGACATCCCAGGTCGCTGAGCTACGGGAAGAGTATGGAAGGAATGAAATAATCCGAAAGAAGAAGATTTCGGCTTGGTCTATACTTTTAAATCAATTTGCCTCTCCTCTCATCCTGATACTGGTTGTTGCGGCAGGATTGTCACTGTTGATCGGCTATCTGCCTCTGCAAGAGCCACGGGAAATCGATGCAATACTTATCATGGGTATTGTACTGCTGTCGGGGTTGTTTGGTTTTTTTCAGGATTATCGTGCTGAACGGACTATCGAGACATTGCAGGCTATGGCTACGCCCATTTCCCGGGTAATCAGGGATGGCGTTGAGCATGAAATTTCTTCTGCAGATATAGTCCCTGGAGATATACTAGAGATAAAAGCCGGAGATCTCGTGGGTGCTGATGGAGTCGTTGTGCAAAGCAATGCCCTGCAATTGGACGAGTCGATCTTGACAGGTGAGTCTCTTGCGATCCGAAAGGCAAAGGGAGAGGAGGTATTCATGCATACCCACGCAACCTCTGGTAGTGCGATGATCAAGGTGACTCAAACCGGAATGGAAACAAGAGTTGGTGAAATCGCCGGAGAGCTTCAGGAAATAGCCGAGGAAAAAACCTCATTTCAAAGAGAGCTAGCAGACCTGGGAAGAAAACTGTCTTTGCTCACACTGGTCATCACGCTGGTCGTGGGAGTAACTGGTTACTTCAAGTTCGGACTGTACCAGGGTTTGATGACCGCGATCTCCTTGGCAGTGGCAGCAATACCAGAGGGCCTCCCAGCGGTGGTTGTGCTCGGCTTGGCTATTGGGGCCAGAGCAATGGTCCAAAAAAAAGCATTGATTCGCAGGCTTTCCGTTGCCGAGTCGATCGGAGCAGTAGATCTGATCTGCACAGATAAGACCGGTACATTGACAAAAAATGAAATGTCAGTGACCAAGTATTTTGTCAATGGCGACGTGAGTGATGCTAGGGACAAATTATCTAAGGTCACAGATATCACTCTACAGCGCATGTTGCAATGCAGCTTTCATTGCAACAATGTAGAGACTTTATCTCAGGCTGACGAAACGAAAAAGTGGTCAGGGGAACAAACAGAGATCGCCATCCTTCAATTTGCCCTCGATCGAATGACCAATTCTTTGGAACAAGAACTAAATCGAATTGATGAGATCCCTTTTAGTTCCGAAAGAAAGATGATGACCGTAGTGGTGGAGGACGACCGTCAACAATTGACTTACACAAAGGGAGCTCCGGAAGTGGTGATCGAAAAATGTTCTCATGTCATGTTGAAGGGAGAAATTCTACCCTTAGGGGAAGACGAAAAACGAATCATTCTCAATCAAACAGAAAATTTTGCATCCGAGGCCTTACGTGTGATGGGGTTTGCTTTCAAGGAGGGTGTTGATGGATCACCTGAAAAGAATCTGATATGGCTTGGTCTGATGGGCATGACGGATCTGCCCCGACCGGAAGCCAAGGAGGCTCTCGCAGAATGTCACAGTGCCGGCATCAGAGTTATCATGATTACGGGTGACAATCCCACTACAGCCAAGGCTATTGCAAGTGAGGTAGGTATGAAAAATACCGAGCAGGTACTTACCGGACCGGAAATCGATCTATTGCAGGACGAAGAACTGCGTAAGAGATTGGATGCTGGATCAAATATTTTTGCACGTACTACTCCAATGCATAAACTCCGGATCCTGAATTTGCTCGAAAATGATTACACCGTGGCAATGACTGGAGATGGTGTAAACGATGCCCTTGCTATCAAGAGAGCTAGTGTCGGTATCGCCATGGGACAAAAAGGAACTGAAGTCACTAAACAGGTAGCCGATATCATTCTATTGGACGACAACTTCAGCACCATTCGTGATGCCATACGTCAGGGGCGAACGATTTTTCAGAATATTCGAAAATTTATCGATTACCTGCTTACTTGCAATATCGCCGAGGTGCTGGTGATATTCATAGCCACGCTATACTTTGACCTGGAAGGCCCGGTACTTTTGGCGGTGCAAATTCTCTGGATAAATCTTCTCACTGATGGACTGGTGGCGATTGCTCTCGGAGCCGATCCTCCGGCTTATGATGTGATGAAGCATCCTCCCAGGAAATTGAACGAACCCTTGATTAATAAAAGGCTAGCTTGGCTCATCGGGCTTATCGGCTTGAAGCTCACAGCCATATTGCTCATCGCTTTTTGGGTGACTCTTCCACTGGGTCTGGAAAAAGCGCGAACTGTCCTATTATCTGGTTTTGTATTATACGAATTTGTCAGGATCGGTGCGATTCGTTCCCAGGAACAGATGGGCTGGTTCGACAATAAATGGCTCATTGCTGCACTCCTGGTATCAATGCTGCTACAACTGGCAATTGTATACACTCCTCTCAATGAGTTCTTTTCTCTAGTCCCGATAGGTGCATATGAATGGATAGTGCTCCTTAGTGGAGCTGTGGTCGGTGGGATTTTGGCTTTTGGTATCACTAAGTTGGTCATTAAGCTCATTCCTCAACACTAGCAGAGTATGGATTACTTATCAGATTTTCTATCGCAGTATCATCCGGCCCAACAGGCTTTGATCGCTACTTTATTTACCTGGAGCATAACCGCATTAGGTTCCGCATTGGTATTCTTCTTTAGGAAAATTGATCAGAAAGTACTGGACAGTATGCTTGGTTTTGCTGCAGGAGTAATGATCGCGGCAAGCTTCTGGTCACTACTAGCTCCGGCGATAGAAATAACTTCCAAAATGGAAAATCATGGAGCAGAATGGATGCCTGCTTTGATTGGTTTCCTTTCAGGGGGATTCTTCTTGTTTGCTGTGGACAAGATTCTGCCTCACCTCCATCCCGGAAACAAGTTGGCCGAGGCAGAAGGAATTCAAACACAATGGAAGCGGAGCGTGCTTTTAGTGCTGGCCATTACTTTACACAATATTCCGGAGGGGCTGGCCATTGGCGTGGCATTCGGAGCGGTGGCATATGGTCTCCCCTCAGCTACAATCGGTGCAGCGGTGGCCTTAGCTATTGGGATTGGGTTACAAAACTTTCCCGAAGGAACGGCTGTATCGGTACCGCTAAGAAGAGAGGGCATGCCCAGGGGTAGAGCTTTCTTCTACGGACAATTATCCGCTGTAGTTGAACCCTTCTTCGGTGTTGTGGGAGCACTAGCAGTCCTAGCTATGCAACCACTTCTACCCTATGCTCTATCCTTTGCTGCTGGGGCGATGATATTTGTCGTCGTCGAGGAATTAATTCCCGAATCTCACAAAGGAGGTAATACCGACTTGGCAACCATGGCTACGCTCATTGGCTTTTCGGTGATGATGGTATTGGATGTGGCTTTGGGTTAATCAACTCCCTGTTTCTAAGTGCACACTGAGTACCGGTAGGGATGCATGATTCACGATCTGTTCAGTTAGACTTTGCTTTAACATGCCAGCTAGTCCCGTTCGACCATGGGTGGCCAAAGCAATTAGATCTGCTCCTTGATCCTCTGCAAACTGAAGTATCCCTTTCTCAGGATTTTCTGCATTGTAGACATGTTGCTCACAAGGTAGATGGACGCACTGCTGTATGAAGGCAGCCATCCGTGCTTTGCTTCGTCTGGTTGTTTCAAAGTTTTCGCGATCGTTCACGTATAATAGCTTGATATAACCACCCATCATATGGACGAAGGATGCAATCTTAGCAAAGGCCTCTCCTACCTCCTCTCTGAAGGAGGAAGCAAAAACAACTTGCTTCGGAGGAAAATCAACGATTGGCTGCTTGACGACCAATACTGGAGCAGTAGCCTGCCGAACCACGTGTTGAGTCTTGGTGCCCAATAAGGCACCAATCACTCCAGAGGTGCCATGAGACCCCATCACGATCAAATCATATCCGTGCTTGCTTGCGTGATCCACAATGCCTTTCACCTCCTGAGAAAACTCAAGTACATGCTCAGACTGAACGCCCGCTTCATTAGCCAGCTCCTTGAAACGATTCAACATTGCTTTAGCTTCGGTGATCTCCTGCTTCACCTCAGGAAAATTGCCTTCCTCCTCCACGGTCAGACTAACCCAATCGACCGGAGTTGCCAACAAATGCATGAAGGTCACCTTACCTCTAGAATGCAGGGCTATCTTGACGGCGACGGAAGCTGCTGCCTCAGCATAATCAGAAAGATCAACAGGTACTAGGATATTATACATGACTTAGCTATTACTAATCATCTGACTGCTCCAATACTGCTCAGCCTCCTTTTCCATGGCTGACAACCTGGTATAATAGTCCTTGAATTCCTTCAAATGGGCCCATGCGATCTTTCCGGTAATGAACGGATCATCGTCCGACACGTTCGTCTCCGCATATCTACTACCATGTTCCAGTTCCACATTGATCCCCATAGTGAACTCGTCCAGATCAACTTCACCCCAGTCTATTCCAAGTTGATTTCCAATCTCTCTAGCTTCTGCTACCTTAAAACGCTCTTTCATAATCAATGGATTTTTCTTCCCCCTAAAATATCCCATCCCATTCCTCCTTATATTGATGTAGATCAATCCAATTCGTGATCTCAGTTTTCAGACAAACCCTGATCATTGTTAGGCTGGCTGACAATCGCTGTCATTTGTCGACCGAACCTGTTTGGCTTACTTCACTTGTCGGGAAAATTATTTGATTTGGTCGTTGACATCATTCTAATCGTAATTCTCGTGGCATTTGCCGGCACCTTCGCAGGACTAACACTTGCCTTCTTCAGTCTGAAACTTAACGCATTGGAAACCAAAATCAGACTAGGGGACCAAGAGGCCCAGAGGGTCTACCGGCTTAGAAAAACAGGAAACCTACTCCTCTGCACGCTTCTTCTTGGCAATGTAGCATCATATACTGCGATGACCCTCTTCCTAGATGATCTTACACCGGGTCTGACGGCCGGTATTATTGCCACGGGCTTGATCTTTGTTTTTGGCGAAATCTTGCCACAGGCAGTCTTCCCCAGATTTGCACTAAAAATCGGAGCCAAGATGAGCAAATTTGTGTGGCTGTTCGTCATTCTATTTTATCCTTTAAGTGCACCGATATCATGGCTTCTTGACAAAATATTGGGAAAAGAGACTCCCGTATTATGGAGTAAGGAGGAACTTGGTGAAATCATCCGCTACCACGAAGATGTGGGCGATGGAATCATTGACCAGGATGAAGAGCGAATTATTTTAGGCGCCCTTTCTTTTTCCGAGATCACGGCAGGGGATATCATGATTCCAAAAAAGCAAGTTTTCTTCGTAAATCCGGAACAACTGATCGATGAGGCCTTATTGAACCAAATCCGGATGAAGGGATTCAGTCGAATTCCAGTGATCGATCATAAAAGCCAAGCTGCCCTGGGGATACTGTATATTAGGGATCTGATCTCGCTGAAACCAGGACAACAGATTGCTTCGGTTTATAGGGAGAAGAATACGATCAGAATTCGATCGAATGTCAAACTAGACTGGCTTCTCGACCGGCTGATCTCACAAAAGATGCAGATGGCCATCGTTGAAGATCAGTCAGGAGTATTTCGAGGAATTGTCACATTGGAGGATATCATGGAGCAGATACTGAGGAAGGAGATCGATGTTCAACACTAACATAGAATCTAAAAACTCCAGTACGGCTTAAGGTTTTCGATCAAACCCCCTATTCTTTGTTCATACTCATTCTTGACCACTTCACTTGACGTACCAGGTGTTTCAGCGGCACTCTGCTCACGGCCATTTATGCCAGCCACAAAATTTTCGACGCTGCTCTTTAGTACCGGTGGATTATACCCCCCTTCCAGGACAGCGAATATATTGCTAAAGGTGTTCCTGAGTTCAGTTCCAACAGTATGAAATATCGATGTCGTGAAGTTAAGTTGAAGCAAGGGATCCATGGTATGTCCGTCAAATCCGGCTGAAATGGCCACGATATCAGGATCGAATTGTTTTGCAATCGGTAAAAACCTCCGGAAGGAGTCCATCAGCAGATCATCGCCACTGCCGGGAGGCAAAGGCACATTAACGGTAAAACCTTCTCCCTGTCCCCGACCGATTTCAGCAACTGATCCGTAACCGGGAAACGCCGGATATTGATGTGTCGACCAATAAAGTACTCGATCACTATTATAGAAAATCGCAGCTGTGCCATCACCATGGTGCCCGTCAAAATCGAAAATCAGAACCCGCTTGCCATCTTGGACAAGCCGTTGACAAGCAATTGCAATATTGTTAAACAGGCAAAATCCGCTTCCGTGATCTGCGTATGCGTGATGTCCCGGTGGTCTTACCAAGGCAAAATCTCCATTTTCAGAAGCCTCTACCGTCAAGCCAACAGATTGGCAAGCAACCTGGTAGCTGTGCTCCGAAATGACTGTGTCTGAATCCAATCGACCAATCTTGGGCCACGCATTCCTGACCCGCTCTATGTGATCCGGAGTATGCACTAAATGCAAAAGATCACTGGCATCTGGAGCCTGGATGGCGGTGACATTGTCGAATACTTCCAAACGGCCACGGTTCTCGGGATGTGCACCGGTATCATGTTGTAGGAATATGGGATCAAAAAGTAGACGCATTCAACGAATTTACTACAAAGCAGAGCTAAAATGGGATTACCTATTTTAGCAATCTTTTTGATTCAGACAATGAGCACTTTCGCAATCGGAGATATACATGGATGTCTAACCGCTTTGAAAACGCTTTATAAAGCAGTTGGTATCTCAAGTGACGACACTATGATCTTTCTGGGAGACTATGTCGACCGGGGACCTCACAGCGCCCAGGTGATCGATTGGATTCTGGAACGAGATGATCGGAATGCTTTTGCCTTGAGAGGAAATCATGAAGTCATGATGATGGAGTTCTGCAGAAGAAAGGCACCCAGCAATCCCCATACTGAGAATTGGTTGAGGTATGGTGGTGCTGAGACTCTGGCTTCTTACGAGATCGATCCCAGCCGGCCAGATTTTGAAAAGATTCCCTCACGTCATTGGGCTTTCTTGGATAGAACACTCCCCTATCACGAAATGGAAAATTTCATCTTCGTTCATGCCGGCTTGAAGCCTGGGATTGCTCTTTCCATGCAGTTGCCACGTGCCCTGTTCTGGCAAAAAATCGTAGGTGAACCACAATCTTATGGAGATGGCAAGACTGTTATTTGCGGGCATACCGCACAGCGAAGTGGAGAGATAGCCAACTTTGGTCATACCATCTGCATCGACACCTGTGCATATGGCGGTCAATGGCTGACCTGCCTGGAGGTGGAAAGTGGGACCTACTGGCAGGCTAACCAAGAGGGTACGGTGCGCGAGGGGAAGCTGAGATGACTCCTTAGTTAATATCTACCTCGCCCTCTAAATCCACTTCCGCCCCAAGCTCTACCACCATTCCATCACCAGTGACATCTGAAATCAAAAGTGTACCTGCAGAAGTCTGTGTATAAATTGTGAAAGTGTTCAGATTAATGCCGGCTAGAGTCACATTCATAACTTCTATAAATCCTTCATTCAAGAGGCTTGCTCCAGCCACAATCAAGCTAAGCCCAGCATTTATCAAGTTCTGAACAATCATAGATCCAAAATTGACCAATTCACCCCTGATTCCAATTCCAGATCCGATCGGGCCTCCATCAGATATTGCAATTACCCCTGTTGCCTGATTTATACAGGCTCCGGTATTGGAAACATCTAATGCAGCATATGGTCCTGTTCCATTCTGATTGAAATTCATAATGATTACAGAGTCGTGGTTTTCAAACATCACTCCAGACACTAATCCATTTTGAGAAACATGGTCTATAATAAGTCTTCCCTCATTCAGGAAGCTTTCAAAATTGAGTAGTCCGGCGGAAGTCGGACCAATTGCATTTTGAATTTCTACTATACCCTGATTATGAATCGAATCCGAGTTAGAAATTCCATCGCTAGTAATGGAATCTATCAAGATCCTACCAAGAAGCATGTTATGAACGATGCCGAGGTTGTGGATTCCATGCAGAACTGTCTGGCTAATGTTGAGAATCCCTTTATTAGAGAGAAAACCATGGTTGAGCAAACCATGAGTAGGTGAATCATGAACATTTAGTTCAGCCCGACTCAGAGGCATTAAAGTATTATCGATCAAAAGACTTGCTGCATCATCGATCTCGACATACCGCGCAAAAGCCACATGCCCGGGAGGTATTTCCACAGAACTGCTTCCCGCAATTAACACACTATCATTTGCGGTGGGCACTCCATTGGGAAACCAATTGTTGGGCTCATCCCAGAGGTCACTGACCACTCCAAGGAAAAGCTTGGATTGGGAGGTTCCGGATGTGGGCACAAGAAGGATAATAAAGAAGATCTTGAGAAGCGATTTAATGTAAGGTGGGGAGCAGCTTTTTAGCAATTTTTTCATTCGTGATTCCAGGTCTTGTTCAGGTCATAAACCTAGATGAAAATCACATTTGGTAACATACCCCAATTGAGGTAATCTTGACTTGGAATACGCTATTGATTCTGAATCTCGAGCGTAGCACCGGCTGGCACCTCCACATTATTGTCTAGTGTAACATTAGGAGCTTGGAAGATGATATCTCCTGAGATCGTAACATTGGGGTCAGCGATGATTTCGCAAGATTGATAGGTCTGGGTACCACTTAAAGTCTCATTACTGAATGTCATCGGACTGCAGCTGTTGATCAGCTCAATCATATCGCTGCTGCTGTATACTGTGCCGGATCCGTTCGCACCGGTGCTGACTTCCGAATACACAGTCTTCATACCATCCCCGGCTGAGAGCTGCCAGGAATAATCAGGCAGATAATTCATCCAGTTAGACCAACTTACTCCATCGTTGCTGAATCGCATGGAAGTAGCAGATCCGGGGCCATAGACGTAGAGATTGACCATTTGGCTGGAGGTTGTGGCAAGCTCTCTTTCGATCACGAGGGGGTAGACACCACTCCTACTACCAAAATTCTGGGTATAATAACGATCCATGTCGCCGATATTTGATCCGGGGTCACAGCTGCCGTTGTCCTGGTAGGTATTGTCATTGTCGGTATCCGGATCGTAGCCAGTACCGATTTCGCGATAGGTTGTATTCAAAATAGCGGCACGATGTCCCGAACTGTTCATCCATCCCACCATTGCCGCCTGCACATCAACATAATTGGCGGCGATGTTCTCTGCCGCTGAATTCCAATTGTATCCCGCCTCAGTCATCCGTTGGAAAGGGGATTTGTTACTGTGAAGATCGCAATGCGCGAAAAAATCAAGCTGTGCCATTCGAATACTATGTCCATCTGCAGCATCGTGTAGCTCCGAGACCTGTTTGTAAGGCGGTAGCATCCCATTGTTCCAACGCTCCACATTGGTAAGTTCAACGATCTCCTGTTCTTCATCGCCCGGCGCGAGCGTACGGGAGTGAGAAGGAGTCAAATCTGCACTACCAAGGAGCGGAGCTGGGAAAGGTGACGACCCAACAAGGTCCGGAGGTGAGTGCAAGCCGTAAGCCGACTCAATCTGGTATCCATCGAGAGGATCATATCTTAGGGTAATCAAGAATTTCTGCCATCTAAACTTGAGAAATCCTAACCTCAAGTCGTCACGATCGTCGATGATTTTTACCGTTAATCGATTACCATTTAACTGTCCGGTTCGCACTTTGGAGATCTGGATCTCAAAAGTATCATCACCTAGAACGGTGCTGATTTTGCCCTCCACAAGAAGTTTGCTTTGGGACATGACTTGAGAGGTCAGCATGAACAACCCAATAAGGATGAAATATCTCATGGTATAGATAGATCAAGACTAGTACTAGATCGATATGAGTATGGTTCTGAAATGATGGGGTGAACTCCCACATGTTTCTAACTCAGAAATGCAGCAAATATTATGCCTGGTTGTAGCTTTCCATCGATTCGAAGCAATGTTAAAGAGCTGGGTGTGAGATACATATCGGATTAGTGATGATAAGAACTAGGGCAGGGTTGCGAGGAAATTGGTTTACGGTAGTATACGTATCTTACGGTAAGATACGTATACTACGGTTAGTACGATTATCATGACTCCCAAATCCAGTCATAGCGAAACAATCGATTGGGTCCTCCCCTCCCCACTCAGTAAGAAATCTACGCCCCGGTAATATCACTGAGTTGCTTCTATTAACTGTCGATACTTCTTTTCTAATGTAAACCAAATTGAAAATGAAAACCCCAGCGATTCAACTTCCTTTAACCGGAACAGATGCATTCTTGCAAGTCTATGAAAATGCTAAGATTTAGCCCGCTGTCAAAACAGAAACCAGACCCCGAAAACTTCAGTATATAAGCATGAAAGGCGCGGTCAGAAAGATAGCTCACCCGCCTACCCTTCCAATTCCTTAAGACTTTCTATGGAATGTGTTGATCGGCTAAAACAAAAGGGACGATCTCGTCCAAGATCGTCCCTTTCTAAATGTTCTCCTTCAGTTATTGGCTGTTTAGCTCCATCACCATCGTGGCACCACCCATCTGAGGTAGCGAAGCAGTCGACTTGACTAATCCTCTTTTTCCCTCAGCCGAAAGCCATAAAGTGGTGTCACCAGGATTGTCGTCCAGTGCTTTGACTTCGGCCTTGTAGCTAGAATAAGATCCTGCCGGCACTTCAACAGTTTCCATACCCACCACTGTGAGTTCGTATGATTTCACTTTTTGAGACTGCACATCAAACGTCCGATAAACTGTGCTGTATCCCTCAGTCAAAGGCAACCTGGCTAGTGTCTCATAAAGCCCGGCTCCGTCAGCAAATACGGGATCTTCCAGATCAACCTCAATCGGCTGATCATTTCCATTCATATTGACCGTACCGGTAATCTTTGCACTGGAATGTTGCAAATCAATCTTCACCGGCCCTTGCTCTACTGCTCGGGAAACCGGCATCAGCGAACCTTTCTTCAACGTACTCACATCTTTCATAGCTCCCATGGGTGTGGTTGCTGATTGACTAACTACCCAATTCCCATCCACTTCTTCTACTTTCAAATCCACATCCATAGGAATCTCCTGGGCGCCCATCTTTATCGTCATTTTATATGAAGTACTGGTGGGTGTCAGGTCCTCTACTGGCTCAGGAAGCTCTCCCCCGAGCTTGCTCTCATCCACTGGCTTGGGCATCTCTACCGACTTTATATCCACTGTGATCTCCTCCAGTCGTTTTGCAATATTCTCTGGCATATCCTCCTGGTATCTGCCCCCGAGATGTTTAGCCAGAAATTTCTCTGTTGCAGCCAGAAATGCCATATTGTTCTCGGGCCGGGCAAAGCCATGACCTTCATCAGGCGCGCAAATGTACTCGACAGGCAATCCAAGCTCACGCATAGCCACCACAATCTGATCCGATTCGGCTTTCTTCACTCTGGGATCATTTGCTCCTTGTACCACCATCAGTGGAACCCGGATCTTGTCGGCACTAAATAGTGGCGATCGTTTCATCAACTCAGCTTTGCCCTCTTCAGTACTAGGATCTCCCATCCTCTCATGAAACATCGTGCGAATCTGCTCCCAATACGGAGGAATAGACTCGAGCAATGTAATCAAGTTAGAGGGGCCAACTATTGACACTCCAGCGGCATAAACATCCGGGGTAAAAGTCAACCCAGCCAGCGTCGCATACCCGCCATAGGATCCACCCATGATGCCGATTTTCTCCGGATCGGCAATGCCTTCTTCAATGAGGTACTTCGCACCATAGGTGACGTCATCCTGCATCTTTTGCCCCCATTCTTTATTTCCGGCGTTTAGGAAAGCCTTCCCATAACCGGTTGATCCCCGGAAGTTGGGAATAAGTACGGCATATCCCCGATTAGCCAAGAACTGCGCGTAAGAGTTGTAACCCCAGTAATCTCTCGCCCAGGGTCCACCATGAGGAAAGATGATCACAGGCAGATTCTTCGCTTCCACACCTTTCGGCAGAGTCAGATACGCAGGAATCTCCATGCCATCGCTGGAAGCATATCTAACTGGCTTCATTGGAGCCAGATGCTCCACTGGCAATTTTGGTCGTGGCCGGTATTGAAAATCCAATGTTTTTTTATCCCTGTCGTATAGATAGGTGGCGCCAGGATCTACATCGCTATTCGCGTAAACTAAAAACTTGCGCTCATCCTCGGTCGACGATCCAATATTCACTTCGACACCGGGTAGTTGCTCTTTAAGCCAATTGTATTCCTCCTCCCAATCTTTGTCTCGGAAGTAAATTCGCGTTTTGTCACCCGTGTAAGTAGTGGCCACCAATTCATCAGTTACATCGGAAAATATGGTACCACCAAAATCCACCTGGCCTTCGGGATCAGATTCAACCACTTGCAGCGCCTGGGATGCGGGATTAAACAATGTGAGCTGTGTCAGATCAAGCTCATCCCCTTTGTTGGTCACCATGTATACTTGTTTGCCATCCTTATGAAAGCGTGAAACATAACAGGTCTCAAGGACACCGCAAGAGTAACACACCTTGAATTCATTGCCGTCAACTACCATAAATTCCGTGCTGCCGTCTGCTGTGGTGCGACTAGCCATGCGGATCTGGTCATCCAAATCGAAGATCCAATTCGTGATCTGATCGGTGTTTTCTCGCACCAGTTCCCGTTCTCCGGTAGAGATCCTCACTTTGTATAGGTCGTGCCAGGCAGCATCCCGGTCATTGAGACCAACATACAGTAGGTCGGGATCGGATTTAGGTACACGATAAAGCAGGGCTCGAACACCTTCGAGGTTAGTAATATTCCGTGCCGAAGGCACATCTTCACCTTCTGCAGGATCTGCCCAGGGGTCGAGGGCAAATACGTGGTAGTCTTCGTTACCGCCTTCATCCTGCACATACAACAGATATTTGCTATCTCGGCTCCAGAAATAGCCAGGGATAGGGCGATCTTCGCTAGCGGTCACTGGCCTGGCTGCTTCAAAAGGCTCATCTGCCATCTTTACCCAGATGTTACGGACATCATTATAAGGTTTGATAAATGACATGTATTTGCCATCAGGAGATAATTGAGCGCCTATGATCTCCGGATTTCCAAAGAAGATCTCACGGTCAATTATTGGTGGTAAGCCCTCTTGCGCATTCGAATACTGAATGCTAAGGCTAAAGACTAAGATCATAATGAGGTTTACAGCTTTATACATACTAGAAACTATTAGATTAAATACATACCTGAATTCAGGGATACAAATTTGCGCAAATGTGCTAGTTATTACTCAATCTCATTTCTACGAATCGACGAATGCAAGCTCTTTGACGAAGAATAACTTCTTAATCGCCTACTGACTAAGATCAGAAGCCCCATTGACCCCCCTCAATACAACAGTAATCGGCTGGTCCTACCTTATCGGTGATCTCATAAGAGATGTAAAATCAAGGTCATGAAAAACAAAAAATTCAAAAGGATCAACACCTTAGGCTTTGGTTTGATGGCGGGTCTTCTCACTCTACTACTTCTATTCGCCTTGGCTTCCTGTAATCAGCAAGCACGTGGATTTGCTTTACCTCCCGGTGATGATGTCGAAGGTAAGACAGCTTTTGTCGATCTGGCCTGTGACCAATGTCATAGTGTCGCCGATATTGCCTGGAAGGGGCAAGAAGGAGCTGACATCCATGTAGCTCTTGGTGGATCGGTTACAACAATCAAGACCTATGGCGAACTCGTCACATCGATCATTAATCCTTCGCACCGGATTTCAGAAAGATTCAGGAGTGAATTAGTGAGTCGCAGATCGCAGTCGCCAATGCCCTTCTACAACCATATTATGACGGTGGAAGAGCTGGTCGATATTGTCACCTTCCTGGAGAAGCAGTACGCACTTACACCTCCCACCACGTACTATCAGCCGTTTTAAGAGGGTATTCCGGCGGGAGCGGTGAGCTCATCGTGGAGGATAGCTCCACGAGTGGTCAGCTCCTTCAATATTTCTCTGTAGGAATCTTGCGAAATTGGCCGGATAGCTGGCATATACAGGTGACATTGAAATCCCTCATCCAATGCATCTTTAACGGAGTAATTCACACAATAATCCCCGGCAAGTCCACAAAAAAACAGTCGCCAGATATCCAGGCCTCTTAAAAAACCTGCCAACCCGGTTTGATGCCGATGGCCGTTATCATAAAAACCACTATAACTATCTACGGTGGGATCCATACCTTTTCGAAAAACAGCCTGAATGGCATTGGTATCTAGCTCCGAATGAAATTCCGCTCCCCTTGTGCCTTGTATGCAGTGATCAGGCCACAATGTCTGATTCAGTCCGTTGAGAATGGTTTGATCAAAAGGTATTTTGCCTTCGTGATTAGATGCAAAACTTCCATGATCTGGGGGATGCCAGTCCTGGGTTGCCACCACATAATCAAAGTACCCCACAACAGCATTAATTTCTGCAATAACTTCATTCCCTTCAGGCACCGGCAGTGCTCCACCGGGGATGAAATCGTTCTGCACGTCTATAATGATCAGGCAAGTCTTCATCTTCGAAACTTTTGAATTAAATCATCGCGCTCACTCTTCAGGGCTTCTGTAATACTGACCTTATAAATGTGGGGATTATTAAATCTCTTGTATTCCGGAGGAAGTTGTTTCAACCGGGCAGCACAATAATCTTTGATCTCAATCAAGGTTCTTGCTTCACTGTGTCGCAGACCCTTCTCCATTCTCTTGAAAAGTAAAGGCTCTCTAGTTGTCTCAGAAATTGACATCGACTTATAGGGGTCATGAGGGTGAAAGATCCAATCGATGTCTTTTTCATCTCTTATACTAATGGCATCGGTTCCTGAAAATCTTCCGTCATCAGCCAGCAGACGGTAAAGCTGTTTTCGATGAGGAATGGTGATCTTTTCGGTACTCTCCGAAATTTTAATGGTAGGAACGTCAGCACGCATCGATAACTTGTAGACGCCATCCAAAGCAGCATCTGGCTGTCCGGTCACTAAACTGGTTCCGACACCGAAGACATCTATGGGAGCCTTCTGCTCCAGTAAGCTTTTGATCACAGACTCATCAAGTTGATTGGAGGTAATGATGTTGACATATTCAAGTCCAGCCGCATCCAATTGCCTTCTGCTTTCTCTTGCCAAATAGGCCAGGTCACCGCTGTCCAATCGAATGCCCTGCAACCTGTATCCTTGCTTCTCAAGCTCTTTGCCCACTATAATTGCATTTGGGAGGCCACTATCCAAAGTCGAATAGGTATCCACTAATAAAACGCAAGTCTCTTGATTATATCTGGCGTATTCGCGAAAGGCTTGTAGTTCGTCTGGGTAATACTGAATAAAGGAATGTGCCATCGTACCGCTCACCGGTATGTTGAAATCTCTTCCTGCCGTGACATTGCTGGTCCCATCAAATCCGCCAACGATGGCTGCCCGGCTGGCAAAATATCCGGCTGGCCCATGAGCCCGTCGAAGTCCAAAATCGATCAGTTTGCGATCCCCGGCCACCCGTCTGATTCTGCTAGCCTTGGTAGCGATCAGTGATTGAAAATTCAGATGATTTAGGATGATCGTCTCCAATAATTGCGCCTCAATTATGTTTCCTTCCAATTGGAGGATAGGCTCAATGGGGAAGACAATTTCCCCTTCTTTGACACTATACAGCGATCCGGTAAACCGAAAATCCTTTAAATGTTCTAAAAACTGCGGATGAAATCCCTCCTGCTTTAAATATGCCAGATCTTCGTCCGTAAATCTGAACTGCTCCAGAATACCAATGAGACTTTCCAATCCCGCAAAAACGACATAGCCACCGCCAAAGGGTATCTTTCTGAAGAAGTAATCAAAAACAACTTGCTCAACACCTCTCCCGCTGAGAAAGTACACCTCAGACATTGTGAGTTCATAGAGGTCGGTGTAGGAGCCTGTATAGCCAAGAAATCCAGGTTGCATAAGATACGTGGCAGAATACTTGAAGGTAGTTTTTTCTTTCCACGTTCGGCAATAGGTGGGCCGAGGAGTGGATACTAGTCCAAGGTCATCGGTTCTCCCAGATAGAAATCAAGCACCTTTTTCCTAAATAGTAGATTGAACTTAGCAATAGTTGCCTCGCTGACAGCCTGATTTAAGCGTACCTGAGCATCCAGAAGGTCGTAGTTATTGGACATTCCCAGGCCAAAACGCTGATTCATATTATCATAGGCATTCTGGAGATATTCCACCCTCCGCAGACCAGCATCATATTGCGCTTCTGCAGTCTTGAGGTCAGCTAATATCTCCTGTATCTGTAGTTCCAGCGCTCTTTGGTTTTGTCTATTCTGATTTCTCACCAAGGAAAGGTTATGTTTTGCTCTGTCTACGTCTGCTTTGAAGCGGCCCCGATCATATATTGGAATGTTTAATTGCACGCCAAGTGCAAATCCGAGGTTTTGATTTAGTTGTTCGAAAAAGGGAGTTCGAAAAGCACTGAGTGGAACAGATGTTTCCTGTTCAAAAAGTACACTTTCACCGTTGATAAAAACACCGTCGCTCGTAACTCGTTGTAAAGTAAAATCTTCAAGTGTCTGCGACAGCGTAGAATAATTGGTATTTAGGCCGGCACCAAAAAACAAACTAGGCATTCGGGCAGATTCAGCCAATGCTACTCCTTTCTCGGCAGCCCTTTCACCAAAATCCATGGCTAATATTTCTGGTCGCGTACGCTTGACTTGATCCAACACAGGCAGAAAATTGTAGTCATCTAAATCAGTGTCGGGATCGACGGTAGGAATTTCCACTTCAAAGGGACCTGCCGGATCGAGATTCAGTATACTTTTTAGTTGAAAAATGGCGTTTTCGACCGCATTCTCACTGATCATGATCTGCTGCTCGTCTGCAGCTGCCTGGGCAATCCATTCAAACTGATCGGACTCCGGGACCATTTCCACTTCAATGAGTTGACGGATCCTATCGAGCTGGTTGTTACTTGCTGTCAGTTGTTCTTCAGCATTGCGGGTGCGTTCTCTTTCAAACAATATGGTAAGGAATGCGAGGGCAATTTCCAATTCAACATCCTGGATAGTTTGTTTCCTGAGGGCATCTGCTTCCTTCTCCAGTAGCAATGCCTGAGAGTACTGATTTCGAAGACGTCCCCCATTGTAGAGAAGTACATTCGTGTTCAAGTTGATACTGCTGAACCCCAGGTTCTGCGGCACAAAATCGTTGGTGGTTGGATCGACATTTCGGCCAAAGCTGTAGCTATAGCCAGACGAACTCGTGAGGTTGGGCAGGCGGGTCTGGAATGCCTCTGCTCTGTCCGTCACTGTCACACTGTGATTAATGGTCGCTGCCTCGATTGACAAATTATTTTCTCTGGCGTACTTTAAACAGTCTTCCAATGACCAGCGATCTTGAGATCGAAGCTCTCCCGACAAGGAGAGAAGTGCTACCAGGATAAATGTTATACTTATTAATAATGTCCGTTTCATCTTTACTCGTTTCTCAAACTATTCATTGGATTTGCCAGGGCTGCCCGAACGGTTGTATAGCTCACCGTGAGTCCGGCAATGATCAGGGCAATGCCCGCAGCAGCGAAAAAGATCCACCACTTCATAGTCGTCCGATAGGCGAAACTCTCCAACCAGTTATTCAGGAAATAGTAAGCCAAGGGTATGGCTATTAAAATTGATAGCAGCACCAGCTTCATAAAATTCTTTGATAGCAACCCAACAATACCCCCTACCGATGACCCCAGTACTTTTCGGATGCCAATCTCCTTTATTCGCTGCTCCGTCATGTAGCTGGCCAATGCCAGGAGACCTAGGCAGGCTATGAATATGGCCAACAAGCTAAACAGGCTGAAGACTTTCCTCGAGGTTATTTCCTGATCATACAGCTGAGCCCATTGCCGGTCCAGGAAGGAATAACGGAAGGGAGTTTCAGGTTGTGCTTTCTTCCATAGTGATTCCATCTGCTGAAGAGTATTTGGCAAGTTTTGGTTGCTCAACCTTACCGCCAAGAGATTATCTACACCTGCATTAAAGTTACGGTGATTGTGAATCAGGAATAATGGTGAAATCCTGTGGTGCAGAGACTGAAAATGAAAATCACGGACTACACCAACAATTGTATACTCTGTGGGGTTATCAGGATCGGGATTGAGAAAATCATCTTGCGAGGTAAGAGTTTTTCCGACGGGGTCAATCAAATCCATCTCCCTTACCGCGGCTTCATTGATCATGACCGACATCGAATCCGCAAATTCTTTTGAAAATGCCCGTCCTTCCACAACTTCCATCTTCATGCAGTCCACATACCCCTCATCAATGATGAGACCACTACCAGTGGTGGTTTCATTGGCTCCATTTGGTCTCATTGACATTCCAAAATAATTCTCACCAGGTTGATTATTGCAGCCTCCCACGGCAATCACTCCAGCAATATTTCGTAATTGCTCTTTGAAGGTGATGGCTTCCTGCATTTCCATGCCACCGGCATTTCGAAGAGTTATTACGCTATCCTTATCAAAACCCAAATCTTTGTTCTGTGTAAATTTCAATTGCCGGTACACCATCAATGTGGAAATGATCAAAAAAACCGAAATACCAAATTGAAAAACCACCAATGTATTTCTGATGCCAAGTCCTCCTGTCTGTTTCATGAGCCTTCCCCTGATAGCCTGTAAAGGCCGGAATCCTGACATGAAAAAGGCCGGATACAGGCCAGATAAAAGACCCACCGCGATTACCACAATAAAAAAAATCGGAAATGATCCACTACCGATCATCGAAGTCCATGCAAGATCCTTTCCGGTAAGTTGGTTGAAATTTGGTAAGACAAGGAGCGCGGCCACCCCTGCTATCACACCTGCCACGAGAGAAATAATTAAGGCTTCCGTGAGAAATTGGTATATCAACTGAGAGCGATCTGATCCAAGTGTTTTTCTAATGCCCACCTCTCGAGCTCGTGTCGCACTTCTGGCAGTTGATAAATTCATGAAATTAATGCCGGCTATAGTGATAATCAGAATGGCAATCAAGGTGAAAAAATAAATTCGACTTCTTGATCCAGGAGGCTTCATTTCAGACTCCAGGTTGCTATCCAAGTAAATATTGGTGATGGGCTGAAGAAAATAACGGTAGCCATTACCTTGTCTTTGATACTCCTCGTAATTGACTCCAAAGTTCTCTAGCACCTGCCCGGATGCATATTTTGTTACGATATCCGGCAATTTGGACTCTACAGCATTAGGATCTGCATTTTCATGAAGCACTAAGTAGGTGTAGGAGGAAAATCCAATGTAATTCAATTGCTGAAGAAAATTCAGTGAGCTGGATGACATAATAAAATCAGCCACTAAATGGGATTCCTCCGGTACGTCCTGGCAGACTCCGGTGACCCTCGGGTCATCATCTTCATTTTGAGGGAAATCAAGAATTTCGCCCAGAATATCTCGATCACGCCAATCATATCCAAAATATTTCTCTGCCATGGATTCGGTCAAGACTACCGAGTTTGGTTCTCTGAGTGCAGTTTTAGAGTCACCAACAAGCATCGGAACGGTAAACACATCAAAGAATGTGGAATCAGCCCACATAAAGTTACTTTCCTCCCGTACGTCTTCGCCCTGTTTGATAAACACCGTGTTTTGGGCAAAGTAGAAGAGTCTGCAACTCTCCTTTACCTCAGGCAGATCATCTTCGATACTCTGAGCATACGAATGTGGAATAATTGCATATTCACGTGATCGCCCCGGATATTTTCGCTCAAGAGCGACCCGGTAAATCTGATCCCCTTTTTCATGGAAGGTATCAAATCCGAGCTCACTCTTAACGTAGAGGAGGATCAATAGAAAGCAGGTCAGTCCTATGGCCAACCCAATAATATTAATCATCGTGTAACCTCTGTTACGAATCAGATTTCGCCAGGCAGTGATTAAATAGTTTTTGTACATGTGATCTTTGTTTACTGAACAGGCTAGTTATGTACAGCTTCCAGTAATAATCTCCGTTGTTTTTTCCAATCCTCAACATTGACAAATGTTAAGGGCACATAATCCTCCGTGGGAATGCCAATATCATATATCATCCACTCATTGCCATATCTGGTGATAAGGTCCCTGATGCATTGTACCCTGTCTTCCAAATCAGTCTGGCAACGATCCCATGTGAAGACCTCCACCACAAAGTGCATTTTCTGCTTTCTGCCATTAATAGTCATTTCTATTTCTATGTCTTGTTTGCCCTTGATATTTGGAATAGGCACTGCGAGTTGTAGCATGATTATTCAGTTTAAAGAGTTTATGATTCCATTTCATGGTTCTCGAAGACTGTTTACCGGATTTTGTATTGCAGCTAAAAGTCCTTGATATCCGATGGTAAGGAAGGTGACTAATATGACTGCCAATCCGTGTGCGGGGTTGAGTTTTGACGCCTTAAGTGTATTTGTACCAACTGTGAGAAGTCCTATCAACAAAATCATTCATAATCTTCTTGAGAAATAATTATTTAATCCCATACCTTAATTCTATAGATCAAACTCATTTTATTCAGTTCTTAAGGTCGTAGCAGGCCGTAGATTAGCCGCTCGTAAACTTTGCACACTAGCAGTGATCATTGCTATTATGATTATCACCAAACCAATTACCGGAAATAGCCACCAACTCACATCAGTTTGATAGGCAAAATTCTCTAACCATTTCCGGACGATGTAAAAAGAAACCGGGACTGCAATTAAGAAAGCTACGATGATCAATAAAATAAACTCCAGGGAGATCAATTTTACGATGCTTGAAACGCTGGCTCCCAATATTTTTCTGATTCCAATTTCCTTTACCCGGCGTTGAACACTAAACATGGTCAGACCGAATAATCCCAAAAGAGCAATAAGGAGGGTCAGGAGGCCACTATATAATACCGTATTACCAAATCGACTTTGCTCCTCGTAAAGGGCTGCAAATTCCTCATCAAGAAATTCGAAGCGCATCGGATGGGTAGGTTCGATTTCCTGCCATAATGTTTGGATAGATGCTAATACCTGATCAAGTTCTGCGGTATTAAGTCGAACAGATGCAAACCACTTTCTCTCGCCACCTCCCATCACCAAGGGCCGAATCGGTCTAGTCAGTGAATGAAAATTGAAGTCCTCAACGACACCAACAATTCTACCCCACACCGTGTCCGACGTAAACTTTATCTCGGCACCAATAGGATCGTCTAATTGAAATTCTCGCACCAGAGTTTCATTCACTACAAAATTATTTACGCTGTCGGCAGCAATTTCTTCATCGAGGTACCTCCCTTCCTTTACATTAAGGTCCATTACTTCAGCAAAATCTGGATCAGTGAAGATCACATAGGGATTATATCCCTCTTCCCTGCCCATGATTCTGATTGTCCAGTCAGGAATTAATTTTCCCGGTAATCTCGATGATACAGATGCCGCCTCGACGCCGGGGATGGCTAAAAGATCATTTTTACGATTTTGAATGCTGTAGTTTGTTGTTGAGAAATTGAGTGGGACGGTAATAATTTGCTCGGGATCAAAACCCAGATCTTGACTATTCATAAAATGAATCTGCTTATAGATAAATGCCATGAATAGTAACAAGGTGATTGTAATTGCAAACTGGCTCGTCACCAGCACTTTACGAAACAATCCCTTATCACCTGCGTGAAAAAACTTTTTCTGCATGACCTCGACTGGTCGATAGCCAGAAATGACCAACGCAGGATAGGTCCCAGCCAAGAGCCCCGTAATTATGGTAAGCAGTACCATTCCTATCACCCCAAGTAATCCGTATTCCTGTAGGGTAAGGGTACGGTCGACAACTTCGTTAAAAACCGGAAGCAACAAAACGGTTAGTACAATGGCGATTACACCAGCAACTAGAGCAATCAGGATAGATTCCGTTAGAAACTGTGAGACCAATTGAGATCGCATTGCACCCGTCACTTTCCGCACACCTATTTCGCGACCCCTTTGCGTAGCCTGGGCCGTAGCGAGATTCACATAGTTAAAAATGGCGACCAACAGCACTAACACGGCAATCAAACCAAAAATATACAGGTGCTCAATGTTACCCTTCTTACTCTGGATCCAGCTATACTCGCTGGAATGCAAGTGAATCTTGGCAAAGGGTTGCAATCTCCACTCTGCCTGGTCCTCTGCATTTACATTCAAATTCATACCAGCCAATTCCTGTTGTACCAGTTTGTTCACATCTGTGGTGACCTTCCCTTCGAGGCCTTCGACCGATGAGTTTTGATTGACCTTTACATAAGTGGCTCGATTATTACCCGACCAATAGGGCGAATACCATTCAAATCTTCGATAGAGGTCAAAAGCTAAATGAGAGTTTCTTCCTTCTAAAGAAATAATTCCGGTAATGAAATAATCATCGGTTCCGTCCAGGCGAATGGTTTGACCCAGGGGATCTTCTTCACCAAATATGATCTCTGCAAGCTTTGTGCTTATGATCATACCCTTTGGATCCGAAAGAGCGGTTTCGGGATCTCCCGCAGCAAAGGGAAGGGAAACAACCTGGAAGAATGTACTGTCTACCGCCGCAGTGTGCTCGACAAAAATTTGCTTATCTGCCAGTTCAACTAATTTTTCACCCGATGGACTAAGCCCACTGGCAGAAATAACCTCAGGATAATCCGATCGAAGCTTCTCCGCCAAAGGCGAAGGGGTCCAAACCACATTAGAAGTTTGATTCCAAACCCGGTAGACCCGGAAAACCTGCTCATGATCTGGTACCCAGCGGTCATACTGCAATTCATGTGTAATGAAAATTCCAATTAGCAATGCGACGGTTAAACCGACTGCAAGAGCGAGTGAATTCAATACCGAAACAATCCTGTTGTTTGCGAGCCTCCGAAATGCAATCTTCAAATAATTCAACCACATGATTCATCTAGGTTTCTGCCAGAAAAATGGTTTGCTTATTCTTCTCTTAGCGTCAACACGGGGTTTCTCAATCCATGAAAAACTGTCTGCAGACCAATAGCTATCAGTGCCACGAGGAGCGCAAAAACAGCTGCCATTACAAATACCCATGAAGAAATGGATATGCTGTAGGCAAAATCCTGAAGCCATTGTCGCATTAGCCACCACGCCAAGGGTGCTGCAATCAGGAATGCAATCGATATCAGCTTTAAAAAATCCTTCGAGAATAGTGCAAGTAGATTAACCAGAGTTGCACCCAGAACCTTTCTGATACCTATTTCTTTCTTTCGTCGATTCATAGAAATACCTGTTATGCCGTAAAGTCCCAGGCAGGCGATGAATATTGCAAGGCCCGCACCTGTGATAACCATCCTGCTCAGTCGCATCTCCGAAACATACATCTGAGCCAGGTCGTCTTCAACAAACCTGAAGTCGAAAGGCTGATCGGGCATGTGCTGACTCCAAAGAGACTTGACACTTTGCACGGCTGACAACAAGTGATTTGCGTCCAATCGAAAATTGAATTTTGGCAAAGGCGAATCGTTAAAGACAAGATCGGGAGTAGTTCTGAGCAAACCCATAGGGTCCTTGGCCAATACAAGGGGCGCAATAGCCTCATGGAGAGATTCGTAATGAAAATCCTCGACTACTCCCACAATCCTATACTCCCTGAAAGGACCGGGCAAAGTAGCACTCAAGGGCTCCTCTATTTCATATTCGTCGACGAAATGCCGATTGACAATGACTGCATTGCGATCAGATTCACCATCACTAAAAAAATTCCTGCCTTCGAGAATATCTATGTCGAAGAGCTCTAAGAAGTAATCGTCGATACCGTTCATCATGAAATTGCGAAACACACCGGATTCTTCCTCATTGTAGCCCAACCTCATCCAGCCAGGTGTACCAAAGGAGTGATTAGAAACCGTGACACTTTGGACATGGGGCATCGCGGCAATTTCACTACGGAATATTTCCGCTTGAGATTTACTTTTTTCAATCAATTCAGGAATTGATCCTCCCTGACTCGAGACAACAAGAGTTGCTTCCTGATTAAATCCCAGATCAGTATTCTGCAGGTAATCGATCTGATTTTTCATGATCAGGGTGGCTACGATCAATACAATGGAGATCACGAACTGAGCTCCCACCAAAGTGTTCAAGATGCGGTGCTTACTAGCTGCATTTACTCCGATTTTGCCAGAAATGGCTTGTAGAGGGGTAAAGCCCGAAAGCACAAGGGAGGGATAGATCGCAGATAAAACACCCAGAACGATCGCAAAAAGTATTAGTGATGCAACGAGTGAAAAACTATAGTTGAGTGACAGGGTGAGATCAAATAAGGCATTGAAGGAGGGCAAGACTAAAACCGCGATTAAGAGTCCGATCACTGATGCCATTATCGTGGTAAGTACTGCTTCACTCCAGTACTGAAGCATGATCTGCATGCGACCAGCACCAGCGACCTTCCGAATTCCCACTTCTTTCGATCTAGACAAGGTGCGACCAATAGCCAGGGTAATATAGTTTATCGCAGCCAGCACCAGAATGAGGAGGGCAATGCCACCGAGGATATAGGGATACCTGGAATCACTGACAGCTGCAATACCTACAGGGAACTCATTATTTAAATGTATGTCAGTCAGGGGCTGGTAGCCAACTACATATTTCCCTGCTTCATAGATCTCAGAAACTCGCTCATCAAAAAACTGCTTGGATCTCTCTTGCATTGCAAAACCATCCAGATCAGGCTGAAGTAGTACATATGTTTCGCCAAAAACACAAGTCCAGCATGATCGTCCACCAGCTGATACTCCCTGCCAGTAAATTTCAAATGGAAGTAAGAAGTCAAATCGCACACTGGAATTACTGGAAACACTGGCCGTGGCTGCTACCTGAAAATCACGCCATTCATTATTTACTAGAATGGAAATAGTTTTGCCAATAGGATCCGAAGGACCAAAATATTTACCGGCAATGTCTTCTGAAAGAATTACTTCACCTGGTTCAGTTAGGTCACTTTGTCCATTAATGATCTGGAAATCGAAAATTGTGAAAAACTCAGGCTCTGCATAAGCAATGGTCTCCGATTGTGGATCCACATCTATCTTGACGAGATTATTGGTGGTTACAAATCTTGTCATATACTCCACTTCAGCAAAGTTGCTCCGAGCTTCAGATCCCATTATGAGTGGAGTGACTGTATTGAAGAAAACATCTCCTTCAACATGTTCTTTTACCCACATCCGGTGAATCTGATCCGACTTGGAATGAAACTGATCAAAGCTCCTTTCATGAATTACATAGAGCATGATCAAGATCGAAGCAGCAATCCCGATGCCTAAGCCAAGGAAGTTAATAATAGAATACTTGCGATCCTTGATAAGAGATCGCCAGGCTGTTTTCAAATAGTTAGTAATCATGGACCATGAATGTCTTTTGGTGACAATCGAGGTAAGTGAATACTTAGTGGCCTATTAAGCCACCTTGCCTTACAGGGTAATCTTCCCTTATAAATCCGTCCTCGATCTCTAAAATTCTTGTTCCGTAACTTGCATTCTTTTCTGAGTGGGTGACCTGAAGAATGGTCATTCCTTCATCATGAAGCTCTTTAAACAGATCCATTATTATTTCCCCCTGGGCACTATGTAAATTTCCCGTGGGTTCATCTGCCAAGAGTAATTTGGGTCTAGCCACAATCGCCCGTGCCACTCCTACAAGCTGCTGCTGGCCACCTGATAATTGATGCGGAAAAAGATCCTTCTTTGCAACGATCCCAAATCGGTCTAACATCTCAGCCACCATAGACTGGCGTTCAGAGCGCTTCACTTTTCTGTACAGCAGAGGTGTTTCGATATTCTCATACACAGTCAGTTCGTCTATGAGGTGGTAGGCCTGAAACACAAAGCCCATATAGCTCTTGTGTAATTCATGTCGTCGCTTCTCTCTGAGTTTCATCACCGGTTCATCCAGGAAATGATATTCACCTTTGTCTCCAGAATCGAGCATCCCGATAATATTCAGCAAGGTGCTTTTTCCGGCACCTGAAGGCCCCATTATGGTCACAAACTCTCCCTGAGCGATATTGGTGGTAATATCCCTGAGCACCCAGGTCTTTTGAAAGCCATTGGTGTAGTACTTCTCGATATTTTTTAAGGCAATCATTAATTAATTTTCAAGATGTACTGAGCCTTCCAATGATTATAAGTACTGTTTCACGACATTTTCGGTGACAACCTGACCATCCAGCATGCGAATAATCCGATTACCAAACTCAGCACAGTATTGAGAATGGGTCACCATGAGAATAGTGGTACCACTAGCATTTAATTCTGTTAAAAGTTTCATGACTTCGTCTCCATTGGCTGAGTCAAGATTACCGGTAGGTTCATCTGCGAGAATTACTTTTGGCCTGTTGACAATGGCTCGCGCAACCGCCACCCTCTGCTGTTGACCACCAGATAACTGCTGTGGAAAATGATTTCTTCGATGCATGATGTTCATACCTTCCAGCAATTCCTCTACTCTTTTCTTGCGGTCAGATGCCGGCACTTTCGTGTAAAGCATAGGCAGTTCAATGTTTTCGAAAACGGTAAGCTCATCAATCAGATTAAAGCTCTGGAAGACGAAACCCAAGTTGTGTTTTCTAATATTTGATCTTTTCCGTTCTGAAAGATGACCGACCTCTTCGCCGTTAAAAAAGTATTCTCCACCCGAAGGATTATCGATCATTCCCAACACATTAAGAAGCGTGGATTTCCCACAACCGGATGGTCCCATCACACTTACAAACTCTCCCTCCTTAATCTCAATATTTACTTGATTAAGGGCTGTGGTTTCAACCTCATCCGTTTGATAGACTTTTGCCAGATCTACAGTTTTAATCATTGGTTATTTATTTAATTACTATTTCAATACTAATTCATCCTTGTCTCCAAAATTCTCATAGCTCGACACAATAACAACGTCTCCTATATCCAGGCCTTCTTCCACTAGATAATAATTGGGATTTTGGCGACCTAATCTGATATTTCGTTTGAATGCATTACCGGAGGAAGGATCGACTAAATAGACCCAGTTTCCGCCTGTTGTTTGATAAAATCCTCCTCGTGCCAATAACCGGCCTTCTTCTTCGGCACTGAGTTCTAATTTCACAGATACCGACTGTCCTCGCTTGATACCTTCAGGCGTATCTCCTGTGAAAATCATATCGACCAGGAACGCTCCATTATTTACCTGCGGATAAATCTTGCTGATACGCAGGTAGTATTCCTTACCGGCAAATTCAAATGAACCTTCTTGATTTAGAAAAACCCTGGAAATATAAAATTGATCGACCCTGACCTGCAATTTGAAATTTTCCAAATTATCAAGGGTGGCAATGTTTTCTCCCTCTGTTACCAATTCGCCAATTTCTAAAGTGAGACCTGATATTTGGCCATCGATCGGTGCCCTTACGATGAGATTGTCGAGGCTCTGCCTGGTAATCTCCAGGTTGCGTTCCATCAAATCCAAAGAGGATTCCATCTGGATCTGTTGAAGTTCCTGGTAGGCGCTATCTTTTTCAATGGTAGCTCTGAGCAATTGTTTTCTGCGCAGCAAATTCTCGAATTCGTCTTCCATCTCTTCTACTTCCACTTTCGACACTACTTTCCCTTCATAGAGCTTCCGGTTTCGTTCAAGTCTTTTTGAAATCAGATCAATCTGATATTCAACACTAAGGGCTTGCTCTTTCAAATTGAGACTTTGTTGCTCCATAAGCAGACTCGTATTTCGAATCTGATTGATCTGGGCGATAATATTTGCCTCTTGATTGAGAAAATTGGATAAAAGATCCGGATTGGAGAGCTTCAAAAGAACCTGGTTTTT
>JAHELJ010000020.1:75109-77228 GCA_024644235.1 Lewinellaceae bacterium
GAAGCGCTCCTCAAGTGTTCGATTTCGGACAATTACCTTACTTTCGAAATACTCACTTTTATGGAATCCACAATGGATCTACACCAGGAAGACGCGACCGTTTTGATAATAGATGATGAGGAAGACATGCTCCTCACCCTGAAGATGCTGCTGAAGGGTCATGTACCACATGTTTTCACTGAATCAAATCCTTATCACCTGCCAAGATTGCTTCGTCAACATGATCCCGACCTGATCCTTCTCGATATGAATTTCCGGAAGGGTGATACTTCGGGAGAGGATGGACTCACCTGGCTGGGTAAAATCAAAGATATAAGCCATCGAACCGATGTTATCATTATCACGGCCCATGGAGACATCGATACTGCCGTCAAAGCCTTGAAGAGAGGAGCGGTTGATTTTGTAGAAAAGCCCTGGCACAATGAAAAACTGTTGGCATCTATTCAGTCAGCTTTGCGAGTTAACCTATCTCAAAAGAAAATCAATAATCTTGAAAAAGTAAACCAGGGCTTGAGTGCTGCCCTCAATCCAGGAACGAAAAGACTTATCGGAAACTCACCCAAGATGAATGAGGTCAAAAAGACCATAGAAAAGGTAGCCGAGACTGAAGTAAATGTCCTGATCCTGGGTGAAAACGGCACTGGTAAAGAACTGGTGGCAAAAGCTATTCATAAGAGATCAAGGAGAAATAACGCAGTCTTTGTCAATGTTGACCTGGGCGCGATTCCTGAGACATTGCTGGAGAGCGAGCTATTTGGACACAAGAAAGGTTCTTTTACAGATGCACATGAGGACCGAATAGGAAGATTTGCTGCCGCCGACAAAGGAACCCTATTTCTTGACGAGATCGGAAATCTCTCATTGCCGGCACAAAGCAAACTCTTGTATGCAATTGAGAATCGAGCAGTAACACCTGTGGGCACGAACAATCCACTGTCAGTAGATATTCGCTTGATCTGTGCCACTAATATGCCCCTTTACGAAATGGTTCAAGAGAATAAATTTCGACAGGATCTACTGTATCGGATGAATACGGTCGAAATACATATGCCGCCATTGCGAGAGCGCTTTGGTGATATACCCGAATTGGTAGAGCACTTTCTAGAGCTCTACCGAAAAAAGTATCAAAAACCTGAGCTAAAGATCTCACCGGAAGCGCTCCAATCATTGGAATTGCATGACTGGCCAGGCAATATTCGTGAATTGAGGCAAGTATTAGAAAGAGCCGTTGTCCTTTCCGAAAAGGAACTATTGACCGCAAAAGATTTTTCTATCGAACGATCGGCAATTTATCGACACCATAGAGATCAAAATACTCTCAACATCGAAAAACACGAAAGAAGCCTGGTCCTACGCGCTCTACAGTTACACAAGGGCAATATCAGCAAGGCCTCAGAAGAATTGGGAATAACCAGGGCTGCCCTATACCGCCGCCTGGAAAAATATGGTCTGTAATCATGCTTCGTAAATTTCGGACTAAGATTTTTGCATTGCTTACCGGCATCTTATTGTGCCTGATTCTGTGTGCATACGTGATAATCAGTGGAGGATCCGGGATTCTGCTAGTGATTTTAGTCCCAATGACAATAATCCTTATCGTCAGGATTTTCCGCATTGTTGATAAAACCAATACTGAGATTGCCACCTTCCTCACAAATATTAAATACAACGACTATGCCGTGAATTTCACGGAAAATCCCTCTCATGCTGATTCATACCTGCAACTTCACGGCGCATTTAATCTGGTCACAGAAAAATTCCGCAATATTCGTTCTGAAAAGGAGGCTCAATTTCAGTACCTGCAAACAATTGTTGAAAATGTCGATACCGGTTTGTTATGTTTTGATTCCCAGGGAAAAACAGTATTGATGAATTCGGGTGTACGCAATCTCCTTCATAAATCATACTTCCCCACCTTAGAAAGTGTAAGGCTGTACAACGAGGAATTATTTCAGGTTCTGCAAACACTTTCGCCAGGACAAAAAGAAATCACCCGATTGATAATTGCCGGGCAAATTGCTCAAATATCTATCCGTAAAACTATTTTTCGAAGAACCAATGAAGAATTTCACCTTTTTTCTCTTTCAAATATTCATGCCGAACTAGAGGAACAGGAGGT
>JAHELJ010000021.1 GCA_024644235.1 Lewinellaceae bacterium
CCCGGATTTTTCAGCTGGTTGACTCAGGTTTTAATGGGTGACTCTCTTTTTGCTATCCGATTTTTTCCAGCGTTGTTAGGTGGATTAACTGTCTTGGTGGTTTGTCTGCTGGCCAGAGAAATGGGAGGAGGTCTTTTTGCCCAACTCCTTGCTGGTTTGTCAGTCATCATTTCAAACGCGATGCCTAGAGTTTTCCTAATGTATAATCCGGTTCCTTTCGATGTGTTCTACTGGACGGTGGCAGCTCTAATGATTGTAAAGCATCTGAACACAAGAAAATCAAAATACTTGTTGTGGTTGGGGGTGGTCATTGGTGCGGGAATGTTGAATAAGTACTCCATGATTTTCTTCGTGCTGGCAGCCTTTGTGGCTATGTTGTTAACGGAACATCGAAGACACTTAAGGTCAATGTCATTTTATATGGCCGTCGGGATTGCTTTGCTTATGGTGGGTCCCAACTTGATTTGGCAATGGCACCATGGATTTCCGGTGATAGGTCATATGCAGGAGTTGCAAGCAACCCAGCTTTCAAATGTGCGAGTAGTACCATTCCTATTGGATCAACTGTTGTTTAATTCGAGTGTCCTGCTCATTTGGCTTCCAGGGTTGATATACTTGTTGCTTTACAAAAGGATGGCTACCTACAAGTTGTTGGGTATTACTTTTCTAGGTATCATTTTTTTGATGGTGCTGCTTAGAGGAAAAAGCTACTATACCCTTGGAGCTTATCCGATGCTCTTTGCTGCTGGAGCAGTAGCCTGGGATCAATGGACCAAAAACCGACGATGGGTTATCATTTTACCAGTCGGATTTGCTCTTTTCGTTTTCTATCGAACCCTACCTTTCTCTGTGCCTTACCTTCCTCTGGATAAGATGGTCGAGGCCGGCAAACGAGCGGTCAGTTTTGGATTGGATGGCTTGGTGAGGTGGGAAGATGGACAGACTCATGATCTCCCTCAGGACTATGCAGATATGCTTGGATGGGAGGAATTAGGAGATTTAGTGATACAGGCTGTGGCGTCACTTCCAGATAAAACGCCGGTGTTTATCTATTGCGAAAACTTTGGCCAGGCCGGGGCGGTGGCCTACTATAGTGCGAAATCAGACATTCCGGAACCCGTCAGTTTTGCCGATGCATTTGTCCTCTGGGTTCCCGAGCAAATTGACCCATCCATTTCTGACTTCATCTATGTGAATGATGAGATAGGAGAGGATGTGCAGGAACTTTTTAGCCAGATCACATTGATCGGTTCTGTGGAGCATCCCTTCGCTCGTGAACGAGGTACAGCCGTTTGGCTATGTCAACAACCCCTGACTTCTTTTGGAGAGTTCTGGTCTGACAGAGTCCGCTATGTGAAAAGACAATTGAACCTTCCCTAGTGGTCGACTGAGTATCGTCTTTCTAAAATCCCAGGTTTGCATGTAACTTTTGAAATTCAGGAGTATCCCAGATCTCCTTCAGCTCATAATCTTGCCCACACCATGGAAAATAGGGATGTCTCTGATCATAAGCTTTTTGCAACCACTCCAGAGCTTTGTCCTTCTCGCTAAGAGCTAAATGTACTTTAACCCTGCCATATGTGTTCCAGAGGTTGTCTTCCATCGTCTCCAGAATATCGGTAGCTTTCTCGCGGTCGCCCGACAATGCATACGTGTGAGCCAATGCAGGCCTCCAGCGAGGATCAATTGAAGCTGCTCGTTCATGTGTAGCTATCGCAGTCTCAAAATCTTGAGTAGCAACAGCAACCTTGCTCTTGACATGCAAACCTTCAGCATAGTCTGGATCAATGGCAAGGGATTGCATAACTGCATCATTGGCCTGGTCCAGATTGCCATTCCCTAGGTGAAGCCATCCCAGCCAGGCCGGCCACCTTGGATTAGTTGGATCATCTTGCATGGCTTGCTTCATTTCGCGAAGCGCATCATCGGATCGGTTATACAAAACATGATGCCAAGCCAGATCGGCTCGTGCCCCTGCATGTCTTGGATTTATTTGCAGGGCCTCTTCAAATATACTCCTGGCCGCCGGCAAATCCCATTTCTGGTAGAGCAACATCTTCCCAGAATCAGCTAGCATTACCGCTTGCGTGGAGTCTTCCACACTGAGACTAGAATCTGTTGTCGATTCAGCGGTTTTCGGATCTGCGCAAGAAACAAATGTGACAGTTGGGATAGAAAGAATAATGATAATATGTTGGATCGTGTTTGCAAATGATCTAATTCTCATGAGATTATTTTTATTTTATTCAATCAAGTTGGTGGTCGGCCAGTCCCATTTTTTCAAGTAGTTGCTCATATCTTGGGTCTTGTCGAAGGGGATCGTACATAGGAGCTGACTTAATGGTGAATAGGAGATAAAAAGATCTTTGTCCGTACGCCTCTTCCAGAAGCTCAAAGGCAGTATCATAGTCTTCCAGTCCCACGTAAACCGGTGTGAGCCTTGCAGGATCCAGGTATTGGATTGAAGTATCACTCTTGATTTGCTCAATCAAACCTTCGGCTTTTTCAACCTGTCCAGTAAGTGCATAGATCCAGCCCAGATAGCTTGGAAGCCAGGTCTTTGATGTAGATGAATCTGCTACAAGTGCCTCGATGATCGGGCCGAAGTCACCGTCCGAATTCTTTGCCCGCAATACATCAAGTATCACCTGCAAGGTATTGTGATATGGGCAGTCCGGACTGAGTTGTTTTTCGGCTAATATTTTCAATTGATTTTCAGCGTCCACTATTCTGCCATTATAGTAATAAGCCCAGGCAAGGTCGCAGCGGGCAAAGTGTGCGGAGGTATCAGCATGCACGGCTTGCTCTGCCGCCCTTACACTTTTGTCAAGTTTGCCCATAGCCCATAAAAGCTGACTGTAGGAATCGTAGGTAGACCATCCCGGATCATCTTCGATAGCTTGGAGCAGTTCTTGCTCTGCTCCCCTCCAATCCCAATCGCTAAATAGCTTGATCATTGCCCGCTGATGATGATCCTGAGCCATCTTCTCATCCAATTCGATGGCTTTTTGAGCATAGATTCTAAAATTGGCGAAGGCCTCCTGTGAAGAGACTGCTCCAAATCCTTGCAGTAAATGGCCCTCTACTAACCCAGTGTAGGCTGGTCCCAGTTGAGGATCGATATTGATTGCTTCGTTGAAATAGTCCAATGCATTTCGCACTTCCTGCATCGTCCCGATATTCAAACTAGCTTTCCCTTTTAGGTACAGGTCATAGGCTCTGGAATCGACCGGCTCAGCTTTGGCAAGGCTGGCTTCCGCTTTTGGTGTCAAGGCCAGCTGAATCTCTGATGCTATCGCTCGGGTGATGTCCCCGTAGATAAACATGATGTTACTGAGATCGCCCTCAAAAGCCTGGCCCCAGATATACTCTTCGTCCCTTCCACTGATCAAAAGGAGCTCTATTGAAATTTTATCACCTGACCTCATTATATTGCCTTCTATGAGACCGTCAACCTGCAGTTCCTGGGTGATTTCCTGAACGGATTTTTCAACATTGCGATAAGGCAACATAGAGGTCTTTGGTTTCACGGAAACTCCGGCCAACTGCAATTTTGATATCAACGCTTCGTGGATACCGTCTACCAAGTAATCCTGCAGTGAATCATTCATCAGATTGGAAAAGGGCAGGACTCCCAATTGCTGGATACCAACCGATTTACTGGTTGGCCAAAACCACTGCCAGCCGGCAAGAAGTATAACCAGAACAATCACGATGCTTATAGCATCCTTTTTCCGCAATCGCCTATTGCTGTCTTTCTCCAGTTTGCCTTCGAGGTCCTCTTTCCTGGGTACGGTCAAGCCGGGCAAGTCCATCGCAAATACCTGCCTTGGATGGGCATCATTCTTAAAATGAAAAGTTCCCAGTGAAACAGTCGTTAAATCGTCCTGATTACCGATTTCTCCAGCAACCTTTTGAGAAATCAGTACACTACCGGGCACTCCCAAAGACTCAATCCGCGAAGCTACATTTACGCTATCTCCGATGACATCGCTATCAGTGACAACGACATCTCCCATGTGGATCCCGATGCGCACCGGAATCACGGGTTCTTGCTGAAACATCTGTTGCAGAGCATGACCACAACGTACTGCATCAACGGCACTTTTGAAGATGCTGAGTGTTCCGTCGCCGTAATATTGGATTATCCGACCGGAGAATTCAGCGGTTACCTTTTCAAAGATCTGCCGGTGGCGACCACGCAGCTTAATGGCTTTGTCTTCACTGATCTGCATAAGCTTGGTATAGCCCCTGATGTCAGTGAACATAATTGCTGCAAGCTGCCGCTCAAATCCCATTTGATTGTGTTGGCTTATCTCTTCTAAGTTAAGTATTCTCCTCTCCAAATGTTCATCATTCAATAGGGTATAGAAACAATGATCCCAATGATTTAAGTCATTTCATTGCATGATGCCTATGAGTAAAATGTAGGTCATAGATATCACGAAATGCGAGAGGGAAGAAAACTAGCGGCAATCATGTTTTCTGACATCATTGGATACACCCGGGTGATGCAGAAGGATGAATTATTGGGGAGATCCCGTGTCCGGCGCTATCGGGACGTTCTTGACCTCGAGGTTGGGAAGCACGAGGGTGAAGTGATGCAACACTACGGAGATGGAAGTCTCACAATTTTCGAAAGCGCAGTACAAGCAGTACAGTGTGCGATAGCCATCCAATCAGCTCTAGCTGATTCACCTGCGGTACCTTTGAGGATAGGTATTCATTTGGGAGATATTGTCATCGACCGGGGTGACATCTACGGAGATAGCGTGAATATTGCTTCCAGGTTTGAATCTCTGGGAATCAACCGTTCCATAATGGTAAGCGCTCCAGTAGTGCGAGAATTGGTTAGTCATCCCGAGCTTAAGACAACCCGGCTGGGTTCGTTTTATTTAAAAAATGTTAAAAAGCCCAGGTTAGTTTTTGCCGTGAGAGGAGAGCGTCTACTAGTCCCAACGGTTGCGGAAGTCATGGCAAATCCCCATGTACTAAAACAGAAAGGGACTAAGCGAAAGAAATTCAAATATTATTCGATCGGTGTCATCCTTTCGGTAGTGCTGTTGTTAGTACTTGACTATTCATTTTCCTACATGATTTTTTCAGCCCGGAACGATCCGTCGATTGCAGTCCTGCCATTTGCCGATCTAAGTCAGGAAGGGGACCATGAATGGTTCTGTGATGGTATGATGGAACAAATCATCAGTGATTTAGTAAAGATCCAACAGTTGAAAGTGATCGCCAGGACTTCCAGTTTGAAGTACAAGAAGACTTCCAAAACAATACCGGAGATTGGGGAAGAGTTAGGGGTGAATCATATACTTGAAGGCAGTGTGCGGACTAACGATGATAAGGTGCGAATCAGCGCCCAGTTGGTTAAGGTTGCAAATGGTTTTCATGTTTGGGAGCAGGTATATGAGAAAGACTTTAGTGATTTTTTCGACGTCCAGGATGACGTGTCTTCAGCTATTGCTGGTGCCCTTCATGTTGAGATGATAGAAGAGCAGCCGAGAATAAGACTAAGATCAGCTAATCAAGACGAGGATGCAAAGACAAAGGATTTGGAAGCCATTAAGCTTTATCAGCTAGCCAGATATCATTACGAACAGTACGATTCTTGGGCCTCACGAGAATTTCAGACCGGTTTGGACCTGTATGACAGGTGTATTGCTGCCAATCCAGAGTTCATCGATGCGTATATCGGCAAGGCAAATCTGTTACTGGCCATTGCTTGGCGCAGACATGTTGAACCGGGCCTGATCAAAGCACAGATCATAGACTGTGTGGAAAATGCCAGCAGAATTGATCCAAGTTCAGGACTTGTTCATGAAGTGCTGGGTCGCCTGGCATGGTTGTACGAACATGATTTTAATCTGGCTAGAAGACACTATCAAATGGCTATTCAATTTGCCCCGGGTTACGACGTGACTTATGGAAGTTATGCCTGGCTATTGTATGTCAATGGACATTTCGAGCAAGCAAAGGAAATACAGCGGGAGGCCATCAATCTTAATCCTCTAAATAGTGGATATCATGGAGTTTTAGCTGAAATTTATCTGATCGAAGAAAAATTTGATTCGGCCCTAAGCCAATATCAAAGTAACCTTGATCTATTTCCCGACGATGTCTATTCGACCTGGGGCCTTGCATGCACTCGTGGCTTTCGGGGTGAATATGATGAGGCAATCCAGATGATAAATAGTATACCAGGATATGAGGACAATAATTTTGCAACCGCATATTTCGCTGCAGAAAAAGGTGACACAGCGTATGCACGGAGTATACTCAATGTTCAAAAGAAACGGCACCACATCATTCCGTACGAGTGGAAATGGACAACTGCGGTTATTCATACGGCTTTAGGTGAGCATGATCAAGCGATAGATTTGCTGGAGGAGACGCCTCACGACTTGATGTATTGTGCACTTTGGTTCAGGCCTCTGAGAAAAGATCTGCGTTTTAGATCGATCCTCGAAGAGTATGGATTTGACCCAAGTAAGTTCCCTAATTAGATAGCATGAGTGATAGTACGAATGTCTTTCAATACTGAAGTTGACTTGAGATAATTGCTGCCCATCAGATAGTTGGCCTTGTGACAGGAGAAATCAGGGATTGTCCTATCTTGCGCCGTCCTATAAAATACAATCATGGCTAGCAAGAAGCAGATTCTAAATAAATTAAGGATCCTGATCACCCAGAAATTTGATGATCCCGAGCAGGCCTTTCATTTTTTTGATAAAAATGGTGATGGCCATCTTTCCTCTTCTGAACTGAAAAAGCTTGTCTCCTCCGCCGAAATCAATGGCTTTCTTTCGGGTATTGTCGCATCCAGGCTATTAAAAGAACTGGATGAGGACAAGGATAAAAGATTCAATTGGCGTGAATTCAGGAGGGCAGTGAAGACATTAGTGGGTGAAGCTTAGGGTTACCCCTTTCATTCTCTGCCTTTTACCTTAGCGTGCAACCAATACACGGGTGCAAACGTCTATCAGATAAAGAGCCTGTTATGCGTCTACTCAACATTCTCGTCTTTTTTCTTTCCTCATCATTTATTCTTGCCCAGCCTGATATTACACCAGAACAGTGGCAAGATGATCTACGCTATCTCCAGAGGACGGTAAATTCTGAGTACTCACATCTATTCAAGAAAGTAAGTGAAGAGGACTGGAACCAGGCTGTGGATCAGCTTTACGAGCAAATTCCACAGATAGCAAAACACGAAATTACAGTAGGACTTGCAGAGATCGTCTCAATGTTTGGTTACGGTCACACTGCACTGTGGCTTACCTCCTGGCGCTATAATCATGGAGTTGATTTTACGCAAATGCCTTACAATCTATACCAGTTTTCCGACGGGGTATTCGTGCAGGGCGTTCATGTGGATTTTGCAGAAGCACTGGGTGCGAAAGTGGTAAAAGTAGGAAAGACCGGAATCGACAAAGCGCTTGAGCTGATAAAGCCTGTTTTCCCCTCGGAAAATGATCAGTTTTTTAAAGCCCACGGTTTACACTATCTGGGAGTGCCTGAGATCCTGCATGCAAAGGGGGTCATCGATCAATTAGATACCGTTTCTTTGACCCTGGAGAAGGAAGGAAGAACATTCGAAATGACTTTTGCACCCAAGGAGACTGATCAATTCCCCGGGCATTATGGGATCGTGCAAACGAACGGCGATTGGCTTGATGCAAGGAGCTCCCAAATTACTCCTCTCTGGCTGAAGAACTTAGACAAGAAATATTTTTATGAGTATTTGCCAGGTGAGAAAATACTATATGTCAGGCAAAGTGAAGTGCAGGATGAGGAATCAAAACCCATACCAGAATTCTATAGTGAAGTGTTTGACTTTGTAGTTGACAACGAAGTAGAGAAATTGATACTCGACCTTCGCCTCAATAGTGGAGGGAACAACTACAAGAATAAGCCAGTGGTCACCGGTGTGATTCGATGTGAAAAGATCAATCAATTGGGCCGGCTTTATGTCGTATTAGGCAGACGCACTTTTTCAGCCTGTCAGAATCTCGTAAATGAACTGGAAAACTACACCGAAGCCATTTTTGTCGGAGAACCAACTGGTGAGAATGTCAATTTTTTTGGTGACAATCGCACCGTAACGCTTCCCAATAGTAAACTTCCTATTCGCTTATCCTACCTCTGGTGGCAGGATAAAGATCCAAGAGATCAGCGTCCGTGGACCCCTCCACATATTGCAGTGGACCTTTCCTCCACACAATATATGGAGGGAATTGATCCGGTCATGGACGCTATCAAAGAGACTTCTATTGCCAATCCTGTTCGTGATCCATGGAATCACCTGGTTGAGTTATTCACTGCTGGTGAATTCGAAGAACTGAGGGAGCAAGCCATGGCCTATGTAAAAGACCCGGCATATAAGTATTTTGATTTTGAAGGCCGGATCAATCAAGCCGGATATGATCTCATGGGAGCAGGTCGTCTTGAGGAAGCACAAGGTACTTTCATGCTCAATACCGAGCTCTACCCCGAATCTGCAAATTGCTGGGACTCGCTAGCAGAATGCTTCTGGAAAATGGGTGATAAAGAGAAAGCGACTGAGTATTATGAAAAGGCCATCTCGATGGATCATGATGGTCCAGTAGGTGAGAATGCCAGGAATATGCTGCGCACCATGAAATATGGACATTAGGAACTGTGAATGACGAATGCGGAGCGTTGCTCTTGATCATTTTCACCCTTTTCGACACTAAGCAAATAGAAGGGAAAGCCCAATAAAATGACTTGTAATTTGAAACCTGGGTCATGAAATAGGTCTGATGGCGTTTTTGGTACTTTGGTTTTCTGGGTTAAGAACTTAATAATGGAAAGAAGTCAAAGTCTCCTTTAGGGGATTTAAGGGAATACAAAGTGCTGTGTACGAGTGACGATTATGAAAGATAATTATTCATTTACTTGAATCGTTAATTTTGAAAGAAGATCTTGTCCATGATCAAACTAGTCCTGAGTTGTTTTTTCGCCGTCTGTCTCCTTATTTCCTGCAATTCTCAAACAGAGGAAAATAGTCAAGCTCGACTGGTGGGCGGACCTTGTGAAGGATGTGAGGCAGTCTTTGAATTTGGAAATCAACCATTATCTGCTGTAGATACCTTGCCAGATTTTGATAGCAGGGCAGATCAGATTAAGATCTCTGGTGTCATTTATAACCCAGATGGAAAGACTCCGGCGAAAGATGTAATCTTATACATTTATCATACCGATGAAAATGGTATCTACACCCCAGGTGAAAATGCAACGGGTTGGGAGCGACGGCATGGCTATAACCGGGCCTGGCTCAAAACCGGGGCAGATGGCAAGTATGCATTTTACACCATTCGACCAGGTGTTTACCCCGATCGCAGACAAGCCGCCCATATCCATCCCACCATCCTTGAGCCAAATGGAAACTACTACTGGCTGGAGGACTACTATTTTGAGGGGGATTCGCTACTAACCAAAGAACAGCTGACACCCAAAAGGCCCAGAGGAGGTACCAGAGGTGTGTTGAGCCTCCGGCAGCAAGGAAGCCTCTGGCTCGCTGAACGTGATTTTGTTCTGGGCGAAAATATTCCCAACCAGTAATAATTAAATAAGTCCATGTAGGAATCTAAGCTTAATTGCAATATCAGTTGATTTCCTGAGTGAACCAGACCACGGCACCGTATACCATTTGTACCATCTGGATCAACAGCAATATTGCCATCAAGAGGATAGGATCCACTATGGTGCCTGAAAACCCAATGATTACAGCAATTAGGCCACCTCCCGCTTTCAAAACAGGACTCAGATATTCGTCAGTGGGTTCATCATCCTCTTTTTTCAGGGTGATTTCCAGCAAAGCCATGGTAATCAATGATCCTCCTACTGCAGCACTGATGATTTGACAGACTGCCGGAGATAATTCTCCGGCATGGCCGATTACATTAGCAACTCCCGCTCCCGTAGCAGCAATAGTGATCACCAATGGCATATGTAGATAGCCCCATGCAAAAGCCCATCCCGGACCGTCCTTGGGAGGCCGCCTACCGATGAAATCAAAATAGATCCACCACATGCCCAGACCGAGAGCCACCCCTAATATTGACTCAATTACCAGAGGGTTTGTGAAATGTTCCAGTTCGGCAAGGCCGTTTACGATTCCCACTACCATTTCACCCAACACAATAATTATAAACAGTCCGAAACGCTCCGGTAGCTTGGAACTGCTGAATCGAGGTAAGTCATGATGTATGCGCAGAGTGCTAAAAGGCGTGAGCACATCAATGGCCAAGGCCAGTCCAAAAAGCATATATTTTAGGCTATCGCTGGAGAAAGCTGCGGCAGTAGCCAAAACAATGGAAAGACTGAAACCGATCACAAAACGAAATCCTGCTTTTCGAAATTCACTGACAAATAAGGTGGCCCGAAACCACATCAGGGTGATTACCACTCTGGCACAGACATAGGATAGCACAAAGCCCCGAAATGTTTCATCAAGGCCATGATGTCCAAACACTGCCAGGCCGATTACAGGGATCATCAGGGCAAAAGTGAAAAGCCGGTTTTCCAAACCACCGGATTCAAATCTCTCGTTGTAGTAAGTGAATCCGATCCACACCCACCACACCGGAATGAAAAGAGCGACAAATTTCAAGAAATCCATCCAGGAAGGGTGGGCACTCAAAGTATGAGTGAGCTGGGCAATGGTCACTACAAAGAACAAGTCAAAAAAGAGCTCCAACCAGGTGACTTTGCGGTGCTCATCTCGCTCTTCTTCAAAGTGAAGCGAGGGTATTTCAAATGCTCTTCTTCTGGCCATATTCTAATAGAGGCTTAAAGTTTATGAAGGCATGATGACCTTGCAGTATAGCAATTTATATTTTGTAGGCTGAAGATGCTCTGTACCACCTGTCACTCGTTGAGTAATCGATCATACACTGCCCGGGCGTAATCGTAACCGGCCCTTGCTTCATCTCGATCTGAGTCGCGGAATTGTCTGTGCTTCATTTCCCAGCATTTATCAACAGCAGCCCTACACCACTCAATACTTTCCCGTACCCTGATGGGTTGATCATTTACTGTTACAAAGATTGGATTGGTGTGTGCGCTTCCCTGAATTCGAATCGCCACCCAAGAAGAGGACTTTATATCATGATTGAACCTTAGGTCATTCCATTCTCCATCGGCTGTGATACTTTTTGTTTGCACTGGCATGCCATTTACGATGAGTTCAGCATCCACCTCTCGACTCTTTCCTTTTCGCGAACGCTCGATATGCCAATATGGCGATTGGTAAAGATTGAGGTTAGCAATGATATCGCCGATCTCATCCTGCACTTCCGGTAGGAAAGCACTTGCTTTCACGTTTATATCAAGATTGGTATTGGAGTTTACATCCAGTTCACTGTTGGCTTCACCTAGGAGTCGGTCATTTACTGTGAAATCTATCAGGTGGGCATGTCCTTCCGACACATAGCTCCTTCCTGCTAATAAAGCCTCCATATAGCTTTCGAAATTAAGTCCATCATCAAGTTTGGCATAGATCCGGGCCCTACCAACTCGTTCATCGGAGATACAAGGAAAATCTGTTTCCCCACTGATACGCACTCTAAAACCGGCATTCAAAGTATGATACCACATGTTGAGTTCTGCAGGCCACGGTGTATCACCGGCCGAGTAAAAATCAATTACATCATGAGTTACTGTCACGATATATTCGTTGGCACCAATCCCGTCCATTTTCGGCATTACCAGATTTGGCAAATCGTCTGTTACATCCTCCGGAGCGAGGCCCCATCCTGAATGAGCATAGCCGGTAATACCTCCTTGTTCTTTAGCCCATTTCAATACCGGCAAAGTCCAGCTTGGCCACTCTTCGATCACTGTTGTGTTTGGATAGTCATCTTCCCTGAGATTGAGGAGCACAATGTGGCCCGCATGTGAAGAAGGGAAACCAGAAACTTCCACATCGTAACGCAGTATATTTCTCTCATCGGACAATTCGTGATTTGCTCCGGTGAAATACTGCTTTTGATGATACCAACTAGGTCCCCAGGTGAGGTTATTACCCATGTCCAAGTCTTCACCCAACACCTGTCTCCACATATCTTCAGGTCTTACCCCTTCTTCAGGGCTCTCATAATGTGAACATCCGGCGGCATGAATATGATGATCCGCGCTGTACCAACCCAACTCTTTCATGTTGATCCACCGTTCGAGTTTGAAATCAGCCTGCATTTCTTTGACACCTTCTAATACGATCAATTGCTGATACTGCTGCCGGTATTCTGGACCACGATCATAGGTGATGTGGTAGGTTCCCGGTGGAAGGAAAACGTGTTCGCCAGTTGTGCGGTACACTTGCGGCTGGAAAAAGAAATCGGGGTATTCATCCCTGGCAGCGAGCCTCCGAGCCGGCAGAGGATAGATGCCCTGAAGTTGCTTTTCGCGAGGAAGGTCATATTCCTTTTCCCTTGATCCTTCGATCCAATGGGTCGATTGAGCTCTGACCAGCCGGTAGTCTACTTCCTCTTTGTTTGCCATCCGGTCTACTCCATCAGTGATTATGAAGGAAGCCATAGTTGGGCTGTCATCGTGGTCCCGGACATTAAAAACCACTTTCACCGCAGGCCGGATATCGAAGAGGAGATCGATGTTGTTGCGAAAGCCAATATCCTGAGTGCCCTGGCCCACATTAAATCCCAATTTGATCTCTCGCTTACCAGCTTGCTTTGTATAGAACTGAAGCAGGAAGTACTCCACCTCCAGGCCCGAAAGCTTCGAACTTAAGGGCTTTCCTCCGTATATGGTCAGCTCCAGAAATTGATTGTCTATTTCACCGGGAGCCAAGTAGTTCTCTTCCTTCATTTTGTGAGCACCGGTGGAAATATGCAATAAGGGTAGCGCATTTGGACTTTCTGCCACCAGTTCCGCGGTGACACCTGCCTGGTTGTGTACCTTAACCAAGTGAGTGACCCAGCCTTCCTGCATCAGCACAGGCTTCACGGCTCCTGCCGCCACTTTCACTCTCGACTCTGGATTTATATTGATCATAGCCAGGCAGTAAGGGTCTAAAAGCTCCTGGATCCCGCGTACACTTTCCTCTGTATGAGCTTCTTTCTGAATAGATAGGATCTGCTGTTGAATTTCGCGCGGAAGTGGACTTCCTACAAATTCCAATCCTTCGACGATCCTGACTGCATGAGCGATAAGGGGCTGTGGTTCGACTGAGATGATTGTTTCGATCGCAAGCGACGTCTCATTGGATTGATTTGTTGGAGAGCAGGCAATAAATAGCAGTGGGAGCCAGTAAGAAATTTTCATCTCAGTAAGGATTTTGCAACAATTTAATCGAGCCTACTACAAAATCCAAGTTTGAGAAGGAACTTGTTTTCTTGCTCAGAGTGAAGACTGATCGAAATCATTGAATCACCGGATGCAAATGAATAGATAGGAGAGTGAATGAGAGGCACCAATTCATACCAGAGATTTCCATTTCCGAAGATCAGAAGATCATCGATCGATGCTGGAAAACTCTCTCAGCACAAACATGTGGTGCACGGTCTCTTGGAAATCGATGTGTCTTCCGTTATGAGCTTTGTCCATACATTCAAAAAGGAGCATGGTGAAAAGTTATCTATCACTGCGATTCTGGTGCATGCTTTAGCACAAGCGATCGAACGACATCCGGAGATGCATGCATACCTGGATTGGCGAAATCGGCTTGTAATTTTTGATCAGGTCAACATTGTTGCTATGACCGAAGTGGACTATCAGGGTACGAAAGTGCCTGTACCCTTTCTGTTCAAAGATGTGAATCAGTCCACCCTGTTGGAGATACACAGTAAATTGAGGCAGGTTCAGGCTTCCCCAGTAGATCAGGGCATTCTTAAGCAATTTAGGTGGTTTTATCGTTTACCGGGCTTCGGCAGGCGCCTTATATCACGCATGGTCATGAAATTCCCAACATACTTTCGCCATTACTCCAGTGCAGTGATGGTAACACCCATAGGCATGTTTGGAAATCAACCTGGTTGGGGAATACCCAGTTCGACCTTTACTACTACGATCACCGTTGGAAGTATTTTTAAGAAACCTTGGGTGGTAGATCATCGGATCCTTCCTCGAGATATACTGCATTTGACTGTGAGCATCAATCACGACATCGTAGATGGTGCCCCCGCCACCCGTTTTATGCGGGATCTGGTCGAGATCCTTCAGTCACTTCATTCTTCTCAACTCGAATCTGTGATGGGCACATCTGTACCTCAATATTGAATACAGTTTGTTGCATGAAGGGCGACTTTGGAGCCAGGAAGTTGTGCGTGCTGACGCTCATTTCGGTTTTCGTATCTTAAGAAAGTCAAGAGATACTCATGATCACTATGAGAAGCAGTTTTGCCGTGGCAGCGGTGTTGGTGCTGTTCGGTTTCTTTTTGCTGGGTTCATGCGAAGGCGGAGTGGAGAAAATCTCAGCCGAAGACCCCAGGCATTTTTTTGTTTTTGAGGTATTACCAATCATTCGATCCAAGTGTCTTTCTTGTCACGGCGAGCAAGCAGATAAACTTGAAGGAAATCTTGACCTGCGAAGTGCAGCCGGTGTGGCGGCTGGGGGTGATAGATATCATGAGCTCATTGTGAACGGCCGTCCGGAGTTCAGTCCGCTGTATTTGGCGGTACGTCGTCAAGATCCCGACTTTGCCATGCCTCCTAAAGAAGGAGATGCATTGACCGATGAGGAGATACAAGCATTCTATAGCTGGATTGTTGCGGGCGCTCCCTGGCCCGACAAGCAGGAAGAGAAGCAAATTTTAGCCAATGAGTCCGGCCGTCAAGCTTCGCGAATAAGAGTAAAAACATCTGGTGGACAATCGGATCAATGGGATAATCGGTTCTACCGTCCTCAGGATCTCTGGGCTTATCAAGCGCGGCGGCTTCCGGAAGTTCCGGCCGGATTGCAGGTAGAAAATCCCATTGACGCCTTCATAAATGCCAAATTGAAGGCAGCCGGGATCGAGTACGCCTCCAAGGCAAATTCCGAGGTTTTGATTAAAAGAACCTACTATGATTTGCTGGGAATGCCACCAACTTATGATCAACTTCAGAGACATCTTGAAACGAATCAGACATTTGAGGAGGTGGTTGATGAATTATTAGAGAGTCCCTTTTATGGTGAACAGTGGGCGAGGCATTGGTTGGACGTGGTGAGATATTCTGATTCTGATGGTTTTTCAAATGATCATGCTCGACCAAATGCGTGGAGGTATCGGGATTATGTCATTCGCAGTTTCAATGATGACAAGCCTTATGATCAGTTTGTCATAGAACAAATTGCAGGGGATGAACTGCCTAATCCATATCCCGACCAAATTATTGCGACCGGTTTCCTCCGAATGGGGCCTTGGGAACACACAGCGATGAGTGTTGCCGCTGAGACAAGACAATTCTTTCTGGATGATGTCACCAATATAGTAGGTGAATCTTTCCTTGCCATGCCACTGAATTGTGCGAAATGCCATGATCACAAATACGATCCTATTCCGACTCGCGATTATTACAGTATTCAAGCAGTTTTTGCAAATACCCAATTAGCTCAACGAGCGGTTCCTTTTCTTCCAGAAGAAAATCTAGCCTTCATGAATGAGGAGCGAGAGCGAGTAGTCCGGTGGATTCGCCGTGCCGAGTCACTGCAAGATTCCATTCGCCAGAAGGAAGAGTTCGCGGCAAATAAATGGTACAAGGAACGAGGCAGGACATATCTACCCAAGAGACAAAGGCGAAAACTTGACGAATCCAAGCATCCTCCCCGATATTATGGATTAAGTTTTGCAGATCTCGGACAGTTCAAAGTAGCTCAAAAACGGGAGCAGCTTGAGAAGAGAAACCTGGATCGATTCGGACCTTGGGCATACAGTGTTTACAACGGACCGGACCGGGTAGTAAATAGCCATAGTTCGATGCGCATGCCTGTCAACACCAAAGGCGATCCAGTCGACACGTACATTCTAAATGGTGGATCATTACAATCAAGGGGAGAGACCGTAGCATCGGGTGTACTCAGTATCTTGCATCACCAGGATTCGCTGCATACCGGAGATTTTGCAGTCCAATCAAGGATTCCTTCTACTTTGAATGGCAGAAGGCTAGCTTTTGCACGTTGGCTGGTCCATCCGGATAATCCGATAACTGCCAGAGTTATGGTAAACCGTATCTGGCAATATCATTTTGGGTTTGGTTTGGCTAGAAATCCCAATAATTTTGGAGCCAGTGGAGAGAATCCCACTCATCCAGAATTACTTGATTGGTTGTCCAACAAATTTATTGAAAGTGGCTGGTCGGTGAAAGCTATACACCGGATGATTCTGACTTCGGAAACCTATCAGAGGCAGAGTAATTATTCGATGTTAGCAAAGTTGGATGAAGTAGACCCTGACAATCGACTCCTTTCTTACTTCCCGGTACGTCGACTTGATGCTGAAGAGATCAGGGATGCGATGTTGTTGATATCAGGAGAACTTAATAACGACGTGGGAGGGATCCCTATCCGGCCTGAGATTCCTCTGGAAGTGGCTTTGCAACCGAGACATACAATGGGTTCAACCGCTCCAGCCTACCAACCCTCTTGGTCACCTGTACAACGCAATCGGAGAAGTATCTATATCGAACGAAAACGATCTATTGAGAATCCTTTTCTTCAGACTTTCAATCAAAATGATAGTAATCTTTCTTGTGAAAAACGAGATGAATCGACCGTGGTGACTCAGTCATTTGCACTGTTGAATAGCCCTGCCACACGATCCCGGGCTCTCCATCTGGCTGATCGGATAACTAAGAAAAACCAGAATCTGGAAACTTGGATCAATGAGGCTTACAGGTCGATTTTGCTCAGAAATCCGACGAACCGGGAAATGAAAAGGTCAATTGAGTTTTTTCGGACAGCTACAGATGAACATGAAAGGCAAAGGCCCACGGTGGCTTATCCTCGTTACGTCGAACACGAGATGTTTGAAGAGATGACGGGAGAAACTTTCACCTATACTGAATACCTTGATGTCTATGACGATTACCAAGCAGATTTGACTGATGATCAGGTTTCACAGGACTCTCGGGCCTTGGCTGATCTGGTGACCATTCTTTTCAACACGAATGAATTTCTATATGTCTACTGACTGGAGATCGAAATGGAACAGAAGATCCTTTTTGTATGGACTGGGGTCCAGTCTTGGAGCGGTGGCTTTATCCAGTTTGTTGGCTTGCGACAACAGTAACTCGTCAGACAGCACCGGTGGCCGGAGAGGCTTGAAACAGGTACCGATGCATGTGCCAAAAGCAAAGCATTTCATATTCCTGACCATGGAGGGCGGCCCAAGCCATATCGACACATTCGATCCGAAACCAACTTTAGATCAATACCACCTAAGCAAGTTTGAAAGATCAGGTGAGCAATTTTCGGCGATGTCGAGTGGAGAGCGGTATTATGTAAAGAGTCCATTCCGCTTTCGAAAGGCAGGTAAGTCTGGTGTTGATATGTGTGAACCCTTTGTTCACCTGGCAGAAGTAGCTGATGAGATCTGCTTTTATCGCGGTTGCCAGGCCCAATCTGTCAATCATCCCACCGCAATGTACCACCTCAACACTGGCAACCAATTTGGGGGTGAACCCTCCATGGGTGCTTGGTGGTCTTATGGGCTGGGAACGCTTAGTGACAACTTGCCTTCATTCGTTGTATTACCCGAGCTGGCATTCCCGCAGGGTGGTGTAGCAAATTGGTCCAATGGATTTCTTCCACCCAGGTACCAGGGTACCCCACTGAGGCAAAGTGGTCCACCTATCCTCCACATGCAGCCACCTCCCGGAGTAAGCCATTATCATCATAGAAGTAAATTAGATCTTCTCAGAGAAATGAATGAGGAGCACCAGCAGAAGCATGCATTTCATGATGAATTATCTGCCAGAATCGAAAACTATGAATTGGCTTACCGTATGCAGATGTCTGTTCCGGATCTTCTGAAAATCGATGATGAGCCAAACGAAGTAAAGAACTTGTATGGCATCGGACACAAACAGACTGACTCCTTTGGACGGAAATGCCTACTGGCACGAAGACTAGTGGAGAAGGGTGTTCGATTTGTCCAGCTTTACTCATCGGGTTGGGACTCGCATGATTTCTTGGAACGGGCCCATGGTAATCTTATTAGAAGTATTGACAAACCGATCAGTGGACTAATCACTGATTTGAAACGTCGCGGCATGTTGGACGAAACCCTGGTAGTATGGTGTGGTGAATTCGGTCGAACTCCTGATAATGGGATCCGGGAAGGGGGAGTGGCGTATGGCCGTGATCACAACCCTGATGCGATGCCAATATGGATGGCAGGCGGGGGCGTGAAAGCAGGGCATGTCATCGGAGCCACCGATGAACTTGGTGAGAAGGCAGTAGAGGTTGTGCATCCCTTGCGAGATCTGCATGTTACCTTGATGTACCTTTTTGGACTTGATGACAACAAGCTCACCTACTTTCATGGTGGCAGATACAAGCAATTATCTCAATTTGGTGGCAAGGTGATTCATAAATTGATTGCATAGATTGTCAGCTAGAAACTAAATTATTCACTTGTCGTTTATTTGTTCATTGGGCTCTTCCAGATCAAGCTATGGACTAACTTCACGATAAAATTTTGTAACGAGAGAATGTTAAGTCCTCAGGATAGGAAAGATGTTGAAGGAAAGTATAGTAATACATAAGCCACCACGTGAAGTATTTGAGTGGTTGATGCATTTTGTCGAGAACTACCGCGCCTGGCACCCTGATCATATCTCGGCCCATTGGACAAAAGGCAGGAATTTTGAAATTGGTTCTATTCTCCATACTGAAGAGTACATAGGGGATGAAAAGGAGACTATCAGATTTAGAACGACCTGGGTAATCACTGATCGACTCATCAAATACCAACTTCTTTTCCCACACTCTTTAATTTGTTCTGGTGGCTCATTTAGGTTTGAGTCCCAAAATGGGTCTACCCTCTTTATTGCTACACTCTCATTTCGAATGTCGCGAATTTTGAAGGTGTTTTTTAATAAAAAATTCAAGGCGATAAGAAAACATATGAGGGATGAAGGTGCGAACCTGAAGCAGATTCTGGAAGGAGCAGCCTGATAGATGATGAGAAGCCTTGAAAGGACTGGCCTGATATTTTTTACTAGCAGCTCTTGGGCTTAGTTAAGTGCAGTTTCTAAGCGATACGAAGGACCCGATTGCGATTTGAAAATACCATTAACATCCAAGGAAAAAGGCATTCCCATATTCATGGGCAGCCGCAAAGTGCTAAATTAGAAGAGGCACCTCCTTGTGTTAGAACCTTCCATCTTATGGCCCTTTGATGAGTATATGAGGATCACGCGTCAGGGAATCTGGCCGTTTTATCGTTCGGACCTATATGCTTACTTATAGCTTTATGTATTTTTTACTCCATGACTATTCACCACACGCAAGGCATTAACAAAGTCAGATCTGTGATAATCGGTATATTATCATATATTTTGTCATTCGTCGTCTAGATAACCTACATAGGTTGAGTAGGGTGTTAATGATTTGATTGTGAGGTTGTACTAAGTGAGGGTGAATTATAAATGTTTCTATTAAGATTGCTGCCAATGAGATACATGCTGTTATGGTTTTTCATCTTTTGCAGTTTATATATAGTCAGCGGGCAAAAGATAGATCCTCTTGAAACGGTGGTGATAACATCAGAGAACACGGAAACCCGCGTTTTCACTGCTGAAAATGGTGTGTTATATGTAAATATTTCTTCTGAGGATGTACGCAGATTTAAAGCTCTTGGATTAGTCAGCTATAGTGACTTTGGAGCCAGGGGTGACGGAAAAACAGACGACATAGATGCTATCGCGGCTGCACACGCCTTCGCTAATCGGCACAACCTCAACGTGAAGGCAGATGAGGAGGGTACGTACTACATTGGAGGAAAGAAACGCACGGCAGTAATAAAGACCAATACCGATTTTGGCATGGCAACCTTTATCATCGATGATAGGGAAGTGCAGGATCGCAACTCCTCTGTATTTCTGGTGAATTCCAGCCTTCAACCTCTCCAGCTTAAGGGGATAACTTCTTTAAAAAGAAATCAGGAAAAGATAGATTTGTCGCTGCCGTCATCCTGCTTGGTCATCGTCACCAACTCACAGGTAAGACACTACATCCGATTTGGACCAAATCAAAACAATGGATCCCCGCAGACGGATATCTTTATTGTAGGTAGTGACGGTAATCTGGATAAAAACACTCCCATCATATGGGACTTTGATGAGATCACGAATATCACGGCTCATCCCATTGACGCCAGCCTCCTGACCATTACTGGAGGTCGGTTTACTACAATAGCCAACCGGGAAGAGTCCAAATACAATTACTACAGACGGGGCATCTTAATCAGGCGTTCCAATGTTGTCTTGGAGAGCCTGCAACATCGTGTGACTGGCGAAGTGGAGCATGGAGCTCCGTATGCTGGATTCATCAATGTGAGCGACTGCTCAAATGTCACGATCAGGAACACCCTTCTGACTGGCCGTAGAACATACCAGACCATTGGTTCGGCTGGTCTGCAGGTCTCGATGGGATCTTACGATATCTCTGTCAGCCGTGCCATCAATGTATCGTTCATTAACTGCAGCCAGACAAATGATATCAAAGACAGGACATACTGGGGAATCATAGGGTCCAACTACTGTAAAAATCTGGTTTATGATAATTGCACGTTTTCCAGGTTCGATGCTCACAAAGGCGTGTTCAATGCCACGATCCGTAACTCGAACCTGGGTCACATGGGAATTAATGCTATCGGAAGCGGTATCCTAACTGTGGAAAACACCACTATCTATGGGAGAAATCTGATCAATCTCCGCCGCGACTATGGGAGTACCTGGCAGGGAGAATTCGTCATCCGCAATTGTATCCTTGTTCCTAAAGGAGGCACTCCCGCCAGTGTTAATCTGATTGGCGGATTCAATTCCGGGCAGCATGATTTTGGCTACGTGTGTTATATGCCGAAACGTATTACGATTGAAGATCTTCATATCGACGACTCCAATCATCAAGAGGAGTACCGGGGTCCAGCAATTTTTGCAGATTTCAATTCCGAATTGATCGACGACTCCTATCAGGAGAAATTCCCTTATATTAGAACCAGTGAGGTCATTCTAAGGAATGTAACTACTGCCAGCGGCAAGGACTTGAGGATCAGTGACAATCCATTCATGTTCAAGGACGTCAAGGTGGAGACTGAATGAGCTGAGAAGTAATAGAAATTTCCATCAGTCGCAGCTCGCTGGCACCTGTCAGATTTGAAATTCCACTGAGATTGAGTTGGATTGATGACAGACGTTGGTGCTTGGAGAGATCAGGTTTTTCTCTAAAGTTCTGTATCGAGCGATGTTAAAATCTTTTCAGTCCCGGCTCAGCCTCCACGCCTCACTTGTTACATAATACTTTGCCAGCATATTGGCCAGTTCCCATTCCGGTATTTTGCCGTTATCCAAATGGCTTAGAAATGCTTCCGTTACCTCGGCAAAGTGTGCCTCATGACCGATCTTAAATTCATCCGGAATGACTATTTCCCAGCCATTATCGTTTTGTCTGTAGCCTAGTCCCGCATACTTTGAGCTCAGGTTTTCCAGGGCTTGAGTGAGTTGAAATTCAACCATAGGGATATCATCGACATTGGGATAAACGTACAAAGTCGGCTCATAGTTTTGCTCTGCACCTTGCTGTATGACAAGATTGATCTGACTTCCTTTCATAATCGAATAATGAGTGTCTTTCCCACCCTCGGGAGCCTCATAATTCCAGATGACAGACACCTTACCATGGATCCCCCTAGTCGTAAAGAAGATCTCTCCGTTCGAAAAGACCAGCAACTGATTTTCTTGATTCAGATCTTTTTCCAGAAATGACGGAAATTTTTCTACTCCTGTGACTCTCTTGAATTGATCAAGACTAAGAATGGTGGGAGAACGGGTAGCTTGAAGAACTTCAATATCCTTCTGATGGTCAATCGGATCTTCTGGAAAGCATTCCCAAAAGATCAAGTCTATCAGATGAGTGGCTACATCTGCTATGCCTTCTCCTTGCTGGCTTACGTCAAAAAACCAAGGTGGCCGTTTCAAAGGATTTCCGGAAACATATTTAAAGAAGTGATGTACGCTTTCTTTGGTAATGGCTGGATCGGTCAAGCTTCCTTTTTGCATTTCGCCAAAGAGCTCCGGTACCTGAGACAGCTCCTTCTGAAGAATCGTTGTGATCTCATATCTTTCTGTCATGATATCGTGGAGGAGGAGCCCATTTTCCTGGGCAGTCAGCATGGTATTCCTTAAAAGTCCGAAGCCTTCAGGATTGATTGCCATCGGTTTGTCCGCCAGAACATGAATTCCAGAATCGATGGCTTTGGCTATGTATTCTGTCTTGCGGGCATTATTTCCGGATAGTACCACTACATTTCCCGGAGTCTGTTGCAACATTTGCTGAAGAAAGTCATCACCGGAATAGACATGGGGCTGCCAGTTCGTTGGTTGATTAGACCGGCTGTTGTACTGTTGTAACAACTGCAAGTGGCTTTCCAATTCCGGTCCTGCTGGTGCAAAAATGTACACATTGGAATCTACCGAAGCATAAGTATTTTTGTGTACCAGAGCAGCATGGAAATGTCCAGGGTCCAAAGTCATGAAAGTCACGTTCGTTGAAGAGGGCATTTCCATATCACTTGAGTTTTCTTTTTGATCTCCACATCCTGATCCTATGAGAACGATAGAAAGTATGCAAATCCAATAGATATTTTTAGCTTGAATCACGTCAGTTTTGTATTGAATCAGAAAGTAAGATAGAAAACAGATTCACTCCGGTCAGCAATTGACCTGTTTGGGACACTCAGATAAGGGGTGCAAGTTGTTTAGCCAAAATCAGCGCTGCTAAGTCCTTACATTTGAAACAGTGTTGAGAATCAAATCGATATTATTTCTACTAAGCACAATTACGCTCTGTGAGGCACAGACCTTCGTGCCCAATGGTACAGCGATTGACTTGGGTGATGGCTGCTTTCAGTTTCAAGTGGATGGTGGCTTTCGTTCGGGAGCGGTGTGGAGTGGCACCCAGGTAGATTTTTCTGATACCATCGACATCACGTTGGAATTCATACCTGATTGTGCCGGAGGAATGGATGGAATGGCCATAGTGTTCCAGCCCATTGGTAGTTCGGAAGGAGCACTGAATGATCGAATGGGTTATCGGGGCCTGGCACCCAGTCTGGCTGTGGAACTTGACTTGTTTTCAGATAATGAGGATAATGATCCTGTATTCAATCATTTGGCTATCATGGCTGATGGCGTCCTTGATCATGATGATCCTCGCCAGCTAAGTCCACCGGTACCTCTAATGCCAGGATGGGACCGATTGCCTGATTGCACAGGCCGGATTTTTCGTGTTTTCTGGGAGCCAGTGAGCCGGCGAATTCAAGTTTATTTTGATTGCCATCTTAGAATTGACCGGATTTTACCTGAGGATCTTGACATCCTCTCGGGAAAGGTATTTTGGGGATATACGGTAGGACTTACGTCGTTTGTTCCTTTTTTCCGTGTGTGTAAGGACATCAAGAAATTTACTGATCTTTTGCCCGATACTTCCTTTTGCCCAGGTGAACAGATTACACTGACTGCTCCAATCACCGGTGATTCATATAAATGGAGTACTGGTCAACCACTGGTTGATTTTACAAGCCCTGCAATCACTTTTAAACCGGATAGCAATCAGTTGGTGCTCTTGCAGGTTAGGGATACTTGTGGGTTGATCACTGAAGAGGAGGTAAACATTGTAGAGCGTTCGATAGCAGATCTGATCGATATAGGCCCTCCGGATACTTTACTTTGTCCCGGAGATTCAATTCGCCTGTCTCCCATGAGATTGCCAGGAGCTTTATATAGATGGTCTGACGGCCTGGACACTCCCCAGCGCCTTGTTCAAGATTCTGGTGAGTACCGTCTTACCGTCACTCAAGGACTGTGTGAAGCTGCTGACACGATTGAGGTGTTCTTGCAAACATCGAATGACCTTTATCTGGGAGACGACACTGTGGTATGCCTCGGTAGTGAGCTGTCATTAGACACCAAATTACCTCGTGGATATGAGGTGGTATGGCAAAATGGACATCGGGGTCCGGAGCTAAAAGTGAAGAAATCAGGAAGGTACCTAGCAATCGCTCGAAGTAACTGCGCCGTCCTAGAGGATGAGATCGAAGTAACGTTTATTGACTGTCTTCCTCTTTATATTCCCAATGCCTTCAGTCCCGATGGTGATGGTATCAATGATGTTTTCCTTCCTGTCGGGCCGTTGGGTACAATTGAAGTGATCCGGTTTGTGGTGGCCGATCGATGGGGTAATCTGGTACACAAAGAATCGAATGTGCTTCTGGCAGCAATGCACGGTTGGGATGGTAGAATTGGGGGACGAGAGGCTTATGGCACCTACATTTACTACCTCGAACTCATTGCGTTGGATGGAAGTAGCATGAGATTATCTGGATCAGTTTCGATACTTGAGTAAGGGTTTACCTTGATTGCCCGTCAGGAGCTCCAAAATTTTTCAACGTCCTGATATGAGACGAAATAGCACCCAAAAAAGTCTTCTGTTCCAGATATGGAACATTATGATCAATGGCAGTTTGTTTGACTATTGAAGAGATTTTGGGGTAATGAATATGACATACCTTGGGAAACAAATGATGTTCAACCTGGAAATTTAATCCTCCAAACAAATAATTGACCAGCGAATTGGAGGTAGCAAAATTAGAGGTAGTATGCATTTGCATTTCTGCCCAGGACATCTTGACATGCCCTTCAGGGCTAGGTTCGGGGAAAGTAGTTCCTTCAATAATATGTGCCAACATAAAAATAATAGCAATAGTAAAGCCCTCAATAAAATGGGCTGCAAAAAACCCGATGAGGATCCACGGCCACGGCAGGTCGATTACGAGCAAGGGAATTACCAGGAAAATGGAGTAGTACAATGCTTTAAAAAAAAACAATCTGATTATTTCCTTCACTGGAAATGTTTTTCGATAGTAGGCTCCCAATTGATGTTGAAAAAACTTTACGTAATCCTTTACAAATACCCAGGAAAGAGAAGCAAGGCAATACAGGCCAAATGCATAGATATGCTGAAAACGGTGAATCCACCAAAGTTCCTGAGTGGGCTCCATACGTAGTAACGGAATTTGATGAATGTCTTCATCGTGATGCGGAATGTTGGTATAGGTGTGATGAACAATATTGTGACTAATGTTCCAGACGTAGTCGTTTGCCCCTATCAGATTAAAAGATAAACCAATCCAGCGATTAATTACAGGATTTCTTGAATACGAACCGTGAATGGCATCATGGCCAATGTTAAGACCAATCATCGCAGTAAAAAAGCCATGTACCAGTGCCAGTATGAACATGCCCCATGGACTGATCAGGTTTGATATTATTAGAAGGTAGGTCATAAGCCACCCAAGTAATATCAACACAGTCTTAACCACCATTTTCCGGTTTGCTTTAGAGGAGATTTGGTTTGTTCGAAAATATTCATCAACCCTGCTTCTGACATCTTTGTGGAAATTGATCGCCACAGCCTTGTCAAAGCTGATCTTGGGCAAGCGTGAAGCCTTTAGATCGATGTTACTCATCCTAATGGACTATTTGAAAAGTGAAAAATTGAGAGGCGTTGTGGGGTAGCTTATGAATAGCCACGCCAAATATACGTTTAAATTACCATTTACTTTGACAGACGAGGAATTCTGGCATCTCTTGTAGCTTCGAACAAGAGATCATGGAGCATTGCCGTTCGTATTTGAAAAGTCTAGAACTAGCTTATCTTTTACATTTACAGTTCGATAATTTTAATGGGGATTAGTCATACTTTGAACCTCGTAGTACGGTCAACATAATTTTGCTGTGATACTCCCCCAAACCATTACCAGCGAATGATTGACAAAACTTGATCCATGACAAATGTCTTGAGGCTAGTCTTCTCTTCTTTGCTTCTGAGCTTGCTACTGGTTTTATGTCAGTCCAGGATAAATGAGAAACCCAATATTATACTTATCAATATTGACGACCTGGGCTGGAGGGATTTGGGTTTTATGGGATCACGATTCTATGAAACGCCCCATATTAATCAGCTGGCATCTCGCGGAATGGTGTTTACCCAGGGCTATGCTGCGGCATCGAATTGTGCACCTAGCCGGGCCTCCATAATGACTGGTCTGTGGACCCCTCGACATGGCATATACACCGTGGGGTCTTCCGAACGAGGAGATGCAGAGCATCGCAGGCTGACACCCACTCCAAATACAGTTAGCCTGGCCGATTCATTTGTCATTTTACCTGAACTACTCAAACAGGCTGGGTATCGAACTTGCCATGCAGGTAAATGGCATTTATCCGTCGAACCGAAAGAGAACGGTTTTGATGAAAATATTGGTGGGGGGCATAACGGTCATCCTCAGAGCTACTATCCACCCTATAGAAATGTCGACCTAAAGCCATTTGGCAATCAAAGCTATCTCACGGATGTGATCATGTCTCACGTCCTGGAATTTGTTCGTCAAACGGATGGGCCATTCTTTCTGCACTATGCCCCCTATGCAGTCCACACCCCTATCCATCCGGTGACTGAATTGGTGCCCAAATATCAAGAGAAGGATCCCTGGCAAAAACAGCATAATCCAGCATATGCCAGTATGATCGAGAATCTTGACCGGAATATAGGACGGTTGCTGAGCTTGCTGGATGAGAGGCAAATGACTGCGAAGACCTTCATTATCCTTACTTCGGACAATGGAGGACTCTATGGAATCACCTACCAAAAACCATTGCGTGCAGGAAAGGGAAGCTACTATGAAGGTGGGATCAGAGTTCCTTATTGCTTCGTCTATCCTGATGTGATAGAAGTTGCAAGAGATTCTAGCACACCAATCACTCATCTGGATCTTTTACCTACCATTTTGGAAGCAGCAACGATAAACTTTAGGAAGGAAAAATATGATGGCAACAGTTTATGGCCAATGCTTAGTGATACTCGGAGATTTGACCGGGAACGTGCCCTCTACTGGCATTTTCCGATTTACTTGCAGGCTTACGATGTAACCAACAATGAAACTCGCGATCCGTTGTTCAGAACCCGGCCTGGCTCCGTTGTGAGGAAGGGAGATTGGAAGCTTCACCAGTATTTTGAAGATTTCGGTATTGAACTCTATAACCTCAGGGAGGATCCGGGGGAAAGCCAGAATGTTACAGCTGATTTTCCTGTGAAAACTGAAGAACTCCTTAACCTCCTGGAAGGTTGGCGGGAGAGGACCAATGCACCTGTCCCATTGGATCTGAATCCGAAGTATTCAATCCGGAAGTGACTGATTGGCTCTACTTGTGTACTTTTTGTAACGATAGTAAGTTGCTGACATAACATCGTCCGGTGTTTTCCGTTTTGATTTTACCAAGGATCGTAAACCACTCAGTTCTGTCGAGAAAACACTCAATAATTTGGATTGGTAATAATTAACCGGTGAGTTCAGTATGTCCCACAACAAAAGCAAAATAGGGAGTTTGGCTCCGCGCAAATCGTTACGTTCAATTTCTGACAAGGCTGCAAATCCGTCCTTAGCTAGACGGGGAAGGACTATTCGAAAATGGCTAGAGATTCTCGATATCTGGCGAAAGGAGAAGGAACTAATCCTTAAACTAACAAATCTGAGTCTCACGGGTCGATCCAGAAAAGAGACCTATACATTAGCACTCCAATCACGGGCATTAATTGACTTATTTGATCGGGATCTCAAAACAATTGAGACAAGGCTGAAAGATCTATCATTCAATACATGTGAAAGCTTACCGAGTCTTACTGGTGCAAAACGTGAAATGAAGAGACTTGCCGGAGTTTTTCAGGCATTGAAACATGATATACTTGTTGAGCTGGTAAAAAGCTACCCTATTACAATTGTGTAGTAAGTACATCTAGAATTGCCGGGGTACCTTGGCGGAGCACAATTCGAATTTTTTCTTGATTTCTCCAATGCTCTTGACGGTACTTTCATATCCTAGTTGGTGAATTTCCTCCACACGCTTGGTGTCGAAAATTCCAAACTTCCAAAGCTCTTTTGGAACGACCACGTGATCACAGTGATGAAACTTGTTTAGTGATGAGGAAAGAGCTGCCAGATCAGTAGCACGGTTCACCAGCTTAAAAGTGTTGGTTAATTCGCTCTTCTTAAACGCACGTTTCGGTGATACATAGCTACCTAGTATAAAATCACATCTGTCGACTAGCGGTTCGACAGGGAAGTTGTTCATTGTACCTCCGTCTACGTACCAAACGCCATCAATTTCCACAGGGCTAAAGACTCCGGGAACTGCTGCGGAGGCCAAAAGTGGGCGTACCAGTTCTCCTTTGGAAAAGTATCGGGGAATGCCTTGCAGTATATCGGTCACACAAATAGATAACTTCCGCAGCAGATTTTCGAAATCTCTTTTTCCGAACCATGGCTCGAATATCTCACGATACCGGTCTGCGTCCATCATGCCTGGCTTACTGAAAGTAAAGTAACGCCAGGTAAAGATGTTTTGGTTGGTCTTAAAGAAATGGAACAATTCGTCAGGCTCATATCCCGCTGCATATAATGCACCAACGATCGCCCCCGAACTGCTGCCAGAGAGATGTGTGACGGGAAGACCATACTCTTCGAGAGCCTTGATCATACCGATATGAGCGGCACCCCGGGCTCCTCCCCCGGACAATACGAGTCCCACAGATAGTTCAGGTACTATGCTGTCCAACTTCTTTGTCATATTAAACCGTTAATGGCGAATCATTCGCTCTACTACAGGCCCGACTTCACCTCTTTCGTTATAGTAATCATAACCTAGTAGGCGAGCCATTGTTTTCGCTACCTGATTTTGAAAGAGACGTTCGTCAATATCAATTTCCCCCAAAGGGGCTGTATCCGGACCGATGATAGCAATCCAAATAAAGGGTGAACCTTCATATGTTTTACCATGGCTTTGCCACTCTGCCTTTGGTGAAGAGCCACGGCCGTGGTCAGTAGTAATGATCATCGTTGTTTGATCCCGGTAGAAATCGTCCTCCTGCAGAAAGGACCAGAGCTGCCTGAGCCACTTATCAGTTTGGTGGGCCGATTGCAGATAATGATCATATTCACCATCATGTGCAAAATCATCGGTTTCGCCATAAGCAATATATACTACTCGAGGATGTTCTTTTCGTAAATACTCCATCATGTAGTGGTGAGTGAATGCATCCAACCGAACGGAACTCCATGGACTAGGGATCTCATCAATCAGTTGATTGAGGATTTTCTCCTTCTCAGAAAGATCTGGACCAGAGGCCTTTCGGAAACCAGCATTCACCGGAATGCCACTCCTCACATCATTAATAATGTATGGGAACACATCCCACGATGCAAAGGCAGCTACTTTCCCCTGCAGTTGAGGCTGATTATTCAACCATTCCAGTACTGTGACATTTTCATTATATGTCTTGGCATTCGAAGTGATGTTTGGATCACTGAAACCAACCAGTAACTCGTTGTATCCGGGATAAGAGAACCAATGGGAATTCGAGCATCTAACTTTGTTTCCAAGCCATTGGTTACCATAAATTTGTCCTTGTTCGGCCACAATGCTCCACATCCATGGCATTAGTTTTTGACGTCGTTCCCCCGGGCTTTCACCTCCATAGTTTTCTTGCAGGTAGGTGGTATCAAAGTCCTTTACATATGTAAGGTCGTTCATCAAGCTATCTACTGCACCTCCAAATAGCTCTTCCCATCTAAAGCCATCCATGCTGACCAGGATCACATTCGTAGTTTTTTCCTGACCTCCCAGGGGGCTTAAACTCACAACCACCAATGTAGCCACAGTAAGTAAAGATTTCATCTGCTCTTCATTTTAGCCGATAATGTTACATATTAAATCAGAGAGTAGCCGCCAGCCTTAGTCCCGGTCAGTTGAGGTAGCAGTGCGAACCTTAGCAATTTCATCAGACGTGATAGGGCTGGCATCACCAAATTCCTGCCGGATGTAAGATAAAATGACTGCTATATCTTCATCACTCAGAAATCCATGAGGTGGCATGACGGCATTGTAAGTCACTCCATTCACTTCCAATGGCCCTTGCATGCCTTCAAGTGTCACCTCGATAAGTCGTTCCTTGTCACCACTTACCCAATCCGTACCTTTCAGAGGTGGAAATCGTCCGATGGCACCTTTTCCATCTTGTTGGTGACATGTACCGCAGAAAGTCAAATAGAGCCTCTCTGAATCACCAATGTGAGCTTGCAAGTTATCGGATACCTCATCTGGTGTTCGTAAATGAGGCAGATCTTTCCTCTCCTCCATCGAAGCGAGTTCCTCGGGGCCAAATTGGTTTTTCTTTCCTTTGAACATTACCCTCCATATTCTGCCATTTCTAGATTCGGTGATGTATAATGAACCATCGGGACCCTCCGCCAATCCCATTGGCCGGTAGACTGCATCACTGGTGTTGACGATGGTGTCTACTTGTGCGAAACCATCAGCAAAGACTTCCCATTCCCCTGTAGGAGCACCCTTCCAAAAAGGAATAAATGCAACGAAGTAACCAGCCTGGGGATAGGGTGCACGGTTCGTAGATCCATGGAAAGCCACAAATGCGCCACCTTTGTAACGGGCCGGAAATTGGTCGCCCTCATAGAATAGCAGGTCATTTGGTGCCCAATGTCCGGGGAATCCCATCAAAGGTGCATCCATGTCCGCACATCTTCCAATCATCGAGCCATCACCGCCATATTCGGGAGCCAGCACTTTCTTACCCTGCATTTGGTCATAGTAGCAGTATGGCCAGCCATAGTTACCACCTTCCCGGATCCGGATGAATTCTTCAGCTGGCAGCATAGCACTTTGCCACGGTGTATAGCGATCAGGGTACAAACTGTAGAGATTATCGCGACCGTGCATCACTATGTAAAGGTTTTTATCAAACGGATTCCAATCCATGGCGACCACACTACGTATCCCGGTTGCAATTCGAACCCCATCAGATTGACGAAGGTCTGTTTGAGAAGCATCAAATCGCCATATGCCACCGTGGTTATCCAATTCCGGACATGGGTCTATACCCTGCCCTCCCGGAGCACCATTTGGAGTGGCCTGGATATCCTGGCAAGCGTTGGAAGGAGTTCCGAATGGGATATACATGTTACCTTGGTCATCAAAGGAAACCGGTTTCGTGATGTGCCAGTGGGTCCCATGCTCATGATCATCAAATAGCACGATCTCCGGATCTTCCGGAAGCAATTGGTCCGGAATCATCTTCGCCCTGAAAACTGTAAGTGCCGACCCATAGTACAGGTACCCATCGTGAATGATCATACCAGCCCCATAGGAGCCTTTTTCATCATCTCTCCTTCCAAATCGCTCGATGATATCCGCCCGTCCGTCCCCATTGCTATCTCGCAAGGCCACATTTCCACCATAAGGTCCGGCCATTGAATTTAGCTTGACATAGATGTCACCGTTTTCTCGAACGGTGAGATGTCTGGCCCGGCCCACGCTGTCGATAACGGTGAGGACTTCAAACCCATCCGGTACAAATAGGCCACCATTGTCGACATCACCAGGTGGCAAATTGCTTTCTGTTGAGCAGCTAATAGTCATCAATAGACACAAAAAACAGAGAATCACATGAGGTCTATGTAACTGGATCATAGACATTGAAAGTTATTCCTCATCAAAGAAGGGCTTTGCAGTTAATCCGTTCAGATCCCAAACGATCTGACCCGCCCGGATTGTCAATTCCGCTTGCAGTTTTTGAGTACCTCGAATACGATTTCCTCCGGCGTCTACATAGCCAAAATTGCCTTCTTCCAGTTTGATGACAGCAATATCTGCTGTATGGCCAGGGGAAAGATTTCCAAGGTCGGTGCGTCCGATAGACTGAGCAGGATACCAGGTGGCCCGGGTCAGCACATCCCGCAATGGCATTCCTATGGCCAGATATTTCGACATTACATTGAGCATATCCTTCATCCCGGCGTTCATGCTAAAACGATGTAAGTCCGTACCGAACGAATTTGGCCATAATCCTTGTTCAAATGCAGGCACAGCCTGACTAAACCAGAATCCGGCTCCGCCATGTCCCACATCAAAAAGAATTCCCCTTTCCTTTGCTTCGAATACAAAAGGGCGTACAATGCCATCATCATCGACAACAGGCATTCGGTCAGCAACATCTTCAAACGAATGGGTAATAATGTCACCCGGCCGCATTTTATCGAGTTGGTCCTGAAGTGAATAGTCCGGAAGGTGGCACTCCACGAATAGCGGCAGATTATTCTCCTCACAAGCTTGTATAGCCAGATCAAAGGGAGCCCATGATGGTTGTTCGAAGTGTCCGATTTTTACACCCAAAATGATTTCGGGATATTTTCTGACGAGCCGGCTGATCTCGTCCACTTTCATTTCGCCCAGATTTTCTTCTCCAGGTTTACCTATCATTCCGGTGCCCGCTATATTGATGAAAGAGAGTACCCGTGTCTTGGATTGATCTACCACCTGCTTTTTGAAGAGTTCAAAGTTTTTCCAGCCTGCAGTCCCAGCGTCAACTACGGTTGTGACTCCTGCTTTGAATGTGAAATTGTCAGGCGACAAACTATTGATCCCATTTGCAAATTTTCCGATCTCACTTCCAACAAAAACATGGGTATGGATATCGATGAATCCCGCACTCACAAAGTAACCGAGGAGGTCAACGATCTTTCGAGCTTTGGTGGTGTCGATGTTTTTTTCAATAGCAGCGATGGTATCACCGGCAATGCCAATATCCATTACTTCATCAATCCCATTCCTGGCATCAAATACGTGCCCGTTCTTAAGTAGTAGATCAAATTGTTGACTAAAGCTTGTAATACATGTCAACAAGACCAGGCAGATAGCCTGAATGCCAGAACCAAGCCATGTTTTCGTCATCGATTGTCTTCAAATGGGTCCATACTGATTCCATTGAGGTCCCAGACTATCCTGCCGGCACGTATGGTTAGTTCTGCTTCCAGCTTCCGGGAGCCATTGATCTTTTGTCTTCGCACATCCACAAAGCCGAAATCACCTTCCTTAAGGTTTAAAATGGTTACATCAGCTTCGGCACCAACGGTGAGACTACCGAGGTCTGGTCTGCCAATTACTTGGGCCGGTTTCCAGGTGGTTCGGTAAACTACGTCCTGAAGTGTTAATCCCATCGCGAGAAATTTCGACATGACATTGGTCAGATCTTTCATCCCGGCATTCATACTTTGGGTGTGAAGGTCAGTGCTGATTACATCGGCTATGAATCCCTGCTCCACGGCAGGCACCGCCTGTCGCCAGGAAAAAGCACCTCCGCCGTGTCCCACATCGAAGATGATTCCCCGCTCTTGAGCCGTAAATATGAAAGGTTTAACCTGCCCATTTTCGTCAACTACTGTTTCTCTAACCTTGGGACCATAGGAATAAGTATGAGTGAAAATATCTCCCGGCCTTAGATGCTCCATAAACAAAGCTTCGATCGAATTTGGAGGTTCGTGCTCGCCGAAATCCACCATCACCGGGACCTGGGCCAGATTCCCAGCTTCCACTGCCTTGTCAACCTGGGTAAAATCTCCCCAATAATGGGCAGCCTTGATACCAACCAGGATGTCGGGATACAGCCTTTTGATCATATGGGCTGTCATCACCGGATTCATGTCAGCAACGTTCTGCTCTTCGTAACGCCCGAGCATCCCTACACCTACAATATTTAACAGAGCGAGAACCCTGGTTCTGGAAACGTCGATCGTTTGAGTTTTGAACTGTCGAAAATTCTTCCACCCTGATGATCCGGCATCTACCACGGTGGTAACACCTGAGCGAAAAGTAAAACCATCCGGAGGCACACTGGTAGGCCCATCCGCAATATATGAACCGGGTGTATGTCCATTGAAGACATGAACATGCATATCAATTAAACCGGGTACTACATAGAGACCCCCTGCCTGGATCACTTTCTCCGCTCTGCTTTCTGCAATGCCCGGTGCAACTTCCTTAATCTCTCCATCAGCTATAGCTATGTCCATGACGGCATCTAATCCATTCCGTGGGTCGATCACGTGGCCATCTTTTATCAGGATGTCATACTCCTGGCAGAAGGACTGAATACCGACGGCAAGGATCAATGCAATCAGAACGGTGATTCTCTTCATAGATCTGATTTTTTAAGTAGCTAAGGGTGGTCCACCAGGAACGAGAATAGGAGTGCGTTTTTCATCCCTTTTGATTCGCGTCGCTTTGAACTGGGCCGTTAAATACTCGCCCAGAAAAATGGATCCCGTGATCTCGTCACCGGTAGCCTTACCAGTAAACAGGTAGAGCAAATGGTTACCCGGTTTGTAAAACCTGCTTCTCATCTTAATCTCATCTGCTTCGATCATTCCAACCAGGTCGAGTATTTCGAAATCGGTTTGATGTTTACCCTGCAGCCAGTTGCCATCCTGCTCAAGAAACAGAAGATGGGTGCTGGTGCTGTTAAAGAAAGAGACTTCAGTTTGCCAGTGTCCTTGTAGATTGACTTTTGGTGCCGCTGGTTTCGGTTTTGGGGCATGCTTCTTCGACAACACGGCGTGTAATCTGTTGGCTACAATCTCAGCTTCGCCTTCCTGCATTTGATTAGGAGTGATATTTACCGAAGTGAGTCCGTCCCGGTCCCGGTCGCCCACCGCGACCCGGGGCTTATTCCTGCCTAGTTCCTCTGCTACGTCAAAACCGGTCAGGTTGAATGCATCGGGATCCCACCAGATGTGCAGGGAGGGAGCATGGTTTGACAGTCCTTCGGGCTCACGTACCTCAGTTTTGATTCCATTAATACTTTCCACCTTTTTAGCAATGAGATCCAACCACCCCAGCCATTGCTGCCAGATCTGGTCATGATCTCTCCGGGTCCATGCTTCTACTGCGGCCAGCATGCCCAACATTTCTTCCTTTCCAACCTTGTTATCTCGCCCCGGACCATGATGGGGAGAACTGGCTTGCCAGGCTGCCATTAGAATATCTTTATCACCGAGCAAAAGGCCCGCACATTGGGGACCTCGGATGGCTTTACCTCCGCTATAAGCTACAATCGTCGCACCCCTTTCTAAATGAATAGGAGGGATGGTTAGATCTTCGGCAGCGGCATCAGCCAATATAGGGATGTTGTGAGGTCTTGCAATTTCAGCAACCGCCTCAAGTGAGAGAGGCTCTCCCTTCTCAGTGTGTCTTCCCAATACCAAATAGATCATAGCTGTATGCTTATTGATAGCACGTTGCATTTCCTCCGGTGTTTCCACCGTAATCATTTTTACCCCCACATTACGAACGGCGTGATCATACATGTTGCGCGATGTCCGTGGGGCAATCACCTCATATTTTTCAAATCCGTGGAGGTCGGGAATTCGAATCAATTTTTCGGGGTTTCCACCGGTTACACATGCTGCAGTTACGTGTTTTAGTCCGGCTGCACACCCTGAAGAAACCATGCCCCATTGGGTCTGAGTCAGATCAGCCAGCCTTTTACCAATTCCATAAGCAAGCTCGTCGTACTGCACGAAGTTTCCCGAGGCGGCTTCCATGGCTTCGATAACCTCGGGCAGTTCAATCGATCCTCCAAGGATGGTGAAGGTGCCGCGACAATTGATGATTGTGTCGACGCCAATCGACTCGTAAATATTTTTATCGCTTCGTCCAAACATCTGTTCGGTAATCATTTTACCAGGACTAGCAGACTGTAAAGAGTTAGCAGCCAATGCGCTTCCGGCAAATGGAAGTACGGAAAGCTGTCTTATGATATCTCTTCGGTTCATATGATGTTATTTTGACATTTGTGTGGGGAGAGAAGTCATACAATTTAGCGATTTCTGCAATGCAGATTAGTGTGACTTGCCGAATTTTTGAATTGTCTGATTTCTGACTAGTGTTGGATAAGTTTGATCCATTCTCTAATTCGATATCTTTATTCTATTAATACAGGCAAAGTGAGATGAAAGAACTCAAAGACAAGAATGATTTGCTACAGACATCTGCCGTCGAGGATCATGATGGAATCCTCTGCATTCGCGGTGGTGGAGCTAAACGAGCCTGGAACGGCATTCATTACAAGCAGGGTATGTCTGCAAAAAATGTAGGATCTACCCAATTATCATGCAATGTAGTTACCATACCACCTGGTGGTACCGCTTATGCACACATTCATGACGGTTTCGATCTGATGCTATATATCTTGGAGGGCAAGGTGCGGCATGCCTTTGGAGAAGGACTGAGCCAGATATTGGATAACCAGGCTGGTGATTTCATTTATATCAAACCGGGAGTGCCCCATGAGGTATACAACCTGAGCGAGACCGAACCGGTAGTGGCTTTTGTGGCAAGAGCTGCTGCTGATGAGTGGGACCGGATCATACCATATGATAAAGACCAGGAATAAGTTTTGAAGACCAGCCATACCGCCAGGAATAGCAGCAATACTATTGATAAGTGCATAACAGTGCTCACCTGTTTTTATTTGCTTTTCCTAGGTGCATGTGTTGATCAACCTGAAAATCCTCAAAGAGATCTATCCAACCTTCCCGAAAAAATCGATTTCAATTTTCATATCAGGCCCCTTCTTTCCGACCGGTGCTTCACCTGCCATGGACCGGATAAGGAGGCCAGAAAAGCAGATCTGGCACTATTTACAAAAGAGGGTGCCTTTGGTTCTTTAGATAGTTCCGGCATCTCCTTTCCGTTTGTGCCGGGAGATATCCACAACAGTATTGCCTATGAGCGGATCATCAGCGATGATCCAGAATACATGATGCCCCCTCCCGAATCAAATCTTTCTCTGAACGATTATGAAAAAGCACTTTTTAAGAAATGGATCGAACAAGGTGCTGAATGGAAGGATCACTGGGCTTACATCAAGCCAGCCAAACCGGAGCTTCCGAAAGTGAAAAACAGGAAATGGTCCGAGAACCCGATTGACTTGTTTGTGATGAGACAGCTGGAGGCTTTCAAGCTCAAGCCCGAGCCGGAGGCGACCAGAGAGCAATTGATCAGAAGATTAAGTTTTGACTTGACAGGATTGCCCCCCAGTCCTGAGGAGATTGATCGGTTTCTCGCCGATGACTCGCATCATTCCTACGAAGCCCTGGTCGATCGCCTTCTGGCAAGTACTGCCTTCGGCGAAAGAATGGCTTTTAATTGGCTAGATGTGGCCCGTTATGCCGATTCACATGGGTACCAGGACGACCGCCCTCGTACGATGTGGCCGTGGCGAGATTGGGTGATCAGTGCATTCAATAGCAATATGCCTTATGACACGTTCGTAATGTGGCAACTTGCCGGTGACCTTTTGCCAGAAGCTACGTACGAGCAGAGATTAGCTACCGGGTTCAATCGAAATCATGCAATAACCCAGGAGGGTGGCGTGATTAATGAGGAGTACCTGACAGAGTACGCAGCAGACCGCACTCAAACATTTGCGACAGCATTTCTAGGGCAAACTATGGAATGCGCACGCTGCCATGATCACAAATACGATCCGATCAGTCAGGAAGAGTATTACTCAACGTTTGCATTCTTCAATAACGTCAAAGAGGAGAGGGGCCAGATCAGTTATTTTGATCAGGCTCCAAAACCATCGATAGAGATGGCAGATCCCTTGATGGATTCTACCATCAACCAGATCCGACAGATGATCAGTCGTCTCGAAGAGGAGAAGAGTGATTATGAAGAAATGGATATACCATCATTCAATAATTGGAGAAATACGATTAATTGGCAAGAATCGATTTTTCAAAAGCTGGATGAAGATCTATTGGCTTATCACCGTTTGGATTCCGTAAGTGATGATGCTTTTCTCAATGAAGTGGCAAATCAGCCCAAGGGCCGCGTGAATATCAATCTGCCACCGGGGATCGGTAAACCTGAAGTCGTGTCTGGCAAGAAAGGATACGGATTGAGGTTCAACGGAGCTAATTTTCTCAGCTTAGGTGAGATCGGAGATTTCAATCACTACGATGCTTTTTCTTTTGGAGGTTGGATCAGACAGAATGGACAACATAGGAAAACTGCTGGCCTTTTTGCCCGGAGAAATGGAGAACTCGGCAGGCAGGGATATCAATTGGCAATCAAGGCAAATGACCGGCTAGAGGCCAGCCTAATAGCTGATGGAAGCCATTCAATCGTTGTAGAAAGCCAAGATCCGGTTGCACCCGGTGGCTGGCAGCACATCTTTCTAACTTATGATGGAAGTGGAAAGGCCCAGGGTATTTCTCTTTACATAAATGGTGAATCCCAGATCCTGAAGGTGCAGCGTGATAGCTTACAAGGTCAGAGCATTTATAATGGGAATGATTTTCTCGTAGGTAATTGGAATCACCGCGCCCGCAATCTGGATAATCTCTACGGATTTGAAGGTGGTGCAATTGATGAGATACGAGTTTACCAGAGAGAACTGAGTTCTCTTGAGGTTCTATTATTAGCAGGCAAGAAATTAAGCATTCAGAACGTAAAGGTCAGCGATCTCCGTTTGCACTATCTCCTCACTGGGGACTCGACTTACCAGAGTCTCAGTCATGAGCTGAGGAATCTGCGTATGAAGGATTTGAAGGTGCCGGCAGTTATGGTCATGGAGGAAGAGGATACCATGAAGACGACCTTTCTACTGGCACGGGGAGCATATGATGCACCGGTTCGGAAGGTGGCACGGATCACACCTTCGTCGATTCTTGAATTTCCGGAGGATTTGCCTGCCAACCGTCTTGGCCTGGCACAGTGGCTTTTTGATCCTGATCATCCACTGACTGCCAGGGTATATGTCAACCGGTTGTGGCAAATGTGTTTTGGCCAAGGCATCGTCAAATCACCGGACGACTTCGGTAGTCAGGGAGCACTACCCTCACATCCTCAGTTGTTGGATTGGTTGGCGATAAGTTTCATGGAATCTGGATGGGATATAAAAGCACTGTTAAAGCAGATTGTCACTTCAGCCAGTTACCGGCAATCGGCAATAGCTTCAAAGCAGAAGAGAAAAAAAGATCCGGGAAATATTTGGATATCAAGAGGTCCTTCGGTGCGTCTGACTGCGGAAATGATTAGAGATCAGGTACTGGCAGTCAGTGGTTTACTGAACCGGAAGATAGGAGGGAAGTGGGTGAAACCTTATCAACCAGCCGGTATTTGGAAGGAGATGGCAAACCAGATTGGAGAAAACAAATACCGACCGAGTCAGGGGAGTGATCTATATCGCCGAAGTCTATATACTTACTGGAAACGCACGATTCCACCTCCCACCATGTTGACCTTGGATGCTTCGGAGCGAGCCGTTTGTACAGTCAAGAGGGAGGCCACCAGTACTCCGCTGCAAGCCCTGATTCTTTTGAATGATCCTCAGTATGTGGAAGCAGCCCGGGTCATGGCCCAGCACTTAATTTCATCCAATCCAGCTATAGAAGCCTCAATCCGGTCCGGTTTTCGTTCGGTACTTGGCCGGTACCCACTCTCTGACGAAAGTGAAATATTGCTTGAACTGTATGGTTCCGAACTGCAACGATTCGAGACAGATCCTGTCAGTGCTGAGGCTCTACTCGATGTGGGATCTTATCCGATAGATCCCGCTGCAGATTATCCTTCTGTTGCGGCGATGACCATTGTAATAAATACCATTTTCAATCTGGACGAAGCAAAATTTAGATAGATGAAAGAGCTTTCCCCGGACTATTGCAGCCATTTGAACCGTAGGCACTTTCTTGCCAGATTTGGCCTTGGCACTCTTGCGCTGGGAGGCCTCCTTGGTTGCGCAGGGTCTGAACAATCTCCGAGTGGTAGCTCAGGCATTAATAGTTTAGCTTTAGGTGCTCCCCATTTTTCACCAAAGGTGAAGCGAATTATTTACCTGTTTCAAAGTGGAGGTCCATCTCAGGTTGATCTCTTTGATCACAAGCCGTTGTTGCGAAAAATGCATGGCGAAGAGTTGCCTGCTTCGATACGAATGGGGCAGCGCCTGACAGGCATGACTGCTTTTCAATCCACCAAACCTCTGACTGCTTCTCTTTTCAATTTCCAGCAGCATGGAAATAGCGGGGCCTGGGTGAGCGAATTGATGCCCCGGACTGCCGAGATTGTTGATGACCTCTGTTTCATCAGGACCATGCATACGGAAGCGATAAACCATGATCCTGCCATCACCTTTTTTCAAACAGGCTCACAGCAACCAGGCCGTCCCAGTATGGGTTCTTGGTTGAGCTATGGGCTCGGGTCGGGAAATGAGAATTTACCTGCATTCATTGTCCTTCTGTCTCGAGGGGCTCAGCGACCACAGCCCATCTATTCACGACTGTGGGGAAATGGGTTCTTAGCTAGTCTTCACCAGGGAGTTCAGTTTCGGTCTTCAAAAGATCCGGTTCTGTACCTGAGTAATCCGGATGGAGTCAGTCAGGTGAGTCGCCGGGCCACCCTCGATAAATTGGCTGAATTAAATCAGATTCGGCTAAAGGACTTTGGTGACCCCGAGATCTTGTCCAGGATTGAACAATACGAGATGTCATATCGTATGCAGACCTCCGTGCCCGAGGCGATGGATATAAGTAGCGAGCCGGATGAAATCTTTGAATTGTACGGTGAAGCGGCACGTCGTCCGGGGACCTACGCAGCCAATTGCCTGTTGGCGCGCCGATTGGCTGAAAGGGATGTCCGATTTATTCAACTTTATCACCTGGGGTGGGATCAGCACTCCGACCTGCCACGCGAGCTGGCGTCTCAGTGCAGAGACACAGACCAAGCCTCAGCTGCCTTGGTTGCCGATTTGAAACGAAGGGGAATGTTGGAAGATACGCTGGTAATCTGGGGCGGAGAATTTGGCCGGACCAATTATTCTCAAGGGAGATTGACCAAAGACAATTATGGGCGCGATCACCATCCACGATGTTTTACGATCTGGATGGCTGGTGGCGGGGTGCGTCCTGGCATTCAATATGGCGAAACTGACGAATTCGGTTACAACATTGCCAAAGATCCAGTTCATGTGCATGATTTCCAAGCCACATTATTGCATCTGCTGGGTGTCGATCATGAGCGTTTGACATTCAAACACCAAGGCCGCAGATTCCGCCTGACCGATGTACATGGGAAGGTAGTGAAGGGTATTCTGGCGTGATTTTTCACTGGAGATTACTGTCTGGTGAAAACTGGGGAGCGGGTGTGAGCTGCAATGAGAGGTATATACTCAAACTAAGTCTGTTTCTATTTGATGCGGTAAAGAGGTGTGTTACACCTGCCGTTGAGTGATGTCTTGATGTAGAGTAGATTGTTTATTCGCGTAGGAGGTTTACTATGATTATCGAGGTGTGACACACCTGGGAATTGGGTGTGAGCTGCAACACAGAGGGGTAATTTCAGCAGCTGAAGGCTGTATGGTCACTCTACAATCGCTCTGATATTCCAGTTGATATCTACCTGTTCATTGGTAAAGTCATAGAGAGAGGTCCAACCTGGAAGATTGTCTCCAAAGACTCCGTATACATCACCGTGAGGATGGTGGGGTCCGTTGTCACAGCCGATCACCCGCAGATCGCGGTCTCCTGCTTGCACTTCAAAGGCGATCCAGATCCCACCTTCCGGCAGTAATACTTCCTGGCTCAGCTCGTGCCGGTTCCATTGATTTCCTGAGAAGCCGCCACCCTGTAGAATTGCCTCGTACAGGACTCCTCCGGGTTCTGTTTCGTCCATCTCATTCCATGCTAAAACGAGGATGCGAATAGCATCAGGTTCATCAGCCATGTAGAAATCAATCCCCGTGAGCATTTTGCCGGAGTGACCGCGGGATGAGACTTCGCTTTGTGGGAACCTTACCGCAGCATAGGAGATCCCTCGGGCTATTTGGGGAGCTGACTGATTTTGACCATCATAGTGTAGGGCTGTGCTGCCGCTGATCGGATCGAGGTTGTCATCATCTTTCGAGCAGCCAAAAAATATCGAAATCAGAATAAATAGACCTAATAATCTCATAGTTTGCATGCATTCATTACCCAGATGAACGAAACTGAGACTTGGATTATTTGATTATATGTGGAGTTGCGCTGTTTGTTTCAGGGCTTACTTTTATTTCCGGCTTCGGGCTCGGTACACTTCTGATGCCTGCTTTTGCCCTTTTCTTTCCACTGCCGGTGGCTATAGGTGCCACCGCAATTGTCCATCTCGTTAATAATCTTTTTAAAGTAGGATTAATTGGAGGAAAGGCCGATCGATCTGTGGTAGTTCGTTTTGCTGTGCCCGGCTTCTTCCTGGCAATACTGGGTGCATATGTGCTTGGCTTGCTGGAAGGTTCCCCTCCGATCAATCAGTATAACTTAGCAGGCAAACAGTTTGAAATTTCCCAGGTAAATCTGATCGTTGGCATTTTGATCATCATCTTCGCTTTATTCGATCTACTACCTGCTCTGAGTAAGTTGCAATTGGACAAACGACACATTGTTCTTGGTGGAGCGCTCTCCGGGTTTTTTGGCGGCTTGTCAGGCCATCAGGGAGCACTAAGGACGACCTTTCTTATCAAATTTGGTCTGGAAAAAGAGGTGTTCATCGCCACCGGAATAGTGTCTGCTGTGATCGTCGATGTTGGCAGGTTGCTCATCTACGGAGCTGCATTTTACAGCCATCGGTTTGAGTACGTCGAGTCAGGATTGATTCCATTGGTAGTAGCTGCATCGCTAAGTGCTTTTGCAGGAGCTTATGCAGGGAGGCAAGTTTTGAAGAAAGTAACTTTCCGGTCGATCCAGATTTTGATTGGAATTCTTCTGATCATCGTCGGCTCGGGCCTAGCATCTGGCATTCTATAATGACTAAAATAGCAGGGGAGAGCAATGCTCTCCCTGAAGACCTCTTTTGCTGAAAGCTTACTAGCTAAGCTACCAGTTCAGGAGTTTCTTTCCGCGTTTCGAGATACTTCTCCAACAAGTCTGGAAATTTCTCGAAAGCAGCCGCTAGTCCTGTGTTGGTACGCGTGCTGACGAAGTTGATCTCATCTCCTTTTGCTACAAGGAATCCGATGGGTTGAATACCCAGACCAGCACCTGCACCAGCTCCTTCACCATGTCCTTTCTTGTCATCACCTTCTCCTCCTCCAGTGCCGAATCCCATACCAACGCGGATCACCGGAATGCAGTTGAACATGCCCAACTCGAAAGGATCGCCAATAACTGTATCAGTCTTGGCTTCATTTTGAATGAAATTGGTGATGCGTGCCAACAACTTTTCAAATTGCATTTCCATAGTTCAATATTTGGTTAATAATGTTTTTCAGAACAACAGAGCTTTCAAAATCCGGAATAACCTGTTTTTGATCACCACCAGAATTTCGGACTCTCCGGTATAGTTAATATTCAGCTGGGTATCTCCTTTATTCATCATCCAGAATATTGGATATAAGTAGCTGTTGTAAACGTAATCCCCCGTATCCAGGTTGACCCGAAATTTTTCAACCTGAAAGGAGTTGAGGAGATTGATAATCTTCCTTTTCCATTTCTTTAAAGACCATCCTTTTTTTTGCTTGGTGGATTTTGACTTTTCCTCTGTTTTAATCTTCTTTTTAGGTGCTCTTGTGAGGGGGTAATAGACTTTTTCCCAGAAGAGAATTTTTAGCCTGATCAGAATGTCATCTGGAGCGGGAAGCCATTCGATCCTTGCGACCCTCCCCCACCGTAATTGATACTGATTTTTGGTCGAATTGATGTGCAATTCCAGGGGCGCAATCAAGATCCAAGCAACCAGGATTAGGACGATGAACAAGATTAATAAACCCACCATTTTTGACCTTTAATTTCTTCCGCTCAAGAGGGTAGTGTTTATGCGGGTTAGTGTCAATGATCGTAGACAAGGGGCATACTGATGAAGGTCACAAGGCCTAACAAAATAAGTGGTAACATGCCCGGGATGACTGCATTAATGAAAAGAGCTATTCACTATCTTAAAGGACATGAGATCCATGCTGACCCTGATTGTTCTGACCATTCTCGGTCATGCCTGCAATAAAAATGAAGTTTTAGAAACAAAGAGACCAAATATCCTTTTGATCCTGGCTGATGATCTCGGGTTCACTGATCTTGGCTGTTTGGGAGGCGAGATCCGAACACCTAATTTGGATGGTCTGGCAGCTGAAGGAATACTGGCAACATCTTTCTATACGAGTCCGGTATGTTCGCCCACTCGAGCTATGTTGCTGACAGGAGTTGACAATCATCGGTGTGGCTATGGCACCATGGAGGGTGACTGGGCACCAAACCAGGTTGGCCTGAGAGGATATGAAGGACATCTAAATTTCGATGTAGTTCCGGTTTCCCAACTACTTCAGGAGGCAGGATATCATACCTCTATAGCCGGGAAGTGGCACCAAGCATATCCGGCCGTTGATTCGACCTTATGGCCGGATAAAAGGGGCTTTACCCGGTCTTTTACTTTACTACAAGGGGGAGCAGGTCATTTTGAAGACATGCAGCTGCTGTTTTCCTTTTACAATGAATCACTCTATGTAGAGGATGGAAGAAAGCTGGACTCCCTTCCTGATGGTTTTTATTCTACAGATTTCTATTACGAAAAGGCAATCGATTATATAGAAGAGAGTGTCAATCGGCGGAAACCATTTTTTGCCTACTTAGCTTTTACGGCACCACATTGGCCCCTGCAAGTGCCAGAAACGGATCTCGATTTATATTCTGGCGTCTACGATCAGGGTTATGAGGTCATTGGGGTAGAACGCATTGAAAGGGCGAAGGATTTGGGAATTATTCCAAAGCAAGTGTCACCGCCTCCTCGTTCCCCTAACGTAAAACCATGGATGGACCTCACCCCAGGGGAGAAGCGCCGTTCATCCCGAGCCATGGAGATCTATGCAGCTATGGTGGAACGAATGGATCAGGCCATTGGGAGAGTCTTGAATTATCTGAAGACCCGAGAGCTTTATGAAAACACGTTTATCGTTTTCCTGTCGGATAATGGAGCTGAAGGCAACAATGTATTGGGAATTCTGGATACAGAAGCCTGGGTAAATGAAAATTGTGATACCAGTTATCAGAATATGGGCAGGCCCAATTCTTATGTTTTTACAGGACCTTCCTGGGCACAGGTAAGCTCGCCCCAACGCTGGTATAAAGGATTCGCCTCGGAGGGTGGAGTTCGAAGCCCCATGATCATCAGATATCCCGGGAGTTTGCAAAGTGGTGTATATAATGGGGTGTTGTCGGTGATGGACTTAGCTCCCACTATTTTGGATCTTGCCGAAGTAAAACATCCTGCCGACAGTGATCCGGAGTCCCAATTTTACCCCATCGATGGCAAGAGTTTGTTACCGTGGTTGCAAGGCATGCAAACTGAAGTTAGGAAGCAAGATGAAGTCTTTTGTTGGGAGCTTTATGGTAGGAAAGGGGTTCGCAAGGGCAGATGGAAGGCAGAATGGATAGAAGAACCGTACGGAAAGAATAAATGGGAATTGTATGATCTTCAATCAGATCCCCTCCAGCTGAGAGAGCTTTCAGCAGATCAACCCGACAAATTGCTGGAACTGTCAAAGGATTGGGAGCAGTATGCCCAAGACAAGGACATTACGCTGCCCAATAAAAAGGTTGCTTATGGTAAGGAGGTTTACTGGAGCAACTGACTAGGTTCCAATAATCAATTCATTGGGGGACAACCACCTGCTATCTTCTCTTCAGCATCTGACTATAGACCCGATCCATTTTACCCAACCTTGAACGAAAAAAAGCAAAAGCAACAGCTAATCCAGCTAATAGGATTGACGCGAGCAGAAATACTGACGAAAGTTCTTGCCACAAAACGATCGGTTCCATCAGCAGCGGAGAAAGAAATTGTCCCAAGAACATGAATGCATGTAAGATACCCAGGTTACGTCCTCGATGCATGTCTGGTGAGAGTTCGATCAGCCACTGGTTAGTATTGGGTATGATCAGACCAAAGCCGGCTCCGGCAAACAACATAGTTGCCAGAATGACTATCAATGATGAAGTGTTGGCGGCAACCAGGTAGCTTAGTGCCATCACGAGGAAAGACATTGCATATATCCTGGAATAGTCATACGAACCTTTGATTCGATGATAGAACAGGGAGGATAAAACAACTCCTAACGCATTTACGGCCAGGACCACACCTGAAACTGTGTGATCCTGCACCCCTATCTTTTGCAAAAGAAATGGCAATTGAGTAGGGATGATATAGAATAGAATCATGAAGGATATGGCGGTGAAATAAATCAACCTGATCAATGGATTGATTCGCATACGATTTGCTGATACCTTAGAAACTTCGATCTCTGGTTCTTCCAAGTAGATTATCACCAATGGAATGATAGCGAGGGGCACGAGATAGATTAGAAAGGGATAGCGCCAATTCAAGTCAGCCAGGACACCGCCTAGCGCCAGAAAAGCTATGCCAGCAAAGCCAATAAAAGCAGTTTGCGCCCCCAGGAATCGTTGACGTCCCTGGCCTTGAAAATAGTCTCCAATCAGGGTCAAAGTCACTGTCATGATAATGCCAATGGATATACCTAAGAAGATGCGGCCAACCAGGATGTGAATTAAATCATTCAGGTAGAATGCTGAAGTGCCACTGATCACATAGATCAATAATCCTGCATAGAGCAATCTTAAACGGCCATGTCGATCTATGAACCTTCCCGCCAGCGGAGCACTGATTGCGATAAAGATCGCCGGTAGGCTTAAAATCATCTTTGATAACAATTCGGCACCGTCGGTATCAGAAAAAAAAAGAGCAATCTCGGGCAAGCCCGGAGCTACAATGGCAGCGGCCATAATGGTATGAGCGCTAAGGAGAAGCAGTGTAGCTTTACGAAAGAACAATTTCATTTCTTAGCAGCTTATCCCGAGGCTCGGGACGGGGTATATCCAATGGCTTGGCGGCTGTATCCAATGGGTTGTGAACTTCATTCCATCACACCGGTCATGAGCCATTGACCACAGGCTTTGCCAAGATTCTCTTCTACCATTGATATATACTTCTCCTTGTCTTCCTCCGTAAGCACATCCTTCCAACGGCCATTCACTCCTTTGTGGATAAATGTCTTAGCGCCACCATCCCAGAAGATGCCACCAAGCGGTACACTAGCACTGGCATTTGCCTTCATATATTCGAAACTGCAATGGGTCACAATGTCGTCCCACTTATCCGGATCAACGGAGATTTCCAGAAAGTCTGCTATTTCTCTGATTTGCCCTTCCATGTCTTTCTTTAGATTGGCAAAATGTACCAGCTTTACGTTGGGAAGATCCTTGATTGCCCACCAGGACGCTAGATTTTCCCAGAAAGGCCACCAAGGATATCCATTTCCATCTAGCCACTCCAGAAAATAGGTGCGGATATTGTCAACGGGCTTTTCAATTGGTGGTCCGACCAGACCAGGTGTATTGTTAAGTGCATCGTACCATTTTTCATTTGCAGCAGAATGGTGATTGTACATGCTCCAGACTATGTCTCGACCATCACGTCCTATGTAGATGTATTTTGCTTTGGGGGAAAAGACCAGCGCATCAACAGGAAGATGGGTCTTTATAAATCTCCTGTGGGTTTGAGACTCGACAGCTTCTAGTTTTACTGGTGCAGGCGGAACCCTAAGATCGAGCCAAGGTGACATTTCTGCTACAGGCAATCCTTCTTTACCATCAAAAATCAGCTGAGAAATGATTTGCTGCATCCAGGTAGTGCCAGATTTGGCGTAGGTAGCTATGATGATATCATCATCCCTGAATTTGAAATCATTCCAAATAGTCGAGTCGAAATGATGGTTGTGCATTTCACGGGTCTTTTCTGGATAGGTTGTTGTCTTCATTTTTATTTGATTTTTTGAATTTTCATGCTGAACATTGAAACCGGCCCCTGATTAATTCATGGGTCTTTTGGCTAATCACTAAAGAATTGGGTGCTGCGAGACCCTCCAATCTGGCTGCAATGTTTGGCGTAGATCCCATGGCCAACTGCTGGCTCTGTACGCCTCTACCTACATCTCCAATTACCACATGTCCTGTGTGAATTCCAATGCGTACTGCAATTTGCACACCATGGGAATTCTGAACCTTTTGGCTGAAACGCTTTATTGCCTCAATAATTCCCAGACCGGAACTGACGGCACGATGAGCAGAATTTTCATGAGCTACCGGAAATCCAAAGTAGATGAGAATGCCATCGCCCAGGTATTGCGCTACATGACCTTTATATCTTGTGATCACTTTATCGCAAATGTTCTGATACTGCTTCACTATTTTTTGAAGGTCCTCCGGATCAAGCTCATGAGAAAGCGAAGTAGATCCAACTAAGTCACAAAACACTACCGTCAGATGCCTACGCTCACCCTTTCCACGAGAAAGTGGCTCTCTCGAAATAAACTTTGATTTCTTGAGCTTGGCATCCTGAGCAAGAGAAGTCCCGCAATTCCCGCAGAAATTGAAATTAGCGGGATTTTCGAAGACACATTGTGGGCATATCTGTGTCAGTGCCTTTCCACAGCTCCCGCAATACTTCATCCCGGCAGGATTTTCAAAATGACAGGATTGGCAATTCATATCACACGAGTACAGGATACACCCTGGCTATACTGAGGCATCTGATTTTCTAAGGTTACGGATTAAAAGCATTGATAAGATAGATAAAATTCGAACAACGATCATGAGCTCCGTTGGTGACTGCTACTACCGCGTTTGCAAGACTTGGGAGCTTGCTAGGAGGGCTACGAACCAGAGAAATTCTCAGATTAATTTTATCCGATGGGGTCGGATGGTTTAACTAGAATGAGATACAGGTTTTTTCATTACCCAGTACCCTAGAACTATCAAAGCCAAGGCACTTAAAATGATGACAGAGAGATAAGATTTCTTTGGCAGGGCAAGTGGACTAGAATCTCCCTGCAAAATAAAACCAGCCCAATAGTATGGATGTCTTACAAAGTCCTCACTCTGCATCAGGTAATCTAGTTTAGCTGATCGCAGTGCCTGATCTTTCCTCATCCCAGCGGAAAGATTACTATAAAAAGCTTTCATGATTTTGGCTGTAGAGGCATCTTGAGCTGGCCATAGGCTCATCAGATTACTGGGGCATCCGGCATAGGCAAATGCGCGCCCCAAACTCAGAACCCCTTCTCCTTTTTGGATTTTTCCGGTACCGGTATTACAGGCTGACAAGACCGCCAGTTGTGCATTCAACTTCATACCCAGCAGTTCCCAGGCGTGGAGATTGCCGTCCTCCAAGGAATCTCCCGAACGGGTAAAGAGTAAGCGCGAATTCATCGGATTGACATTATCTATAATTGCATGCGTGGCCAGATGGATGATTCCATAATTGGCAGCGCTTTGCTTAAAAGCACTTTCAAGCGCGTCAGAACCTTCCCGGAAATCTCCCGGGAAAGCACTGGAGAGAGCTTCAACCTCTTCTCTGGCTCCTAGCAGTGGTGCGAGGCTGGCTGAGTTTCCATCCCTGCCAGCACTTGCCGTGAGAAGCGGTTCATCTGATCGATCTGAAAAGTGCGGAGCAAAGGCCAAGAATTGATCGGAGTAGCCATTGGAAAGATTCAAAGCTTGAGATAAGAACGTGGCTGAATATCCATATGTGACGGAGTGCTCAATGATCAGATAGTCAGTCCGCCCTTCCCGTTTTGTCAGTACCTCAAAAGGGACCAATCCAATCACATCATCAGGTATGATGAGTAGATCTTTTCCAATAAGGGCTCCTTCCACTGGCTCAAGTAACTTCTTGTACAATCGGTGACTTATCTCTGCAAAATCATCATCTCCACTCGGTCTTTCGGTCAGATTATCTCTGATCCGTTGGATCTCGGGCAGGAACTCCGGACCAATCGGATTCCGAATAAAATGTTCCGTATTTCTGCCTACAGCGAAAATGTAAAGGTGCTCATCACCCATATGATATTCAATCAGCAAATCATTGTCATCCAGCAATTCTTGCCTGATCTGACTCACATCGACAACATCCCGGCTAAATTTCAATGCGTAGTAGTCAGGGTAATTTTCCTCAAATGCCGCAATCAATGAATCGTATTTCGTTTTCAGCCTAAAAAGTGTGGCTTGTATTTCTGTTTGTTCATTCTCTGAGCCACCCTGCTCTCTGAGATCGGCATCTTTTTGCTCGTAGAAGGTCAGATCGCGCTTGAGTTGATTTTCCAGCTCCAGTTGATCAGCAGGAATTCCGGCAAATGAGCTGGCGCGTGATTCGTTCAATGCAGCAACCAGCAGGGTAGCTTTGTTTCTCTCTGCTATAGCAAGTGCCTGATCCATGTAGCCATTTGCATTCTCTTGCTCATGAAGCTCATAGGTGACCCAAAGCGCTTGTTCAAAGATTGGATAGGCATCCTCTCGTAAAGTTGCAATAGAACCTTGAGCTTTGTAACCGAATTGCGCCTCTTCTATTAGATCAATTGCCGCCATCAATGCGCGGTTGGCATTTTCCAGGTGATGGGTATCACCACTCTGTTGATAGTACTCTCTCAGGATACCTCCTTTTGAGCCCATGATGATCCCCAGATTCCGCGTGTTGATGGCATCGGTTGGTGAGGGATTTGAACGAACATCCATATCATCAAAGGTCAGACACGAAGAGATCAGCGCTCTTTGAATGATTTGTAAACTTTCATCCAGCTTGCCTTCCGATTGCAGCACTGAGGCAAGATTTGAGTATGCCAAGGCCACTTCCGGATGTCTTTGACCATAGGCTTCTACATTGATCTCAATTCCTTGCTCGTATTCCACTTTGGCAAGAGCCGGCTCATTGAGCAACTCGTGGATTTTTCCGATCAGCACCCGGTTGCCCGCCACAAAAGGATGCTTGGGTCCAAATGCATTCATGTTTACTTCCAAGGCCTTTCGAGCTGATACCAGGGCCTGCTGGTAATCCTGCATATCCATTTGTGCAGAGGCAAGGTTGTGATAGACCGGGCCAGCCTCTCTCATCACATGCCCACCTCGTGTAAAAGCTTTTTCAGCTAATTCTAAGTAGTGTAAGGCATTGTCATATTCCCTTTTCCGGTTGTAGAGACCCCCCATGAGGTTATAGGCATTTCCCAGGGCAAGACTGCCCTCTCCGACCAAGTCCTTTTCAAGTTGAATCGCTCGCTGCAGGTAGACCAGGGCCTGATCCACATCAGCGACCAGATTGTATATCACAGCCAAGCCTAAATAGTCATTCGTCAGGCTCGGATGGGTGCTGCCCAAGGTCTGCAATTTGATCGATAGAGCATTCTCATGCAATTCCATGGCTTTGTTGTAATCTCCCATCATCTCGTGCAGGATGCCCAGATTGGTGTGGGTACGAGCGAGGTTGGGATCAAGCGGAGAAAGATAACGTTGATCCAGCTCCAGCAACCGGTTGAAGTAGGTGAGGGCTTGAGGGAACTGGCCATTTTGAGCATGGATGATACCGATGCCATTGTAGATCGGTGACAAGGCTTCTGCTTCCTCTCCATCTTTGTCCAGCACAATTTGCTCTGCCTCCAGGTATCTATCTAAAGCTGTCATAGGATCTCCCATCATCCGGTGTAGGATGGCCATATTACTTAGTACCCGAGCCACCTCCACACTGTTTTCTCCGTAGGCTTTTCCAAAAAGTTCCAGGGATCTATCATAGGCACTCATTGCATCTTCGATTTGACCCAATGAACGGTGCATATCACCTATAAGGCCGTAGCTGACTCCCTGATCGGCAGCTAGATCATCATTGTCTCCCTTGCGTGAGAGGCCCGACTCAAAGGATTCTAACGCCTCAGGATATCGGCCCAATGCCGAGTGAATTTTACCAGTTGCATCATAAATGTGGCCTACTTCGAGATGGTCATCACCTAGAATCCTCTTAGCCTCACCGAGCAGATCTTGAAATATCATGAATGCCGAATCATATTTCAAATCCTCGTAAAGACTTTTCCCTTCCTCGATTTTGGATTTAATGTATTCAACCTGATCTCCGGCTTGTCGAAATAATTCAGCTGCCTGGTTAAAGGAAAAAGCGGCGCTGTCATTTAAGCCAGCCTCCTGATAGGCAGTTCCTGCTTGATTCAGTCTATGTGCTTCTTGCAGAGAAATTGCTTCCTGGGCGTGTACTGCTAAGTTAATCAGCAGAAGACCAGTAATGGTAAGTACTCGGCAAATCAGATATCTCATCTGTGCCATTTGTGATTTGCAGGGTGTTTTCATCAGCCTAATGGTGTGCCGATCAAGATAGCCAAAATTCCATATGTAGCAGATCCAAAAAGTTTTTCACCAGTAGGGGTAACCTTCCATTTCATCCTGCAATAGAGTGGTGTAAGTCATTACAAAACCAAACAAATCATGAAACAGCAAGCATTACGATTCATTACGGTCTTCCTGTCCTTAAGTTGTTATCTATCGCTCGGTGGACAAACATCTGACTGGTACCTGCAAGTAGGTGGTGGTTATATGATAGTGGAGCAACTCAATCAGTTGGGATTCGAAAAGAGTAGCCCTTCTTTTACCGGATTTGCCGAAGCTGGAAGATTGCACCAGCCATTGAGTGTGGGTGTACAAAGTACATTCAGGCAGGAACATGGCTTCTATCGCTATGCTATCAAGCAGCAAATTCGCTCGGTGTATGTCAAGTACAGTTTCAATAAGGTTATTCCCTGGATGCCATATGGGTTGGACCCATACCTGATGGCAGGAGCAAGCCAGGTCAAAAATCAGTTTGTAAGCTATGAACAACAAGATCCGGCAGCACAGATTATCGAAAGCAGAGAAATAAAAGAGACGGCCGGATATACATTCGGCTCGGGAATTCAGGTAGGCAGCCGGAATGTAGTTGCAGGTCTACACTATCAATTTACCCCAGGCAGAGACAGATTCTATGTGCCCACTGGCGATGCTTCAGAACTGACTTTTGAGACCACTTCCCATTTTCTGGAAGTAAGGCTGGCGATCCGCCTGACGGCACCGAAGCTTGGGACCACTCGTCGTTGCCCACGGTTTCACCGCAAAGGCTCGATTCGATTCTAATCCAATTCAAGAAATAAATTTCAAAAAGAAAACATCATGAAAACATTCAACCACATCATAATCTTCCTTACCCTGCTCACCCTGGCAGCGGCTGGTTGCCAAAAAGGCACTGAGACTTTTGATGAATTGCAGAATGGTGCCGTTACTGAGATTATCCAGGGTGGAGATCTCTATCACGCACCTGAAGCCAGCTATGAAGAAACAGCGAAGGGATACACAAAAGAGACTGCTTCCAATAATGTTGACTTCTTATGTAATGGAAAACGAATTAAGGAGACCGTAGTGCTTGACAAGCTGACCTTGAACGCTTTTGACGATCGCTCCGCAACAAATACGGCTTCACTATATCCCGGGTCGATCATCAAGATTAAGGATTATGCGGAGCAACGAGATCTGAATGGAATCGGAAACTTCCGTCGGAGCCCCGTGGAGGTGTCAAGTGATCTGGGCGATATCCGGGAAGTCAATGACCCCTCTCAGCGTGGTAATGTAGACCGTGCTCTGAAGGAAATGGAAGAAGCGAATCCAAATTTTGCTGCCAAGGTGATTTCTGAGTCGACAGAAGCGTACTCAATCGATCAGGCAATGTTGCATGTTGGCGTTGATGCCAAATATCTTGGGCAATCAGTAAAGGGCCGATTCGATTTTTCACAGACGATAGAAGAGCATTCTTTTGTGGTGAAGTTCTATCAGATTTATCATACGGCTTCTGTTGCTAATCCCGTGTCGCCGGCAGATTTGTTTCACGAAAGCGTATCTGTGAACGAAATCCAGGATTTGGTAAATCAGGTGGGCCCCATGGGATACATCACTGAAGTAGCTTACGGACGTATGCTCATCGGTATCTTTACATACCGGGGCGTGATTCATACGTCCTCCAGCGAGATTCGAGGGAAGTTCCGAAAAGGATTGGCTAAAGTGGACACAGAATTGGATGTAGAAACCAGAAACTTCTTTAGGAACTCTTCATTCAAAGTAGCCATCCTAGGTGGTGATGCCCAGGAAGCGGCAAAGGTTTCCGGCAGCGGAGTTGGCATGGAATCTATCCAGGCAGCCTACCATTGGATGCAGGAGGGAGGACATGATCCTTCATTGGGTGTACCCATTCAGTACAAGATCCGACAACTTGCAGATCCATCTTATCCGCTACTTGCTATTGGCGGAGTGGTAGAATATGAAATTCCGGATTGCTCTTCCATTCCCAATTACCTGGAAGTGACGGATATTTCCATCACCGCATTGCCAGCCTTCAACACCGACAATGATAACCAGCCTTGGGATGCTTTGAATCCCATTCCATCGCAGCAGGAAGCCGATGTGTTTATCGATGTCCAGAAATACGAGGGAGGCCAATGGCATTTTGCTGCGGGTTATCGTGACCAGGAATGCACCGATTGCTCGAGCTCACGCTTGCCCTATACCGTGGAGGCTAACTTCCCGATCACTGAGGAAGACTTGCGAAAGAGTTTCCTGGTGCAGTTTGTCGACAACGATTATTTGGCTGGATTTCAGACAATGGGCGAAGTCAGTGTCTCCTTCTCGAAATTCTTGAGATCGCTGAGCAATCCTGAGCCATCGAATCCTTATCCGACCAAGGCATCATTCAATTCAGGTCCTTTTACAGTTGATCTGCACCTCGAATGGTCAAACAGATAAGATAATGCTTGCGAATTGTGTTGGGGCTCACTGATGATTGGTGGGCCCCACACAGCATTGACAAATTCTTCTACTAAAAATCCAAATCAATGAAACATCTTTACAAAACACTTCGGCCGCTTCAAACTTTGATCATCTTGATTTCAACCTTGTTGCCCGCTGCGATGGCAACAGTCAACTGTCACCAGGCCTCTACCATACACTGTGGCATTAGCTACCAGCATGACACGAAGTTTGGACATTCTAACAATCATGACTACCGCTGCTTCCACCACAGTCTGACCGGGTTTCATGCCAAGGAGTTGATTTTTCGGATTGACAGGAGCTCCATTGACTATGCTCACGATCTGGAAATCATTTTTGACGATCTGGATCATGTCGGTCTGGACATTTTCGTGATAGAGAATTGTGGTGAGCACGACGCGCGATGCCATTCTTACCAGGAGCGTGATGGGACCGGTCCGGAGCGCACCATATTAACAATCAAGGATGCTGATCCCCATAAAAAATACTTTGTTGCCATCGATGCAAAAAGCGTTACGGGTAGGTTTAGACTAAGGGTGAATTGTGTCAAAAAGGACTTCAAATGTTCGTTTGCCACGTCACTTCCTTGTGGTGAAACAAGATTTGGCAACACGCATGACGGTGAAGCCAATTATCACGACTACCGATGCTTCGATCATTCGCTTTCAGGATTCCATGCCCCTGAACTGATTTACAAAATTACAGACAGACCGAGTCAGCCTCATGATATTGAGATCACTCTTGAGGACCTCGATGATAAAGGTCTTGATCTTTTCATCATTGAGAATTGTGGTGAGCATGATTATAATTGTTATGCTTATAAGATTCGCAACAGTGCCAGCCCACAGAAGGAGAAGTTGACACTGCATAATACTGATCCCCATAAGGAATACTATATAGTAGTAGATGCCAAATCGGCCACTGGCAGGTTTAATCTCTCAGTTTTCTGTGAGAAGGACGATTTCTTTTGCCATAATGCTGACGAAATCGCTTGTGGAAGGCGAGTCTTCGGAGAGACAAATCATGGAGAAGCCAATTATCATGACTACACTTGTTTTCATCCGGATTTGTCCGGTTTTCATGCAAAGGAACTTGTTTATAAAGTGACCGAACGGCCTGCATTCACTCATGATCTGACTATTGTGCTGCATGATATAGATAATAATGGTCTCGATCTTTTTGTCATCGAAAACTGTGGTAAAGAGGACTATCGATGCGTGGCCTACAAGGAAAGATTTGGTACCTCTCTGCAATCGGATACGCTTCGGCTGAAGAATACCAATCCGCATAAGGACTATCATATAATAGTCGATGCTAAGTTGGTCACCGGATCATTTGAACTGACTGTCTTTTGTGGTGATCAGGAGTTCTTTTGTCATGATGCCCGTAATCTCCCTTGTGGTGAGGTCATGCACGGAAATACTTTTACAGGCACCGCCAATTATCATGATTACAGCTGCTTTGATTCAGGACTGAAGGGTTTTGAGGCAAATGAGCTGGTTTATAGAATTACAGGAAGGCCCTCACAACCCCATGATATCCGGATCTATTTGACAGATGAGGATCAGGTTGGCCTTGATCTTTTCGTTATTGAAGAATGTGGCACTTCTGATTTCAAATGCTACGCTTACAAAGAGAGATTTTCATGGAGTCCACGGACGGATAAACTCACTCTCGAAAACACGGATCCTCATAAAGACTATTATGTGGTAGTCGATGCGAGGGAAGTAACCGGGCCCTTTCAATTGGAGGTTGAGTGTGGAGAAGAGCGATCCTGTTTTGAGCCTTGTTTCACTTTCGTAAGGAATAGGGAAGGGCGGTATGATTTCATCTTTCCAAGTGGTCCTCTGAACGGCAAAATCCCACACCGGTGGAAATTCGAGAATGTCATCACTGGTCAGGTTTTTTATGAACCGGCAGGAGATCTGATCGAGTATCGGCTTGGAGGGAATGACGAAGTCTATCAAGTCTCGGTGGTAGATGATTTTGACCAGGAGATTTGCTACTTGTGGGTCAACACGGCATTTTGTTCTAACAGATTTCCGGAAGCCAAAGCATTTCAGTTTGAAAAGGATGTATGCTCATTGGACTTTCCCAGCAGTTCGTGTTCATTCAACCTTGATGCCAGTAGCTCCGAAGGAGCTGATCTCATCTATCATTGGTTTCTCAATTATGAGAATTCCAGCAGGAATCGTCAGTTCTTGACCTTTCGTCCGGATACGACCATTGGGGTGGCCTATCCGGATTCCTTAACATCAATTTGTCTGATTATATCCAATTCTTGTGGAATGTCATCCTATTGCTGGCAGGGCAGATGCTCATACACTGAGAGTCCACGATTTGAAATTGAAGAGGCGGCAGAAAATGAAGTCATATTGAATTTGCTGAATAGTTCAGTGCCCTGCACGAGCAGTGTGAGCAGGGTGGAAATAGACTGGGGAGACGGTACCGTAGAGGAGTTTGACCTGCATAAGGCCTGGGACTTCCCCGAGACGTATCCAAGACACCAATATGATCACCCAGGTAACTACTATATCTGTGTGAAAGTGCCGTATCGCTGTGATGAGAGCCAGGGTGACTTTGAAAACAGAAAATGTGATATCTGCTTTTGCCGGTTAGTCTCAGTAGGAAAGAAAGAAGACAATCACGATTGCGATTATTTGAATATCCATCCGGGTCCTGATATCAATAGTGAGAAAAGAAGGTACTACGTTTCATTGACTGATATACCATCTGGCTATAAAGCCACCCAATATTATTATCGGCAGCTAAATGCTGAGCCATCGATCTCATGGAATGTCACGGATTCCGTAGATCTGGATTTTGGACGTAGCTATGAGATCTGTGTCTTACTTGAAAACTTGGATAACGGTGAAACCTTCAAATGCTGTCGCAGCATTTTCGTTGACTATCCAACGCAGCATATCACCCTGATTGCAGATGATGTTTGTGGAGCACTAGGTGACACTGTAGATGTACCAATAAGAGTGTTGAATTTCAGGAATGTTACCGGGATGCAGTTTAGAATCGATGTTCAATCCCATGCGGATTTGATCGACGCAGTATTTTACAATGATGAGTTGCCGGTTGGTCCAGACGATATTTTAATTGATCATGGATCCGATCGATTGCAATTTGCCTGGAGTTCACCCCAGTCTGATGAAGCTAGATCATTACTCGATGAGAGCATACTCTTTGTGCTAAAAGTGAGAGTCGGTGGCAGCACCGCCGATACCTCGATGGTCTCATTTTCTGATGCCTTGGCCTTCAACAATCTGACCAATCAGGAGTTTGAAGTCAATAGCAGAAAAGGTAAGATCTGTGCCTTTGCCAATTTTACCCTATCCGGAAAGATTCTTGTGGAAAATGGTGGTCCGGTCGATCTGGTCGCTGTCCGCCTGAATGGTCCAGCACCAATGGCTACAAGTAGCGAATCAGATGGCAAATATGAGTTTCGGAATTTGCCCCCGGCTCCTTACAGCCTACATGCCTTCAAGGAGGATGATTTTCGTCGAGGGGTTAACGTGATTGATCTGGCGATATTAAAGGCATACAATCGCAGCTTTGGTGAGGAAGGGCTAAATGGACCTTATCAAAGAATCGCAGCGAACCTGCGGCGACAATTGGATGCTGATAATATTTCGGTAGCAGATGAAACCGAAATGCGAAGACTGATCTCTTTTGATATCGATGAATTGGAAGAGTATGACAGTCCCTGGATCTTTATCCCATCCACACATGTCTTCGGGGATGAAACAGTTGCTCAGAAAGAAGACTATCCCACGGAATATGAATATGATCCATTGAGTGAGTCGAAGGTTAACCAGGACTTTGTAGCAGTAAAATTGGGTGACCTTGATGGATCAGCCGGGCGAGTGGATTCCCGGGCCAGGTCAGCTGACTTGGTTTCCCTTTCATTTTCTGATCAGACCGGAGAAATGGATTCAGTGATTCAAATGGATCTGAAGGCATCGGGCTTTGAGCAGATCCAGAATATGCAGTTTACCATTCAGTGGGATCCATCCGTGCTAGCATTCGTACAGGTTACATCAGCGTTCGAAGCTCTTGGCCTCGAAGAATCCAGTTTTTCCACCCGGTTTATTGACGAGGGAAAACTGACTTTTGTGCACTCCATCGCACCCGCTGCAGTAACGTTTGCTGATTCCAGTATTTTCTCCATCGAATTCAGGCTTATCGGTGCTGAGGGGTCCACCAGTATGGTAGAAGTTGTTAGTGATCCTGTTGAGATATTGATTACTGACGCGTCGTTGAGAATCGAGACTGTCAACGTGGAAGCGGGTAACGTGACCGTTGGATCCCTTACTCCGGTAGAAGATCAGGCTGCTCTTGATTTCGATCTTGGTGTGAATTATCCCAATCCTTTTGCTGTATTTACCACTGTTCCAATCACCATGGAGCATGCCGAGATGATACATCTTAGCGTTTTCAATATTAAAGGTCAAGTTGTATACGAAATGGATGAATTTCTTCAAGCCGGTGAGCATGCGATCCGAATTCCGGGATCTGATCTGGGCGCTGCAGGTATTTATCATCTGGTGCTTCGAAGCAAGTCCGGTCAAACGACGCAAAAGATGCAATATCAACCCATGAGATAACCATCAACAAACCAATAACCAGATCGGGGATTTGAAATTTTTCAAGTCCCCGATTGTCTTTTAGGGTAACCTTTTCAAGCTGATTGCAATAAAGAGTAAAAGGTGAGAATTTGTACATTCGGGTTGTATCTGACCAGATGGACAAACACTACACCGAACAAGAGCTAATCGAAGGACTGAAAAGTCGTAATCGAGGTATTATGAGGCATCTTTATCGGGAATATCATCCAATGATTGTTGATCTGGTGACCAAGAATTCTGGTTCTACCGATGATGCGCTCGATATCTTTCAGGAAGGGATGGTTGTACTTTACGAGAAAGCAATAGATCCTGGTTTCGAATGGAAGAGCACCTTGAAGACATTCCTTTATGCTGTCTGTCGCAACAAATGGTTGATGCAACTTCGCAAAAGACGGGGAAAAACTACTCTATCCCTGGAACCTGGTTTTGAGCAACCAGCCGAAGAAGATTTGCATCAAGACTTGATCCAGTTTGAAAAAAGAGAACTGATGCGAAAGCACTTCAAGCAGCTGGGTGATGACTGTCAGAAGGTATTAAGCATGTTTTTCGAGGGTAAGTCGCTGCGTGAAATAGCTCAGGTCATGGGCTTTGCTGAAGCTTATTCTAAAAAGAAAAAATTTGTATGCCAGAAGCAATTGATCGAAGCTATAACCACCGATGCTTTGTTCAAAGAAATGAATTAACATGGTCAGAGAACACGATATTGAATTGATTGAATCGTACCTGGAAGGTCAGCTATCACCGGAAGAACGTGCAGCCGTCGAAGAAAGACTGTCGGTTGAGCCTGAATTTGCTGCTCAATTCCAGATACTAAGAGATCTTCCAACTGCTCTGAAGGCGGACACGGAAGGTTTTCGGAAAGAACTCCAATCGGTTATTGAATCGGAGAAAAATGAAGGTGGGGCCAAGGTGCGAAGATTATTTTCGGTACAGCGTATAGCGCTGGCGGCTTCTTTAATTCTGGGTGTGACACTAGCTATTTATTTTTTCAGGGGGCAAGGGGAGGTCGATCTATACCAGGCCTATTTTGAAATCCCCAGTGAAAACATATCTGTGAGGAATGAAGCTCTGGATCAGACGTTACAATCAGGATTGGAGGCCTATCGATCGGCTGACTACCAGCAGGCTGCGGGTCACTTTGGTCAATACAGTCAGCAGAATCCTGATGATCTGGCTGCCAGATTCTATGAAGCTATGTCATTAATGGGCTCAGAGCAGTATGTTGAAGCCGAGAGACAATTAGAAAATTTGCGGGCGAACGCAGGACAATACAGCACTGCAGTTGACTGGTATTTGAGTCTCCTCTACCTCCGGGCAAATGATCGGGCATTGGCAATTTCCACTTTGACTGAGCTTGCAAAGAGCTCAGGATTCTACGCAGACAAAGCGACAGAGTTACTTGCCGATCTCAGTGGCGGTGGTGGAGGCGGAAATCATTTGGCAGATTGAGGTGGACTAGTCCAGATCAGCCTTGATCATTTTGGCTAGATAGAGCATTTCTCTTCCAATCTCCTCCACTTTATTGTCATAAGCTATCTGCTCCCCAGGACTTCCATCAAAGGCCTTTGGATCTTCATAAGGAACAGCGAACCGCGCTACAGCTCCAATCACCACAGGACAATCCTCATCTGCCTCCGAACAAACCATGACAGCGATGTAGTCATGTTGAGGATTAAAGTCATGGTTATACCGTTTCGAAAACATTTTTTTGGATTCTGTCCGAGATGCACTTTGGAAAAAATACACTGGGTTGTCACTCAGATTCGATGTATCCAGTTGAAATCCAAAACGTCTGACGGCATCAACCATCCTTGGATTAAATGAAGTTGCTTCGGTACCTCCTGAGAAAGTATGGATGTCTTCAACTCCAAAATATTCGCAAGCTATGTGGAGCCAGATTTCTGCCAGCTGACTTCTCCGCGAATTGTGGGTGCATATAAAGATCACCTTCACAAACCCAGCTTCTTTTATTTGTTTTGAAATTTCCGCCGCGAGATGGGCGAGTTGATTCTTGCGGGTTGATGGGATCAGTTCTTCCTGATTGACCAGAGAAATGATCTTGGCCCCGATTGCATTTTTTGAAGAACTTCTGGAGTCTTCCATCAATGGTACACCGCTATTTTCACCATTTTCTTAAACCAAGCAGTTTTTCACCCAACTCCGTCAATTGCGCTGTCCCATATTTGGTTTGTTCCCATTTTCGGGGGTCACCGGGAAAAGCGTAGCCTTCAGGAGAAATGCGCTCGCGCCAGGACCGGATACGCCACTCTCGCAAAGGCTCATTTTCTTCGTCTGCCGGCATCATCGATATGTATTGGGCGATGCGTACTTTATCCTTCGAGCGATTTGGTCGAATGCCATGGGGTTGACAACTATGAAAGATCAATAAATCGCCGGCTTCAAGAGGAACCTTTACTATTTGATCTTCAAAAGTGCTTATGTCTGGTTGAAATTTGTCCCGGTCTTCTGACTGGGTAAGTTTCCAGGTATCATAGCTGCGAAATAGCTCAGGGATGCATTGGAAACCGCCCATATTCTCGTCTGTTTGGTCTGCCAAAGCCAATACCCCTTGTACATTTTGTGGTTTGGTATCAGGATCGTAGTCCCAGTGGATGAAGCCTTTGTATTTATGGCCCGGCCGTATAGGAAAGTTGAGATTTGCGCGGTCGATCGTTACCCAAAGTTTTTCGGTTCCCCAAATGTCAACAAAAGCATCGTATATCCTTGGATGCTGGCGGTTATTCCAGAGGTGTTGGTGGTTGTAAACTTCAACCATCCCAGTTCCAATCAGTTCTTTCATTTGCATCTCAGCCCGGGGTTCGGTATACCAGGTGTCCGGATCATTGGGATCTTTTTCTTCAAATTCCCATAAGAAGGATGCGGTAGCTCCCGCCTGATCTTTGGGGACAGCGTTTTTGACAACCACGTATCCGTTATGCGTCCAAAAAGCCCAATCTTCTTCACTCAAGACTCTGAGCGGTTTGCCATTCGAGAGGTCGTTAAGTTTGACTTTACTGCTTTTTGCCGTTGATGGGTTGCCCGGAATGTCTTTGTGTGCATTCTCAGGGATCATGGTTGGTTTATCTGTATGCACGATATGAAACAATCTTTGCTATAAATATAGAGGATTACCCAGATGCTTGGTATTGAGAGACCATTCCTCGATGCGATAAGGCAGCATCACCGAATTGCGACGACGCTGCCCTTCTCATAGCTAGATCTTTGTTTGAGCAGTTCAAAAACTCCTCAAGGGTCCAGCATAGCTCGCCAAAAGCGCTAAAATGCTGTTTGAGACCTAGGCAAGGATAAATTGGTAGAAGCATGCCTGCCATGATCAATATCATATAGAAATATGATTCCTGTTGTGGGGGGTGACTATTCAATCAGAAAAGTGCATTTTTAAGTATGGAGCCCCGGTTGATGCTTCAAGTCAGTATGATATGTATACCGATAATGGTGGGATGTGGTGGCAAGGATCACCAAGCTGGCACAAATTTCTCCGTCGCGAATGTCATTGCAAAGGACCTTGAAGAGGTGGTCCAGGAAGGGCACTCAATCCAACCGAAGCACGAAAATTTACCATTGACCAGATATCTTTCGGACAAAGACCATTCTTCGATTTCTTTCCAAACCGGACACTGGGAGATCGTCGACCTGATTGGGTGGTTTGAGGATTTTCAGGTCGTGATGTATTCCGATAGTGCCGACTTCTCCGATGCCGTTGTTTACGCCGAGGCCGATCCAGCTTCTATAAGAATGCCCAATATGAAGATGGCGCAGACTGCTAGTAAGGCCCCCTATATCGATTCAGAGAACTACCCGGTCGTTTCTTTTGAAAGTCGGCGCATTACTCTTGAGTCTGCAGGAAAGTACACACTTGATGGAATATTTAACATGAACGGAGTAGACAAATCGATATCGTTTGAAGTTCTATTTAATGGATACGCATACCCAGGTGAAAAGTCAATCTGTGGTTTTAAAGCTTCGGGAAAGATCAATCGACATGATTTCAATATAGCCGGTGATGACCGGCTCCACAGTGGAAAGGCAGTCCATAGCGACACCATTGAGATCATGATGGACCTTAGAATGGAATAAGATATTGCCGAGGACCTGTATTAGACTCCGATTGTGAGTAGTTTGAGATGCGAAATCGCAAAGCGGGTAACATCATCGATGAAAAGTATTTGAATTACACAATTAATGAATTGATAACAAAACTTCTAGCTGTTTGATGAGGCCATACATGTATTCCGGTTGAGTAATCAAAGTGTAGAGATTACTTGAATGGAATTAATTTTTTAATATCTTTCAAAAGAGGGAAATCAGGAAAGTTGTATCTAATAATCACTAATCTACTGCCTATGAGATTGATATTCCACCACAATTGCTAAATGGTCCGGTTTCCCCAATTTCTGGACGAAGATTCTTAGGACTGTTTTCTTCCTGACCAGCCGGCATGAACTGCCGAAGATGGTCACTGTAATTCTTGGATAAGCTGACTAATTATTTCAATGAAAACAAAAACATTATGAAACCGAATTTACTGATGACTCTACTTGCCATAGGATTATTCTCCCTGGGTGAGTTGATGGCAACTGTGCCTATTTCACCGTTGCCAGTCGGTCACGAAGCGATCGTAGTATCGGGAACCGTGACGGACACCGATGGAGAGCCACTGATTGGCGCTACTATCGTTGAAAAAGGTACCAATCGTGGTACGACCACCGACTTTAATGGAAATTACTCCATAGAGGTCGAGGATGACGCTACTTTAATATTTTCCTATACTGGATATGCAGCGCAGGAAATTGTTGTGGCTGGTCAGAGCACAATCAATATGCAACTGGCTACGGCATCAGAACTACTTGAAGAAGTGATTGTGGTTGGTTATGGTATTCAGAAGAAAAGAGATGTTACCGGAGCCATCGCTACCATTGACCAAGAGAAAATTAGCAAGATACCGGTGTCCTCCGGTGTACGAGCTATGCAAGGTCAGGTGGCTGGCGTGGATGTGCTTAGTACAGGAGGTAGACCTGGGCAAGCTCCAACGATCCGGATCAGAGGAAGACGATCTATATCAGCTTCAAATGATCCGCTCTTTGTAATTGATGGAATACCCCAAACAAGTGGTACGGATGCCATTAATGACCTGAATCCTCAAGATATTCAGTCGATGGAGGTGCTCAAGGATGCTGCTGCTACTGCCATTTATGGATCGAGGGGTGCTAATGGAGTAGTCATCATCACCACCAAGAGAGGAACCGAGGGTGAAACCGTAGTCTCTTATGACGGATATTTTGGTACCACGAGTGCCATCACGAACGTGGAGATGATGAATGGAGAGCAATGGGCCGCCGGCCGAAGAGAGGCATTCCGGAATGGATTTGATGGAGCCATCCCTGCCGACGAGGACATATTTGATGTGATCCACCAGCAGGCCATGCAAGATGGTGCGGTAGATTGGTTAGATCTGGTCTTGAACAATGGATGGCAGACCAACCATCAATTGGGGATCAGAGGTGGCTCTGCCAGGACACAATTTAACCTGTCACTGGGGTATTACGACGAAGAGGGCATCATTGACAACATGGATTATCGCCGAGTCTCCGGTCGCTTGAATCTAGACCATGAGATCAGCAAAGTGTTCAAGGCTGGTGTCTCCTTTACACTTTCCAATTCTGTACAGAATTGGGGATCGAGTGCAACGATGGGAGAGGCCTTGGCAAATGTTCCTCTGGGAATCCCTTATCAGGAGGATGGTGTAACCCCACGGTTCTTGCCAACCAATGATGGGATTCGAACCAATCCCCTCAATGAGATTTTACCCGACGCCTTTGTGGATGAGCGCAAGGTGACCCGGATTTTCTCGCCATTTTATCTGCAGATTAATCTTGCTGAGGGCCTGAGATTTACCTCCACTTTTGGTCCTGATATTAGATTCTGGCAACGAGGTGAGTTCCGGGGTAGCCTTACTAATGACAACCGGGGCGGACCCGCTGATGCGGAAATCGATAACCGCACCGATGTCGGATATACCCTTGAGAATCTTTTGACCTACAACCGTCCAATAGGCAACAGCAATCTGGGTGTAACCCTGCTACAAAGTATTCAATCTTTCCGGCAGGAGCGCCACTACACAGCAGCTGCTAACCTGCCCTACGAATCGCAGCTGTTCTACAATCTGGGGACAGCTTCGGTCAAGGGAAATATTGCTTCCCGCCTGACGGAATGGAATCTCGCGTCGTTTATGGGAAGGGTTAATTACGAGATTAATGGTAAATACATGATCCAGGCCACTTTACGGGCCGATGGTTCATCACGACTTACGGACAAATGGAATTATTTCCCCGGTCTCTCAGTGGGTTGGCAGGTCGGAGAGGACTTATTCTCTGATGTTTCCTGGCTAAACAGCTTGAAATTGAGAGCGTCCTACGGAGAGGTAGGTAATACATCTGTTGCTCCCTACCAGACCGCCGGTCGATTGGAAAGAAGAGTCTATTCGTTTGGAGGGGACAATGCCTTTGGATTTGGTCTTAATGAGATCCCGAATGCAGACTTAAACTGGGAAGTCTCTAAAACTATTGATGTGGGGATTGATTTCGACATCATCAACGGTAGAGTCTCCGGTTCGTTGGATTGGTACCGCACCAATACCGATGATATTCTTCTCGAAAGGCAACTACCACCAACATCTGGATACGGTAGCATCTTACAAAACATCGGTTCCACTCGGACCTCCGGTGTAGAATTGGGAATGAGTGCTACCATTGTCGACAAACCTGACTTTGGATGGTCGATCGACTGGAACATCGCCGGATACAAGGAAGAGATCACGGCCCTCGCGTTGCAAGACGAAAATGGCAATCCCATCGATGACGTTGGAAACCGTTGGTTTATTGGCGAACCTATTAGGGTTTGGTACGATTTCGTAAATATCGGCATCTATGGAACAAACGAAGCCGATCTTGCACAATCAGCTGAAGCCAAAGTTCCGGGCGAAATCAAGTTGCAAGATTTGGATGGTGATGGAGTGATATCTGGAGACGACCGAAAGATCATAGGCACAGATGTTCCGGATTATTATGGAGGAATAACCACAAATTTCCGATACAAGAATTTTGATCTAAGCGCTTTCTTTTACTACAGACAAGGACAGACTGTGTACTCCAATTTCCATGTTGGAAACAACTCCTTGTTTTTCCGGTATAACAATCTCAATGTGGATTATTGGACCATTGACAATCAGGATGGCCGTTATCCCCGACCCAATCAGAATCAGGAGCGACCCCGGAACAATACTACAATGGGTTATTTCGATGGAAGCTATGTCAAGCTTCGGAATGTAAATCTGGGATATAATTTCCCTTCTACTTTCCTGAATGACATTGGACTGTCGGGTCTGCGAGTATATGTATCAGGCCAAAACCTGTGGTTTGCTGCCAAGTACGATACGTTTGATCCGGAAGTAGATGATCCGGACACGGATGATTTGCCTTCTCTTGGATCAGGGACGACACCGTCTACCCGTCTGATTTTATTTGGCATTAAGGCACAGTTCTAAAAAAGAGGTAATCATGAAAAACAAAATATATTTTCTAACAATTCTATTGGTGGCGCTGGGCACACAATCCTGCAATGAGTTCCTGGAAGAAGATCTCATCTCGGATGTGTCGGCTGCCTCCTACTATACTACAGCTCAGGGATTTGAAGATGCGGTAAAAGCCACCTATTGGTGGAATAAACCTTTCTTTGGACCTGAGCGTGGATTCACAATGTCGGTTTTCGGGACGGATACTTACACCGAAGGAGCGGATGGAAGCCATAAGACTTTTAATCGATACGATGGGGATCTCAATCCTCAACAGAATTTCGTCAATGCAGCATGGAGAGATTTTTATCAGGGGATCAATCAAGCTAACGCCGTACTAAATAGAGGTCAGGATCTCGAGGGACTGTCAGAGAGTGTGAAAAATGTAAGATTTGCCGAAGCACGATTCCTGAGAGCCATGTTTTACTATATGCTTACTTCACACTATGGTGATGTGCATTTGACCTTGGAGGAAACGGAAGGCGTAGAGGTTGATGCCAACCGGACATCAGTAGCCGAGATATACAATCAGGCGATCATCCCTGATTTGGAATTTGCTATCAGCAACCTTCCGGAAGAGCAATCTGATTTCGGCCGGGCAACGAAGCCTGCTGCTGAGTTTTTGTTAGGTAAGGTACTTCTCCGGCGTTCCTGGAAGTCGTATGCCGAAGGCAATGATGCATCCAGAGCAGAGTCCTTATTTAGTAACGTTATCAATAATTACGGCTTTGCCCTTGTCGACGAGTTTGCCGATCTCTGGGTGATCGGTAATGAGCAGAATTCGGAGATCGTGTGGACGATCCAAAACAGCAAATCTCAAGTCGATGAAGGAATTGATCCGGAAGGACACCGCGGGCATCTATATTTTCTTTTCGAGTACGATGTTAGACCTGGAATGACCCGTGATATTGCTAATGGAAGGCCCTGGAAACGATTTCGACCCACTGATTTCTTACTTTCTTTATGGGATAGGGACGTTGATTCGCGTTATGATAAATCATATAAGCACGCTTGGATATCAAACAACCCTGGTACGATCCCGATCTGGACTCAGGAGGAAGCAAATGCAGGCTATGTAAATGCATCATTGGTCGGGCAACCGAAGTTTACCGTTGGTGACACCGCATTATTTATTCCAGGACCCCAGCGGGATGAACTATGGCCAGATGAGCGGATTGCTCGAACCCGTTACACGGTGTACACAAAGCGTAATGAGTATTGCTTCGAATGTGTAACGCACTTAAGAATTTTCCCCTCAATGAATAAGTGGATTGACGACACCAGACCAGACCGGCAGAAAACCCAGGGACAAAGAGACTATGTTTATATGCGGCTTGGCGAAGCTTATCTGCTAAGGGCTGAAGCACGCCTGCAGCAGGGTAACATGCAGGGTGCCGCTGATGATATCAACGTGATCAGGAGAAGAGGAGCCTGGGATGGCCAGGAAGCTGCCAATGAAATCAGTTCGTCGGATGTTGACATTGATTTCATACTGGATGAAAGAGCACGTGAATTGATTGGTGAGGGACATCGCTGGATGGATTTAACCCGAACCAACAAGCTGGTGGAGCGTGTAAGGCTGCATAATCCGGTTGCCGGCCCCAATATTCAGGATTTTCATGTGGTACGGCCAATCCCGCAAGATCAGATTGATCGCACCCGGGGTGGATATCCGCAGAATCCTGGATATAATTAAGACAGGATCAGTGTAAGAAATCAAAAGAGTACGCTGCCTTAGAGGCAGCGTACTCTTAATCTAAGGTCATGCAGTGAAAGCTATATTTAGTATAGTACGCTTCAGATTAAGTTGTCGACTTATCCATCTTTCAATTCTAAAAGAATACACATGAGTCAAGCCAGATTTATACTTTTCATTTTCCTTGCCTCACTATCTCTACAAATCTTCGCCCAGGATGACGTCCCCTGGGAATATCCATTTAATGGCTCCGATCTGACCGGATGGAACATTAAGAACGGCACTGCCGAATACCAGGTGATAGATGGGGTGATTGTGGGCACGGCGATTATGGGTACGCCCAATACTTTTCTCTGTACTGACGGCACCTATGGCGATTTTATTCTAGAGCTTGAAGCAAAAATCGACTACGGGCTGAACTCGGGAATTCAGATCAGAAGTGAAAGTAAGCCCGAGTACATGAATGGAAGGGTTCACGGTTATCAGGTTGAACTCGATCCTTCAGACCGGCGCTGGACAGCCGGTATTTATGAAGAAGCCAGACGGGGATGGCTGTATCCTTTGACGAGGAACCATGTGGCAGCCCATGCTTTCAAAGTAGGGGATTGGAACCACATTCGAATTGAAGCTATAGGCCCGCACATCCGCACCTGGGTGAATGGAGTGCAATGCGCTGATTTGGTAGATGATCTTACTTCGGAAGGATTTATTGGGTTGCAGGTACACTCAATCCGTAATGAAGAACAGGCAGGTCTTCAGGCTATGTGGAAAAATCTAAAGATAATTAGTGAGGACGCGGAAAAGTATCGTAAAAACAGGGATCCGGATATTGCTGAGATCAATTATACCAACCACTTATCTGAGATCGAAAAGAGGCAGGGTTGGCGCATGCTTTGGGATGGTAAAACACACCAGGGATGGAGGGGAGCAAAGCTCGATCACTTCCCAACTGCAGGGTGGGTGATGAATGATGGAGTGCTGACTGTTCTGGAATCAGGAGGAGCCGAATCCCGGAATGGAGGAGACATCATCACATTAGACACATATTCCGATTTTGAGCTGATTGTTGATTTCAAGATCACTCCCGGAGCGAATTCGGGTATCAAATACTTTGTCGACCCCGAGTTGAATAAGGGGGAAGGATCTGCTATCGGCCTGGAATTTCAGATCCTTGATGACGGCGAACACCCGGATGCAAAAATGGGAGTGGGAGGCAACCGCACGGTTGGTTCTTTATACGATCTCATACCAGCATACAATTTATCTGAGGATAGAAGTGGAAAGAGGTTTTCCAAAGAGAACTGGAATCGGGCTCGCATCGTTGTAAAAGGAAGTTACGTGGAGCATTGGCTAAACGAAGTGAAAGTGGTAGAATTCAAACGTGGTTCGCAGATTTATCGGGCACTTGTTGAAAAAAGTAAGTACAAGGACTGGCCAAACTTTGGAGAAGTACCAGCCGGACACATCCTTTTACAGGATCATGGCAATACGGTACATTTTAAAAACATTAAAATTAGAGAGTTCTAAATCAATAAAGCGATGAAACAAAATCAGACAAGGCGTAGTTTCGTCAAACGGACTGCCCTGGCAACCACCGGCTTGACTGTTGGTGCTTCTGCCCTCAGCTATGGCCGAATTGTCGGCGCCAATGATCGCATAAATTTTGCTGTGATCGGAATGAATAGCAGGGGTGGTGGTGTGGCCAGATCCGTGCTGGGAGTGAAGAATACAGGGATCACAGCTGTGTGCGATGTCGATTCACGGGTGGTAGATAAACATGTTGCTGGTATTGGCGAAAAAACTGGCAGCAAGCCCATGGGATATAAAGACTATCGGGACGTACTTGATAGTAGTGATGTGGATGCGGTAGTGATAGCTACTCCCGACCACTGGCATGCCCCGATGGCAATTGCAGCAGCCAAGGCGGGAAAACACGTTTATGTGGAAAAACCATGCTGCCATAATCCGGCCGAGGGCGAGTTGCTGATCGAAGTTCAGAAGAAGTATGACCGGGTCGTCCAAATGGGCAACCAACAGCGGTCAGGAGTGGCTTCCATTCAGGCCGTGGCAGATATAAGAGATGGTCTGATCGGAGATGTTTACTATGGCAAAGCCTGGTATGCAAACAATCGTAAAAGTATCGGCCGAGGCAAAAAAGTGGAGGTGCCAGAATGGCTGGACTGGGAGCTTTGGCAGGGACCCGCCCCCAGAAGTGATTTCAAGGATAATTATGTGCATTATCACTGGCACTGGTTTTGGAATTGGGGAACTGGTGAGATCAATAACAATGGTACTCATGAGATCGACGTTTGCCGTTGGGCTCTAGGCGTTGATTACCCGATCCGGGTGACTTCAGCCGGAGGTAGATATCATTTCGATGACGATTGGGAGTTTTACGATACGCAGATAGCCACCTTTGATTTTGAGGGAGGAAAGAGCATTACCTGGGAAGGGCGAAGTTGCAATGGTCATCAATTCTTTGACCGGGGCAGGGGAGCAACCATCCATGGTACCGAAGGAACCATCATGATGGATCGAGGAGGATTTATTGCATATGACATGGATGGCAACGTAATCAAGGAGATGAAGGAGGAAGTCGATTCAGGCACGATGGATTTAGTTGGCGCTGGTGGACTCACCACTTTGCACATGTTGAATTTCTGCAATGGCATTCGGAAAGGAGAGGAGTTGACAGCACCGATTGATGACGGTTATAAAAGCAACCTGCTTCCACATCTTGGAAATATTGCTCAGAAATACGGCCGGGTATTGAATATCGATCCTTCAAATGGTCATATCAAAGGTGACAAGGAGGCTGCAAGTATGTGGGGAAGGGACTACGAGCCCGGATGGGAACCAACAGCTTGACCAAATAGTGTAGGTTAATACTTCTCAGGCCCTACAGCAGGTGCTACAGGGGGATATTGCCGTGCTTCTTCCGGGGCAAGTTGACAACCTTGTTTTCCAACATCGCGAAGGCCTTGATCAGTTTTCTCCGTGATTCACGGGGATAGATTACTTCGTCAATAAAGCCCCTGCTGGCGGCACTATAAGGATTGGCAAATTTGTCGGCATATTCTTTTTCCTTTTGCGTCAGCACTTGCTCGGGATCGTCTGCCTCATTCAGTTCCTTTCGGAAAATGATTTCACTGGCACCTTTTGCCCCCATGACGGCAATCTCAGCAGTAGGCCACGCATAGTTGATGTCGGCGCCGATGTGTTTTGAATTCATTACGTCATAAGCCCCGCCATAAGCTTTTCTCGTGATAAGCGATACCCGCGGCACGGTTGCTTCACTCAAAGCATAGAGCAATTTAGCCCCGTTGAGGATAATCCCATTCCATTCCTGATCGGTCCCTGGGAGAAAGCCTGGAACATCGACCAGTACAAGAAGGGGAATGTTGAAGCAGTCACAGGTTCTGGTAAAACGGGCGCCTTTTCTCGAGCTATTCACGTCCAGGCAGCCGGCTAAATGCATTGGTTGATTGGCGACAATACCAAGACTTTTTCCAGCCAGCCTTGCAAACCCCACGACTATGTTTTCGGCGTAACCCGGCTGTATCTCTAAAAAGGTGTCTTCATCGACGATGCAATTGATTACTTCTCGCATGTCGTAGGGCTGTGAAGAGCTTTCCGGCACAATGGACTCCAGATCCTCCCGGACCTCTTCACCTAATTCGTAAGGTTTGGACAAAGGTGGATCCTCACAGTTTTGTGGGAGATAGCTTAGTAAGCTTCTGACCTTTTCAATACAATCGGCATCATTGGCAGCCGTGAGATGGGTGACTCCTGACTTGGTGGAATGAGCCGAAGCACCACCGAGATCTTCCGCTGAGACTTCTTCGTTGGTCACCGTTTTCACCACATTAGGGCCGGTGACAAACATATAACTGGTGTCTTCAACCATAATGGTGAAGTCAGTCATCGCGGGAGAGTAGACAGCCCCTCCGGCACAGGGTCCCATTATGGCCGAGATCTGCGGTATTACGCCGGAAGCCATGACATTGCGAAAGAAAATGTCGGCATAGCCACCCAGCGATCTCACTCCTTCCTGGATACGGGCTCCTCCGCTATCATTGAGGCCAATGATCGGAGCGCCGGTTTTCATGGCCAGATCCATCACCTTGCAAATCTTTTCGGCATGAGTCTCAGAGAGCGATCCCCCAAATACCGTAAAGTCCTGCGCAAAGACATATACCATCCTGCCTCCGATCGTGCCATACCCAGTGACCACCCCATCACCATAGAACTTTGTTTGCTCCAACCCAAAATCGGTTGTTCGGTGGGTAACAAGAATACCCATTTCTTCAAAAGACCCGTTGTCCAGTAACAACTCAATGCGCTCTCGTGCAGTGAGCTTGCCCTTGGCATGTTGCTTCTCAATGCGGTCCTTGCCTCCACCAAGATGTGCCATGGAAATCTTGCTTTCAAGGTCTTTGCGCTTATCGGACATCAGTATTTTTTTAGTGTATTCATGTATTTACCTGGATCAGAGTTTGCTCAATATGTTGAACTATCTCCATTGTCTTCTGGAATGCTTCCAGATTGAAGAATCAGCAAGGGGAAGTTTGATTTGCCTTTTGTCCTTTAAGTATAGCTCAAGGGCGAGCTGAGCTACCTCCCTCCGGTCGGGTTCGAATTCCGCATCAAGCTTCTCAGATGAAAATTCATCCGAAACAAAGTTTGTGTCATAATCTCCTTTTTGAAAGGCTGGGTGATTCAAGACGAAACGGCCGAATGACAAAGTAGTGGAAATCCCATCAACCAAAAAACCATCAATCGCTCTCAGCATTCGTCGAATCGCCGATTCACGATCAGCTGCATGAACTACCAGCTTGCCTAGCATGGGATCGTAGTAGATAGGTATTTGCATGCCCTCTTCAAAGCCATCATCATAACGTATACCTATGCCTGTGGGAGGTTGATATTTATTGAGAATACCGATACTAGGTGCAAATTCATTTCCTGGATCTTCTGCATAGACCCTGAGTTCTATGGCATGTCCATAGATCTGAAGCTCGGCTTGAGAAATGTTTAGCGGTTCGCCTCGGGCAATACGTATCTGTTGTTCTACCAGATCAATCCCGGTAATGCATTCCGTGACCGGATGCTCTACCTGAAGACGAGTGTTCATCTCTAGGAAGTAGAATTCTCGTTCCGCATCAAGAAGGAATTCGACAGTGCCGGCACCTACATAATTGCATGCTTTTGCGACATCGATTGCCGCTTTGCCCATCTTCTCCCTAAGAGAAGAATCAATCAAAACCGAGGGCGCTTCTTCGATAACCTTTTGATGACGGCGTTGAATACTACATTCCCTTTCGAATAGATGAACTGCATTACCATGTTGGTCCGCCAGTATCTGAATTTCGATATGCCTGGGCTTCGAAACATACTTCTCAATAAAAACAGCTCCATCTCCAAATGCAGAAGTTGCTTCACTGGTAGCCCTGGACATTTGTTCCTCCAAATTGGATTCTTTGTTCACCACTCTCATACCCTTGCCACCACCTCCGGCAGCTGCCTTGATCAAAACGGGATACCCGATTTCAGCAGCTACCTTCTTGGCGTGATCCAGATCTTTAATGGCGGCCTGAGTACCCGGTACCAGCGGCACATCAAAATTAGCTGCTGCTTCTTTGGCTGAGATCTTATTACCCATGGTTCGGATTGATTCCGCACTGGGTCCGATGAAGGTAATGCCACTTTCGTTTACTCGAGCTGCAAAGAGCGGATTCTCACTGAGGAAACCATAGCCCGGATGAATGGCATCGGCTCCAGACTTTACTGCTGCTGCAATGATCTTGTCCATATTGAGATAGGACTCACTCGATATGGATGCACCAATAAATATGGCTTCATCGGCAAATCTTACGTGCGGGGATAGTTGATCTGCCTCCGAATAAACAGCAACAGTACTGATATTCATTCTGCGGGCAGTGTGCATAATGCGTAAGGCTATTTCTCCCCGGTTAGCTATCAGTATTTTTTTGATTACCATCATCTTATTCGATCTCTATTAGGACCTGTCCTTTGTCTACTGCCTGGCCCTTTTCCACATTGACGACACGTACAGCACCATCATGATGAGCTTTGAGCACATTTTCCATTTTCATGGCTTCCAAAACGATCAGCGAGTCCCCTTGCTGTACCTGATCTCCTGATTTGACCTTGATTTCCAGAACCAATCCCGGCATAGGAGCCTTGATATGCTCTGATTTAGTTCCCTGTGTCTGAGTGTAACCCATTTGATCGATTAGCAGATCATTTTTGTCTTGTATCTTGACCCTATAGATCTGACCTCGATAGGCTATCAAGAATCGTTTCTTTAATGGCTCAGAGTTTAGAACTCTTGGTTCGTCTGCTTTAATCCTATGCTCGTTGGAATCAGCAGAATTGGAGAGGGAAGACTTCGTCAAATCATCTTCACTAAGATCAATTTGATGTTCGTTTATCAAGATTTTGAATGTATCCATCTAAATTGTCGGATTGTCACCCTGACAAAGACAATTATAGGTACTTTTTATAGGAATAATTAGAGAAATCCGAATCTATGAAGACCGTTCCGAATAATGCCAATGTAGCCGACTTCATTGAAGGCCTCGAGAACCCTCAACGAAAGTCGGATTCGAAAACACTGCTGACCCTAATGCAAAACATCACGAAGGAACCACCAAAGATGTGGGGAGACAGTATTGTAGGTTTTGGTAGCTATCACTATCGCTACGAGAGTGGGAGAGAAGGAGATTGGTTCGTCACCGGATTTTCACCGCGTAAGCAGAGCATGACCATCTACATCATGGGAGGCTTGGGAAAATTTGAGGCAGAACTAATCAAACTGGGAAAACACACTACAGGTAAATCATGCCTCTACATCAAGAAACTTGACCAGGTAGACATGAGTGTTCTGGAAGGTATGATTCGTAAATCCGTCAAGACTTTCAAGACCACCCGTTAATTAAAAGACCCTTAAGCTTTCCATAACCTGGTATTAACGACTTGGTAGTTAACTTACCACGAAGAGCTTTCTTCGATCTAATCAATCTGTTATGAAAAGTCTGATTACTTTTTTGCTGGCATCTTGTACCCTGACTCTGCCAGCTCAGGTCTTCCAGAGTGGAAAAATTAAATCCTGGAACTGGAAACCAAATACGGTTGTAACATTGGCAAACAGTGAGACAGGTGAAATTGAAATGGCTCCTTTTAAGCACCGGGATAAAGAAACCAAAAGCAGAGTCAGTCAGTTTAAATGGAACGATTCTAATTATCAGATAAAAGAGCGAAAGGGATATTATACCATCACGGATCATAACGGTGATGTGGTACTTCGTTCAAACAAAGGAGGAAAATCCTTGTATACGCAGAATGGTGAATTTCACCGTAGTAGAAAATACGGCTATAGAAAATCCATAGTATTTACCAATTCAGAGGGTGATGTTGTAGCTACAGGTCAGTTTCGAAAGCGGGAAATTCTCATGCAACTAAATGACTCGATCGAAGACAATGACCTAGTAAGTCTTGTGCTGCTGAGGCAATTGATGGATGCGGTGAAAGAGAGTAAAGAAGCGGACTATCTCCCCCTTGTGATATGCGATTAAGAGAAAGAAGGGGATCAATATGATCCCCCCTTTTATCTCTCACTTTTTTAGGCATTAGGAAACGATGCGTGTGCAATCAACTCCTTGATCTGATCGGTATGGCGGGTGGTGTGTCCCGACATGAATAGAATCACCTGAAGGGCATCCACTTTTCCAAATGGGAAATCAAAATAATGATGCCTTAGATCATCATCGGTCTTCTTGACATACTTCATGTTTGCCTTTCGCTGGTCCTTGAAAGCTGAGAGAGAACCATCCATGGAGCCAAAACTATTTTTGGGTTCCAGATCGGGCCTCGTTTTGATCTTCATAGACCGGTCGGAGATCATACCTATCACCTCCTGATCGCTCATTGCTAAAGAACCGCGCTGTGACGGGTCTGCAGGAGTCTGCTTAGCCATATCCACTGCTCCCATCAGCGCTTTTTCTGAAATGGCAAGGTGCTCAATACATTCTGCCACTGACCAGGTATCTGAGTCTGGCTTGTAATTGAGCTGAGCATCAGACAATCCTTTTACCGTGTTTACGAGTTCCTTTTGCGTAGCTTTTAGCGAGGCAATAGCGGCAGAACGATCAGCTTTGCTGAGACCCTGTGCCATAAGACTTGACGTGACCATAAAGGCCAGACCTACGTAGAATAAATTGACGAGACTTTTCATGCTTTAGTTATTTGATATGAATTGTTTTGAAAATAAACTTATTGATAGACGAACAATACCTTGACGAGGTGTCATAATTTAGAGCATAATCTGGTGGCACTCATCAAGATATACCCGCTCTTTGGAAATTTGCAAATCAGTTGTTGTCATCCATCTGACAACTGGGGGAATATGAAGCACATAGCAAACGTTATTCTCAGGGCGATATTAATGCTATTTGTTTGAATTT
>JAHELJ010000129.1:0-2914 GCA_024644235.1 Lewinellaceae bacterium
CCTTCCCAATATTCAAGAACTGAGAGCCGGCCAAAGGGGCATCTAATCTTCAATTCAATGCGTTCTGTTAAACATGAAGAATCTTATCCTGTGCATTGCCTTTGTTGGCAGCAGTTGCTTGCTCCCGGGGCAAAATAACACCCCATGTCCATGCTGCACCGAACAGCATCGCCAATTCGATTTCTGGCTTGGTGATTGGGAAGCTTTTGTAAATGATAAATTAGCCGGGACGAATGTGATTGTATTGATGCAGGACAGTTGTATCATTCAGGAAAACTGGATTTCGGCCGGAGGACAATTTACCGGTACTTCCTATAACTTTTATGATGCCAAGCAAGATCAGTGGCATCAGACCTGGGTGGACAATCAAGGGGGGAATTTACAACTCAATGGCGGCTTCGAAAATGGCTCAATGATAATGAGTAGTGAGGTGACGACCGACCAAAATGGTGATCCCATCTATCACCGGGTGACCTGGACACCCAACCCGGATACGACAGTTCGTCAGCATTGGGAGTCCAGTCCGGATGGAAAGGATAACTGGACAACACTCTTTGATGGTCTGTATGAAAAGAAAGCCGATCAAGATTGACCGGCCTTCGTAAACAATGAATTTCCTATTTGGCTACTGATTCACCATTGTTTTAGAAAATATACCAGGGTCTTCGGCCGGAGCATTTGCATTGGCATTGAGCTCATCGTCAGAATAAGGTAAACGTTCAGGATACTGGCTCCCCGCATTAGTGGGAAATGGTACTGAAAGGTCGTTATCTGTTGATCTGATCCGACGGGCATCATCAAATGGCATCAAAGTACCAAACCCGGTTACATATCTCTCTTCTATAATTTCTCTCAGGAGCGCGCGATCGGCAGCTATGCCATCTTCATTTTCCATACCTCCAGCTTCAAAATCTGCTGCTTCGTAGGCTTCATACAAGTAGGGCTGATCGGCAAAGTTTTCATTCAGGAATTCACCGGAGTTGAGATATGCTCTTAGCTCGTTGAGGTGTCTTAGTCCCGTATCAAATCCGGAAGTCCGAAAACCAGCCTCTGCCAAGATCAGTAAATTCTCTTCGTAAGAAACCAACTTATGTGGTTCGAACTGCTCAATGATTCCAGAGTTGTTACGTCCACCGGATTCATCGATCACGTAGTAACCAGCTCGTGCGGTTTCATCTGTTTTGGCATTTCCCCGGTATACAGGTGTTGTATCATTCACCAACTGCATTAAGTAACTGTTGCCCGTGCCAATATCTCCGGTTCTCGATCCCTCAAGAATCGTCCAGAACAAGTTATGGGAGCCCTCAGCAAGAGCGGGATCACCTCTGGGGATATACATCATCGAGCCCCCAGCTGAAGACACTCCACTCTGAGCGGCGGCATAAGCCCCACTATAATCCCTCATATGCATTCTATATCTGGCAATCAGTGTGTTTGCTGCAGCGCGCCATTTTCCGGCATCACCCTCAAAATAAATGTCAAAGGGAACTATGCGGGAACTGGCGCTTCCCAGATCACTTACTGCGTCTTCAAGCAAAGTGATCAAACTATTGAACACTGATACCTGATCGTCAAACCGGGGATCTTCAATGTCGTCATCGTTTATCTCCGAGTACGGCACATCTCCACACAATGAAGCAATCGTTCCTATTGCATGTGCTTCCAGTACTTTAGTGATGCCTTGCATCAACGCATCATTAGGAAGCTGCTCGCGAATATGCCGGACATTAGTGACCGTACCAATGTAAAATCGACTCCAGGTGCTGACAGATTCAGCCGTCGAAATCGAATAACCATAAATATTTGAATAAAGAGAAGTGAAGCCAGTCAGTTGTCCACTCCACATTCCGGAAATACGATTAAGGTGACCGGCCTGCGCTACGGAATTTGCGAGCATAGCACCGGTCAGAAACAATTGTGGATCAATGTCATCCGAAGTAATCTTGTTTGGGTTGTCGTTGATCCCATCCACTACTTCCTCGCAAGCGGTAGTAAACAGAGCCGCGGCGATCAGTAGAAAAATATATTTGGAAATTTTCATAATAGTCTAATTTGGCTATGATCAATAATTCACAATGATCGAAAACAGATAGCTTCGAGTACTCGGATTGGTAAAGTAGTCCAATCCGAATCCATTGTCTACACCTACCTGATTCACTTCTGGATCCACCCCTTCTAAATCGTCCCAAAGGAAAATGTTTCTACCAGTAGCCGTGAAGGTAATTCCCGACAATTTAGTCTTGGTTCGAAATCCCGGTGTGCTTAACGTATAGCTAAGAGATAATTCCTTTAACCTCGTCAAGGTAGCATCAGCGATCGAAAAATTGTAGGCTTGATTATCTCCAAATCCACCACCGATTCCAGTTCGATACCAGGCTTCATCGAGCAGAACCGGACCTCCCCCAAAGTCTTCCACATTCCCTCTCACTGTTGTCCCAGCGGGGATCACCTCACCATCGTAATTCTTCAGATCCTGTGACAGTATAAGTCGGCCAGCTGTTTCCTTCGTGGTACCAAATCGACGTAGCACCCATTGAGTCCTTGGGGAGAAATCAGCACCATACGAATGCTCAAAAAGTATATTCAAGGAGAGCGATTTCCAGCTGGCTCTAGCTCCCAAACCAGCTCGCCAATCCGGATTCGGATCTCCTAAAACAAGAGGACTCGGGGTCAACTTTGGAAATCCGTTCTCATCCAAAACAAAATTGCCGTTAGCATCAACTTGTGAACCTGTACCATAGAGTACGCCCAGTGGAAATCCCTGAATTGCTCTTGAACTGACGGAAGCTCCCGGAGTCAAGTCAATTGTTTCCGTACCCTTAAGATCGGTTACCTCGTTGTCATTCGTGCTCCAGTTCCCATAAATACTGACATCAAGTGCCCCCTTTCGCACAATCGCGTAATCTGCCTCCAA
>JAHELJ010000129.1:3014-4836 GCA_024644235.1 Lewinellaceae bacterium
AAGAAGCCGGTGATTGTAGAGGTATTGGTACGTCGCTGACGGTCATTGATGTTCCAGCCAGCCGTTGCATTGAGAGAAATATCTGGCGTCAATTGGAAATTGGCCTTTCCAATAGCAGCAAAATTTACCTGTTTTTCGGCAATAATATCCTCATTGAAGATCCCCGGATTTCGATCACCCGCTGAGCCAATAGGAAAATGATAAACCCTTTTGTCTTCATAATTATCAATTCCACCCCTCAAAGTAAATTGAAGCCATTGCAATGGTGTTATGTTAAGCTCCGCCGACATGATATACCGGTTGACCTGTGATTCAGAGGTTTGTTCGAATATGGTCCATAAGGGATTGTTGTAGATCGGATTGGGATTGTTACCCAGATATCGGCGATAAGCTCTGTGCCGATCTGGGAAAACAGCGCCATCATCATCGATATAGGTTCCCTTATAGTCGGAGATATCATAGTCTGGCGGAGTTCGTAGTAGTCCCAGAAACAGCCCAGCAGTATTTGAATTCTGCTGAATGCGATTCGAGTTGCTATTCGTATAACCTGCTTTAGTCGTCAAACTCAGCCAATCGTTAAGAATAAAGCGGTTATTGAGACGAAGGTTTGTTCGATCATAGTCTGAATTCCGGATAATGCCATCCTGATCCAGTCTGCCCAAGCTAAAGAAATAAGTAGCTCTATCACTCCCACCACTTATCGAAAGATCATTCTGCCAAAAACTACCTGTTTGAAAAACCTGATCCCAGTTTGAATCAACAAATACATCCTTGGAATTTTTCTGGTCTATTGGATAATACTCTGTGCCATCCTCCGCAATAAATCGCTCACCGCTTTGATCCACCACATCTGCTCCTCCCGACCGGTCAGGAATGTAATCGCCCCATGCTTCTGCCCGGGTCGCCCCATAGTTACCTCCTCTACCCTGTCCATAAACTGTTTGAAGGGGATAACGCTCATGTACCTCATCGAAAGACAATGTCGATTTAAAGCTAATCTTAGGCTCTCCAGCGTCGCCATTCTTGGTGGTGATCACTACTACCCCATTGGCCGCTCGAGATCCCCAGAGCGCAGCTGCAGAAGCACCTTTCAGGATCTGAACCGATTCGATATCATTGGGATTGATATCATTTAGCCTTGACTGCTGCGACGTACCTCCCGTTCGACCGCCAGTGATATCATTTCCTCCTCCGTAGATTGTAGAATTACTTATGGGTACCCCATCCAGAATGATCAGTGGAGCGCTTGAACCTGATATGGTGTTGGCACCTCGTATCCGAATAATGGTACCTGCACCGGGATCTCCGTTAGAGCGGGAGATCTGTACGTTTGAAGCCTTAGCCCCCAGGGAATTGAGCAGCATCGCTTCACCAGAACGAGTTATGTCATCGGGATTCACAGTCGAAAACGTAGCTCCCATTTCGTCCTTTTTCTGAGCAAATCCCAAAGCACTCACTACTACTTCTTCCAGGACCTCGGCATCCGGTGCAAGGATCACATCAATCACATTATCGGCACCTACGGCGATAGATCTGGTAGCGTAACCGATGTAAGTAAATTCCAGTACTGCATTTTGATCCGGAACCTGGATGGAATAAGTTCCATCGAAGTCGGTGGTTGTTCCGGTGGCAGTACCCTTCACCACGATATTTACACCAATCAGGGCTTCACCGCCGTCATCAACAACGGTACCAGTGATTGTCCTTTGTGCCCATGCACTTAGCGCAAATATGGTGGCCAGAATAGTTAAGTAAATTTTAGATTGCCTCATAGAAAAGAGTTTAAAATGATAAAATGGTAAATAAGAGGGTTCGAGTGAAA
>JAHELJ010000129.1:4936-7050 GCA_024644235.1 Lewinellaceae bacterium
AATGCACCCGGTATCAAACGGGCGGCTGTGGAAGGCTATGGTGCAACGATCTATACTTCCGGTTCGAGGATTGAAGAAAGGGAATCGATGATCAAGGAGGTTCTTGAAAAAACAGGATCTACTTTCGTACATCCTTACAACAATTACAATATCATCGCCGGTCAGGCCACCGCTGCTAAGGAATTACTGGAGGATCAACCTGATCTGGACATCATAATGGCGCCGGTAGGGGGCGGTGGATTGCTGAGCGGCACTGCATTGATTTCCCGCTATAACAATCCCAATCGGAAAGTATACGGAGCCGAACCTGCTCTGGTTGATGATGCACGGCGTTCTTTTAAAAGCGGCAAAATTGAAAGTAACGAGCGCATTGATACTATCGCTGATGGATTAAGAACCACCCTGGGTGATAAAACCCTGGCTATCATCCGGCAAAATGTTGATGATATATTGACTGTTTCGGAATCGACGATTATAGAGGCCATGCGTTTGATTTGGGAAAGAATGAAGATTGTTGTAGAACCATCGGGAGCAGTGCCCCTGGCCGCGATAATGGAGCATCAAAGCGTCTTTAGGGGCAAAAAAGTTGGATTGATAATTTCCGGTGGCAATGTTGATCTGGGCAAACTGCCGTTCTGAAACTACAATTCCCACCGGAAAAGTTTAGATTTACACCAGCGTTTTCGCCCTGTATATACCCAGCAACCCTGAAATGCAATGATCTGGCTCTTTATTCTCGACTGAATAAAGGGTCTTTTTTTTAGGAGAAAGCTGCCCGAAGCATCTCCACACTTTTCTTAACTCCTTCGTCAGCAGGAGCTTTCCCCTCAAATTCAATAGCGATGTAACCCGAATAATTCACCTTCTTGAGTATGGCAGCGATTCGTTTGTAATCCAGATCCAAGGTATACCACTCTCCACCTCCGAAGTATGTTTTGGCTTGGACGAATTGAGTATAGGGAGCAATCTGTTCTAGCTTGTTGTAGGGATCCTCCAGGAAATTACCCGTGTCCATTAAGACACCCAACCAGGGTGAGTCGACCTCACCATGAATATGGAGCAATCCTTCCGGAGTGCGGGTGAGGCCCCAGTGATTCTCCAGAGCCAGCATCACGCCTTTCTCTTCAGCGGCAGGAAGACACTCTTGTATGCTATCAATACACCAGGTGAAAGCATCATCCTCGGTATATCCCTCGATCGGCGGCTCCAGGCCTCTTCTCTCCATCAGCTCATCAAACGACTTGACCGTCCCCCATCTCCCCGAATTCAGCCTGATGCAGGGAATCCCCATCCGGTAGGCCAGATCTATACAATGTACTGTATGATCAATCGCTTTCTGACGCTCAGCTGGTTCCGGCGAAACGAAATCCTGATGAATGGATAGACTGATCAGATCAATTCCTGCCCGGAAAGCTTTTTGTTTCAGTTTCATTAGATATCCCGGATCTTCACTGTCCATCTGCCGGTGCAGAATGTCAACTCCCTCGACTCCCAGAGCTGCTGCCCGGTCGATCACCTCCTCTATGGTGACTTTGGGAGGTCTGAAATGCCAGTAAGAATAGCTGGAAATTGCCAGCTTGATGCGGCCAGCAGGTTTACTTTCCCTGCTATGCGGGATGAAATGACCGGCTGTAAGACTGCCGCCAATTAACAATGCGGACTCTGATAAAAAAGATCTTCTTGATCTTGACATGGTAATAACAGTATTGCCTCCGTTAAAAATATCATAAAAACACTCATAATAGTCACAACTTTAAGACCTTATCCACACTAAGGATGAGATCCTCACCTCAGGTTCACTTATATTTGTCAGGTAGAAAAGAAAATTGATCCCCTATGCATATTAGAAATAATCTGTTGTGCCTTGCTGTGCTATTGACGTCGTTCTCCATTAATGCACAGCAGCTCAACCTTCCGCGCAAAAGCCCAAAGGCGAGCATTAGTTATACGATCGGTTTCACCGAGATAACCATCATCTATTCCGCACCAGCCGTTGAAGGCAGGAAGGTATGGGGTGATTTACTTCCCTTTGGTGAAATCTGGAGGGCTGGTGCAAATGAGACCACATCGATCGAGTTCAACAACGATGTACAAATCGAGGGTCAACCGATTCC
>JAHELJ010000130.1 GCA_024644235.1 Lewinellaceae bacterium
CAGTTCATGAGCTATTTGCCAAATCCCTCCCCGAACGAATCCATAGTAGCCATTGAATACTGAACCGGAGTCCATGAGGGGTATGGTAAAAGCTGAATATGGTGAATCAAGTGAAACCGGTCCGCTTTCAGTGACCGTCATGGCCATGTACAACTTGGCTGCTTCTGAAGTGAGGTAATGATCCAGCAGGTCCTTCGCACTGCCGGTGATCCAAAGCCTCGTCAGCTCCGGTCGCAGCTCGCCTTTTGTTTGTTCAATAGTTGGAGGCCTTCCTGACCGGTAGCCCTCCTGAAGAAAATGGATCACTTTATTTTCATCTTCACGGAATGCCTTAAGATCACCTTTTTCACCCCACTTAATTGAAAACTCTCGCTGGAGTTCATCCACATTCCGATGGATCCAGGTAGGGTCCGATGCGTTCGGAAAATAGACTACCTTGGGCTCGTCGGGTGCCCAGATCTCTAAACGGTTGCTCAAACCGGTCTCCTTCCAGACGAACGATTGCATCAGTCCCAAAACCGAGGCCCCAAGTGCATATTGTTGTTTGACCCCACCAACATCGATCGTCTCGGAAACACATGCTCCTCCGACATGACCTTTTCGCTCCAGCAAAGTAACCTGATGACCTGCCCGGGCAAGGTAATTTGCGGCCACCAAACCATTAATGCCTGCGCCAATCACAGCGATATTTCGGGCATCGATACTTATCTCCGGTTTGTATCCCATCATGGATATCGAGGCAGCAAGTTGCCAAGGCACTCAGTGAGATCAACCATCTTTTGGTCCCCAATTTTGTTGAACCATCCTGCCTCCAAGATAAGAGAAAAGAAAAACGCAAATCAGCATGATAGCAGGCACCCAAAGTACTGCTGGAAACACAATGTAGAAAGTGTAAAAGGCCCACAGTGACAATACCAATCCGATCAAATTGGTGATCGAGATGATCCTGTCTTTTGCAATCAAAGCTCCTATTGCTCCGCCTACGAAAGCGCCCAGAGATAAACCAAAAATGGTCGACAACCAGGTGAAAGTAGTAGCTGAGGCTACCCGCCTTGCCACATCTTCCGGGGTCTTTGGATCCATGAGTTCAGGGGGAGTAGGATTAATGGCGTTGGCGATCATACCCACCAGGAGCAGAACCAAACTTGCAGCAAGAGCACCTAAAAAAATGGCCAATATTCTACGCATTACAATATCTGAACAATTTGAATATTGTTTCCACAGGTGTCATTAAAGACTGCCAGCTTGGCTGTGCCTATTTCAGTGGGCTTCATACTAAACTCAACCTTCAGGTCAATTAGCCTTTCGTATTCCTGATCCACGTTTTCTACATTGAATTGGGTGTAAGGAATTCCCGCTTCAAAAAGTGCTTTCTGATACGTTTTGGCTGGTTCAAAATGATTGGGAGACGGCTCAAGTAATAGCTCAGGGCCATCCTGTTCTTCTGCGGCAACAACCGTAAGCCACCGGTTTCCTCCGCCAAGGGGGATATCCAGTTTTTTGATGAAACCCAAAGTCTCGGTGTAAAATTTTAGAGCCTTTTCCTGATCATGGACCGGAACACTAACTATCCGAATTCTCATTTGTTTTGATTATTGTCTGGCATCTAAGATCAGGATTCCAGGCCAGATTGTCTTTTTGAAAGTTGCTCTTTTTGATACAAACCGGGTGTCTTACCTATTCTCTTCTTAAAGAGGGTGTTGAACGAAGCTGGACTTTCAAAACCCACTGCAAAACAGGTCTCGGTAGCCGTTCTTCCATTTACAAGATATTCTTTGGCTTTACTCAATCTCCTGGAAATCAAGTATTGCCATGGCGTCAATCCGTAATACCTCTTAAAAAGACGCAGTAGGTGATATTTTGAGGTACCTCGAACCTTTGATAGCAGATCTAGATTCATATGATTTTCGAAGTGGCGATCCAGATAATCCCGGGTTTCGGTGACTATTGCTATTTGACTTTGATTCGAGCGATGAATCCGCTTGATACGAAGGATTTCCGTTCTATATTGAGTCATTACGAGGGGGAATAATTATTGCATGATATGAAATCTTTCAAAGCCAAAACCTTTGTGAACATTTAGTTATAGAAACATAAGTGATTTAAGCTTGGAAAATCGGATACTCTGGCGACAAAATGGAATGACTGTCTTCTCTAAGTTGCCGAAGTATTGCCTAGTACCGTTCCATCCAAATGAATCTCTGAATATCTCAGACATATCTATTATAATTTTGTCAGCATTTTACCTCTGCACACTTTCTGGATTACCCTCATTCCTGATACTTTTCAATCATCACTAGCAAGAAACAACCAAGGTATTTGAATGACTGTAATTTTATCTCCTCCTCTGCCGAGGCTCAAGTTACTTTCTGTTTTTTAATAAATGGTTGAAACTTTAGGTATGTCAGTGATCGCCACATCCATTCGGCAGGACCAAAACGATAGCGGTCCAGCCATGGTTTTGACCATAATATTTGTAATAGCCAAATTGGTACTATGATGCCTACCTGATATACCCTGTCAAGACGTCCAAACAGACCAAATCCAACACCGTAAAATATTATGATGCAAATGATAGATTGACTGAGATAATTGGTTAATGCCATTTGACCAACGGCAGCCAATCGGATTCTGATCCAGGGTAGAGCTTTGGATCGGATGATTAACATTGTTATACAAATGTAACCGAAACTTATCGGCAGACTTCCCCAATAGTTAAACTGAGAACCCAGGTACATCGAATAACGAAAGTTCCAATCAGTTTCAAAATTTTGGACTAATCCATAGATGACAATTGGGAATCCCAGCAACCAGGAAAATAAGAGGCCTAACTGATAAAATCTCGAACTCTTTAAACCCGATAGGATTCCCCATTTATACATTGCCATCCCTACCAACATAAGGCCACCAGCACGCCAAAGAAAGAGTACCGGAAATACCAAAATCTCCAAAAATAGCGCTGATTGTGAATTATACTTAATTTGTTCTAAGAGGGATCCTGTGACAGCTTTTATTTCAGCTTCTATTTCCTCCGGAGTTGGTTGCCAGCTGGATTTTGCCAAATTTAATGCATCAACCGGCCAATGTTCTAATGATGTCCCGAAGAACCAATATAGCAGCGTATGCATGGAAACAAATAGCACGCCGATAATTAGTAATGTAAGTGGTCGTAATCTTCTGAAGAAATAAACAAATAGAGCACACAAAGCATAGGACACCAAGATATCCCCGTACCAGATAAGATGAGCGTGGATTAACCCAATTATCAACAACCAAAAAGTTCTTCTGAAATGTAAAGATGCTGGCCGGGCAGCCTTTGCCTTTGCTCTTTCTGCGATCATCACGATCCCAGCACCATAGAGGAGTGAAAAAATGGTCATGAATTTTTGATCACCCAATAAATGACTTAACATCCATACCCATCTGTTTATTCCATTTAAGTCACCAAAAGCAGTGGGATTTGTATAAGCAGCCCCAGGCATTGCAAAACTTTGAATATTCATGATCAGAATACCCAAAATAGCGACACCTCTCAGGAAGTCCAACGCTTGAATTCGTTCGGAGGATGTTACCGGGAAGAGTGTGGTCTGCATTATGGGAGTCAAAGAAGTTTATTGGAGAAAAAAGAAAGTCAATTTTCACTTTGATTTGCTCTTGGTGAAATAGACTTTCATAGGTTGAAAGTAGTGATCCTCCCAACCTGTACGGTATTGCTCTCCATGATCAGGAAGATTAGTATGCTTCAGGGTGATCGTGGTGCCATCATCCGTTTGCTCAAGGATGACTTCAAGGCGTGAATCGGGCTCATCTTCCGAAAACTCCGTGGTTCTCCAGGATTGATAGATGCGCCTGAACGGTTCAAGCTCCAGATTCTTGCCTGTGATGTAACCGTCCCAGGCCGAGTATTCGTCGTCGACTTTGTCGGACGAGGTGGCGATAGCTCCGGTCATTGCTGTATGACCTTCGCTGCTGAGCCAGGCCTCATAGATATCTTGCGCAGATGCCCTAAGATGAGTTTTCAAGGTAAATTCCATGAGCTCAAAATTGACATTAAAAAATACAGTTTTTAAGATCAACTTGATACAACAGTTGTTTTGGAGTACAAATCAAGCAGGTTTCGAAGGAGATGATTGTCAAGGGGATGATTTTGATCATAGATGTTGAAATCTTCATATATCCAGTTTTATTTAAATTCGTGCTTCCTAATATTGAGTAAAAGCAACCATCATGCAAAAAGACAATCATCCAACCACCTCAGTCAACAAATCAACGAATGGCACTAATGGAGAAAGTAAGTGTCCATTCATGAGTAAAGTGCTCAATCACGGTGCCGGGGGAGGCACTTCAAATCGTGATTGGTGGCCCAATCAGTTGAAGCTAAATATCCTGCGGCAGAACTCTTCACTCTCCGATCCCATGGGGGAAGGTTTCAACTACGCAGAGGAATTCAAAACCCTGGATCTTGATGCTGTGAAGAAAGATCTCTACCAGTTGATGACTGATTCTCAAGACTGGTGGCCAGCTGACTATGGTCATTATGGACCATTCTTTATTCGGATGGCTTGGCATAGTGCAGGCACCTACCGCATTGCCGATGGCCGCGGTGGTGGTGGGTCCGGTACCCAACGTTTCGCCCCGTTAAATAGCTGGCCGGATAATGCCAATCTTGACAGGGCCCGTCTTCTGCTTTGGCCGATCAAGCAGAAGTACGGAAAGAAAATCTCCTGGGCAGATCTCATGATCCTGGCTGGAAATTGCGCGCTGGAATCTATGGGACTTGAGACATTCGGCTTTGCAGGTGGAAGAGAGGATGTGTGGGAGCCAGAAGAAGATGTTTATTGGGGTGCAGAAAGTGAGTGGTTGGGCGATAAGCGATATACCGGTGACCGTGAACTGGAGAATCCTTTGGGTGCCGTGCAGATGGGATTGATCTATGTAAATCCAGAGGGTCCCAATGGTAATCCCGATCCCATTGCAGCGGCTCGCGATATTCGTGAAACCTTTGGACGAATGGCCATGAACGATTACGAGACGGTTGCCTTAATTGCCGGTGGACATACCTTTGGCAAGACACATGGTGCAGCACCTGTAGCAGATTATGTGGGCAGGGAGCCTGAGGGTGCCAGCATTGAAGAACAAAGCCTGGGCTGGAGAAATACCTTCGGTACTGGTGCCGGACCGGATACAATCACGAGTGGCCTCGAAGGAGCATGGACTACCACACCCACAAAATGGAGTAACAATTTTTTCGAAAACCTGTTTGGCTATGAGTGGGAGCTGACCAAGAGTCCGGCTGGTGCCTATCAATGGAAGCCAAAGGATGGTGCTGGTGCCGGACTAGTGCCAGATGCACATGATCCCGAGAAACGGCATGCACCCTTTATGCTTACTACCGACCTTTCTTTGCGGATGGATCCCATCTATGAACCGATTTCACGTCACTTTTATGAAAATCCGGATGAATTTGCGGATGCTTTTGCCCGGGCCTGGTATAAGCTGACCCATCGTGACATGGGACCCAAGGCAAGATATCTCGGTCCGGAGGTACCAGAAGAGGAACTAATCTGGCAAGATCCAATTCCGGCTGTGACACATGAACTTATCGATGATCAGGATGCTGCGAAGTTAAAAGAGGCCATCCTGGCCTCCGGACTATCTGTTTCTCAGCTGGTTTCAACAGCATGGGCTTCGGCATCGACTTTCAGAGGTTCAGACAAACGGGGAGGAGCAAATGGTGCCCGCATCCGACTGGCCCCCCAGAAATTCTGGGAGGTAAACAATCCGACTCAGCTGGCAAATATTCTGTCAAAATTGGAGCAGATTCAAAAGGATTTTAATGCTGCACGAACTGACGGCAAGAAAGTGTCTCTTGCTGACCTCATCGTCCTCGGAGGATGTGCTGGTGTGGAGCAAGCTGCCAAGAATGCTGGCCATGATGTGAAAGTACCATTCCGACCAGGCCGGACTGACGCCTCTCAGGAGCAGACCGATATTGAGTCCTTTACCGTACTTGAACCTGCAGCCGATGGTTTTCGCAACTATCAAAAGAAAGCCTATGCAGTCAGCGCGGAAGAAATGCTGGTAGATAAGGCACAATTGATGACCCTGACCGCACCCGAGATGACCGTTTTGTTAGGAGGGATGAGAGTGCTAGATACAAACTATGATGGATCGAGGCACGGAGTATTCACCTCTAAGTCAGGCTCGCTGAGTAATGACTTCTTTGTCAATTTGCTGGATCTGGGGACAATGTGGAAATCGACTTCAGATGCTGATGAATTGTTTGAGGGACGTGATCGGAAGACGGGAGAGGTAAAATGGACGGGTACCCGGGTAGATTTGATTTTTGGCTCAAATTCGGAATTGCGGGCAATTGCCGAAGTCTATGGCTGCGTCGATGGTCAAGAGAAGTTTGTCAGGGATTTTGTAGCTGCATGGGAAAAGGTCATGAACCTTGATCGGTTCGACTAAGTATTGATAGTAACCTGAGTCACTGGCTGGTATTTGAAAATGACGGGATTTAAGTTTTTGTATTCTCGTTCAAGAGGATAGAATCTATGATTTCCTCCAAAACCTCGTTGAAACGGATAGGAGTCTCAAGCATGGGATAGTGCCCGGTAAAGCCTATGGACTTGACCTGCAATCCTGCTTTACACCTGCTCTCCAAGCCCTTGACAAATGTGGGGGTTGCCTCGCTATTAATCAGGTGCAATTTTAAAGGACATTTTTCCAAATTATCACCTGAGAACTGGCTGTAATGGACAAAGTGCTCTAGAGAAGCGTACCCAACGTCCGGATCAGTATTTGCAAAATCTTCCTTTATCCTGTCCCGGATATGAGCAGGTGTGGACGTGTGAAATAACATGGCATCAGCAAAACCTGGAGCGCTTCTCTTGAAGTCAGCTTTTAGTGCTTTAAGTATTTCTGCAAACTGTAGCATTTGTTCCTGACTATATTCCACGTCAATGTCCTTAAAATTGTCTACACCGACCAGTCCAATGATCCGGGAG
>JAHELJ010000045.1 GCA_024644235.1 Lewinellaceae bacterium
GCTTGGTGGGCTTGGATACGGCGAGTGTGGAGATTGTGAGTGGGGCGGGACCCACGCGAGGCATGGTCACGGTGCTATCGGACGGCACGATAAATTACGAACCGGGCTACAACTTTGCGGGTGTAGACAGCTTCCGTTATGTGATCTGCGACAGCATCATGCCGGAACCCAACTGCGATATGGCCACGGTGTATGTGACGGTAACGTCCACCCCGATTATGGCGGTGAACGATACGGTGGAAACGCCGGCGAACACCTCGGTGAATATTAATGTACCGTCGAACGACATCCCGGGGTTGGTGGGATTGGATACCGCGAGTGTGGAGATCGTGAGTGGGGAAGGACCGGACAACGGGACGGTGACGGTGTTGCCGGATGGTACGATAAATTACGAACCGGGCTACAACTTTGCGGGGGTAGACAGCTTCCGTTATGTGATCTGCGACAGCATCATGCCGGTGCCCAACTGCGACACGGCCACGGTGTATGTGACCGTGACTACCACCCCGATTATGGCGGTGGACGATACGGTGATGACTCCTGCGAATACGCTGGTGAATGTAAAAGTTCCCTCGAACGATATACCTGGTCTGGTAGGATTGGATACGGCGAGTGTGGAGATTGTGATTGGAGAGGAGCCGACACGAGGGATGGTCACGGTGCTCTCGGACGGCACCATAAATTACGATCCGGACTACAACTTTACGGGAGTAGACAGCTTCCGTTATGTGATCTGCGACAGCATCATGCCGGTGCCGAACTGCGACACGGCCACGGTGTATGTGACGGTGACTTCCACCACGATTATGGCGGTGAACGACACGGTGGAAACGCCGGCGAACACCTTGGTGAATGTAGATGTTCCGGCCAATGACATCCCTGGCTTGGTGGGCTTGGATACGGCGAGTGTGGAGATTGTGAGTGGGGCGGGACCCACGCGAGGCATGGTCACGGTGCTATCGGACGGCACGATAAATTACGAACCGGGCTACAACTTTGCGGGGGTAGACAGCTTCCGTTATGTGATCTGCGACAGCATCATGCCGGTGCCCAACTGCGACACGGCTACGGTGTATGTGACGGTAACGTCCACGCCGATCATGGCGGTGAATGATACGACGATGACTCCTGCGAACACCTTGGTGAATGTGGATGTACCGTCGAACGACATCCCGGGGTTGGTGGGCTTGGATACGGCGAGTGTGGAGATTGTGATTGGAGGGGAGCCGACGCGAGGGATGGTGACGGTGTTGCCGGATGGTACGATTGACTACACACCGGACTACAACTTTGCGGGTGTAGACAGCTTCCGTTATGTGATCTGCGACAGCATCATGCCGGAACCCAACTGCGATATGGCCACGGTGTATGTGACGGTAACGTCCACCCCGATTATGGCGGTGAATGATACGGTGATGACCCCGGTGAATACGCCGGTGAATGTAAAAGTTCCAGCTAACGATATACCTGGTCTGGTAGGATTGGATACCGCGAGTGTGGAGATTGTGATTGGAGGGGAGCCGACACGAGGGATAGTAACGGTGCTCTCGGACGGCACGATAAATTACGATCCGGACTACAACTTTGCGGGGGTAGACAGCTTCCGTTATGTGATTTGCGACAGCATCATGCCGGTGCCCAACTGCGACACGGCGACGGTGTATGTGACGGTGACTTCCACGCCGATTATGGCGGTGAACGATACGGTGGAGACCCCGGCGAATACGCTGGTGAATGTGGATGTTCCGGCGAACGACATACCGGGGTTGGTGGGCTTGGATACGGCGAGTGTGGAGATTGTGAGTGGGGCGGGACCCACGCGAGGCATGGTCACGGTGCTATCGGACGGCACGATAAATTACGAACCGGGCTACAACTTTGCGGGGGTAGACAGCTTCCGTTATGTGATCTGCGACAGCATTATACCAGTACCAAATTGCGATACCGCCACAGTATATATTATTGTTACTCCACCTATGGACACAATTATGATCATACCAGGTCATGTTTGTTTGGAGTCGGATAGTTATCAATTAGATGAGGTTGATAAAGTTATTATCTGCCAAAGTGATGAGGATATTGATTTTCAGACATATGAGGATAATTGCATATCGGCCTACCCAGAGTATACCGATCATGCAGGAGTTGATACTTTGTGTGTAGTCATGTGTGATTCAATAGCCGGATTCGAGGTATGTGACACCACTGTGATAATTGTAGTGGTGCAGCCTCCCAAAGACACCATTTTACATACAATGTCTTTCGACGAAATGGATACAATTTGCATAGACTCACTCTTGCAGATCGATAAACCATATGAGTCCGTATCCATTTGCCGAGGAACAGAAAGTATTGCTTCCCAATTAGTGGCTGCAAGTGGAGACACCTGTGTTCAGATCACTACTAATTCTGAATTCTCCGGAGTTGAAGAGATTTGTGTTGTTCATTGCTACAGTTTCGGTAATCTACTGCTATATGATACATCCATAATTCAGGTTTTGGTATTTCCCGATGTGGATACCATTCGTGTCGCACCTGGTGACACCTGCTTAGACGCTTCAACCTATGAATTACCTGAAGTTCAAAGAGTAGAAATTTGTGATCCTGGTGATGAGGTTGTTGTGAGGCATATTGGTGATAATTGCTTCACTCTTGAGCAGATCGATCTGATATTTCTTGGATTTGATACCGCTTGCGTGATTCTGTGCGACACTATCTCAGGATTTGAATTTTGTGATACAACTTACATTATCACCGAGGTCATTCCTGATGTATATGTGGAGAAGGAGATTGTTGCCGGACCGATCTCAAGTGGAGTGGGAGATCAATACATGATAGACTATTTGATTCATGTACAAAATGTTGGGTCCGGAGTCAGTGTGTACGATCTGAGCGATACTCTTAGATGGCCATCAGCAATGATACTCGATTCAATCACTGTTTCATATGTAGGCGGAGACGGTCTGACCACTATGCTAAATAGTAGACCATCATCTGCAAGTTTTCAAATTGTTTCTGGTGAAGAAGTAGATCCAAATGAGATGGATCAATTTTTAGTAAGGGCCTATTTCAGGATTGATTTGACTGAGATCAGGGAAGCAGACCTCGATTGCGACCTCAATACAGGAAGTTCGACAGGGACTGGACTGATGAACACCGTTTACTTCAATGATCAATTTAGTGCTGAAGCTGATACAGTCTGTATGTCTGTAGATCCCTGCCCAAATCTGAATTGTTACGCCAGCATTACTACCAGCCTGGGACCTGATTGCACCTTAGAGGTGGTTCCCGAAATGTTCATCATTGACGATCGTCTCGTATCTGTGAATCCTGATTATTATAAGATCAAGGTGGAATTCGGGAACGGGATCGTGATTCCTGATAACATCATAAGATTTGAGCATATTGGTCTAGCACTAAAAGTCACGATTTCCTACACTGGTCCATTTTGCGAACATGTTTCATGCTGGACAGAACTTATTGTCATAGGAGAGAAAAAACCAAAGCTCGTTGGGAACGGAGCGAGAACTGTCTACTGTCTCGATCCGACCTTGTTGATTGATCCATCATCTGATGAATATCCTTATAAACCGTCAGTTGAAACGCCATGTGGTGGCACTGCAGATGGACCTCACTTTGGTGGCGATTGGATAGAGATTCGAGATTGTGAGCTAGGTGCAAATGACACAGCCAAGGTGATCTACAGGGAGTGGTGGGCCCAATCGATGGATGGATCAAGGGTCTCGGTGATCGATACTATAAACGTGTTGCGACTACCACCGATCGATGAGATGAGTTTAATTTGTCCACAATCGGATACGGTTTATTGTGATTCAGAGAATAAGAATCATGGCCCATACTTACTGGTTCCAAACCTGCATTCGGAAATAGAGGACGAGTGTGATACAATCTATTTGTTAGACTATCTTAGTGAACAGGCTTTCGGGAAGGAATGTGGTCTCAACATCCATACAGAGATCCTTGACTTTGGGGGGGATGGTTGCACGACACTGAAACGTTACGATATCGAGGTTCTGCAAACTTGCTATGGTGCAGCTTCGGGATGTGAGGGAGACAGTGGGACCGATCCAATCGATATTGAAATGCAAAGTGATGGAAGTCTTTTTGCCGTCTGCTCATTCTGGGTCATGGAGATCGATACATCGGCTCCATCAATTGAATGCATAACGGGCGATCATGAAATGATTGACAGCTTGAAAGGTAGCCTGATTATCAGCTACTATACGGCTGATCCCTGCGATGAAGTGTCTGTAAACTTGCCATTGATCAAGAGCAATGATGTATGCAGTTCCATTGATGTAGTGCGGGCCCAGATTCCGGGTGTTGGGAAGTTTGTCTATCAACCCGCTTCTGATCAAGGGTATTTTGAGTACCCTCGAACACTTAGGTTGCCAATCAATAGTGAGCCCTATATGATAATTTTTGAATCTTTCGATGATTGTTATAATCGGGCTGTTGATACATGTTATTTGCTAGTGACTGACAACCGTGCTCCCGTTGTAACTGCTGTAAAACAACTAACGGTAAATCTTTCGAGCAGTACTGTCTCGATTGATGCCGAGTCGATTAATGCTGGTTCTCAAGATAATTGTGGCATTGCCGAGATCTTTCTCAGAAGATCTGAATGGAAAAAGCAATTGAATTTATGCGACAGTATTAAACTGAAGATTGCACCTAATGGCGTGGATAGCATCTGGAGTTCGGTTCCACTGTTGAAGTCTGGGCACAAGTCTATTTCACAAATCATAGAATCTTACCGGCGATCAACAGATTCTTGCATACAACTGATCGGCGAGGCCTGGGATTATACACTTGCTCTTGAAGGAACAGTTAGTTGTATGGGTTTGCCGTTGTATTGGTTTGATTCAATATACTTTGCTGGTTATTCAATTGACAAGAGAGCATTGATAAAAGATATTGGGGGAGGATGGCTTCCTTCGGTCTTGATTGACTGTAGCGATGCATGCTCGGTAATTGACGTCGAAATACTAGCAATAGATTACTCCTGTAATTGGTCAGTAGGCTGGTCACAGCTGAATGTGGAAGACAAAGGAGCAGTGGAAACAATTGCCGATGTACAAGGTGAAATTGAAGTCAGTTGCCATGCTTTCTTCAATGAGTCGATCTACGAGCTGGGTGGAGAAGAATACACACTCCATCAAATCGCCACAAGAGCTGAAGAAAATGATTCGTTCGCATTGGTATTGTTAGACGAAATATTTGGTGGGTATTCGCTAGTGCATGCTGTTGGGGATGGCACCTATGTCGATAAGCAGGGACAGCCTGTTTCGACGAGTATCGATTTCCAGGACTACGAATGTCAGTGTTTCGATGAAGTTGCTGTCATTCCGGTTTATGACAGTCATTCAAACAAAGTTCTCCAAAAAGATACTTCCATTAGGGTGTGCGACTATACAGCCGTGCAACATCATTTTGCGAATGGCTTTATGGAAATTAACTGTGCAGGATCTATTCAATCCAAGCAAAGCGTTTGGTTTGAGATGTATGATTGTGGAGCAGGAATGCTGCACAGGGAGTTTGAATTTTGGAATAGCTGTAGTAGCGGGAAGGACACGGACACCCTCATAAGGTATCAGTTAATCCTGATATCCAATTCTTGTCCATTAGAGCCAGGCTTCATCCAGGCACCTCCTGATCTAGAATTAGGAGGTTGCAGACCCACTTTTGATCCGAATGGCAGTGGAAATGTCGGAGGTAAATTCCATCCAGATTCCACTGGCTGGCCGAGCCTTCAGTCGGAAGAAATTTGTGGGCAGTATGGATATTCATATCATGATGATATATTCGACTTTTTTGACGGTCACCAACTATGTTTTCTAATCAAGCGCAATTGGTATGTAGGTACCTGGTGCGAAGTACATGAAGATGATGGTTGGTGGGAAAATCCGAAGAAAGTTGTTGATTCTTTTGTTCAATACATCATTGTCAGAGATACCCTACTCCCTACTAGTACGCATAGTTTTGTCGGAAGCACCAACGACACAATTCGCTCCGCAAATTGCTCTACAGACGTAACCGTTGAAGTTGATCTGGAAGACAACTGTGGACTGCAAAGCTTTTCCTTCACCTTAGAAAAAATACTTCCCTCTGGGCACATTCCTTGGGATGCAGGATTATTCGAGCTCGATGGGGCCAGCGAAGACTCCTTTTCACTTGTGTGTTCGAATCTGGAAGAAGGTAGTTATAAACTAAGATTGCGTACGATAGACAACTGTAATAATGAGGCATTTCTGACGGATACATTCACATTTGTAAGTACCTTAAAACCCTCAGCAAATTGTCGTACAATACTGTCAGCCGAATTGGATGAGAATGGAATGTCGAGGGTTAATGCGGAAGATTTTATTGTCAGTGCTTCTCCGTCCTGTGGCGATACTTCAGTCCTTATTTTGGTCGATACCGGAGGTCTTGACTATGACTCTTATATAGATGATAGTAAGAGTATTTTGCTGAATTGTGAAGACAAAGGTCTCAATCTGATTAGAGTTTGGTACATCGGATTACCCAGTGGAAGAGCTGATTTCTGCGAGGTCCTGCTTAATGTCCAAGAACATCAAGGATGTCCCACATCGTCAGTCGCGCCATCTGATCCCGATTCTTTGAGACCAATTGAAACGGTGTTGCTTCATCAGAATTATCCAAATCCTTTTACCGGAAAAACAACGATCGATTTTTATCTGCCGGAAGACACTAATGCCGACATCACCATTTACACGGTAGAGGGCGAACTGGTGAAAACATTTGGATCATTTTATCCGAGAGGAAACCATTCAATCACCATTGACACGAAGGATTTGAAGAAAAGGGGAGTGTTGTTCTATCAATTGGAGACTCCCGACCATACTGTCAGCAGGCGTATGATCATCATCAATTAGCACAAATTAGATTTGTTCACGGACCTGTTTTGCTGCCTCCACCATGTTCTTAAGCTTTTGTCTAGCCGCCCACCGTGCTGTCTGACTTAAACCACAATCGGGTGCAATGGATAGGGTGTCAGGCTGAGCAAACTTCAGACACAATTTGATCCTCTCAACGATATCTTCGACCGTCTCAATGTAATAACTCTTTACATCTACGACTCCAATGGCCACATCCTTTCGGTTGGATATTTCTGCGATTAATTCGATCTCGGCAAACTCACGATTGGCCATTTCCAGGTGTATCTCATCAACTTGAAAATCCAAAAATTCAGGAAACATGGGGGCAATTCGGCGATAGCCAACAGGATGTCCCTTATAATTACCGAAGCACAGATGAGTAGAAAGCCGGCACCTGTTTACCACTGGCTCGATAGTGCTGTTAAAGATATTTACAAATTGCCTGGTGTCAGATTTGAATGCATAGCAGCTCATCGATGGTTCATCCACCGTGATTTCTTGACATCCAGCTGCTACCAAATCCTCCAGTTCACGTCTGACGATTGGTATCAGCGCCTGAGTAATTGCAGTACGATCCGGGTACTGTTTATCAGGAATCAATCTTCCACTTAATGTGAAGGGTCCAGGTACACTGGCCTTAAGTGTTGGACCTGCCGGAGCAAGCCTACGGAGGCGTTCAAATTCTTCCAACACACCCAAACCCCGGGGAGCGCTGAGATCACCTATTATTTGGTATTTACCTCTTTGATCATGTGCCGGAGGGCCCCATTTCCTTCCAATTTGTACTTTAGGATCGATACCATCCAGATAGCCATAAAAAGATAAATTGAAGTCCAGGCGGCTCTGTTCCCCATCGGTGATCACATCCAATCCGGCTTGCATCTGGTCATTTATGGCCGCATTGACTGCATCTTCCTGCATTTCTTTGATATCCTCCTCGCCAAATTCAGGTAAATGCTGACTGGCAAACTCTAACCAGGCAGGGAAAGGATAGCTTCCGATGACTGTTGTGCGAATAGGTAAATCTTTCATCAAAATGGAGTTATATATCGCTATCTGGATGACTAAGTATTTTCGAAATCAACCTTCCGTGCTGGTCGTAGGCTTTTTCAAATAGGGCAGTAGCAGCTTTCGAGCCGAGTAATGAGGCAGCTGTGAGCACAAGTGGAGGCCGGCCCGATCGAACCAGGATGTTTGCGATCTCGGCCTTAATGCTATTCATTAAGAGAATTCCACCCAATGATGAGCCAGGTGCTACCGGTGTTTCCAAACCGGGCAGCCTGATCATTGCATCCCCAACTGGAGCACCAGTGTCAAGGACCAAATCAGCGAAATCTTGCAACTTTTTTCCATCAATATGTCTGCTCTTACTCGTCTCCGAATGCTTTTTAGATATTACTCCGATAACCTTGACTCCCTGTTCTTTAAAGAGTGCAGCCATTTCAACCGCAACCACCGAACACCCGCTAGAAGACAAGATTACCGCAGTGTCTTGAGGACGGATCGCAAAGTTTCTAAGAATGCGTTCGGCAAGACCGGGAGTATTTTCCAAGAACATGGCTTGTCGCTGTCCATTTGCTCCAACCACGAGATTATGGAAGGTGAGGGACAGCTCCACGATGGGGTTGAATCCGGGGAACGAGCCATAGCGAGGCCACATCTCTTCCACCATAATCCGACTATGGCCAGAACCGAAAAGATGCACTATTCTGTCGGAGAGTATTGAATCTGCACACCATTCAGCGGCCTTTCGAATGGTTTCTTCCTGCTGGGCAATTTGCAGCAGGATGTCGTGACTCTTCTCTAAGTATGCGCTGATTGGGTTCATGATCCGATCTTTTCATTGGCAAATAAAGCGGCCCCAACTGCTCCCGAATGTTCTCTTAACTCAGCGGGTACGATTTTGGTTTTCTGACCTCCCGGCCTCCATTCATACAAGTCGAGGAAATCGCTCAGTGGCCGGGTGAGGATATCTCCTGCTTGCATAATTCCTCCTCCGAGAATAATGATCTCGGGAGAAAGTGCATTGATCAGCGAAGCTATTCCCCGCGCCAATTGTTGTACGGAATCCAACCAGACCCAGCTGGCAAAAGTTTCTCCGGCTTCATGCGCCTCTACCAGATGGCGAGTAGACTGAAATCGTCCATATGTTCTCTCCTTTACCGAACATTCGCCAATGGCATTTTCAAGACTGCCTGGTAATCCCACTACACTAAGGTCAAGACTACGGTTTACTGAAATATGTCCCAGATGGCCAGCCCGGTTAGATTTTCCCTGAAGCAATCTTCCTTCGATCATGATGCCTCCTCCTATGCCTGTGCCCAGGGTAAGAAGGACGATATTTTTGTAACCCTTACCGGCACCAATTCTACTTTCAGCGAAGAGAGCAGCATGTGCATCATTCAATATGTACGTGCTGATACCTAAATATTCGTCCCAAATAAAGTCTTCTAGGCCCAAGAGCTTATTAGGCATGAAGGCAATAGCTCGGTTGTCAGGATCAGCAAGACCTGGTGCAGCCATTCCTACTACCTCGATATGACCGGGAGTCTTGCTGATATAATTGTTGACCAGACTCTTTATCTTCTGCTTCCATGTCTGACCGTGATCATGTCCACCCTGGTCATCTGTTGGTGTAGATTTTTCATCCACGATCTCTCCACTGTCAGTAGTCAGGACAACTTTGATATTAGTTCCACCAAGATCGATACCCAGTAAATACTTCATGACGATTGATTAAGGTCAAGATACAGAGTGCCCCTCACTTACTGACCATCCTCCATCGATTTTCAGAATCTGTCCCGTAACAAAGGATGAGGCATCTGACATGAAATAGCATGCCGCCATGTCTAGATCATCAACTTTACCCGCACTGCCTCGCAGCGGCTGTTTTGCACCTATGTAATCCATGGTAACTTGGTCTGACAAAGCTCTCTGTGACATTGGAGTTTCGATTAATCCTGGTGCCAGCACATTTACTCTGATCCCCATGTGAGCATATTGAGTAGCTAGTGACTTAGAGAGTCCAATTACTCCTGATTTTGAGGCAGCGTAGGCATGAGTAGCAAATCGAGTGGAAGGTTGTGTTGCCAGGACCGAGCTGAGATTGAGTATGGAGCCACCTTGACGTTTCCGCAGCCAATACTTAATTACTCCCCGGTTTGAAAACATAACTGATGTCAGATTGAGCTGTATAGTTTTGTGCCAGGCCTCAGTGCTAATAGAATGTAAAGGGCCATCTCCCCAGCGTCTACCACTTCCACCAGCTACATGGTAGAGTCCATGAATAACATCAAAGGATTCCAGACAGAGTTTGATGGCTCTGTCAATTGTGTTTTCCACGGTCGCGTCAGCGTACAGGACCTGAAGACTGGGATCAGAATCATTTACCATCGAGCCGTCCTCCAAACCCACAGCAAAAATTCTAGCTCCACATTTTCTGAAGTATCTGGCTGCCGACCAGCCGATACCGGAAGTTCCACCCATGATGATGATCACCCGGTTCTCAAGATTCATACCTTCTTCTGACTTTGATGCGGATTCAAGATATCTTATTCCGGCGAGCAAAAAAAAAAGGGCTATTTCGTTTGAAATAGCCTGATGTGTGTTCGGGAATTAGGTCGATCGTCCCTTGAAAAGGGTGCACACGTCGATCTCGTGGTCTGGACCTTTCTCTTGCGCTGGTATAAACAGCATGCCGAAAAGGCGTCTTAATTCTTACCACGTAGTGTAAATCAAGTAGGATCGGAAACTAACCTTGTTTGTAGCTTAGATTTTGATCTGATAACAATCAGGAATGTGATCGTTTTAGATGGAATGGGAACTCTTTCAAATAGGCAAAGTCCATGCCATATTGGTATTTGTTAATATGATTAATACCAAATGGCAAAGTTGAAAAAGCATAATCAAATATTCTCGGGTCCTACAAGAAAATAAAAACGAGTCGTACGGGAGTTTGTACGACTCGCTCCAACAAATTATAATCCCATGAACATATCCCAAAAGATATTTCTTACTAAAGATTCCAGTCTCCTGTAAATCTTACGATTCAAAGGTCTCTGGATCATCACAAAATTTCAAATACAAATATCATTAATAATAACATATAAATAATTATGATATGTATAATTATGTAAAGTAAATATCTGATTTACAGATATTTAAAACTGTGATAATTTTGTCTTGTGATGATATTATTGGAGGAAAGTGATGGACGATTCCATGCCCGCCCTTATCTTTAGATTGATCTCTTCCGAGCTGTCTGAACGAATATCGACTGATTGCAGCCAGTTACGGTAATCGATCTCCAGGGGAATGACCAGGTCTTCCCCAATCTGCTTATCGATTTTCAAATCAATCTCGAGATCCACGAAGGCCATAGTTGTTGCCGGGGTTTTCCAATGCAGAGTGTCTTGCTGCAAGGTATCGATAAGACTGATCCGATAGGACAGATATCCATCAATAGTATCCCAAAGCTGATCTGATGACGTAGAAGACAAAGGATGGTCATCTGGAACAGATTCAGGGTCGGTGTTGACTTCAGGAGCTTTCAAGCCGATCGAGAACCGAAGTTGATCAAACGATCCCGGGGTAAGGAATTCACCCACATTAAATTTAAAGGTCTGTCTATTTATAATCGTCACGTCATCGGGTCTCACATGAAATCCACCAGTATGATCTCTGATCTCGATGACATTACTCACAGGTGTCCATTCATCATTGTTTCGCAACTGCACATCGGAAATATAAAAGGCAATCGAAAGCACTTTGAAGTCCTGACCATGGTCATTCGTATAAACATCAGTCAGACTTAGATTGGTGCTGTCATAGAGGTGTTTCACATCAAGAGTCAATTTGGGATAAGTACAACAGCAATTCTTATCAGCCCCAGCGTCAAAATTGGTAGCTACTACATCCAGACAGCCTTCTTTTTTCTCAAAGCAGCCTGATAATATGATGCCCAGGAAAATGAAGGTGCCAGTGAGGCGATATCTATTGATTTTTTTCTTCAGCACTGTTTTCCTCTACCAACCGCTTGACAATGTTCTTTACCTGGACAGAGAATTCCTTTTTCAAGATCCAATGATAGTAGTCTTTATCTTCTTGAAGAGTCTGAATCACCGGCCTGCCTAAGTAGCGTCCGAAATTGAAAATGATCTCTCCCTTCTTATTGTATTTGAGCTTTTGAGTTACATCCAACATACGTTGGTCATTGGTAAATTCGTGCAGAGATTGCATGTCATTTACTACTGGATTCTTAAGTACGCCATCATCGTTTATTAGATCCTGCCCCTCGTATTTCCGCAATTGTCCCTTTAGAATGTCAACAGTTGCCCTGACGTCTTCCAGGGCGTCATGTGCATTCTGCAAATCTTTATCGCAGTAGAACCGGTAAGCTGCACGAAGATTTCTTGGTTCCATTCGATTGAAGATCCGCTGTACATCTATCGTGCGCCTCGCCTCCAGGTGAAAGTCGAGACCGGCCCGGTTAAACTCTTCCAACAGCATTGGAATGTCAAACCGGTTGCTATTATATCCAGCGATGTCTGCGTCACCAATGAACTCAAAAATCTCTGGAGCCACCTGAGTGAAAGTGGGTTTATTCCTAACGATGTCGGGAGTGATACCGGTGATTTCCATAGCTTCTTCAGAAATAGGCATCCCCGGATTTATCAACTTGCTCAGCTCCTGATACTCTCGGCCATCAGCAAAGTATTTAATGATAGCAATTTGAATAATTCTATCACGAATGACATGAAGGCCGGTAGCCTCGATATCCAGAAAGCACAAGTCTCGGTCCAGCTTAAATTCCATACTATTTTTCTATAAAGTCCACAATATCCTGAATTCCAGCGCTGATATATGACAAAAAGCTACCATTCGAAGCTGAATATATCAACACACCTTCTAACTCATCGTGTAGCTCGATCAGCTTTTTTGCACGCTGCAGCCCCATCGACATGCAGGCAGTAGCGTAGGCATCAGCGGTGGTACAATCCTTTGCAATAATGCTAACACTGACTAATTCATTGCGTTCGGGCATGCCTGTTTTAGGATTGACGGTATGTGATATGATCTGCCCGTCTTCGGTCTGGTAAAAGTTTCGATAATTTCCTGAGGTGGCAGCTGCTTGATCTTCTAAATGTATAACCGCGATGATTTCATTCCTGTCAGCATCTTCCGCTGGTTTATTGATCCCAATTTTCCAAAGCTCCCTATCCCTGTTGCTCCCCTTTGATCTCACTTCACCACCGATATCGACCAAAAAATCGTTGCAATCAGCATTGATCAATTGCATCGCAATTTGATCCACCGCGTACCCTTTGGCAATTGCGCTGAAATCTAGGGCTGTTTTTTCATTGGATTTGGATATTGAAATCTGGTTTGATCGTTGTATTGAGATCTTTTCACACCCGACATTTTGGAGCAAAGAGGCGACTGTGTCAGACATTACCGCAAATCTCTTTTCTCTTGCGCTATACCCAAATCCCCAATAATTGACCAGCGACATTACAGTCGGATCAAACCAGCCATCTGTATCCTTACATACTTCAAGAGCCCTATTCAGGTTGTCAAGAAAGTATCTGGCCTCGACGCTATCTTTTTGGTCCAGCGAAAGGACGATTCCACTATCGGATTGATTGAATCTGGAGATGATCGAACTGTCGATGTAGGTAGATACTGCTTGATTGATCAACTTCAGCAGATGCTCGATGTTTTGTTGACTGATACTGCAATCCATTTCATGAGTGATCCGATAGCTCGTTCCCATGGTCATTCCAGTGATCACCGCATGTTCTGCCGATGGTGTGGACTGACAACTGCATATGATCGCGCAGAATGACCAGATTAGAATCAAGTAGCGAGAGAATACTATCATGATTGCAGAATTCCTTCCTGAAGAGCCTCCTCTTTGATACCATGTAATTGAATCGGCTTGCGTCTTTTTCGGAATCTCAAATTCAGGAATTCAACCCCCAATGAAAACGCTATGGCAAAGTATAAATATCCTTTTGGTACACTTCCAATTTCTGAGCCTGCCAGAGTCATATGGGCCAGATGGGCACCTTCCGCAATCAGCATAAACCCAATCAGAATTAGGAACGATAGCCCAAGGATCTGGATGGAAGGATGCTGGTTGACGAAATTGCCCACCGGAAGAGCGAAGGCTAGCATTACTAGCACAGAAAGTACGACTGCCACAATCATGAGAAACAGGGCTCCCTCAATTCCACTTGTCATCCCTATTGCTGTAAGAATGGAGTCGAAGGAAAAAACAATATTTATCAATGTGATTTCAATAATCACATTGTTTAACTGTGATCGCCTTGCAGACTTTTCGTCACCATGGGGATCGTCACCCTCAAGTTTGTGGTGAATTTCAGTAGTACTTTTGTACAAGAGAAATAGTCCTCCGGCGATCAGAATCAGGCTCTGGGCACTAAAGGCCCCATGAATTCCTAGCCCTGCTAAGGTAAATAATGGCTCGTTCATGGCCGTTAGCCATGAGATACCAAATAACAAAATGATGCGGAGCAGCATGGCTAGGGTCAGTCCGAGATTTGTTGCAAATTTCCTTTGCTTGGGAGGAAGCTTATTTGAGCTGATTGAGATGAAGATGATATTGTCGACCCCAAGTACGATCTCCAGAAAGATCAGGGTGAGCAAACTTATCCACACTTCAAATGATGAAAAATCGGGCCAAACCATTGCTGTAAGCATGTTCTCTATCTTTGATCAGAAACAGCGGCTAATTTAGGAAATCTACCTTAGCTGCCTCTGCTTGAATCGAACATGAAATATCGCAGATTGACCAATGAAGAACTAAAGCAGCTTGAACCGGATTTTGTTCGTTTCTTGGCATCACAGTCTATTCCGGCAACTGACTGGGAGGCGATGAAAGCAAGGGGCGATTCAAGAGTAGGTGAATTACTTGATGACTTCAGTGATCTGATCTTCGAAAGAGTATTATCTAATGTGAAATACCTCGAAAAGAGGACCAAGCATGAATGGCATGTCTATAAGGTGCTGGATGAGTTTTTGAAACTCAATGGGTTAAGGCTGTCTGGAAATGAAGAAATCGATTTTCGAAGGAGTAAAGACCTAGATCTCAAAAGTCTTTACCTTGAATATGGAGGAAACCTGACTCTTTTTACAGCTGAAAAAAAATTTCGGAAAGAAAAGAGTTTGGAGGTATTTGATTTGTTGGAGGCAGGATGCCTGATCCAGAAGAGTGGCGACCTTTTTGAACTTCTCGAACAGCTAAAAACTATATCTGACCAGTAGGATTAACATTTGTCTGGCAACCATATAGCTCCACATCGTGTATCTTTGAGACACTACAACCTTGAAAGCATGCATAAGAATGTCATACTAGCCTTCTTTAGTCTAAGTTGTTTTACACTTTTTGCCCAACAAGCTGATTTTGTGATGGTTGAACATTTCACCAATACCTACTGCGGTATTTGTAAATCCAGAAATCCGGCCTTACATGCGGTGATGGACAAGTATGAAGGGCAGGTTCACCATATCAGCTATCATCCTTCAGTTCCGTACAGTCAATGCCCATTATACAATTATAACAGGGAGGGCAATGGGGCCAGGCAATCATACTACAACATCTTCTCGACACCTACCATGTACATCAATGGTCAGAGATCGAGTTCAAGTGCCACCCAGTTTGAAAGTGATCTTGTAGAACAGATGAGCCAGGGTCAACCGGTACAGATCATCGTTGAGGAGGGCAGTTCCCGGTCCAGAGCGGTAGTTGTAAGAATAAGGACTCTCTCTCCTATGGAATCGGGAAACTATCGACTACTGGTTGTTCTCGCAGAGCGGTTTCTTGCCTTTGACGCCAACAACGGCGAAAAGGAGCATTTTAATGTTTTCCGTAAGATGGTAACTGCTAATGATGGTGATCCAATCTCCCTGCCTGCCACCGGTGAGGAGATCACCATGCAATTTGAAGTGACTGTTCCTGCAGATGTGAGCAATGAAGAAGCATATATCATTGCTTATGTACAGAATGAAGATTCCAAGGGCGTGGTTGGATCGGGAACCAAATTTGACGAAGTAAGCACCAGTGCCCGTGAAGAAGAATTGGGTTCGTTAGCACTTTTCCCTAATCCGGTCACCAATTATGTGGAAGTCGAAATGCCTGAAGGATTGCAGATCCATCGGTACCGCGTTTTAGGGATCCACGGAGACGTATTTATGGAGAAGGTAATACCATCCGGACAGCACAAGGCGACATTGATGGTTGAGTCGCTTCAAAGCGGCACCTATCTATTGCAGGTCGATCACGGCAAGGGTTTGATTCACGAGCGGTTTGTCAAATTATAGTAGCCCTTATATTGTTCTCCTGCTCTTCGAGATTTTATAACTTTGTCCACCCCCTCTTTGGGGAGAGAATATTGGGGTATTAGCTCAGTTGGTTTAGAGCGCATGCTTGACAGGCATGAGGTCACTGGTTCGAATCCAGTATATCCCACTGAGTTGGGTGTGGCTAGTCTACGGCAAGCTCTTGTGAGGGTGAGTGTGAAGTGTGAATGTGGGTTTGAGGCTAGCTTGTGAGGGTGGTAGTGATTTCTATTTGAGGAATAGTACGAAGCGCTATTGTTCCCAGATCACCGAAGGCATATATCCACACCCCACACCTGCCTGCCGGTAGGCAGGCCCACACCCATCTTCGGGGTGTAGCTCAGCCCGGTTAGAGTGCACGTCTGGGGGGCGTGAGGTCGTTGGTTCGAATCCAATCACCCCGACGGGAAGCAAAGGCCGGTGATTCTCTTTCGCTGATGCTCAAGAGAACACCGGCCTTTGCAATGTGGGTGTGTGTGTGGGTTTGGGTGTGATGTGAGTTAGGTGTGGGACCATCTCCTTTACATTTTCTTGTAATTCGTCCTCTGTCTATATTGTGTATATCAGTTCTGGTCATTCAGAGACCTTGATTATCTTTGGTGCATGTTTGATTTCGAGAAATTAGAAGTATATAATCTGCTACATCACTTGAATCTTGATGTATTGAAGTATATCGTCAGCAACAACGAGATAGATGATTATATGAAGGACCAGTGGCGTAGAGCTACGTTGAACGTTGAATTGAATTTGGCGGAAGGGGTTGGTCGTCATAGTATACCTGACAAGAAGAGGTTCCTCACTACTGCGAGGAGTTCCGTATTCGAGTGTGCTGCCATTATCAACCTGCTTCGTGATTTTGAATTATTGGATGATGTACAGTACCAGCATTTTTATGACGGGTATACTTCCGTTTCGAAAATGCTCCTGGCTATGTATCGCTCCTATAATAAGTAAGTCTCAATTACTGTCAAACGATCTTCACACCCACACCTGCCTGCCGGCAGGCAGGCCCACACCCATTTCCGGGGTATAGCGCAGCCCGGTAGCGCGCGTCGTTCGGGACGACGAGGTCGCTGGTTCGAATCCAGTTACCCCGACGGGAAGCAAAGGCCGGTGATTTTCTTTCGCTGATGCTCAAGAGAACACCGGCCTTTGCAATGTGGGTGTGCGTGTGGGTTTGGGTGTGATGTGGATTTGGGTGGGGGGATAGGGTGTGACAATCATTTCTTGTAATAAATCTTGTCGACTGCGTTGCTATGAATTTGCATAACCTGTCCTACAGCTTTGTGGGTGTGGGTGTGGGTGTGGGTTTGGTGTGATGTGAGTTTGAGTGGGGGGATAGGGTGTGGCAATCATTTCTTGTAATAAATCCTGTCAACTGTGTTGCTGTGAATTTGCATAACCTGTCCTACAGCTTTGTCCTCTGAGTGCGGGAGAGGTTGCTAACGTTTGTTCACCATCCTAAACCCACATTCAATTGGTCGTTGGTTGGAATCCAGCTTTGACCGCCGGAGCCGATGGCGCAGGAGGTTTACCCCGACGGGAAGCAAAGGCCGGTGATTTTCTTTCGCTGATGCTCAAGAGAACACCGGCCTTTGCAATGTGGGTGTGCGTGTGGGTTTGGGTGTGATGTGGATTTGGGTGGGGGGATAGGGTGTGACAATCATTTCTTGTAATAAATCCTGTCGACTGTGTTGCTATGAATTTGCATAACCTGTCCTACAGCTTTGTCCTATGAGTGCGGGAGAGGTTGCTAACATTTGTTCACCATCCTAAACCCACATTCAATTGTTCGTTGGTTGGTCTTTGTAACGTGGGTTTGAGTGGGGGGTAGGGTGTGAAAACCATTGCCGGTAATGGATTCAGTTCTTCCGAATGAAAAATTGTCATCCTAGCCTGAAATTTTGGCAAATGATTTTGTGTGATTTTTACACAAAATTGCCAGAATGGCGAGCCATTTCCCGATGGTATTTTTTTTGATCTGCTCATAGGTGGAAGAATTGACCAGTTCTACTCTTAAGGTTTGGTTAAAGCCTTCAAAGTGATGATCTGGTCAACAGATGTTTGCGTTTAAGGTATCATTCAAAAAAAGAAATTGCACTATGAGAAAGACAATGATTTTTTCCGGCTTGGTTGCACTTTTGGTATCAGCAATTACCTTGTTTGCTTTTTACACTGTGCAGAAGGACCGGAATACAGTTACCATTCAGCATATAAATGGAACACCAGCCCAGAGTACATTATATTCTCTAAATGGTGAGGGTGAGCTGGCGCCGTTGGATTTTACTGAAATCGCGGAGAATGTTGTGGGGGCAGTGGTTCATATTAAATCTTCCCAAGCTGTGCGCAATCGGGCGCAAAGCCCTAGATATGACGAAAGAAATATTCCTGACCCATTTCGTGAATTTTTTGAGCCGTTCTTTCGTTATGAATCACCAGATCGAAGATCAGCTCCTCAGGTTAGAGTAGGAAGTGGTTCGGGTGTCATCCTTGATAAATCCGGGTATATCGTGACCAACAATCATGTAGTAGCGGATGCCGACGATCTTGAAGTGACTTTGCATGATAATCGCTCTTTCAAAGCTACGGTGATTGGTACCGATCCTACTACAGATCTGGCTGTGATTCAGATAAAGGCAAATGACCTGCCCACTCTGCCCCTAGTCAATTCCGATGATGTCAAGGTGGGGGAATGGGTACTAGCGGTTGGCAATCCACTAGGGCTCAACTCAACAGTGACTGCTGGTATCGTTAGTGCTAAAGGAAGGAATATCAACATATTGCGAGAGCAGTTTGCCGTGGAGTCTTTCATCCAAACGGATGCTGCGATAAATCCAGGAAACAGTGGTGGTGCTCTGGTAAATATGAGTGGTGGTCTGGTTGGGATAAATACAGCTATAGCCAGTCCGACCGGTGCCTATGCCGGATATGGTTTTGCTGTGCCGGCTAACATTGTCAACAAAGTGGTTGAAGACCTGATCGAATATGGAGTGGTGCAACGTGCAGTTCTGGGAGTAATGATTCGATCAGTGGATGGTAACCTGGCGAAAGAGAAGGACCTTGCAGTGAATTCTGGAGCATATATTGACAGCCTCATGAATGGTAGTGCAGCCGCAGCTGCAGGTATTAAGGTAGGTGATGTTGTCATCGAGGTAGCAGGCAGGACTGTGAAGAGTTCCCCAGAACTCCAAGAAGCGATTGCTCAGTTCAGACCGGGAGACAACGTTGAAATAAAAGTCAACAGGAAAGGCTCTGCCAAATCCTTCACAGTCACTTTAAATAATAGGGAAGGAAGCCGCGATTTGGTAAGCAGAGAGCATAAAGATGTGTTGAATGTGCTAGGCATTGATTTGGAAGACGTTGACCGTACCCTGGCCAGGAAACTAGACATAGAAGGCGGTGTAAAAGTTGTGCGACTGTATCCTGGATTGGTCAAGAAGTCAACGGAACTGCAGGAGGGCTTTATCATTACCAAAGTAGATGACAAAGTCGTGAATTCTGTAGATGAGTTTATCTCAGTGCTGGAAGGTAAAAAAGGAGGTGTTTTGTTGGAAGGTGTTTACGAAGATCTACCAGGATCGCATTACTATGCCTTCGGTATGAATTCTTGATTTAACTAAAGTAAAGCATGTTGCATGGAAGTCAGGAAATTCTTGCCAGGAGATCGGGTTCAGCAGAAGAAAGGAGGGCCAGTTATGGAAGTAATCAAGTATGTCACCGAAAGAGATATTTTGACTGGAACCACCCTTAGTGATACCAATGTCGAATGTGTTTGGTTTGATGAAGGAAATCGCCATACTGGTGTTTATGATCAGAGAAACCTGTTTAAGGTTACCTCTAAATCCGGTCTCTTCAAGACATGATATTTTTTGGAATCCCAAAGTAAGGACCTTGATTTCTTCAAGGTCCTTTTTAATTTTCTGAGTGTTTGTTCGTTAGACAAATAACAAAACCGATTGACAGGTTGATGCAAACTGTTAACTGAGATACACTTTAAAAAAATTTATAATATATAAGATATTATTTATCTTTAGGGTGTCTCATTATAAGTAAACTGTGATCATGAAGCGGATTTTACTCTTAATTGCCCTGTGTGTTTCTCTTTTCTCTTCCTTAACATTGCAAGCTTTTGATAGAGAATCTGATTCTCTTGCCTTGGTAGGACTTTACAACTCCACTGAGGGTGCAGCTTGGTTCAATTCCTGGAATCTCGATCAGCCAATGGATAGCTGGTTCGGTGTAACTCTGAATGATGATGGAGAGGTCATTTCATTGAATTTGATTAATAACAATCTAAAAGGAGCCCTACCCAATCTTAATCTGCCAGCCCTTGTCGAGTTGGCGTTGAGCGCCAATGACCTCAGAGATACTATGCCAACCCTCAATTTTCTTGGCAGTCTGACATTTCTTGATTTGTCTGATAATATGCTCAGTGGCTCTTTACCAGATTTTAATCTGCCAAACCTGCAGACCATGCGGCTTCATGATAATCGATTATCTGGGCCCATACCTGATTTTTCCAGTTTGGGATCTTTACGGACACTTCAAGTTGACAACAATGACCTCTCCGGAGGAGTCCCGGATTTTTCTTCAATGCCAAACCTCTTCAATCTGAGGCTATCCAACAATAACCTTGATGGACCCCTCGTAGAATTTAACTTCCTGCCCAATTTGTTGGTTATCGATTTGCATGGTAACAATTTCATCGGAGGAGTGCCAGCTTACCGTGGGTCACCAAACCTGTTCATATTGGACTTATCAGATAATGATCTGAATGGTTTCGTCCCTGTCTTCAACCGTACCAGATTTCTCGAGACGGTCCGTCTAAATAATAATCGACTGGTCGGACCACTTCCCAGTTTTGGTGCTCTGGAAGATCTTCAAATGCTTGACTTATCAAATAATCAACTCGGGGGGTCGATATCCTCCTTCCCTCTCAATACCAGGCTAGTAGAACTTAATCTGAGCCATAATGAATTTGAAGGAAAGATTCCCCAATTCACTGGTAAGGAATTCCTTACTCAACTCTATTTATCCGGTAATCAGCTTACTGATACATTACCTGATCTCTCCGGATTACCAAGCTTGACGGATCTTAGAGTAGATAGCAATTGCCTCAATACCAGTGCTATGGATGCCAGCCTATCTACCACTTTGCAGATTCTCCATGTACAGAACAACCAGTTTACTTTTAGTGATCTTTTTGACATGAATGCAGCCGGCCTGCTTAACAACTTTATTTATGCTCCGCAGAAGAGAATACCGATGCCGGATACGATTTTCGCGACCCTTGGAGATAATGTGACCATAGATCTTGTGGTAGATGATGGCCAGGCAAATAATACATACCAATGGTTTTTGGATGGCAATCAATTGACAGCACTGGCTGTGAATGAACTGCTACTACCTAATGTAAATAAGTTGGATCAAGGTATTTATCATGCCATTGTGGCAAATAACTTTCTTCCTTCCCTTTCCTTATTCTCAGAGGAGGTTTTATTATTGATTGACTGTCCAATTAATGTCGTCAATGTTACGGATACGATCTGTCAAGGTGATACCTTATTCGTCAACGGGAAACCTTACTTCGAAGCAGGGGTTTTCACTGACACTGTCGAAGTCTTTGATCCCGGAACTTGTGATTCGGTTTTCGTCATAGATCTTAGTATTAATCCAGTATTTGACACACTGATTGCTGATACAATTTGTGCTGACGCTATTTACATTTTCGGTGATACAGTACTAAGTGCTTCTGGGTTCTATATCGATACGCTTTCTGCTTCTACGGGATGCGATTCGATTGTAAGATTGCTGCTTACGGTACATCCCACTTTCACTAGAGTGCGAGAAGTAGAATTATGTGACGGTGATACCCTCTTTGTAGGACCATTTCTTCACACCGAAACCGGTATTTACTTTGACACATTGCAGACAGTTTTTGGATGCGATTCAGTAATCATTTCAGATGTCACAGTGCTTGACACTTTCCTAACGGAAACGAACATATCCCTGTGTTTTGGTGAGACCTTTGAGTTCCGGGGAATCGTCTATTCGCAAGCTGGCACATATGTCGATGCTTTCCAGACTGGGGAAGGATGTGATTCGCTTTTTGTGTTGAATTTGTCAATACCAGCATCTGATGTATACCCGGTGGAACGTGAGGTCTGTTCGGGTGACACAGTTTTTGTAGGAGATACATTTTATACGGAAGCAGGTACCTATATAGATTCACTAGTGACTTCCAAGGGCTGTGACTCCATCGTGATGTTGACGCTAAGTGTGGTAGACTTCTATGAACTGGAGTTCGATTTTGAAATATGTCAGAGAGATACTTTATTCTTTGGTGGCGACACCTTGACAGCTCCAGGTATATATATCGATTCTCTAGTTGCAACAGGGGGCTGTGATTCGATCGTCAAAGTTCGCCTCAATACTATAGATTTTGTTCCCTTGACCATAGATACCCTTTTATGTTTTGGAGATTCACTGGTTGTTGGGACTAGTATATATAAGGTTAGTGGCATCTTCCGAGATACCCTGCCATCAGCCGGATCATGCGATACCATCGTTGTTTCGGTCGTAACGGTTGTAGAATCCATTCGTCTAGCAGATGTCTCTATTCGGTATGACGGGGATACGAATACCGGATCGGTACTTCCTTTGATCAGTGGTGGCATGGGTGGTTATCAATACCAATGGAGCAATGGCTCTTCCTCGATGGATCTTCTCGATGTTCCTTCCGGGACCTATGAACTCACCGTGACAGATATCGCAGGATGCCAGGTGACATTTAACTTTTTGGTAGATACTACTACCTCGATATTCAGCCCACACCAGTTGGATACAAAACTTACCGCTGTACCCAATCCGGCCTATCAGGGTCAAAGAGTACATATCGTCATTGAACAACTCGAGCAGGGTGAATACCTGTATAGGATGTTTAATGTATTGGGAGCTCAGGAAATTGTACTGCAGCGATGGAAGCACAAGGGAGGTGACTCAGTTATTCAGCTAAATCTGCCTCTCACCACAGGAACGCATTTCTTTCAAATCATGAATGTAAAAGGACAGAGTATGTCCATCCCAATCGTGATTCATTAGTACTCTCAGGAACACTTTGCTGTCGGTCCTTCTATTACTGATAATCAATTAGATGTATTAAAGTATAATATATTTATACTTTCTTATTAATACATTATATATTTTATTAAAAATATATATATGAAACATTATTTGGGGGTTTAGATTTTTTTCCAAACTTTTTTATTAAAAAATTTTGCATATATGAGGCGAACACATATATTTAGGTTAACAATATGATCTGGTAAAGTTCAGATACATAATTTGAAAAATTACCTGTTTGATCAGTTTAAAAACTGATGGATATAAGAGCAATATGGTTGCTTTTCTATCACCGAGAGGCAAACATATAAGCCGCTAGTTAGGCACTTGTAGATGGAGCTGGCTAAAGTGGGTAGATCGGTTGTTCGAGAACTAAATCTGAAAGGAGGAAGTACTTTAATGACATCAACGAAATATCCGACTCTTTAGCTAGAAACAGATACACGTCTGCGAAAGCAGGCGAGGTGATTTTGTCTCGGCAAAGTCGCTGTGCTGGTACGTGCTTTGGAGCTTGCTTGCAAGAGACAGGGCATTAAGCGTACCAAGCACAATGTCAAACATGTTGGCTGAATCGAGGTCATTCGGTTTTACCTGGTCCTTGGAATCAAAGGTGCAAAGGGAGGTCTTCGGACCAAGCAGAGCGTCGGAGAGGAAGAGGATCGCTAAGGGTAGATCAAATTTCCTTGATTGCGTAGCTACTTCGGTAGTAACGCAGTTCAGGTGGTAACTAATCCTCGGATAAGAAGTCACCTGAAGTTTTGGATGCTCGTCATCTGGTTTTTCGAGCTTTCTTCGGAGAGTTCAACAGAGAAACCGCCTGAGAGATGATATGCAACCAAAAAAAGGGGGATGGCGCAAGTTGTCCCCTTTTTATTTCCTACCCCAGGTGTGCTGAATCGCCTTTCCTCCGAAATATAGCATGAAGATCCAAGCAGCTCCTATGAAGATGCTGTTGCGGCCCGGATAGTCGAGCAGGATGCCGACAAATCCACCAAGGGCTAGTAACCCCATAGTCATCTGCCACTTGTCAGTCCGGAGGTGCTGACTGGGGTAACTGATCTGAATAGGGAGAAAATGCAGAATACTGAATCCGACAATCATTAGAGCATTTACGCCAGGACTCGATTGAAAAACGAAAAATTGGTAGAATACAACCAGGTTCCAGAGCACTGGGAAGCCACGGAAAGTAAGGTCTTCAGTGACCATTCCCTGAATGCCATAGTAGATCGTTGAGACGATCAAGATCAAGAAAGTCAGAGGTAGGGCAAGAGCTGAAGGAGCGAGATCAGCCGAATAAAAAAAGTAAGCAGGCAATAAGGCGTAAGTGACAAAGTCAATGACAAAATCGATATCTTTTCCACTTACATGTGGAAGCGTCTCTTTTACCTTGGCTCTTCGAGCAAGGATTCCATCAGTACCGTCGATAAATAGGCATATCATCATGTAGATCATGGCCATGCTCCAGTTCTGCTTGTTGATTTCAAGGATAGAGAGAAAGGCAAAAGCAATACCGGAGGCTGTATAAAGGTGCACTAGCCAAGCCAAAGTCTTTTCATAGGAATAAGGAGCCATCGAGTGAAAAAGTAAACAAAAAGTGAAAATTCCTATACTTGTTTGATGAGCATGATCCGGAAGGTGATGTCTGAACCCAAGTTTGCAACCTTCCTTTTGGTCAGTGTACTTTTCGGGTTGGGCTGGATCTTGGATGAATTTTTTTCTATCAATTTCTTTTGGCCAGGCTATGTTTCCATCATTGTTTTCTATGGCCTGATTTTTTACGTAGCGTCCAATGTTTCTCCGGAATCCAGCAAGGATCCGATGTTGGCTCGAAAATCTCTGCCTTTATGGCTGGCAGTTTTTACGATGAGTGCCACCTGGGTAGGAGGTGGATTCATCAATGGCAGTGCTGAGTATACCTACAGTAGTGGGTTGGTGTGGGTGCAGGCTCCCTGGGGTTATGCACTCAGTCTGATCCTAGGAGGGCTTATTTTCGCCAGGCCAATGCGGGACAAGGGCTATACCACCCTTCTTGATCCCATCCTACAGAAATTTGGCACCAACAAGTCGATTCTATACTACCTCCCTGCTTTGATGGGTGATGTTTTTTGGACATCAGCTATTCTCGTTGCATTAGGTACAACGTTCGGGACTATCCTTGGGGTGGGTCCGGAACTATCCATTGTGATTTCTGCTATCGTGGTCATCATTTACACTGCGATGGGTGGATTATGGGCAGTCGCTGTGACTGATGTGATTCAGCTGATCATCCTCATCTTCGGTCTACTGCTGACCTTGCCCTTCCTGTTGAAAACCGATGCCGGAGTCATCGCAGTTTGGGGTGAATACAAGAAAGATTGGGGAGCAGCCGCTTCGTTTTTCCCAAGCAAGACAGCATTGGGTAACCAATGGGCTCTGTGGTGGGATTATGCTCTCTTACTGGTGATGGGGGGCATTCCCTGGCAGGTCTATTTCCAGCGTGTACTGGCCGCTAAGACTTCGAAAGTGGCCGTAAGACTTTCTGTGGTTTCAGGCTTCGTGTGCTTGGTTGCCGCAGTACCCGCGATCTTGATTGGAATCGTGGGCTTCACCACTGACTGGCAGGCATTGGGATTACCATTACCACCTGACGATTCTTCTATACTTCCTCACGTCATCCGCTATTTGACCAATCCGGTAGTGGCCACAATTGGTCTTGGTGCCATTGCGGCGGCGGTGATGTCATCAGCCGATTCTTCGATTTTGTCTTCTTCAACACTGACGGTATGGAATGTGATTCGAAAACCTAGTGACTTAGTAGATCCCAAAAAACTCAAGCCAAATCTCAAGAAAGCTATTTGGATCATCGGTATTACCTGCACACTGATTGCCTTGAATGTACGTAGTATCTATGAGTTATGGGTACTCTGTAGCGACCTGGTCTACTGTTTATTGTTTCCTGCCCTGGTTACAGCCCTTTTCGACCGCCGTGCCAATGGAGTTGGTGCGGTGTCTGGCTTTGTAGTAGCCTTATTTCTCAGACTGGGAGGTGGTGAACCAGTGTTTGGTCTACCGCCATTTTTACCGTATCCAATGGATGTGGATGGAACGATCCTGGTGCCGTTTCGAACCATTGCTATGCTGAGTGGACTTACTACCATTGTCGTGGTGTCTCGGTTAGTAAAAGTGAAATCCTAAGCATCGAATGGCAGATTTTAGAAAAGGATCCTAGCTCATAAAAAAAGCCCCGTATCCCGGGGCTTGCAAAATTTGATTTGCGGGCTTGGTTGCCGGCGACCAATTCCTTTTGAATGACTGAAATCAACTTGTTAGTCAATTAGATTTTTCCCTACTGATCAAGTTGAAGGTGACGAGGGCGGGATTATCTTGGCGATGATCCCGTAGATGGGAGGCTTAAATTCCAATTTTGCAATCGGTTCCTTCGTCACCTCATTTTTTTATGATCCATCTGACCATCGCGCGGGCTTGACGTCATTTGGGCTCATAAAAAAAGCCCGTATCCCGGGGCTTGCAAAATTTGATTTGCGGGCTTGGTCGCCGGCGACCAATTCCTTTTGAATGACTGAAATCAACTTGTTAGTCAATTAGATTTTTCCCCTACT
>JAHELJ010000046.1 GCA_024644235.1 Lewinellaceae bacterium
ATGTATTGCATAACTTCTATTTACCCCATTTCAGAGTCAAAATGGATGCTGTGCCTGGGATGCCTACCTATTTTGTGTTCACGCCTACTATGACGACCGAGGAATATCGTGAGGAGCTTTCGAAGTACCCGGAGTATCAGGTGCCGGCCGACCCGACCGATCCCGAAGTAGGTATGAAGTGGGAGGTGTTTGAATACGAGTTGGCTTGTGCAGAACTATGTGGATATGGCCATTACAGTATGCGTAAAAAGTTACGTATTGTCGAAGAAGGAGAATATCGCAGATGGCTGAGAGAGCAAAATTCCTATTATCTGAGTACCATTAGGGGTAGTGAGGATGATCCTTACTCTGAGCAGCTTTTCGATTTCGAACTGGAAGCCAGGAAGGTGCAGTTTGACGATGCTTTCAATGCCGCGCTAGCTGCTGAAGATGCTGCTGCAAGAATTGTTCAATTGCAGTATGTGTATTTTCAAACAGGTTCAGCTGATCTGACTCCATTGAGTGAATATGAACTTGATAACCTGGTGGCAGCCCTTCAAGCCAACCCCACAGTTACGATCGAATTGAGTGGTCACACCGATAATACCGGTGATGCTGAAGCTAATCTGAGCTTATCTCAAAGCAGAGCAGACAGGGTAGCTGCATACCTTCAGGATAAAGGAGTAGAAGCAAATCGGCTTCGGTCAGTGGGATATGGTCAGACCAGGCCTGTGGATAGCAATGAGACTGAAGAAGGCAGAGCGAATAATCGACGAACAGAAGTTAGAATAATTAGTAATTAAGCTTCAAAATTTACAGATGGCAAATCTGACAGATACTGTACACGAACAGGACGTTCTGATCGAAGAACTTGGTTATGATGACCACTTTCATGAACACCATCACGGTGATAAGTATCAGTCGTCATTTATTTCTAAGTACATCTTTTCCCAGGATCACAAGATCATCGCGAAGCAATTCCTGATTACTGGAATCTTCTGGGCCGTTATCGGATCGGCTATGTCTGTGATATTTCGTATGCAGCTTGGCTTCCCTGAGGAAAGTATGGCTTGGTTGAAGCCTTTGCTGGGAAAATGGATCACTGTTGATGATGCAGGTATGGGTACTTTGAATCCGGAGTTCTATTACGCTCTGGTGACCATGCATGGTACTATCATAGTATTCTTTGTCCTCACAGCAGGTCTCAGTGGAACTTTTAGCAATATGCTAATACCCTTGCAGGTGGGAGCCCGTGATATGGCATCACCCTTCTTAAATATGCTTTCATACTGGTTCTTCTTCCTGGCGAGTGTCGTCATGTTCTTTTCACTGTTTCTCAATACCGGACCTTTCTCCGGTGGATGGGTGGCATACCCACCCTTAAGTGCCTTGCCCGAGGCATCTTCCGGATCGAAGGCCGGAATGACTCTATGGACGGCTAGTCTTGTATTCTTTGTAGTCTCAGTATTGCTGGGAGGAATAAACTATATCACTACTGTTCTAAATCTAAGGACCAAGGGAATGAGTATGTGGAGATTGCCACTTACCATCTGGGCATTTTTTGTCACTGCGATCATCGCTCTGCTTTCATTTCCAGTATTGGTGTCTGCCTTTTTCCTACTCATGTTTGATCGTGGATTGGGAACAAGTTTTTACCTGAGTGAGATTTTTATTGGCGGGCAAGCCCTCGACCATGTGGGAGGTAGTCCTATTCTCTATCAACATTTATTTTGGTTTCTGGGGCATCCGGAGGTTTACATTATCATCCTTCCTGCCATGGGATTGGTATCAGAAGTATTATCGGTACAGTCACGAAAACCAATCTTTGGTTATAAAGCCATGGTACTATCGATCCTGGCGATTGCGTTTCTGTCCTTCATCGTTTGGGCACACCATATGTTCATGTCTGGCGTGAATCCTTTTATCTCAAATATCTTTGTGATTTTCACACTCATCATTGCTGTGCCATCTGCCGTAAAGGTGTTTAACTGGATTGCCACCCTTTATAAAGGGAATGTACGACTCAATTCCCCAGCGTTATTTGCGATAGGCTTTGTCTCTATGTTTATTTCGGGTGGTTTGACCGGAATATTTCTTGGAAACTCAGCCATCGATATTCAGCTTCACGACACCTATTTTGTAGTCGCGCACTTCCACATTGTGATGGGAGTTGCTGCTTTCTTTGGAATGTTCGCTGGAATCTATCATTGGTTTCCAAAATTCTATGGTCGCTTCATGAATGAGACTTTGGGTAAGATTCATTTCTGGGGAACATTGATTGGGGCCTACATTATCTTTTGGCCTATGCACTACCTGGGTATGGTGGGAATCCCAAGGCGGTATTACAGTTTTGATACGTTTGATGCTTTCCGTGATTTTGACGGTATGAATAAGTTTATCACGATCGGAGCAATTGTCGTTTTTGCAGTACAGCTAATATTTGTGCTCAACTTTTTCTATAGCATATGGAAGGGACGAAAGCAAACGACCAGAAATCCCTGGGGCTCAACCACACTGGATTGGACCACACCAATAAGGCCTGGTCACGGAAACTGGCCCGGAAAAATTCCTTCCGTACATCGGTGGGCATATGATTATGGTAAAGACGGAAAAGAGTTTATTTCGCAGATCACTCCGCTGGAAGAAGGAGAGAAAGATGGAGGCCATTAAAAGTGTACGTATAAAGTGAGTAAAGAAAGAGTTAAATCCGTCACGATTCGATCCGATAGCCTGAGATATTCTTTGGCGACGGATATCTCAATGCTGGTAAAGATGCGTCTTACTGTACTGGTGGTGATCAGTGCTTTGCTGGCCTATCTCATTGCAGCTGACGGTGCGGTTGATTTTTTATCGATAATCATCTTAGGCTTGGGAGGATTTGCCATAACAGGAGCAGCTAATGCCCTGAACCAGGCATTGGAAAAGGATTACGACAAGTTGATGAAGCGTACCGCTGACAGACCGGTGGCGGCTGGACGCATGACTATGTCAACTGCAATAATGATTGGAGGAATACTATTTGTTGTCGGAATAATCTTACTTGCATTTTTCAATCCTCTGGCTGCGGTACTTGGTGCTACAGCTATGGTCAGCTATGCTTTTCTATATACACCCATGAAAAGGATTTCTCCAATGTCGGTATTTGTGGGAGCGATCCCTGGTGCATTACCAGCTATGATCGGCGTAGTGGCGTTTGAAGGAAGCATTACGTCATTAGCCCTGGTGTTGTTTGGCATTCAGTTTTTCTGGCAGTTTCCTCATTTTTGGTCGATTGGATATCTTGGTTTTGAAGATTATAAAAAGGCAGGCTTCAAGCTGGTACCGGAGCTAGATGGAGAGGTGCATCCTCAGATAGGCTTACAATCTATGATATTTGCTTTTTTGCTCTTGCCTTTTAGCGTTGCACCATACTTGCTTGGAACCAGTTCGCTCTGGACCTGTCTGATCGTTGCAGCCCTCGGAATCGGATATGCCTACTTTGGCTGGCTCTTACATACAAGACGTGGTGCAGCTGCAGCTAGAAGTCTAATGTTCTACTCATTTGCCTATCTACCAATGGTTTTGTTCATCTATTATTTGGGAAATCTATGATATGGATGTAGTAAGTAGTCATCATAGCAACAACCGAATTCCTAGCCTGACTTTTGCTCTCTGGGTTAGTCTGGCAAGTATCTCGATGATGTTTGCTGGTTTCATGAGTGCATATATTGTGAGGCAGGCGGCGGGAAACTGGTTTGAGTTTGTCCTTCCGGCGCATTTCCTTTGGAGCACTGGTGTGTTGTTGGTAAGCAGTGGCTCCATTTTCATGGCTCAGCGAATGTTCAACCAAAGGAATGAGATTAAGTACAAATCACTTCTGGTCCTGACATTTGTATTGGGGCTGGTATTTATCGTGCTGCAGTATGAGGGTTGGATGGCTATGCAAGCAGAAGGTATCGATTTGAAGGGAAATCCATCCGGGGCATTTGTGTATGTCATTTCGGGGGTCCATGTTGCCCATGTCTTAGGTGGTCTAGCTGTATTGGCAGTAGCGTTGCTGCATGCTTTTCTGCTTCCATTTAATGTCAGCCAGGTACGGAAAGAACGACTGGAAAGGACGGCCTACTATTGGCACTATGTAGACCTGTTGTGGGTCGTATTGTTTTTATTTTTGAATTACTACAGATAACAATCGTTTATGTCAGCTGAAACAGCCGTAGGTCATGATGTAGCTCACGAAAGCGAAAGCCAATTATGGGAAGGGGGGAAGTCTCCCTTTAGGTCGAGCTACGGGAAAATCATGATGTGGTACTTCCTGCTATCCGATGCTTTCACATTTGCCGGATTTTTAATCTCATATGGAGCATTACGCTTTAGCATGGAGACTTGGCCGGTGCCTGATTTTGTATTCTCGACTTTTCCGTTTATGGGAACGGCATCAGCTCCCTTGCTTTTTGTGAGCTTTATGACGTTTGTTCTTCTCTTTAGCTCTTACACAATGATCAGGGCAGTACAAGAGGGAAAGCGCGAAAATAAATCCGGCGTGATTAAATGGATGATCTATACGATTATCGGCGGCGCTACTTTCCTGGGATGTCAGGCATGGGAGTGGACCACATTGATCGCTAAAGAACATATGTCAGTGACTGTGAACCCTTTTGGCACTCACCTCGCCTCGGGGGTATATCTTGATGATGAGCATGGTCATGTATACAATGCGGGAGAAGAGGCTGAAACATTTCAGGCTGGTCATAGTTATTTGATTCACAAGGAAGGTGGAGAATGGATTCAAAGGAGATACCAGATTACCGAAGGACCAGATGCTGGCATGGTAAAACAATTGGAGTTTGGACCCAAGGCTTTCGGGGCTTTGTTTTTCTTTATTACCGGATTTCATGGATTTCATGTGTTTTCAGGAGTAATCTTCCTTCTCATCATAGCACTAAATGTGGCCAGTGGATTATATGTGAAACGGAAGAATGGATATGAGATGGTTGAGAAGATCGGTTTGTACTGGCACTTTGTGGATTTGGTATGGGTATTTGTTTTTCTTGTTTTCTATCTATTGTAAAGGCGAAGGATCATGGCAGGACATACTTATGAGGAATCGAAGCAGATCGCTCTAAAGACGATAATCATCTTGGCTGTGGTGACGGTCATTGAAGTTCTGATCGCATTAGCTGGCAAGGGTCATCTTATTTCCGGATTTGCCCCTTATGAAACAGCATATATAGGTACTCTGAATGTGGGTAAAACCATTATGTATCTGCTCATGATCAGCATGAGTCTTTATAAGGCGTATCTGGTCATATTCGAATTCATGCATATGAAGTACGAGGTGCGAGGACTGGTTCGAAGTGTGTTGTTACCGACCGTCTTGTTGGTGTGGGCGATCATCGCATTTTTTATGGAGGGTGATTATTGGCGAGCATCCCGTGCTCAAGTGGAAGAAAAGAATTTGGAGCAAGTCCAGGAGGCTATGCAACCAAGAGGTGATGTTATCAAACTTGAAGAATCAACCGATCATGGTGACGAGCACTAACCCTGATAAAATCCTGTTTTCGTTCAGGTAGTCAAATCAAGATGTTTAAGAAGGGCGTTCAGACCATCGTTCTACTAGCCCTGCTGGTAGTCTTTCCTTTACTATCCTGGCTTTATCTGCAGCGTGGATTAGATTTCAGAATTAACGCAAGAGAAGAGATCAAGGCAAAAGGGCAGTTACCTGCACAGATCGATTGGGCCGATTCCGCTGTGATTTCAATTATTTATGACACGGGTAGATTTGGAAAAGATGAACTTACTTCAGTAAGCAAACACTTCGCTGATCGGAAAGATGTGGTCTTTCGGGGCCTAGATTATCGTCAACCTACTGATTTGATGGATTCGCTCAGTCGAGTCGCCGGCCAGGTGTTTCCAGAGTTGCGTACAGATGTGAGAAAGTTGATATTTCTGATTAATCCGGACACAAAGATTGTTGGTGCTTATGATCCCAAATCTGAGGAGGGATTGGTCAGGCTTGCTGAGCACATTGTATTTATGCTACCACCTGAAGAGAAACGAGATTTCGAGTTTAGAAGGGAAAAGGAAAAATAGTGACAACAGAAGCAAGGGTGAGGGAGAAGAAGTTGAATCGATGGGCGTGGGTGGTGTCGTTGCTTGTGTTTCTTATGGTAATATTGATGAGGCAGTACAAAATTGAGACTGCATTCGATTTTTCCTTTCTGCCACCTTTATATTCATTGCTAAATACCATTACCTTCTTCTTACTGATATTCGGATACGTTACCATCCGGATGAGACGGGACATGATTTTGCACAGAAAGATCATGACGACTGCCATTGTCACTTCAGCCTGTTTTCTTCTGGGTTATGTGGTTTATCATTTCACATCGGAAGAAACCAGCTTCTGCCGGGAGGGCCTGATCAGGCCCATATACTTTTTCATTCTGATATCCCATATCATTCTTGCCGCGCTAATATTGCCCTTCATATTATTCACCTATATCAGAGCTATAACGGGTCAGTTTGCCAGGCACAAAGCAATCGCCAAATGGGTCTTCCCGGTTTGGCTTTATGTTTCTTTGAGTGGCCCCGTTGTTTACCTGTTATTAAAGCCGTGTTATTCCTAATTGAAGTATCTTTACAATCGTGAGTCAGTTAAGCAAAACTCTTATCGCTTTCGTTGCCATCTTGGCAATCATCACATTTGTGGGTATTCCCGAAGCAATCGCCCAATGTCCGATGTGCCGCATGTCAGCAGAATCCAATCTACAGAATGGTGGCACCGGTGGCAAAGGCTTAAATGCGGGCATACTCTTTATGCTCTCTCTGCCCTACCTAATTGTTGGATCAATCGGATATATCTGGTGGAAGAACCAGAAAAAGGTAGAAGAAGACTTGCCTGCAACTTAGTAGTCGATAATATAGCGAATCCCTACTCCCCCTCCTGATGGCAGGAACCGACCTCCCCCTACCAGCCTGATACGTGGCAACCAATCCAGTGTAATGTCAATGGGGATGGCTTCAAAACTCAGATCAAGACCTAACGCACCAGACACCCCCACTCCGGTAAAATTATCTCCAAACGTGACGTAAGGGCCCACTCCCCAATACCAAAGCAGACGATTTAAGTCACCCACAAATTTGTGTTTCTGCAGTAATAGACCCAGACCAAAATAATCGTAATCATACAATCCAAGAATGGCTTCAAAAGCAAGCGGCTCAGATACAAATTTCTTGTAGGTTACCGTGGCACCCACTCCTCCCCGCAGACCAAGCGCCTGATCATATAACTGGGCTTGAGCACCTGTCATTCCAACCGCCCATAGTGCCAAGACAGCCGTGAAGTATCTCAGTAATTTCATTGGTTTCTAGAAATAATAGCGTATCGCCAATCCTCCGGCTTCGCCCAGGAAGCCACCGCCTCCAGCCAGGCTGATACTGGGAATCCAATCAACACTGAGATTAAGAGGTATGTCGGGAAAGGCATAATCCAGGCCGATGTTGCCTACAATTCCAATGTAAGTTTGATCACCATCGATTCGGTTGTTAAAATCGCCGCCCCAAAATCCCACAAACCCTCCTCCGCCATAGTACCATTGCAAGCCATCGAACACCTGGCTAAGGTCATTATGTACCTGATAGATTCCGGTGATCTGTACGTAGCTCCAATTGATGCTAAGAACGCCAAAGTTCCGATAGTTCAGTATGCCTTCTATAGCACCGGTCTCATTTAAGAAATGTTTGAACGTGCCTCCAAATCCCCAGGAAGCCCTGAGTCCTACTGCATTTTCATATGCCTGACCTTGAGCCTGATAACTGAAGAGAAAGCCGGTAAGAGCGAGTGCGATAAGAAGCTTTTTCATTGTTTTTTCTGTTTCGGGTTAGTTAAATATTAGATAATTCTAAGATAGGAAACTAAAGTGGACTACACACTCATTTTTGCTTAGCGATCACTTAAAATCCGCCAAATCAACAAAGTCCAACCTATTATCAACAGTGTTCCTCCAATAGGTGTTAGCGGACCTAAAAGTCCAGTTTCGATACCAGTAATTGATCGGGTAGCGATGAGGTAAATTGAACCAGAAAAGAGTAAGATTCCCATACAAAATAAGATCACCACCTCAAGAAGTCGAACTGCCGGATTGATCGAGATGTACAATCCAAGGAAAAGTAGAGCTAGGCCATGATAGAACTGGTAGCGAACCCCTGTTTCGAAGGTTGCAAGCTGATCAGGAGTCAATTCTTTCTCCAATGCATGTGCACCAAAGGCGCCAAGAAGGACAGCAAGTAGGACCACACTCGCACCAATCACGATCACGGGCTTATCTTCCTTCTTAGGTTCCATTACTGCTTACATTGTTGGCTGGAAGCAATATTTGTAGTCCTAAGCTCAGAATCACCACTCCAGCACAGCCTATCAGGTTATACCATAAAAATCCAATGTCACTGTATAGGAATGTGGCAATGACAATTGCCTCTGCAATTAACGCAGCAATAAATACCGCTCTGGCTCCAACAAATTTTATGTAGAAAGCGACCAGAAATATCCCTAGTATGGTTCCATAGAATATGGAACCGACGATGTTTACAAATTGAATCAGGTTTTCGAACAGTGTGCCGAAAGTGGCAAATAAGATGGCAAACAGACCCCAGAATAAGGTAAAGAGCCGGGACATTCTCAGGTAGTGTTGATCACTGCCAACTGCTTTTACATTCCGCTTGTAAATGTCGACGGTGGTTGTTGAAGCTAAAGCATTTAGCTCGGCGGCAGTAGAAGACATTGCTGCAGACAATATCACAGCCAACAGCAGACCAATAAGACCCTTGGGCAGGTGATCGAGAATAAAGGTGATAAAGACATAATCTCGATCATTCGTTTCTACCTCCGGATCTACTTCCTTTATCAAAGCTTTGACTTCATCCCGGTTGGCCTTCTGCTTCTCCTCATTAATCTCGATCAATTGCCTAACAGACTCTTGCCTGGCTCCGTCACCTTGCCGATAAGCGTTGAGATAGGAATCATTTAATTCGAGCTTTTCCAAATAAAGTGTATGTTGTTCTTCTTCGATCTGGGTAAGATCTCCTCCCAGGTCACTTTGCTGGAGTTTTTCATATCCCGCACTATTGAAGAATATGGGTGACTCGTGATATTGGTAAAACACAAACACCATAACACCAACTAGAAGAATGAAGAACTGCATAGGTACCTTGAGAAGGCCGTTAAATATCAGACCTAATCTGCTTTCTCTTATTGATCTACCGGACAGATATCTCTGCACTTGGCTTTGATCGGTCCCGAAGTAGGCAAGCATTAGGAAAAGACCACCGGTAATCCCGCTCCAAAACGTATAGCGGCTGTTGAGATCTACCGAAAAATTGACGGTGTCGAGTTTTCCGGTAGCTCCTGCAACGCGCAATGAATCGACAAAAGACACACCCTCTGGCAGATAAGATATCAAGAGAAAGAACGCAATGAACATCCCTGTGAAGATGACTAGCATCTGATACTTGTGGGTCACACTCACGGCCTTGGTACCACCCGACATGGTGTAGATAATTACGAGGGTCCCGATCACGATGCAGGTGATGTTGAGGTTCCAGCCCAGTATGGTGCTTAGAATGATCGCTGGAGCAAAAATGGTAATACCTGCTCCAAGACCACGTTGGATTAAAAACAAAAAGGCAGCCAACGACCTTGTCTTCAGATCAAACCTTCCCTCCAAAAATTCATAGGCTGTATAGACTTTCATCTTGTAGTACAATGGGATGAAAGTAACGCAGAGGATAACCATTGCAATAGGAAGTCCGAAGTAAAACTGTACAAAACCCATTCCCTCAGCAAAAGCCTGACCGGGTGTGGAGAGGAAAGTGATGGCACTAGCCTGGGTGGCCATTACGGACAGCCCAATCGTCCACCATTTGGCTTCTTTGTTGCCCAGGAGGTATTCGGATATATTCTTGCTGCCTCTCGTTTTCCAGACACCATAGGCAACGATAAGAGTTAGAGTACCTGAAAGAACGATCCAGTCGAGTGTGCTCATAATGCTTTCTTATCCAAATTGCAGGGTAAACCAGGCAAAAAGCAAGATGACAATAGCATGGCAGATAAGTAGGAAGGCATAAATACCACTCCAAGATCTGAAAAAGGGTGGGGGAGCTTCTTTTGTTGGTTCTGATCCGGTCATATCAAGGTTCAGCGTGTTTGCCGTTAGAGATTAGATTGGCAAGTATCCGATATGCACCGGGTACACCTGCTGGAAGCTGCCTGAACCAGGAATATCCACAGTAAATGTAAGTGCCCTTACCGTAGTTTGCTACTAACAGACCACCATCTCTTGGCGGCTCACCGGGATCATTTGACGAAAGTATAGGTGTATATTGTTCATCCCATTCATCTGCAAAATAAAGTCCCCTCTCCTGTACCCAGCCTTCAAAATCACCTTCTGTGATTTTGTTCGGGATGTTGACAACAGGATGATCTGGTGCCAGGATCCGGACAGGTGCTTCTTCGACCGTGACTCTATCACGCGAAAGGCTCAAAGGAAACGGACCGATATTTTCTGTTTTCAATCCCCGGCTGGTATTATACTGAACGACTAAGGTGCCGCCAGCTTCGACATATTCCAACAGTTTTGCTTGCTGAAAGCCAATTCGGTCGTTAGTGTTGTAAGCGCGGATCCCGGTAACAATTGCATCGTATTTTTCCAGGCCAGCATTGGTGAAATCGGCATCCTCCAAAAGATGAACATCATAGCCGATCTGTTCTAGATAGGATGGAATATCATCTCCCGCTCCCATTAAGTAGCCGATTGTGCGTCCGGTGATGTGCAGATCCAGCTTAACAACTTTAGCTTCAGCGGGCTTCAAAATTGTTTGAACGGGAATGTGGTCATATTTTACAAAAGTCACAGCTTGATCACTAGTAGATCCATCCGCAAACTCAAAAACGAGTGAAAGATTTTCTTCCGAAGGATCGGCAGGAGGCAGCACCATGAACTCCACTAAAGTCTCTTCACCTTTGGCATCCAAACTGATCTCGTGTTGGCGGGGTTCAACTTCCCACCCCTTAGCTGCGGCAATCTTTACGGTACCATCCAGATCTTTGGTATTGGCAATCACCAGCACTTGAATTGGCCGGGGTGTTTGTGAAGCAAATACATAAAGGTCATCAGTGAAATTGAGATATGCTCTGGGGCTGATTTCAAAAGGCCGGTACACTTCTCCCTTTACCGGATCATTCATTTTATGAACTACCGGTGTTGAGTGATTTAGCTGGTGCCCAGAAATTTCCAGGGTGTAATCCAGAGATAGTGCCGGTGGTGATTCCGGAAGGCCGCGAAGTGTTTGGTCCTGTACATCAAACATGCCCAATGTGCCCTCTTCTTTTAGCCAGTAAGGTCCAGAGAATGGTAGGTCCTCATGAAGATTCAAATTAAATTTCCAACTATAACCCTGATTGACACCCATATCAAGTACTAGTGAAGTATCCAGATTGGTCCCCTTGATCCCAAATTCTAGCAATTTGATACCATCTGATAACCGACTGATGGCTTCCACATCCATCTGGAGATTTCCACCGGGAGCTGCTGAAAAATCACCAGCAACCGCCTCTACAAACAGGCCACCACAGTGGTATATCACATCTTTCAACTCAGCCAGTTTTAACGGTACCCAAAATCCATCATTTTCCAAAGTCAGGATTGCTTCGTATGCCTTCATCAATTCAGGAATAGATGCGGCAGGATTCTCCAGATCGAAAGATTGTTCAATATCTTTAAGGAGAAAGGCTACCTTATCACCACCATTTAGCCTACTCCATGTTGTATTTATGCCGTCCATCGGATCATTCTGAGGCTGCGAACCTTGCAAGATTTCTGCGTATTCGATTTCAGATCCTCTGCTCCCTGTGCTTCCAAAACCTTGCGATTTATGCATACTTCGACTAGCGGCGGCAATCTCGTTGTTCGATTGACCTTTCAATGGATAAAAGACACCAATATCTACTGATGCCAATTTTGATTTATCGGCTTCTTCGAATTTTTCTCGACTACCGTAAAACCACCAGTGTGTGTTGAAGAACAACCTCGACGGTGACCACGGAGTCACATGATCTAATTGCTGAGGATAGACACTGGCATCTCCTGATATCGCCATGGCATCTTCTGCAAGTATTGCCGATGCTGTATGATGCCCGTGCGTACTGCCGGGAGTACGGTGGTCAAACCGGTTGATTATTATATCTGGTCGAGTTTTCCTTATTGCCCACACTACATCTGATAAGACTTCATCCTTATTCCAGATTTCCATGGTCTCGTCAGAGTGCTTTGAATATCCAAAATCCCGGGCCCGACTAAAAAGTTGATTTCCTCCGTCTAGTTTTCTGGCAGCAATTAACTCCTGAGTGCGGATTAAACCAAGGAGATCACTAATCTCCGAACCAATCAAGTTCTGCCCACCATCACCCCTGGTCAGGGAGAGATAAGTGGTGTGATAATGTTTGTGATTGGAAAAATAAGAGATCATTCGAGTGTTCTCATCATCGGGATGAGCGGCAACATAGAGCACTGAGCCCAATACCTGCAGTTTCTTTATTGAGTTGAATATTTCTGCAGAACTTGGTTTGGCTGGTGTTTGAGCATATGTACTCTGAAATAGAAAGATACATATGATGAAAGTGACTAATCTGATCATCTGAAGTTTGAGTTAAACGCCTACGAAGTTAGGAAAATTGGCCCAGAAAAAGCCGAGAGTTGGTTCAGCGTGATTTGATTGGGCAAATTGGATTGTCATTGTACCGAGACAAATAGATTAAGCTGCATTTATCTAAATTCACGGCCTGTCGAAATTAGATTCACTTCATGCAGGTATTCAAGTTTGGTGGAGCCTCAATAAAAAATTCCAATGCAATAAGGCAGTTGGCTGATTTGCTCGATAATTATCGGAAAGAGCAGCTGGTCTTGGTGATATCGGCCATGGATAAGACAACGAATGAGCTAGAGGAGGTCGTAGAACTTTATTGGCGTGGTGATGCCGGAGCAACTGAAAAACTTTCAAAAATAAAGGCATGGCACTTCGAGATCGTAGATGAACTTTTTGACAGTTCCACAGATCTTAAAGCATTGGTGAATGACCTCTTTGTGGAGGCTGAGTGGATCCTGGAAGATGAGATTCATGATACTTATGACTATCTCTACGATCAAATTGTGGCTATAGGTGAGCTGGTTTCGACAAGGATTATCGAAGCGATGCTTCAGCAAAATTCATTTGCCTGTCAATGGCTTGATGCCAGGTCCTTGATTCGAACGGACGAAAATCACCGCGAAGGTCATGTCGATTGGGAAGCAACTCGAAACCAGATCGATTCAGGTATCAGACCAATATTGAATCAAAAGTACTGGGTGGTAACACAGGGATTTATTGCGGGCACCAGTGAGAATGTAACGACGACTTTAGGCCGGGAAGGTTCCGATTTTAGTGCTGCAATAATCGGAGCCTGTCTCGATGCCTTTCAGGTCACGGCATGGAAAAACGTACCCGGAATCATGACTGCTGACCCAGCCATAGATCCAGAAGCTGAAAAGCTTGAGAGATTGTCTTATCGTGAAGCGATAGAGATGACCTACTACGGAGCCAAGGTTATTCATCCACGTACTATTCAACCCCTTCTCGAAAAATCTATCCCCCTCACAGTTCGATCGTTTGATGATCTGAGCGATCCTGGTTCATTAATCTCAGGTCTTGATGAGGAAGAATATCCTCCGATCAAAGTAAGATTAGAAGATCAAGTGTTGTTGCAAATTTCTACCCTGGATTTTTCTTTTATTTCCGAAGTACACCTTAGCGATCTTTTTTCCGAGTTTGCCTCACTGGGTGTAAAAGTTGAATTGATGAGAAACTCTGCAGTAAGCATTTCAGTGTGTGTGCAGCATAGTTCTGCCAAGCTTGATCTACTACTGTCTTCTCTAAAGGACAAATTTAAGACCGAGGTAATAAAGCCGGTGGAATTGTTAACCATCCGGCACTATGACAATGATACCCTGGTCAAACTTACCACTGGCAGATCAGTGCTTCTTCAAGAGCTAAATCCACAAACGGCGCAGGTCGTGATGATGCAGCTCAAATAACTCCAAGATCCCTTCCTACTTCAGAGAAGGCCTCGACCGCTTTCTCCAAATGTGATTGGTCATGGGCAGCCGAGATCTGCACCCGGATGCGAGCTTTGCTTTTGGGAACTACCGGGTAGAAGAATCCGATTACATAAATCCCCTTCTCAAGGAGTGCCTTAGAGAATTTTTGCGACAGTTTAGCATCATACAACATGATCGGTACAATTGGATGAGTGCCCGGCACGATATCAAAACCTGCTTTCTCCATCTCGCTTCGGAAGTATTTGGTATTGGTCTCCAATTTGTCTCTGAGCTGGGTGCTAGCGGATAATAACTTCAAAACTTCAATGGACGCACCCGCAATAGCGGGAGCAAGGGTATTTGAGAATAAATATGGTCTGCTTCTCTGTCGAAGTATCTCAACTATTTCTTTAGGAGCAGCGGTAAAACCACCGGATGCTCCTCCAAGGGCCTTGCCAAAAGTCCCCGTGATGATATCTACCTTTCCCATGGCATTGCAATGTTCGTGGGTTCCCCGTCCGGTCTTGCCTACAAATCCAGTGGCATGACAGTCATCTACCATGACCATCGCATCATGTTTATCTGCTAGATCACAGATGGCATCAATTTGGGCGATGATCCCATCCATGCTAAACACACCATCAGTGGCAATTAGCCGTCGTCGGGCACTTTTGGCCTCAATCAATTTGGCTTCGAGGTCCGCCATATCATTGTTTTTATATCGATACCGGGCGGCTTTGCAAAGCCGGATCCCGTCAATGATCGATGCATGATTGAGCTCATCGGAGATGATGGCATCTTCAGCAGTAAGTAGTGGTTCAAAGAGACCACCGTTTGCATCAAAAGCTGCTGCATAGAGGATGGCATCTTCCATTCCCAGGAAGCCAGCAATTTCCTCCTCCAGCTGCTTATGAATCGATTGGGTTCCACAGATAAATCTGACCGAAGAAAGACCAAAGCCAAACTCATCAATTGCGGATTTTGCCGCTTCGATCACTTGCGGGTGAGATGACAACCCCAGATAATTGTTGGCACAGAAATTCAGCACTTCCGATTGGGTAGTTGTCCGAATTTCTGCACCCTGTGGACTAGTAATAATTCGCTCTTCCTTGTATAGGCCTTCCTCCCGGATAGCCTCAAGTTCATTTTGAAGAGCTTTTTGAATGTTGTACATCATGCGGTTATTCCTTGAATTTGGCTAATTGTTGAATCATGTCTTCCGTCATTGTACTCAAATCGTATTGTGGTTGCCATCCCCAATCTTCTTTCGCTTGCCGGTCGTCAATGGATGACGGCCAGCTTTCTGCTATTTTTTGTCTGAAATCCGAATGATAGGTTATCTCGAAATGGGGAAGATGCTTCGTAATTTCTGCAGCCAATTGCGAGGGTGTGATGGACATACCGGCAATATTATATCCAGACCGAATGCGGATATTCTTGGTATCGGAATCCATTAATATCATAATTGCCCGGATGGCATCTGGCATATACATCATCGGCAAGCTGGTTTGCCCTTCCAGAAAACAGGTATAAGCACCATGCTCGAGCGCTTCGTGAAAAATTTCCACGGCATAGTCAGTCGTTCCACCTCCCGGCATTGAATCATATCCTATGATTCCAGGAAACCGGAGGGATCTGACATCCAGTTCGTATCGCTTGTGATAGTAGTTGCACCAAAGCTCTCCTGCCACCTTGCTCATGCCATAGACGGTGGTGGGAATCATCGGAACCTCCTGGGGGGTCATTTCCTTGGGTGTACTAGGTCCAAACACGGCAATGGTGCTGGGAAAGAAGACCTTTTCGACTTCGGTCAGACGGGCAATTTCCAGAATACTTAGCAATCCATTGAGATTGACATTCCAGGTTTTTTGAGGATTCCATTCCCCATTAGCAGATAAAATAGCTGCCATATGGTAGATCTGCTTGACATTGTAGTCAGCAATGATTTCGCCAATCCGCTGCACGTTTAGAATATCCAGCATCACAAAAGGATCAGTCTGGTGTCCTTTAGGGCGTATGATATCGCTGGCAATTACTTTGTGGGAACCATGTTTGGAACGCAGGGCTTCTGTCAGGATGGTTCCCAATTGTCCGTTGGCTCCGGTCACTAGTATAGACATGGCGGCAATTTCTTGATTTCGACGATCATTCAAAAATGAATTCCGGAATTCGTTTGATGTACTGATAGCTTTTGTTTTCGTAGTTCATCAAACAACAAAACGTCTGGCTTCCATTGCTGACCAGCAAATAAGGCACCTCCAGGGAAATATTGTACATGGCGACCTGATCAAAAACACTCTGACTGATGTTGATATGTGGGGCCTTACATTCTATCAGGAGAAAAGGAGATCCTTGCTTGTCGAGAACCAGTACATCACATCTTTTAACCAACTGATGTACCTTGAGCTTTTTTTCGACTTTGATCAATCCCTTTGGATAAGATTCATGCAGTATCAGGTAGTGGATTAACAACTGTCTCACCAATTCCTCCGGTGCCACACGAATCCATTTTTTCCTAACAATGTCCCATAGATGTGTGCGATTTTCGATGGATTTGAAACGCAGACGATCCTTCAGGCTCAAGAGTTCTAATTCGATCATCAAACGATTGTAAGATAAGCAAACAATAATTAAATTTGCGGCCGTCATTTCCAAACCCTTTAGGGGTAAATAGCATCAAGAATATGGACATTGTCATCGATCATTTGACCAAGAGTTATGGATTTCAGAAGGCCGTAGATGATATCTCTTTCCAGGTAAAGACTGGCGAGATCCTGGGCTTTCTTGGTCCCAATGGCGCCGGCAAAACCACGACGATGAAGATGGTGACCGGTTACATTTCAATGGATTCAGGAGATATCAAGATCGGAGGAAATTCTGTAAGGGTGAAAGACATGAATCGTTATATCGGGTATTTACCCGAGAACAATCCTCTTTACCACGATATGCCTGTCATCGACTATTTGGAATTCTGTGCTTCTCTTCAGCAAGTGCCGGAGGAAAGGATGGAGGAACAGATTAGGCGGATGGTCAGAGTATGTGGATTAGATGTTGAGAAGCATAAGAAGATTGGAGAACTTTCAAAGGGATTCCGTCAGAGGGTAGGTCTTGCGCAAGCCATGATTCACGACCCACAGATTCTTATTCTTGATGAACCTACCACCGGCCTTGATCCTAATCAGATTGTGGAGATCAGGGAGTTGATCCGCCAATTGGGTAAGGAGAAAACTGTGATACTCAGTACGCATATCCTCCCGGAAGTGGAAGCTACCTGCGATAGAATTCTGATCATAAACCGGGGTAAGATCGTGGCGGATGGTACGGCCGATACTTTGAGGAAGCAAGCTCAGGGCCAGCAAGTGCTCAGAGTGAGGATTGAGGCTCCCAGCTACCAGGAGGTATACGACGAATTGGGTAAGCTCAGTACAGTGGGGATGGTCGATCTGTTGGATAAGGATCAACTTCGTTTTGAAACTCAGAGTGTGGCAGATCAAACCAGTAATAACCAGATCTTCAATATGTGCGTTAACCGGGGTTGGATTCTTACTGAAATGATACCATTTGAGACAAAGTTGGAAGATATCTTCCGCGAACTAACTATGAATTAAATCCAGAATGATGAGCGCTGTTTGGATCATAGCTAAAAGAGAATTACACTCATTTTTTGACTCGCTGGTGGCATATATCATGCTGATCGCATTTTTGGGCTTTACCGGTTTCTTTACCTGGCTTTTTGGTGGTGATATATTTTTCCGGAAGGAAGCCAGCCTCCAGGTGTTTTTCGGAGTGTCCTTCTGGACCTTGTTCATTTTTGTACCGGCGATCACAATGAGACAGCTCGCCGAAGAGAAGAAGACCGGCACTATCGAGATGCTTCTCACTAAATCAATTACCGACAGGCAATTGATCCTGGGCAAATGGCTTGCCTGCTTTCTTTTGGTCGGGATCGCCTTGTTGTTCACGATGCCCTATTATATATCAGTTGCCCGTTTGGGAGATATCGATCATGGAGCCACCTTATCAGGCTACCTGGCTCTGTTGCTGATGAGTGCGGTATACATAAGCATAGGAATATTTGCAAGCAGCTTGTCCAACAACCAAATTGTGTCCTTCCTGGTTGCCTTACTGATTGGAATCTTTTTCCACTTTCTCTTCGACGTGATTGCCTCAGGAACTTCAGGCTTCATCAGTGAATTGATGACAACATTAAGTTTATCAAGCCATTTTGAATCGATCAGTCGTGGAGTGTTGGACTCGAAGGATCTGATCTATTTTATTTCAATCACCATTTTTGGCATTCTTATGTCTGAATTCGTAATCTCAAAGCGGAATTGATATGATGAAGAATACGATTTCGGTGCTCTTAATTGCGGGGATTGTCATTTTTATAAATGTCCTTTCCCGCCAGTTTTTCTTCAGGTGGGACATCACCGAGGGTAAACAGTATACACTGAGCAAAGCAACAAAAGATATCCTTCGTAATCTGGAAGATCCTGTTACGGTAAAGGCATATTTTTCCGAAGATCTTCCGGCAAATGTGGCAAAGACCGAAAGAGATTTTCGCGAGATGCTGATTGAATACAGTAATCTCTCCAAGGGGTATGTAGACTATGAATTTGTGAATCCCAATGAAGACCCGACTGTAGAACAGGAAGCGGTGCAGAACGGAATTGCTCCTGTGATGATCAATGTGCGGGAGAAGGATCAGGTGAAGCAGCAAAAGGCCTTTCTAGGAGCTATTATAAAACTGGGTGAACAACAGGAAGTCATTCCCTTCGTGCAACCTGGTGGCGCTATGGAATATTCCCTTACCACCAGTATCAAGAAACTGTCGGTACTGGATAAACCAAGCATCGGACTGATCCAGGGACATGGCGAGCCAGGTCTCAACGAGTTGGCACAAGTGGTTCAGTCATTAAGTGTATTGTACAATGTCGAACCCATCGATCTGCCATCCTCGGCTGAGATTGACATAAGATTTCGAACGATCGCTATGATAGCTCCAAAGGACACGATCGCTCCGACGGAGTTCGCAAAATTGGATGCGTTCCTGGAGAGAGGAGGCAATCTCTTTCTTGCATTCGACCGGGTTACAGGTGATCTCAGTACAGCGAGCGGGACAGCAGTGGACATCGGTGTGAACCAATGGTTGTCTGGTAAAGGACTTACTGTTGACGATAGCTTTGTTACTGATGCTTCCTGTGGCAATGTGACAGTCCAGCAACGCAGTGGTTTTCTCACATTCAACTCTCAAGTCAGTTTTCCTTTCCTGCCGGTGATCAACAAATTTTCAGAGCATCCGATCACCGATGGCTTGGAACAAGTAATTCTGGAATTCGCAAGCCCTGTCCGTTTTACCGGAGATAGTCTGAGCAGATTCACCCCCATTCTCACATCTTCTGAAAAGTCCGGTACGGTCAAGGCACCCACCTATTTTGACATAAACAAACAATGGTCTGAGGCAGATTTTCCGCAGCAGAACCTAACTCTTGGAGGCATTCTTCAAGGCATTAATGGATCAAGAATTATTGTGGTGTCAGATGGATCATTTGCCATAAGTGGACAACGGGGGCAAAATCCTGACAATGTAAGTTTGATGGTCAACGGGATTGACTGGCTTTCTGATGACACTGGTTTGATTGAATTAAGAACCAAAGGAGTGACCTCGCGTCCCATTGATGATCTCGAAGACGGACAGCGGTCTTTTATTAAGTACTTGAATTTTCTACTGCCCATCTTATTGGTGCTTATTTACGGTTTCGTCAGAACGCAGAAGAATAAGAATATCCGACTTAGACGAATGCAAGAGCGCTGGACCTAGTGGTCAAAATCATTCAAATCAAAATGGAAGTGATTTATGAATAATAGGACATTGGCGATCATCTTCGCAGCCTTGGTAGGCATATATCTTTTGTCGAAGCTATTTGGCGGTAATAGAGATCGCAGCTTCGATCCGGTAATCATTGCCATGGACACTAGTGCTATAGAGAGAATCATAGTCAGGCCGGCAAATAATGCAGTCGAGTTTAGCCTGGAAAAAGATAATGGAGCTTGGAAATTAATTGCCGGCGGCAAGACCTATAGTGCGACTACTGCCAGTGTCAATTCATTGCTGGCTACGCTGGTGGAGGTGAAGGCGGAACGTATTGTATCCAAGAATCCCGAGAAACAAGCAGACTATGGAGTTGATCAAGTCGCTGGTACAGAGTTGGAACTGCATAGTTCTAAAGGTGTAGAAGAGCATATTGTGGTGGGAAGATTCTCATTCAATCAAGCGACTCGAAGTGGTATTTCTTACCTCAAGGATAAGGACAGTGATGCCGTCTTTGCGGTTGATGGATTCCTGAGCATGAGTTTGACTCAGGGAAGTGATAATTATAGAGACAAAACCGTAACACTGCTTAGTACGACTGATGTTACGCAAATCACATTGAGGGAGGGAGATAATCAGTTTCAATATCTCAAGTCGGATGCCGTTTGGACCATGGAAACAGGGGAGAGTGCTGATTCAGCTAAGATGGTTTCTTATCTGAATAACCTCAGAACGGTGACAGGTACCACCTTTGCCGAGCTCGAAGCTCAAAGAGGTGTATTGCTCCAACAACTGGAGGTTGATGGTAACAATATGGCAGGGCCGGTTGTAATCGATTGTTATGAATCGGTAGATACCAGCCATCATTTCGTCATACATTCGAGTATCAACCCCGAAGCAGATTTCTTCAGCGATAGTTCAGGTATCTACAACCGGATTTTCGACGGTTTCCACAAACCGAGATCTCCTGAATAGGCTACTATGAACAACAAGGAGATTGCCCGGTCCTTCAACTTGCTGGCAAAGTTGATGGAACTCCATAGTGAAAATCCATACAAGATAAGGTCATATCAAAATGCTTCTTCACTCCTTTCAAAACTCGGAACGCCATTAGCAGCGATGTCACCCGAGGAAATTCAAAGTCTGAAGGGGGTGGGATCTGCTATCAGTGGCAAGATTAAGGAGCTGCTGCAGACTGGAAAGATGAACACCCTTGAGCGGTACAAAGAAAAAACTCCGCTTGGTATCCAGCAGTTGGTCATGATAAAAGGATTAGGGGCAAAGAAAATCATGACTGCTTGGAAAGATCTGGGTGTGGAAACGGCAGGTGAACTACTCTATGCATGTGAGGAGAATCGTTTGATTGATTTGAAGGGATTTGGTCAGAAAACCCAGGAAGAGGTTCGAAAGCAATTGCAGTTTTTTCTGGCGAATCAATCTCGCTTTCTTTATCCGGCTGCCGAGAAAGTAGCTACCCAGCTCGCAGGAATTTTGAAGAAGAGTTTACCGGAAAGCCGTATTGAATTTACGGGGGCGTTAAGACGGCGCGAAGCCATCATTGATCGACTGGAGTTAATTGTGAGCTCGAGAGGAAGCCTGGATAAAATTCTAGCTGATCAACCCAAATGGAGCGTGCAGTCGGCAGGGGAGGGCAAATGGACTGGTATTTTTCCACCCAGCTACTCATTTGAGATGATCGAATCAACAGAAGAGTCCTTTGAGATTGACTGGTTTCTCACCACAGGACCGGATCACCTCGCTGATAAGATCAGTAATCAATCAGCCCTGAAAACCGAAGCGGAGTGTTTTGATTTCCTCAATGTACCTGGTATGCCACCTGAGGCAAGAGACCTGTTGACTTTAGAGAAGGCACCGGTCGAGGCCTTGGTCTCTGGTGAGGATATCAAAGGCATACTTCATGTCCATTCGACATATAGTGATGGTGTGGATACATTGGAGGCTTTAGCAACTCATGTGAAGAATCAAGGCTATTATTACCTGGGGCTTACAGATCATTCTCAGATTGCAGTATACGCCAATGGTGTTTCACCAGATCGGTTAACCCAGCAATGGAATGAGATTGATCGATTGAATGAGAGGATGACCGGATTCACCATTTTGAAAGGGATCGAGTGTGATATTCTGTCTGACGGCAGTTTGGACTACGAGGATGATGTGAGGGCACTTTTTGATTTTGTCATTGCTTCGGTGCACACAAACATCAAGATGGATGAGAACAAAGCAACTTCCAGGATTATCAAAGCCATTGAACATCCACATACGAATATTCTTGGCCATCCCACTGGCAGATTGCTATTGGCCAGAGATGGCTACCCTCTTGATATGGAACGGGTGATAGACGCCTGTGCAGCTAATCAGGTTGCTATTGAGTTGAATGCCAGTCCTTACCGCCTGGATATCGATTGGACCTGGATCAGAAAAGCTACTGCAAAAGGGGTGGCGATTGCAGTCAATCCAGATGCCCATGCAAAGGAAGCAATATCGGACATCAGATATGGGCTTTGGGCAGCCAGAAAGGGTTGGCTGACAAGCGAACAATGTGTAAATACATGGAGTGTAGACCAGTTCCTCAGATTTTGTCAGAAGTAATTCTGAGCCTGCTGGGGTGGGATTTGGCCTAGTTTGTGCAATAAAATCCGAACTGTAGCTTTAGATTAAAGTTACAATGCCTTATTTTTGCGGAAATTCTAAATATTCGTTCCTATGAAATCTATCAGTTCGTCCTTAGTACTAGGTATGCTATTGATTTTTGCTGCCGCCTTAATAAGCTGTCAAAACAGCGGATCAGATGCAGCAAAGGATGAAGCTCGTGCAGACATCGAAAATACTGACGGAGCCGCCGTTACAACCTCTGATAATTCTGCTACACCAAATGCAGCGGAAGAGGTTCCGACCGGACCTTTAACCAGTATTGAGTTTGCCGACAATAAACATGACTATGGCTTAATTGAGCAAGGTGAAAAAGTAGCTCATGTATTTAAGTTTAAGAATACCGGTAATGAGCCTTTAGTTCTTAGCAATGTAAAGCCCAGCTGTGGCTGTACGACACCTTCTTGGACCAAAGAACCCATTGCACCAGGTGGTGAGGGGGAAATTCAAGTCGAATTTGATTCTAAAGGTAAATCAGGTAAGCAAACAAAGACAGTGACGGTTACGGCGAACACCGATCCTGCAAAGACTATTCTCACCATTACGGGAGAAATTGTAAAAGAAGAAGAGCCTAGCTAAGCTAGCTTGTGAAATAAGATACTCAGAGAGCCTGTGTTGCTGCACAGGCTCTTTTGATTTTATCCCGATGAAAGATTACCTGTCGCTCGTCAAATTTGCCCACACAATATTTGCGATGCCGTTTGCTTTGCTGGGGCTGGTTTTAGGCTTGGTGGATGCAGAAATCGGAAGCAGATGGTGGATCCTTTTACTTCAGGTTTTGGCATGTATGGTTTTTGCCCGAAATGCCGCTATGGCATTCAACCGCTATGTTGACTGGAGACAAGACCTACAGAATCCCAGAACTGTGATGAGAGAGATTCCCCAGGGAATCGTATCACCAAAACGTGCCTTAGCATTCACTGTAGTGAATGGATTTCTTTTTATTCTTACTACCTACTTTATCAATGCTCTATGTTTTTTCCTTTCACCAGTTGCGCTACTGGTCATTCTCGGCTACAGTTATACAAAGCGTTTCACCTTTCTCTGTCATTTGATCCTGGGACTGGGCCTCGGATTAGCTCCGGTGGGAGCTTACTTGGCTGTCACTGCTCAGTTTAGTCAGATTCCGTTGCTTTTAGGTGGAGCCGTGGTGTTTTGGGTGGCAGGATTCGATATGATCTATAGTCTTCAGGATGAATCCTTTGATCGAGCACACGGTTTAAGGTCTATTCCAGTACTACTGGGAGGTAGCAAGGCCTTACAATTATCTGCGGTCCTTCATGCCTTATGTGCAGTCCTTATTGCCTCAGCCTTATGGAGCAGCAATATTAGATATCCCTCATTGCAGTTTCTGCATTGGTTGGCAGGAGTGGCTTTTATTGCACTCCTTTTTTACCAGCATACTTTGGTGAAGCCTCATGATCTGTCGAGGGTTAATCTGGCGTTTTTTACCACCAATGGAATCGCAAGCTTGCTTTTTGCCAGCATGATTATCCTTGATTTACTTTTGGTTTAGTTCCCTTAGGAAAGCAATGAAGGATTCCATGGCTTTAGCCCGGTGACTGATCTTATTTTTTGCTTGTTCATCAAGTTGTCCGAAGGTTTCCATATGCCCAGATGGTCGAAAAACCGGATCATAGCCAAATCCCTTGTCTCCCTGGGGTTCCGAGATGATAGTTCCATCGACACGTCCACGAAAAAGGTGAATCTTCCCTTCTAGAATGCAGGCAATGACGGTAAGAAAATGTGCTTTTCGATCCATGTGATTCTTCAACTTCTTTAGAAGCTTTTTCATATTTGCTTTTGCCTCCCTTTTAGATCCCGCATACCTCGCAGAGTGGACACCGGGCTCTCCGTTCAAGGCATCGACAAAAAGACCAGTGTCCTCGGCAAAGCAATCCATGGCATAGTGCTCAAACACAAACTGGGCTTTTTGAATAGCATTGCCTTCAACAGTCTCGCTGGTCTCTGGAATTTCGATCTCACAACCGATATCTTTCAGATCAAGCAGTTGGATATCCGTATTAGATACCATTTTTCTTACTTCATGAATCTTGTGGGGATTGCTAGTTGCAAAGACAAGGGGCCGCATCGTCATGGAAACATGACTTTCAAGGCTGACCATAATTTCTTTTTGTTCTCCTGCGATTCTTGTATGGTAGTTAAACTACCGGCAAAGAGATAGGTACATTGGCTCGTATGTAGTGGAGTGTAGGGCCGGTGAAGGAAATTCAAGCCAAGTTGACTGGGAACTGGTCCAAAAGCTATCAGATTATTGGTCCCTGCAAAATACTTACTTTGAGAAAAGAGAACTTTTTCCTCAGGCGGCATGAAGAGTATTGCCGCATCCTGCAAATTTTTACCGACCGACTGCAATATCTTCTCCATGAATGCTAAACTTTCCTTCTGATTATCCCGTTGGAATAGAAGAACAGCAATCTCAGCTGGGGCTGCCTTGTCATCCTCGAATTCTTTGGTCGGCAACTGGTAAGTCGTTAGATCTGGAAAAAGATTTGGCAAATGCAGGAAGTTAAAAGGGTAATGGCCCCGATCCAGGGTCAATTTGTCTAATTTAGCAAAGATAAAAGGAATCAATATGGAAATTCGAATCAAGAAAACCAACCAGTCAAGATTGCCGCATGTTGATCTTAGCAATATCCCGTTTGGCCGGGTGTTTACTGATCACATGTTCATAATGGATTTTGATGGTGAGGCTTGGCGAAATGCCCGAATTGAGCCCGTCGATAAACTAAGAATACACCCGGCAAATCTCACTTTGCACTACGGTCAGTCAATATTTGAGGGAATGAAAGCCGCTAAGAACGAAGAGGGCGTACCTCTTTTATTCAGGCCTGAAATGCACGCAAAGAGGCTCAACGCCTCAGCCAGAAGAATGTGCATGCCCGAAATTGAGGAAGAGTTCTTTATCGAAGCCATTACTCAATTGGTAGATTTGGAAAGGAGGTGGATACCTGACATGGATGGCAGTGCGCTCTATATCAGACCACTGATGTTTGCTACGGATGAATTTCTGGGTGTGGCGCCATCTAAGAAGTTCACTTTCCTGATACTGACACTGCCTGTAGGACCATATTACACCGAGCCAGTCAAGCTACTGGCAAGTGATCAGTACATACGGGCTGCCGTTGGCGGAGTAGGTGAAGCAAAAACGGCAGGTAACTATGCAGCTTCTCTATTTCCTTCAGAACTGGCTCAGAAGCAAGGTTTCGATCAGGTTCTATGGCTTGATGGAGTCGAGTTTAAGTATATACAGGAAGTGGGTACGATGAACATCTTCTTTGTTATAGGTAATCAGATTATCACACCTGAGCCAAATGGGGCGATTCTCAAAGGGATCACCCGTGATAGCTTCATCACTATCTTAAGAGATTGGGATTTAGAGGTTGTGGAAAGACCTGTCTCCATTGATGAGATCGTAGATGCGTATGATAACGGCACCTTGAAGGAGGTGTTTGGATCCGGTACAGCCGCGGTTGCGGTAAATGTTAAGCAGATCACGTATAAGGATTCTGATCTTGAATTGGATTTGAGTAAAGCCTCGATAGCCGATAGACTTAAGCAGGAAATAAGCGGAATTCGACATGGCAGTATAGACGATACGAGAGATTGGATAAAGCCCGTTCTTGAGCAGGTACAAGCCTAGATTTTAGGCTGAATTACTCATATAAGCCAAAAAATTGAAGCGTTTGGTCATGGCATTCAAGCCATGGCCATTTTTTTTTGGTCTTTTTTCTCAGTACAGTTATATATCAATTAACGACATATAAAGAAGATACTTATATGTTCTGAAGTTCACTGAAAATAAACACATTACGATTTTTTATAATGTTTATATTATTGATTCAGAATTGTGTTTATATGTTTTAAGTAAAACATGTCTTTTTATTAACATACCAGCTGCTTTTCAGCTTTAGATTTCACATTAAAAAATTTCATAATACATACTGACTTCAATGGTGGTCTTTGACGGTGATTAGGACCCTTGATTTGGTATTGTTATTGCAAATAATATGATCGGGCAAAAAATGATTTGTCCGCATTTGACTTATGCAGAAACCGAAAAATTTATTTAATCAAAACTGTTACTCATGAAAAAGACGAGTTTTACTTCTTCGGATTACGGACAGTTGGTCCGATCTGGAAGTATGCATTGGTGCTCGCCCCTTAAGTATATGCAAGTTCTTTTAATTGCATTGCTGGGGGCAGTTGGTGCATATGGCCAGGTAGGTCCCAACTGTACGCACATCAATGCGTCTGTAGGTTTGGACGATAGTGCGCGTGTTACGGTAGCCGAGCTGGTTACGAACATAGCGACTATCGAGATGAACATGCAGACGGTAGATGTATTAATTGAGGGCTCGTACGGACAACGGATCTATTATGCCCAGGGAT
>JAHELJ010000131.1 GCA_024644235.1 Lewinellaceae bacterium
GCATATTGGAGGTACGCTATATTGATGTAATCACCCAGACAGGATGTCCGTTGATTGTAGAAAGGACATTCACGGCATATGATACGTGTCTGAACATAGACACCTGTATCCAGTTGATCACCATTCAGGATACGACATCACCGGTGATCATTTGTCCGGAAGATGTGGTAGCAGATGGCTGCGATGTAAGTGTCATCGCGGCTGCGAGTGGTCTGGCCTACAGTCCTGTTGAAGTGACCATTGATGAAGCTACTTTTGATGCCCTGGATGGAGTGAGTGACGCGAGCGACAATTGCGGCATACTGGAGGTACGCTATATTGATGTGATCACCCAGACAGGATGTCCGTTGATTGTAGAAAGGACATTCACGGCATATGATACGTGTCTGAACATAGACACCTGTATCCAGTTGATCACGATCCAGGATACGACATCACCGGTGATCATTTGTCCGGACGATGTAATTGCAGATGGTTGTAATCTGGGAGATGTACTGGCAGCGAGCGGATATGCGTTCAGTACGGATTCGGTATTCATAGACGAAGTGGCTTTCGACGCCATAGATGGTACGAGCGATGCTAGTGACAATTGTGGTGTTTCAGAGGTTGCATATTACGATGTGGTGATCCAACCCAGCTGTCCGATTATTGTCGAGCGAACATGGACGGTATTTGATACCTGTCAGAATAGCACCAACTGTGTACAGACGATTACCATTCAGGACACAATGGGACCAATAATTATATGTCCAGCTGATGTCATTGGTGACGGTTGCAATGAAAGTGAAATAGAAAATATAACGGGTCTTCCATTCAGTACGGTCGAAGCCATCATCGATGAAGCCACATTCAACGCTCTTGATGGACTCAGTTCTGCCAGTGACAATTGTGGTGTCAGGGAAATAAGGTATATCGACGTAGTCACCCAGGCAACCTGTCCGTTGATTGTTGAACGAACTTTTACGGTGTTTGATTCCTGTCTTAATGTGGACAGTTGCATCCAACTTATCACCGTTCAAGACACCACTCCTCCGGTACTGACATGTCCGCCCGATATTACCGTTGACTGCGATGCATCAGTTGATACCAGCGCCACGGGTGTGCCGACCTTATCGGATAATTGCGATGCCAATCCAATCCTCACATATGTCGATAGTTTGGTTCCTGGATCATGTGCCGGGAATAGTCAGATCTATCGCACTTGGACGGCAGTCGATTTTTGTAACAACGAGTCCACTTGTGTTCAGCTGATTACTGTTCAGGACACGAGCCTGCCACAAATCGTGTGTCCGCCTGATGTCGTGATTAATTGTGATGAGGTAGCTGATACTTCCTTTACTGGAGTTGCTACCGCAACGGATAATTGTGGACCTCCTCCGACCATTTCATTTGTGGATGATACCATTCCAGGCCCCTGTGGATCGAGTTATCAGATTGATAGAATCTGGTCTGCAACGGACGAATGTCTGAATGTATCCACATGTGTTCAGGTGATAACTATTCAAGATACCCTTCTACCTGTGATACCAAATGTTCCGGGAGATACTGTAGTACCATGTGGTTCCGTGCCAGATCCTCCGGTAATCGGCTTCGATATTGTTGGAACAGACAATTGCGGTGGAGTGACAATCACCTTCCAGGAAGACAGTGTTCCCGGCTCTTGCGAGAACACATATAGTTTGCTTAGAACCTGGACTGCGGAAGATGATTGCGGAAACATTACAACTGCATCTCAGGTTATCACGGTGAATGCTTGCGGACCGGTTATTGATATTGCCATTAACCCAAATCCTGTTTGTGAGGGAGATACAGCCTGGATTACTGCCACAATTACTGATAATTACACTAATCCTGCCTATCAATGGCAGTACAGTGCCGACGGCATTAATTGGGTGGATATCCCTGGTGCCAACTCGATCCCATTGATAATCGACGGAGTAGATGTATCTGATATTGGCTCTTACAGACTGGTTGTAGCAGATAATCCAACTAATTTGGGAGATACAGCCTGTAATGTCATTTCAAATCCGGAAGAACTAATCATGTACCCCGATGTCAGCGTTACGGTTGATGAGCAAATTTGTGACGGGACTACATTTGATTTTAACGGGACTCCACTCACAGTAGGAGGAACTTATTTCGATACCCTTACCACAACAGATGGATGTGATAGCTTTATCACACTGAATCTGACGGTTCTTGATGTTTTAACAACCGATCTGGCCTATTCGATGTGTGATGGTGAGACCTATGACTTTGGAGGTCAGATTGTGAATAGCACAGGGATCTATATCGATACTTTGATCAGCGGAAATGGATGTGATAGTATTGTCACCTTGGATCTTACGGTCCTGCCTAATACGACAAGTTTTGAATCAGCAGTAATGTGCTGGGGGGAGACATATGACTTCTATGGTACTATCCTAACCACTACAGGAACTTATGTCGACACTCTGGTAAATAGTGTAGGTTGTGACAGTGTCGTTACAATGGATTTGATCGTAAATCCAGTTGTTGACACTACCTTGAATGAAGAAATATGTGAGGGTACCACCTTTGACTTCCACGGTGTGGCTCTGGATTCTTCCGGCACCTATGTAGACACACTAATCACCAGCCTGGGATGTGACAGCGTTGTCACCTTAAATCTGATTGTGCATCCTATCTATTCGGAGACTCTGGATGCACAGATATGTGAAGGATCGGTCTATGATTTCAATGGCCTTTCGGTTGACAGCACGGGCACCTACATTGATTCCCTGACAACAGTTGAAGGATGCGACAGTATCATTACTTTGAATCTGCTTGTACTTGAGGTTTTGGAAACTGACCTAAGTGATACCATTTGTGATGGAGAGACTTTTGATTTCATGGGCCAAATCTTGACGGGTTCTGGCACCTACGTCGACACGGTCACAAGCTCTATCGGTTGTGACAGTATCATAACTCTTGATCTGACGGTATTACCAATTTTGACGGATACGATCCAGCTGGAGATCTGTGATGGAGAGAGTTTTGACTTCAACGGTCAGATCGTCACTACCACGGGAAGTTACACGGCGACAGTATTAGGCTCCAATGGATGCGACAGTATAGTAACCCTTGATCTGATTGTGAATCCGGTGCGAGACACGACGTTAAATGAAGAGATCTGCCAGGGTACCACCTTCGATTTCCATGGTGTGGATCTGGATGCTACTGGCACCTATGTGGATACATTGAGCACGAGCTTAGGATGTGATAGTGTGGTGACACTGAACCTGACCGTACATCCGATTTATGCGGAAACTTTGGATCGTCAGATTTGTGAAGGAACGGACTATGACTTCCACGGCACTCTATTGGATTCTGCCGGCACCTATGTTGATACGTTGACAACGGTGAATGGATGTGATAGTGTCCTCACCCTAAATCTCCAGATTCTGGAGGTGCTTGAGACCAATCTTTCTGATACGATCTGCGATGGGGAGACCTTCGATTTCATGGGTCAAATACTGAATACAGCGGGTGTTTACGATGACACCTTGATTAGTTCGATTGGGTGCGATAGCATTATCACGCTTGATTTGACAGTGTTACCGATCTTGACAGATACGATCCAGCTGGAGATCTGTGATGGCGAGAGCTTTGACTTCAACGGTCAGATCGTGACTACGACGGGAAGTTACACGGCGACGGTACCTGGCTCAAATGGTTGCGATAGCATAGTGACCCTTGATCTGATTGTGAATCCGGTGCGAGACACAACCTTGAATGAGGAGATTTGCGAAGGCACGACCTTCGATTTCCATGGTGTGGATCTGGATTCATCAGGCACCTATGTTGATACGTTGAACACGAGCTTGGGATGTGACAGCGTGGTCACGCTGAACCTGACGGTACATCCAAGTTATGCAGAGACTTATGACGAGCAGATATGTGAGGGTACCAGCTTTAATTTCAATGGTAATCTAATCGATTCAGCAGGGACCTATGTTGACACCTTGATGACAGTGAACGGATGTGATAGTGTCCTCACGTTGAATCTCCAGATTCTGGAGGTGCTTGAGACTAATCTTTCTGACACGATCTGCGATGGGGAGACCTTCGACTTTATGGGTCAGATCTTGAACACGGCAGGTGTATACGATGATACTTTGATCAGTTCGATTGGTTGCGACAGCATTGTGACTTTGGATCTCACGGTATTACCAATTTTGACCGATACGATCCAGCTGGAGATCTGTGATGGGGAGAGTTTTGACTTCAACGGTCAGATCGTCACTACCACGGGAAGTTACACGGCGACAGTATTAGGCTCCAATGGATGCGACAGCATAGTAACCCTTGATCTAATCGTGAATCCGGTGCGAGACACAACCTTGAATGAGGAGATTTGCGAAGGCACGACCTTCGATTTCCATGGTGTGGATCTGGATGCTACTGGCACCTATGTGGATACATTGAGCACGAGCTTAGGATGTGATAGCGTGGTGACACTGAACCTGACTGTACATCCAATCTATGCCGAGACCTACGACGAGCAGATTTGTGAGGGTACCAGCTTTAATTTCAACGGTAATCTGATCGATTCAGCAGGCACCTATGTTGATACGTTGACAACGGTGAATGGATGTGATAGTGTCCTCACCCTAAATCTCCAGATTCTGGAGGTGCTTGAGACCAATCTTTCTGATACGATCTGCGATGGTGACACTTATGACTTTATGGGTCAGATCTTGAACACGGCAGGCATCTATGATGATACGCTGACCAGTTCCATTGGATGTGACAGCATTATCACGCTTGATTTGACAGTGTTACCGATATTGACAGATACGATCCAGCTGGAGATCTGTGATGGCGAGAGTTTTGACTTCAACGGTCAGATCGTCACTACCACAGGAAGTTACACGGCAACCGTGCCAGGCTCCAATGGATGTGACAGTATAGTAACCCTTGATCTGATTGTGAATCCGGTGCGAGACACGACGTTAAATGAAGAGATTTGCGAGGGTACCACCTTCGATTTCCATGGAGTGGATCTGGATTCTACTGGCACCTATGTTGATACATTGAGCACGAGCTTAGGATGTGATAGCGTGGTGACACTGAACCTGACTGTACATCCGATTTATGCGGAAACTTTGGATCGTCAGATTTGTGAAGGAACGAACTATGACTTCCACGGCACTCTGTTGGATTCTGCCGGCACTTATGTAGATACCTTAAGCAGTATCAATGGGTGTGACAGTGTGATTACCTTAAACCTAACGATACTGGAAGTACTGGAGACCTTCCTGACCGATTCAATCTGTGATGGTGACACTTATGACTTCATGGGTCAGATCTTGAACACGGCAGGTGTATACGATGATACTTTGATCAGTTCGATTGGTTGCGACAGCATTGTGACTTTGGATCTCACGGTATTACCAATTTTGACGGATACGATCCAGCTGGAGATCTGTGATGGCGAGAGTTTTGACTTCAACGGTCAGATCGTCACTACCACGGGAAGTTACACGGCGACAGTATTAGGCTCCAATGGATGCGACAGTATAGTAACCCTTGATCTGATTGTGAATCCGGTGCGAGACACGACGTTAAATGAAGAGATCTGCCAGGGTACCACCTTCGATTTCCATGGTGTGGATCTGGATGCTACTGGCACCTATGTGGATACATTGAGCACGAGCTTAGGATGTGATAGTGTGGTGACACTGAACCTGACCGTACATCCGATTTATGCGGAAACTTTGGATCGTCAGATTTGTGAAGGAACGGACTATGACTTCCACGGCACTCTATTGGATTCTGCCGGCACTTATGTAGATACCTTGAGCAGCATCAATGGGTGTGACAGTGTGATTACCTTAAACCTAACGATACTGGAAGTACTGGAGACCTTCCTGACCGATTCAATCTGTGATGGTGACACTTATGACTTTATGGGTCAGATCTTGAACACGGCAGGCATCTATGATGATACGCTGACCAGTTCCATTGGATGTGACAGCATTATCACGCTTGACTTGACGGTGCTGCCGATATTGACAGATACGATCCAGCTGGAGATCTGTGATGGCGAGAGCTTTGACTTCAACGGTCAGATCGTGACTACCACGGGAAGTTACACGGCGACGGTACCTGGCTCAAATGGATGTGACAGTATAGTAACCCTTGATCTGATTGTGAATCCGGTGCGAGATACGACGTTGAATGAAGAGATTTGCGAGGGTACCACCTTCGATTTCCATGGAGTGGATCTGGATTCTACTGGCACCTATGTTGATACATTGAGCACGAGCTTAGGATGTGATAGCGTGGTGACACTGAACCTGACTGTACATCCGATTTATGCGGAAACTTTGGATCGTCAGATTTGTGAAGGAACGAACTATGACTTCCACGGCACTCTGTTGGATTCTGCCGGCACTTATGTAGATACCTTAAGCAGTATCAATGGGTGTGACAGTGTGATTACCTTAAACCTAACGATACTGGAAGTACTGGAGACCTTCCTGACCGATTCAATCTGTGATGGTGACACTTATGACTTTATGGGTCAGATCTTGAACACGGCAGGCATCTATGATGATACGCTGACCAGTTCCATTGGATGTGACAGCATTATCACGCTTGACTTGACGGTGCTGCCGATATTGACAGATACGATCCAGCTGGAGATCTGTGATGGCGAGAGTTTTGACTTCAACGGTCAGATCGTCACTACCACAGGAAGTTACACGGCAACCGTGCCAGGCTCCAATGGATGTGACAGTATAGTAACCCTTGATCTGATTGTGAATCCGGTGCGAGACACGACGTTAAATGAAGAGATTTGCGAGGGTACCACCTTCGATTTCCATGGAGTGGATCTGGATTCTACTGGCACCTATGTTGATACATTGAGCACGAGCTTAGGATGTGATAGCGTGGTGACACTGAACC
>JAHELJ010000022.1 GCA_024644235.1 Lewinellaceae bacterium
ACGGCCGTTAATGTCGTGATCGTCCAGTAAAGGGAACTGATGTAGTTTGTAGTATCAGACGCCTCAGGATCCATACCAAAAACACTGAGCCATCCACAGGAGAGCCAATGCACTAGCAGCGCAGCCCAGAATACAAAAGAAACGAGGCTCAACAATATCGAAAGACGGACTTCAGCTTGTTGTATGGATCGAATAAATTGTGCGCCCCTAGCAAGTTTTATCAATCTGATAAGCTGAAAAGTTCCCTGACCAAAGAGCACCCCAAAAGGGATAGCAGCAAGGAGATCGACAATAAACCAACCACCAAAGAAATGGAAAGAAGGTCGTTTGGAGATGGTCTGATCCTTCGTAAATCGATGGTAGCGAACCCCAATGTCAATGATGAAGAGCATATTACACGTCCAGTAGATGAAATCCAACCGCGGCGAAGAGGCAGAGTCAAACTGAAGCTGCAACGGAATATATATGGCCAGGAATGTGGAAGCAACCAAGATGATTACGTTCCAGATATACCTCCGCTGATGCTCACTGTAGAGAAGAATCATACAAAACAGTCTTGGGGTTCTTAAACAGAAAGATAAATACTATAGGCGATGATCAAAAAATGAACACCTTCCTGGGGCACGATATTTTCCTCTTCACCTCCTAAATCGATCTGACTTTGATTTTAATGTTAATTTGAAAAAACGGTGCCGAAGCTATTTGTCGGTAGATCTGATCTTAAGCATGAAATTGAGAAAGAAAGTCATCCTGTACAATCCCAAAGCTGTGTTTTTTGACATGCCTCTTGCTTTATTGGCGGTTGGATCGGTATTGGACGAACAACGATACGAAGTCATCATCCTCGACGGGAGATTAGAGGAAAATGTGGAGGACAAGCTCATAGAAAACCTCGATCAAGCCTTATGCTTTGGAGTTACGGTGATCACGGGAGCCCCAATAAAAGACGCGTTACACATTTCCAAGTTCGTAAAAAAACATAGTCAGGATCTGCCCATCATTTGGGGAGGTTGGCATACTTCTCTGTTCCCTCTACAGCCCATGCATGACAATGACTGTATCGACATCACCGTCCAAGGGCAAGGAGAATATACTTTCAAAGAGTTGGTACATTACCTCGATGCTGGTCTTCCTCTTGAGGAGGTGCAGGGAATTTCTTATCGAGGTGAAGCGGGACTGGTCCAAAATGCAGGCAGACCCTTGCAACCGATCGATGATCTCGAAAAGGTCAACTATGATTTGATCGATGTGGAGCAATACTTCCGCAAAAAGGGTCGTCGTCAATTTGACTACATCTCATCTATCGGATGCTACTTTCGTTGCTCCTTTTGTGCCGATCCCTTTGTCTACGACCGAAAGTTTTATGCGATCGATGCAATCAAGATGGTTGAACACTTGGCTTACTACAAGGAAAGATATCACTTTGATGATGTGAATTTTCAGGATGAGACTTTCTTTACTTATAAGAATCGCATAAGTGATTTCGCTAAAGGCTTGATAGATCGCAAGCTGGATATCACCTGGGCGGCTACGATGAGAGCGGACCAGGGTGAACGCCTGACCGATCCAGTATGGCAACTCTGCAAGATATCGGGCCTAAGGCGATTATTGATTGGCGTGGAATCAGGATCTCAGGAGATGTTGGACTGGATGCAAAAGGACATCAAGCTTTCGCAAGTATTCTATTGTGCAGATAAATGTGAAGCACTCGGAATCGCAGTGATCTTTCCTTTCATCGTGGGATTTCCGGATGAATCGAGAGACAGTGTTGAAGCCACTGTTGCCGTGATCAAAGAGTTGAATTCGAGAAGTGAACATTTCGACACTCCGATTTTCTATTTCAAACCTTATCCCGGCTCAGCCATCACCAGGCAAGTTCAAGCCAATGGATACCGGCTGCCTGAAACCACCGACGAATGGGGCGACTTTGACTACATCGGATCTTCAGGTCCGTGGGTCGACGATGAAAAGGAAAGGTTTTTTGAAGCATTCAAATTTTATCTCAAGCTCGGATTTGGACGCAGACAAGGGGTCTTGTTTTCACTCTTAAGGAAGCTTGGCCAATGGCGAGTTATGAAGAATCAATTCAAACTTCCGATTGAGAAATTTCTGGCTGATAGATTGTGGATAAAAAAACAGCTATCCTGAGGATGTAGTCAAAATCTCAAAAAGCTTGTGCTTTCCCTTCTTGCCCTTTACTTCAACCTCAAAGTCTCTGCCGGTCTGGTAGTGGTCTAAAATTAGTTCGTGGGTAGACTGAGATACCAGAAATTTTGTGTGGAGTTCTTTGTTGGCTGAATCGATGCGACTGGCCAGATTCACAGCGTCACCCATTACCGCCAGTTTACTCATCGATTTTGTGCCGATGGTTCCGACAATAACCTTACCGGTATGGATTCCAATCCGAATTTCGAAGCTCTGCCCCAACCATTCTTTCAGGTATTCATTAAAGTCATCTAGCCGCCTGAACATATCAATGCCGGATTGCACCGCCAGTTTGGCATGATCAGGTTCTTCATTCATCCCAAAAACGGAGAGAAATCCATCGCCATAGTAGTCAATGATGGTACCCGAATTTTTTTCCACCGCATTACCCATCACAAAGTAATAGCGGTTTAGTATATGGACCAGGTCATATGGCTGCGCATTTTCTGTGAAGGCAGTGTACCTGGCAATGTCGGCAAACAAGATCGACAAGGTCATCTCTTTACCGATACTGGTTATCCTTTGATCTGCAGCACGACTGCTGACGATCTGGATGTCGATTTCGTCTAACACCGGCCGTTTGACCCGCACATTTCCGTTTACAGTCGTCTGACATGCCAGTCTCACATTATCAGAGAAACCCAATTTCCCGGCAAGTTTTTTTTCCTTTTCATTCCTCGGACATAGATATTCCATTCCTTCCAGAATGATTACGCGGCATGATGAGCAGCGGGCATTCCCTCCGCACGCATGCGCATGTTTGACATTAGCTTTGAGGGAAGTCTCCAAAATAGTTGCAGTAGGATCAATAGGGATCTGTATCGCACCGGGTTCGACAGTCAGTTGAAATTGTTCCATTGGTGAGGTGTTTAGGTTTGCAGATCGATCATATTTCTTCAAGATACAGAGTTCCCGATGAGTCGTGATCGGTATTAAGGAGCTTTCAGTAGATCTTCGATCCTATAGACAATCCCATCCTTTACCGTCATCACCACATTCATTGCATCCTTTACCTGAGCCAATGGATCGCCGTCAATCACGACAAAATCCGCCAGCTTGCCCGGTTGAATAGACCCAAGATCATTTTCCACACCAAGCGATTCAGCGGCATTTGTGGTAGCCGTTTGCAAAACCTGAAAGGGTGACAACCCAGCTTGTTCATAAAGTTGTAATTCAACATGAAGACTCAATCCAAAGGGTACGAAGGGAACATCTGTTCCGGCCGTAATTTTACCACCTGCTTGACTGATCTTGTATACTATTTCCATCAGATTCCGTGAATGGTGCCAAGTGGAAGGACGAGTCGTGACTATTGCTTTTAAGTGATCCCGGTAGTAGGTTGAATAAAACTTGACATAAGGACTATGCTCGAGGATGTCATTGTGTTCAGCAACGAAATCAAAAAAAGGACCTTGCAGGCCGATAGTAGGTGTGATAAACATTCCACTTGCCGCCAAGATATCTATCACATCACCGTACATCCGACGGAGATTCGTCTGCTTTGGTGAATAGCCTCGCCGGCTGGTGCCTGAGGTGTGTTCGGTGGCATCCATATTAAACTTTGCCGCCGGATAAATCTCATGCGACGATGCCGGAATACCCATCTCGTGAGCTGCTTCGATGATCTGCCGTTGCATTGGATCGGGCAAGCGTACATAGGTCTTGATCAAATCATAGTTGAGCTTTTTAGCTCTGAGGAGTTCCATCTCCAAATGTTCCTGTGAGACCACACTATTGGCGAGACCATAGAAGATGCGGCTGCCATCGGTAAGACCTCCAGTGAAAAATTCCCGTGGCCCTTGCCTGCGTCCCGATGTCCATGCCTCCTTTCGTTCCAAGGCATCGTAGGGATCCGTACCAGGTTCTCGAACGGAGGTAATTCCATACCCCAACCAGATCCTTCCCAATTTCTCCCCTACCGCCGCATGTGAGTGACTGTGACTTTCAAACAGGCCGGGAATCACAGTATATGAAGAAGCATCGATCACCTCTATTCCGTGAGGCTCCTGATGTGGGGTAATCTTGGTTATCCGGTTGTCGACTATATAGATGTCCTGATCAAACAAGTATTTGTCTGACGTGCCCGTGAATACTCTGCCGGCATGAACAATATATTCCTTTGCACCTCCCTGACGCCGGTAATTCAAATCTGGTGTGATCGTGATGGCCTCCCCGGTACTTAGATCTAACTTCTTCAGGTGATCGGTCGCAATGAAGAGAAGATCCTGATCCTGGTTTCCCCAGCTGGGAGATGCAGCCATGTAATCAGTCAACTGTTGAGGTGCACCGTCAGGCTCTCCCCCAGGACTTACCCCAATTGACCATAAGACTCCATCCTGGATATAGACCATTGAACGTCCGTCCCTGCTCCAGGCCGGACCATTGAAATTTCGCATAGCCATTGTCCGATGCGCTTGGGGTGACCATTGTCGACGGGTGTGATCATTCACATCAACCAGAAAGATCTGACTGATCCCCTCGCGGTACCGGCTTGAGGCAGCATGCAACGCCATAAAAGCGATTTTTTTACCATCGGCTGACCAACCGGGTTTGCCCGGCACAAAATAGCTGCCGGGTATAGGAGTGATCTCCCTCGTCTCCATATCGATGATATGCAAAATGGCATAACCCCAAACATTTCTTGGGTCTCTCAGGAAGAAAGCAATTCGACTGCCGTCAGGATTCCAGCAAGGAAAACCAACAGTCTCATCTTCATCGGTTATCTGCTCTGCTGAGCTGCTATCCAAATGCCTGAGCCAAAGGTCCATTTTGCCCTTTCGGTCGCTGACAAAGGCCAGAGAATTTCCTTCGGGTGACCAATCGGGATCGATATCAATAGCCGGATCATCAGTGAGCTTCGTAGTTCGATTCCCTTCAATTGAATGTATGTAGAGATCACCAAGGGCGGTAAAAGCAATAGACCGGCCGTCGGGCGATAGCACTGGTCCGAGGATACCCAATGGAGCGGTAGAACGCGTATCATCAAAGTGATGGTATTTACGCTCATAAATAGAGCGATCCAATTGGACGGGTGCTTCAAAAGCAAGATACTTTGTGGCATCATCATTTATGTCATACTCTTTTATTAATCCGTCAGCTGTATAAAAGAAGTTCTTCTCATCGATCCAGGAAACCCGAAAGGGAAAGATGTCTTCGCTATTTTTCAGCAAACTCAGCCGACCGCTTCCAATGTCACACAAATACTGGCTGACCGTATCTCCATCAAACGCACTAAAGACCAGTTTGTCAGAATCTGGAGCAACGGATGGGGCATAGATATTGTCTTCCAGCTCTACCAAATTGCCAGTCACTCCGGAAGATACCTCAAGCCAGTGAAGCCCCCTAGCGTCCGGATCGTCCGACACATAGTAGATCCGTTCACCGGCAGGATCGTAGGTGGGATAATATTCATTTACAGGTGATCTGGTTATTGCAGCCACTTCCCTGTTAACAATATCCATCTCAAATACATCATAATTTCCGTTCTGGTCAGATGAGAAAACAATGGATGAACCCAATGGATGGAAGGTCGCTTCCCTGTGATCGAAAGGACCGCTGGTGAGCTGCCGCAAGTCTGAACCGTTCTTATTAATCAGGCAGATCTGATAGTTGTGATCTATATACGCATGAAAGGCAATCGTTTCGCCATCCGGCGACCAACAAGGTTCATGAGCGTCGAGCAATGGATCGGTGAGCGGCGTGGCGAGTCCTCCTTCAATGGGGAGCAGCCATAAGGTACCCTGGAGGTCGATTACCATCTCTTGCTGGCCGGGAGAGACAGCAAGCGACATATTTGTCCCTTGCTTCAGAGTTACCTCCAATTCACCAGATCCCTCCTCACATGCAGTCAGGAAAAGCGACGCGAGAAAATAACATACGAATCGACTGAATTTCAGAGTGCTCGGCATAGCCACTATCGGGGCGATGGCTGGTTACCCAGTTTTCTGATCAGGAACTCAGCAGTGGCCTGGTTCACTTTCATCTGATTCTTATGGGTCATAAAATGATGCGTATCATCGACGATCACCAATGTTTCCAGATCCACACCCTTGGCATTCAATCGCTGCACCAGGTCTGTGCTCTGGCTGAAGGACACATTTCGGTCATCATCCGCATGGATAATCAGCACTGGGGAAGTCCAGGTATCAACATCCTTCACCGGGGAAGACTGCCAGGCGATATCCAGAGCTTCTTTCGCATCGCGTGCCTTTTCGTATGAGTTTGGACGCAGGTAACGGTCCGCCCGATTAACGGTGCGGTCATGCACGCCATGAATATCGACTCCGGCGGCAAACAGATCGGAATCACGACCCAGGGCCATGGCCGTGAGGTGCCCACCGTAGGAGCCACCGTAGATTCCAATTCGATTTCCATTGATGAAAGACTGGCTTCTGAGCCACTCTCCTGCAGCCTTGATATCCTGGTACTCGCTCGCTCCCCGGGTACCTCCGTCTACCGGACGATGGAAGTCATAACCATAGCCGATGCCCAATCGGAAGTTGACCGAGAGGACGGCAAAGCCTTGACTGGCCAGATACTGGTTGAGAGCATAAGCATTGCTGTAGTACGACGAGTAGTGCCAGCCCAACAGCATCTGCCGGGGTGGTCCCCCATGCACATAGACGATTGCTGGTTGGGGTTCATCCTGATTGCCTCCGCGAAATAGAGTACTATGAATAGGAGTACCATCCGGAGACTGAAAGATGACCTGACTGGGGGTAACCAAGTTATCCACCGGGAATTCATCCGGTATACGATCAGATGCAAGCATCCGGGAAGTGCCGGTCTCCCTATCCATTATATAGGGCATAGGCGGCTCCTGAGCGCCAGCTCCGATGAATGCAACATATCGTCCTACACCCACTGATTTTGGAGCCCACTCGATTCCAGCCCCAGGTGTCAACACTTCGTGAGTGACTCCATCCACAGAAACGTTGACAATATGACGACGGTCAATATCCAATGGATCAGGTCCGGTATTCCCGGAAAAATAGATTTGTTGACCATTCGCACTAAGGGAAATGTATTCCGCCATATACTCACCGGGAGTCAATAGCTTAGCGTAACCTCCATTCTCCGGAAGGCTGTAGAGGTGGGGCCATCCATCTTGATATGACAAAAAAATAATATAGCTATCGGCCCAGTGGAGATTAATCCGGCCGTGGGTGGTCGGTGGCGAACCCATGATCGTTTTGGGTGCTTCCCACAACACTTTTGACTCGTCTTTGCTCAGGTCATAGCGCATGATGCTCCAGGGTTGGTGATGATCCTCCAAGATTGCCTCGGGTTCTCCACCGCTGCCCGGTTGCCGGACAAAAACCAGCGCATCACCCTGGGCATTCCACCGGGGAGTATGATCGTGAGAAAATCCAGGATTGACCCACAGAATAGGTTCATCATCTCCCTGAAATATCCCTACAAATGAATGATCGTTTCGATCACAGACAAAGGCCAGCATCCCATCTACAGACCACTGTAAATCACCTTTTTGGCCTCTCACGCTGACAAGTTTCCTCGGGTCACCGAATGAGTCCAGACCAACCTGCCAGATGTGGCCATCCCGGATGAATGCCAATCGTTTTCCATCAGGTGATATAGCAGGGCCCTCCCCTTCACCAAATGACGTGGGTTCTCCTCCTTCAAATGAAACTGCCCACAACTCTACTGCAGGTGGATGAGGATGGTGCAGGGGATTCACCGGCAGAGCATCGTCCCAATTGGAACCAAAGTCACCACCCCGGATATATAGGATCCAACTGCCATCTGACGAGATCGACACGCTACTAAACTCTTGCCCGTCATCTTCTACATAATTAGTCAGTTTACGAGCGACGAAGTCAGGCCCCTCAGCTACATAAATATTTCTTAATCCATTTTCATTGAAGGCCCAGGCAATGCGATCTACCTCTGTCGCTGCAACCAATTCATTAGGAAACGGATTGGATTTGACGTGATCGAGGCTGAATGCACTGGTTTGACCGGGTAGCACCAGGGGGACCGAGCAAAATGCCAGTAGCGTGAGGCTAGTGCAAAGAAAGCTTTTCATGAACGATGATTTGATATCTATAAGTTAAGAATTTGTCCCCAGCATGGTTGATAACTCTGCACGAATATTCAACTGATACTTCCGCCCTCTGTGGCATCGCGGCCTTGCCAGAGCAAATTCGTTAATGAATATCTCTCAGATGAAAAAAAGACTCTATTCAGTATCGGACTGGTGTCAAGTCGATAGAGGAACTATTGTCCCCAGCTGACCAAAAGGAGTGATACTGCCTGGCCTTCCATGCTGATGTTCAACTTTAACTGCCCATCCGAAGCGGTCACTTCAGCGGGAGGTCCCATCATTTTCAGTTTTCCTGCTGCTTCCAATGTCTGGTACTGCTCTGGTGTTACGATCTGGGGACTTCCCATTTTTTTCCAAACCTCAAATGAATTGCTGTGCTCCTGATCCACCCGGTAGTGCCTCAGTTGAACCTGCCCGGCTTCAAGGCCCTTGATGACGAGCCTTACATCGACTGCCGGTTGAATTATGTTGAGATCATGGTAATTCCATAGCATTACAGCAGCCTGATCTATGTCTTTAGTGGCCAACGCGTTGATATCCGCACGAGAGCCCCTTACACTGGAATCACGCACCAGAAGGAAGTCATAAGCTAGGTCACCAGACACCTCAACCCGATCACCTTCCATCTTCCCAAACATACGGAAGATATTCAGCACCGGTTTGTCTACCCCGTTGGAGGCCAACTCCCGGTAGCCATGAAACCAGGGCTGATCTTCAAATTCAAAGGCCCAGGTTACCACCCCATGCAAATTGATACCAAAATGATCGGCCAGGTCGAACTTCCGCGAAAATGCCGCAGCGGTATAACTACTGTACAGGGTACCGTTGCGATAATCATTGGCGGGATAGTCGGCAACCGAACAGGCAGCACAACCTTCCGGATCGGATTCGCCAATCACAATAGGCAGGTCCTTCAAATCCGGGTAGGAAGCTACTACTTCAAATCCTTTCGAGATATCTCTGAGTTGGGTTCCCAAATTCATCAGCACGACAGAATCACCTTGCAATGTGGGTCTCCCCTTGGCATGGAAAGCGATGAAATCCAGTCGGGAACCAACTTCTCCACTAACGTAATTTCTGCCATTTACTACATGATCCAGAAAGGTACGTAAGAACTCCTCGGCTTTATCCCAGGAAGGACCCGTGGTATGAGGACCACCGAAAGTTGCAGTTGGCAAAGCCCGGATAACGGCATCAGCCGTGTAATCATATAATTTGAGATATTCTTCAGTGGTACCCTGCCAATAGCCGATGTTGGGCTCGTTCCACGGTTCCCAATACCAGGTTTCAACTTCCTCCCGACCGTAGCGATCAACGCAGTGTCTAACCCATTGGTAGACCAGTTCCCCCCACTTACGGTAATCGGAAGGTGGATAAGCCCACCCGGTATAAATATCTGTATAGTCTGCACCCGGTCGCCATTTGTGCTGATAAGGTTGCGGATTGCTGGACAATGCTTCTGGCATAAACCCGATCTCGACCAGGGGCCGCATGCCCCGTTCAATGTAAGTATCGAAAATACTATCGACCAGGCGCCAGTCATAGACAGGATTGCCATTTGCATCTTCCGTGTATGCATTTGTCGATCCCCATTTTAAAGCTGGAGTACCATCGCCGGTAGTTAAAAGATTGTGGGCTCTGACATATACTGGTACCGGGCTGAGATCAGCCAGGTGGGAGAGCAGTTTCTTGCCATCCTTCATGTAAGTGTAGTTGGGTTCGTCATATCCAAACCAGGCCCAGACAGGATTCATAGGACCTTTCATCTTTCCCAGGTCGACCTGAATTACCAGGGTATCATGATTCGATTGAGCTGTGGAATGAGACTCAAGCAAAAACGAACAGCAGATCAGAATAGTAAGGGTTAGGAATAATCTCATTTCAACGCGGTTGATGTTATCGAAAGATTTTCTTCAGGAGTAGCTATTCTTCTACAGCTGGCTTTACTGATAATCGAATGTCATTTAATCTGCTGATACGCCTGATTGCCTGGCTGCCCCCGATAGATTGGCGGGTGTATAGATCAGTGTTAAGAGCCGCTCGTTCAACCACCACATTTTGCCAGTCCACATCCAATTCTTCGGCTACGATCATGGGCATCGAGGTCTTCACGTTCTGCCCTCCCTCCGGATTCGGCGCCATGATGGTCACCATACCATTGTCTCCGATTTTCAGAATACCGTTGAACTGGAACCACTCTTCCGGCATGGTCAGTACTACTTCGGTAGCAGGTTCGCAGGCGGTCAACCAACCAAAGCTGAGCATGAAGCCTCCCCCGACAAGGGAACTGGATTTCAGGAAGGAACGTCGGGATACTGAAGCAAGTACATTACTCATGATGATCAAATATTACAGGTAGGATAAATATCGGCTTATCGCGGGAGGGGCCCAAGGAAAAGCATTATAAAAAGGATTTCACTCAGGTTTTGCAAATCCCACTGGATGCTAAATTTGTCCAAGTGATTACTTGGATACTGCCAAATGCTCTCATTTATCCATAACTTGAAGCAATGAAAACTGAATTAATGCATGCCATGATGATTAATGGCAGGGAGGCGGAACCTGTCGAGATTCCCAAAGCGGTTCCCGGAAATGGCGAGGTAAGAGTCAAAGTAATGGCCTCCGCAGTAAATCCAGCCGAAGAGAAAGTGATGGGAGGAGAATTTGCCGGCCGTTTTTTACATGCGAAAAACTCCCACTGGTATTGGGCTGGGACTTTGCCGGGGTAGTTGATCTTAAAGACGATGATGTTACAGATATAGAACCGGGGACTCCGGTTTGGGGCCATTTGCCGTAGTCCATGTCTACCAAGCAAGGATCCTACTCAGAGTACATCACCATCTCACGAAATCAGTTAGCCGTAAAACCGGATAATGTGCCTTTTCACATTTCAGCAGCTTCAGCCACAGTTGCGATGACAGTCGCTCCGGGATCTTGGCAGATTGCGTGAGGGAGGCACAGCATTGATCATCGGTGCTGCAGGTGGTATCGGATCTGTATCCGTAGGGATCGCTAAACGTCTGGGTGCAAAAGTCACCGCAATCTGTAGCATCAAGTACGGGGTCGGTAATCGGCACAGAAACTCCACCTTCGATAGAAAGCAGCCAAAGCGTGCCTTGCAGATCGATAACGATTTCCTGTTGGTTGGGTGATACAGCTAATGCCATGTTTGTACCCTCTGTCAAAACAACTTCCTTTTCATAGGTTGGTTCTTGATAGGACCCAAATAACAATTGGAGTAAAAGAAAAATCAAAATCGATACAGATCTTTCCATTGGGGGTCTCATTTTGGAGGTCTGGTTTATGGTAAGCTAATAAAGTGCTCCCATACGCACTCAAGATCAACACAATTCTTGCTGCTCTGATTTCTCCGAACCAAGAAAGGGTCTTTGAGAATCGTATCCTCACCCAGGAAAGATTCCGGGCCAACACCTGGCACGCTATTGCCAATTTATCGGTGGTATCACCCAATTGATCGACTGGATTCAACTCTATTTCCAACGATCTACGAAAGTCTTCGTTTTTATGCCTATTTTGACCCAAGCTCCATTACCTCGGTCTCCTGAACTTAAATTGTTGGAAGATGATAAAGAACTATTGGAGAATATTTCTCCGGGGATTCAAACGGCAACCAGCCTATGTTTTACTGAATGTATTGGGCTTGACGATCGGTGTTGCCGCCACATTGTTTATCCTGCTCTACATTTATACAGAGATGCGTTATGATCGATTTCATGAAAAGTACGATCGCATTTACCGCATTTCCTCAGACATAACCGAGCCAGACGATGCTTTTCGTTGGGCAGTTACGCAGACCCCTCTCGGGTTGCAAGTTAAGAGCGACTATCAGGAGGTAGAAGAATATGTTCGGTTTATTCCCAACGGCAGAACCCAGCTGCAGCATGGTGAGCGATTTTTCTTTGAGGAAGACATTTACCTGGTGGACTCGACAGTTAACAATATATTTTCATTTGACTTCCTAAATGGAGATGCGGCCACTGTGATGGATGAGCCGAATTCAATCGCGTTGGCGCACAGTGTCGCTCAAAGGATTTTTGGAGGCCTGGATCCCATTGGCGAGATCCTGAAGACACCCAGCGGTCGAGAATACCAGGTCACTGGTGTCTACCGAGATTTTCCTCGTCATGCACACCTCATTCCGGCCGGGATCATATCCAGTCACACCATTGAGAATCTGGCAAATCCCGGACCTGGATCCTGGGGAGGTTTTGGCATCTACACCTATGTGCTGCTTCGAGAAGGAGCTGATGCTTTGGCTTTTGAGCAAAAATTGACGGATGTAATTGATAACCATGTCGCTACCATTTTTGACCAGTTTGACATCAAAATCAAGTACGAACTCATTGCCCTGCCAGATATTCATTTGTCTTCGGACTTTGAGGGCGAACCCGAACCGGTGGGTGAAATGGGTTTCATTTACATATTCGGTGCTGTCGCCCTGTTTATGTTGCTGATTGCTTGTATTAATTACATGAATCTAGCTACCGCCAGGTCCACAAAACGAGCGATGGAAGTGGGTATCCGGAAGGTATTAGGATCTGAAAGGCGTCAGTTGATCGGCCAATTTCTATCCGAATCTCTGCTATTTTCATTGTTCGCTCTGGTCTTGAGCTTTCTCTTAGTTTTTCTCCTTTTGCCGGCTTTCAACAGTGCATTTGATTTACAGCTTGCTCGATCTCTGCTTTTTTCTCCCCAGATTCTCGGAGGGGCTCTGATCATCCTTCTACTGACAGGGGTGATTGGAGGCAGCTACCCCGCTTTCTACCTGTCTGGATTTCGTCCGTTAGCGGTGCTAAAGGGAAAACTTGCTAAAGGCACGGGCAACCCTCAACTTCGGAAAGCTTTGGTAAGTGTCCAATTTGCCATCACCCTCTTTATGATCATTGGTACCGGCATCATCTACGATCAAATGAATTACTTGCGCCACAAGGAGCTCGGATTTGATAAGGAATTTTTAATGTCTTTCAGCCTTGAAGGGCAAGAAGCAAGGGAGAAATTCCTGACCTTGCGTGAGGCATTATTGCAGCATTCAAAAATATCAGCCGTTGCCACTGCAACTACCACACCCGGCGATGGATTCGGTAAGCAAGTAATGAGTGTCGAAAATTCGGAAGGTGTCATCGATCAATATGGAGTGGATAACTACTTTGTCGATTACGATTTCTTCCCGACTCTGGAAATTCCATTTGTGGCAGGGAGAAATTTCAGTCGCGAATTTGGTACTGACACTACCTTAGCAGCTATCGTCAACGAAGCCATGGTGGAGCGGATGGGCTGGCAGGACCCCCTGGGTAAACGTATTCAGTTTCAAGGTAATGATACGTTGCCGATGGCCAGGGTGATTGGCGTGGTGAAAGATTTCCATCAGCAATCCTTGTATGAGCCCATTTCTCCGCTTGTTTTTCGTCCAAGGCAACAAAATGGTGAAGTGCATGTGAGACTGGAGCCAGTGAATACCACAGAACTGTCATCTTTGATTGCCACGGTTGGTGAGACGTGGAAAGAAGTCTATCCCAACACTCCCTTCGAGTTTGACTTTGTCGATGCTGCTTTTATGGAATTATATGAAGCCGATCAGGTTCGCGCAAGAATATTCACTTTGTTTAGTGTAATGATGATTTTGATTGCCGGCCTCGGCCTGCTGGGCTTGGCTTCATTCAGTGCGGAGCAACGTACCAAAGAAATTGGAGTCCGAAAGATCCTCGGTGCGGAAACTTCAAATATCGTGCTATTGTTAACACGGAATTTTGTTCTCCTGGTTTTGATTGCCAGCATCCCCGCCTTTGTGGCTGCCTGGTATTTCATGAAAAAGTGGTTGGATACCTTCGCCTATCATGCCGAGCTGAATTACTGGCTTTTTGGACTGGCTCTGTTCATGGTGCTGCTCATTACGATCATGACTACCTCCTACCATGCCATCAAGGCAGCTGTACGAAATCCGGTGGATGCCCTGCGGTATGAATAGGGATTGGAGCAGCTGAACTATTATAGGTGTTGATCTGCGCTCAATTTTGTACCATTGAAAAAAAAGATATGGAGCAAATGCGTGCAATGAAAATATCAGGTGGGGCAGCCGGACCTACCGACATACCTAGACCGGTTCCAGGTAAGGGAGAAGTAAGTGTCAAGGTAATAGCATCTGCGGTAAATGCGGCGGAGGAGAAAATTATGGGAGGCGAATTTGCCGGCCGGTTTCTACATGCAAAATCTTCACCTTTGGTACTGGGCTGGGACTTTGCTGGAGTTGTGGACCTCGTCGGAAATGGTGTCTCAGATCTCAAACCCGGCACACCAGTGTGGGGCCACTTGCCATACTCAGGATCTACAAAGCAGGGAACGTATGCAGAGTACATCACTATATTACGAGAACAAGTAGCGATCAAACCAGACAACGTGCCATTTCATGTTGCAGCTGCTGCCGCTACGGTAGCCATGACCAGCCTGCAGTCCTTGCGTGATATGGGAAGATTGCGAGAGGGAGGCACAGCTTTGATAATCGGTGCTGCTGGTGGCGTCGGATCGATAGCTGTAGGGATCGCCAGGCGTCTGGGTGCGAAAGTCACCGCAATCTGCAGCACCAAGGATGTGGAGCGAGTGAAGACGTACGGAGCAGATGAAATCATCGATCGAAAGAAAACGAATCCCTTTGACACGCCCTCCAAGTTTGATGTCATTTTCGACACGCCAGCTGTGCATTCATTTTCACGCTGGGCGCATAGGTTGGAAAATGGTGGCACCTACGTCACCACCCTGCCCGATCTCGGATTACTCACCGGTATGATACGAGCCTTCTTCTCATCCAAGCGATGCAAATTTGTGCAGGTCGCCTCAAAGCGCAAGGATCTGGAATTGGTGGGTGAATGGTTGAGCGACGGCATGGTTGTGCCGATCGACTCCCGTTATAAGGTGTCAGACTTGTCCTCCGCACTAAAACGTCAAACTGATCCGGCGAGGAGTGGACGGGTGGTGGTGGATGTAGAAAATGGATGGGGAGGATAGTGCTATAAAAAGTGCCGCGGCCATTGGGTTGTGCTTGTGCGTCCCCGCCAAGCACCTATCTCCTTAGATGAAGTCCTCAATCCGGGGCGAATTCTTTCTCCCCAAACCAGAGCAGTCGAAAAGAGCAGTGTGGCCGTTTGATTGTGCTTGTGCGTCCCCCGCCAAGCACCTTATGTCTCCCTAGATGAAGTCCCAATCCGGGGCAAATTCTTTCGAGATATCCATGTCATCACTCAACATGCATTTATTTCACCTAATCGATATCAAGCAGTCGGGCAGCTGATGTTAGGATTGGAACCAAACTGGGGATTTTTCTATTTCTAAGTTGATTTGAACTTGAAACGCTACCATTGCTCAAGGACTCTGAATGACTGGAGCTGAGCAAACCTTAGCAAGAACCTCCTTTTGGATCTACTTCAAAAAACTCCTCCATGTGATTCCCTTTCGGATTGTTCCCGACTGCTATAGCATCGAAGGAAAATTTTCTCGGGAGAAAGAATGGAATTGCCCTTATTGTTGTTGTAGATATCAGAAGGTATGTTATAAGAATAGAATATGAGCAATATTGACCGAATCATTTCAGAACAGGTTCTTAGCTGGTCAAAGCGTCAGGCAAAGGCCAGACGCAATCAAAAGACAGAAGGGGAATGGCCCGTCATCACCATTTCCCGGGAGTTTGGCGCAATGGGCAGAACTTTGGCAAAGGAAGTGGGCAAACGAACTGGCTTCAAGGTCTGGGACAAAGAACTTCTTAGTGCCATTGCGGAAGAGGCAGGAGCTGATGAGCGTTTTCTGGCTTCTCTGGATGAACATCGTCGCAAAGCGATCGACGATGCCTTGTATACTTCTGTTATGGGGTCTAAGCTCGGCAATACACATTATTTTCGTTCTCTCCTGCGGGTCGTCCACACCTTGGGAGCACATGGAAAATGCATTATTGTCGGCCGGGGCAGCAATTACATCATCAAATCCCGTTCGGCTTTGCGAGTACGCATTGTTTGCCCACTCAAGAAACGAATCTCCTACATATCAAAACGCGATGACATTTCTGAAAAAGACGCAGAGAAGTTGATCAATGCTCGTGATGCTGAAAGAAATGATTTTGTCCGGTATTATTTCAAGCAGGATGCTTCAAGTTCCCACCAGTATGATCTGGTGCTCAATTCCGGAGTCTTCAACATCGACCAATTAGCAGAACTGATGTTACTTGCCTACGAGAAAAAGACAGGTAAAGCAGTGCCTCTCGTTGAATAGGAGCTGACTGTTCCTTTGTCCAGTTAATCCTTTGCTGGAAATAACTAGTCAAATCAATCCTTTAAGAATAGGATGAGCAAGATCAAGTGGCTTGCGCTAGTCATCATGGCTCATCATGGTCTTTCCAATTTTTCCTGATCGCTTTTTTGTCACCCGGATATCCTTGAGCATTGTTTGGAAGTCCATAGATAGGATCTAACACATTTTGATCCGCAGCCGATGCAGGTTTAATATCTACGGCAATCCTGATGTGCTTTCCACCCAAGTCCGCCACCGGAACCTTTTTAACTTTAAATGTGACCGCTGCTTTCTCGGCATGTCCTCCGCTATTTACAAAAGGAAGCAAAGTGACCCGCCTGGGTTTAATGCCCGGATCGATCCTCACTACTCGAATGGTCCCGATTCCAAATCCATGGAGTTGATCTCCTCCGTCATCATGAACTTTTCCTTTGTGTGGCATCTTGTTGTGTGTTTTTTATTTGTTGATTGAATAGATTATAGTCAAGTGACTCGAACCACCGCTTGGACACCGTTTCCATCCAATCCACCCGGCAGGTGAAAAACCTCAGAAGTATATTCACTGGTCAGCGTCAGGCTGTCGAATTGCCCCCAGGCCGCTGATGAGCACAGCAGAATCGAAAGAAAAAGATATACAACTCTCAAAGGAAACATTCGATCAAGGGTTCTCCTTATAAGTTAAGTCAGTTGCTGTGAAAACTCAATGTTTTCTACAAGAGAGGGTCGCAATACTTTGGTCCAAGCCCATAAATTGTATCTTTTCTTTTTGGAAATGACCTATCTGATTGAAGGATCATGCAACAAGGGAGGTATAACCAGTTGATGTCACATTTTAAAAGCCCTCTGCTCATTTATGTCATTGCGCTAATTTTCATATCGATCAAAACCGCTGCAGCACAGGATCATCCCGCTCCCCCCGATCCCCGCAATCACAGCGAGGTCGAAGCGGCACTGGCTAAAGCCCCCGGGATCAACCGCAAGAATCTTCGCGATCTCCACATCGTCCTGCTGGCGAGTGAAAAGGACCATGGTCTGCATGAGCATGACTACCCTCTCTGGCAGCAGAATTGGGCAATGTTGTTGGGTGGATCTCAAAGCGGCAGCGAAGCGACTCGATTAAATATGTACGGACCGGCTATCGAGGTAGACCGTGAGGACATGAAGGCCGGTGCGCCCAACGTCAAGGTCGAAACGGCCTGGGATTGGCCCTCCAAGGAACAGTTCCAAAAAGCTGATCTGATTGTCGCCTTTTCGGTGGTGAACTGGAGCGAAGTGCGGAACGCCGAACTAAGGGATTTCTTGTCACGTGGAGGCGGGCTTGTCCTCATCCACATGAGTTGTGTGGTCGCCGACGGATCTGGTCTTGATGACGAGATAGCCAGCCTAATTGGCTTGAGTTGGAATTGGGACCACACCAGATGGCGCCACGGACCCATGAACCTTGAAATTGCCCAACCGGACCACCCCATTTGTCTCGGCCTTCCGCCACAAATGTATTTCCTGGATGAAGCCTATTGGCCTTTGTACGGAGATCGCTCGAAAGTGACGATCATTGCGACTTCAAAGGAGACAGATCGAAATTTCGCCCTCCGCGATGAGAATGGAAACATTGATTACAGCAATATGGCAGCCATCCAACAAAAATGGCCCGAAGAACCCACCAAAGATGAGCCCATGTTCTGGACCTATGCATATGGAAAAGGACGAGTATTCGGATGTATACTGGGACACTACACCTGGACCTTCGACGATCCCTATTTTCGCATACTATTGTTACGAGGCATGGCCTGGGCTACTGGGGAATCGCCCTATCGATTTGACCCGCTGGTGTTGCGAGGAGCTACGATTAGATGACCGTGAAATCATGAATGGCATGCCTATTTCAGGCATGAACCGGTCACCGGCCCTTTACCCTTAGCCTTTCACCCTTGACCTCTAGGCTTCCCTCCTGTTCCTCCCGCAGCATCGAATAGACAAGCTCCTTGAGGTCGGAGATATCCTGTGACTGGGTTTCGATGATCTGTTGCTGTTCTTTGATGGTTTCGACAAGCAAGGCAGTCATTTTGCCATAATCAAGCGATTTAAATCCTTCTGCATTGGTATGGACGATCTCTGGTACGACCGTTTCTACTTCCTGAGCGATGAAACCGAGGTCTGGTTTACCTGAGTTCTTCCAGGTAAATGTCCGTCCTTCCAATTGGAGTAAACGTTCCATGGGGTTATTGATCGTCCGGATGTTTGTCTTATATCTACGGTCGGAGAAAGTATTCCAGGCATTGGCTTCCGCAGTACTACCATCTCCGCTGGCGCCCACTTGGAATTCGACCGCCGGATTATTTATTCCGATACCGACATTACCCGAGCGACAGACGATGTTGTTATCATAGGCCACACCATCCTCCACGGTTCCTATCTTGAAAAAATCCTGATCAGGGGTCCACAGAAGAAAGGCACGGTCATCTCTCTGCTGCCCGATATTGATTCCACTGAAACCAGTAGGATCACCGATTGTAATCCGGGTGCCGGCCAACTCGCCAATATCGTCTGCTCCCACAGCAAGTAATTCGCCAGGGCTATTTTCTCCAATCCCCACCCGGCCATTTTTCTGCACCACCAGAGCATTGGAGCGATTTATAGGTGTGGTACCATTGCCAATAATGAATAGTCGAGTGGTATCGGTGATGGAAGTCTGGACGACATCTACGGTATCGTTATGTATTCCTATGACGGTCGAAGCGAAACCATTAGCTAGTGTACCACGACCTATTGTGGTCGAATAAGTCCCATTTGCCTGCGTACTTGATCCCAGTGCAGTCGAAACAACGCCATTTGCCTGGGTAGTTGATCCCATTGAGGTAGATCTGAGGCCATGCGCTTGAGTACCAAATCCCATTGCAGTAGAACTACTGCCATTCGCCTGTGTTTGTGATCCCATTGCGGTAGAACTAGTGCCGTTCGCCTGTGTATCATCTCCCATTGCGGTAGATTCCGATCCCTTGGCTTTCACATCCAGACCAAAAGCCGTTGAGTAAGTTCCAATAGAATCTGGTGACCAATTGCGGCCTCCAATCGCACCCCCTCTCCATGCACCTTTACTCTTGTCAAAGAATGTAAAGACACCAAAAACCGACTCTCCATTTGCTGGTAGTGTAGCCCGGCCAAAGATGAAATCATCTACGTCGTACGATCCATCGGGCCGCACCAGATTGCCTGATCTTTCAAATACGCCTTTAAGCTCTGCCCAAGTGGACCCATCATGAAACCAAAAGCTATTGGTATTGATATCATAAACCAGCTGTCCGGCCACCGGCGACGAGACCGTGGTGTGATCCAGTCGGGGCACCACCACACCGTCCGGTTTAATTTCAACTTCCTGAATTTGAGCAAAAAGCAGGTTACAGATCATTAAGCAAATAAGTAGAATAAAAATAGATCGAGTGTTCATGGTCTGATCTTTTTGGAATTATAAGCTGACGTTTCTGAAAGTTAGAAAACTTATACTGCAAAATCTAAGCCCTGAAACCCAATAACCTGGAGTGTTCCGTTGAAAACTATTTCAGGACAAGACTCTACCTACCGGTTACCGGTCACCGGTCACCGGCAACCGACCTCTTCCTTTTATCGTTGATCGTTGATCGTTTGCCTGGGCTTCAACCTTATTCTGGACTAGACTTTACCTTGATAAGAGCTTAACTTGTTCGAAAAAGGCCATGAAAAACAACATGGTTCCTTTTTCGTCTTACCAACCAAGGCTGGAAAAAGCACTATATCTCCAATTTATCTAAATACTCATGTCTACCCATTATGATTGCGACGTCTTTGATTGTTCATGCCCAAAGGCAACTGGATGTGCAAGGGACTCAGAATTCTACTGATACGGTTGTCACTATTAGAGTCAATTTTACCAGTAATGATCCTGATCCGGACGTGATTGGCCTCGCTGTTTGTTCTGATCATGGATCAGGTCAAGGTGATGGTATCGCTTCCTTTGGCGGACGAACGGGAGTATTCAGAAAGACATCTAGAGGTGTGGGCGTCCGGGGCCACAGCTCCACTGGTCCGGGCATGTTTGCATCCAGCACCTCCGGGTTTGGGATTGATGCGTCGAGCAGCACTAATTACGCCATCCAAGGTTGGAGCTTCAATAGTACAGGAGCTCGAATTAGGGGAGGAGGAGGTATTGCCATCGAATTAGGTGGAGCTGATTCAGCCTGGGGATCAGGCAATGATGACAGTGTGATCAGGACGGATCCTTCGCACTCTTCGGGTGACATGATTTTGGTAACGAATGATGCCTTAAGCGTTCATCTTGACGATGACAATAATTCAACAAGTTCTTTGCAAATCTTTAATGGCGTAAATACCCAGATTTTTACATTGACTGAGGCTGGCAATTTGACTCTGACCGGAAGTTGTTCCTGTTCGTCTGACGCCAAGAGGAAGGAGAATTTTAATGCGATTGATAACCAAGATATTCTGGATAAAATAGCTGCCTTGCCTATCTCTGAATGGCAGTTTATAGGGGAGCATGTGCGACACATAGGACCCATGGCTCAAGATTTCTACGCAGCTTTTCATCTCGGTGATAGTGATACTGCTATTGCAACGGTTGATGCCGATGGGGTTGCTCTGGCGGCAATACAGGCACTCAAGAAAGAAAATGATACTTTACGCACATTAGTGGAAGATCTGGCTAAACGTTTGGAAAAACTGGATGGGAGGTAGTTTTTCCTTAGTACTGACATTGTAAACCGGTTTAGAAGGTAAATCATCTCGTTTGGGATCCCGAGAACTACTCAAGAATTTTTATCAAACTCATCGATGTCCCCCAGGAATTCATATGCCTCTTCCATGTCCTTGTCAGGAAAGAGTTTCAAAATGAAAACTACTAGTACACCCACTACGGCCGCTGCTACAAACTGAATCAATAAGAAAACCGGACTACCGAAGAGATCGATACCAATAAATGAATGAGCGCAGACAATGACAAAGCATACCCAGAACACGGGAACCATCCAGAGGAGTAGCTTTCGCTCCCTGCGTTCATGCCTGAGGAAGGATCCTATCTTCTGTTGCAAAACAGCCACCGGAGTATTGAAATCAATGGTGTAAATGGAATGGAGATGCCTCACACTCCAGAATACATCATAGGCAAATAAGACTGCTAAAATCAAGCCAACGGAGGCAAACTTTAAGCTATATATATTGTCAATAACGTATCTAATGGTAAATACCAGAAAAACCGTATTGATGATATGTTCCAACCAAGAGGCAAGGGTAAACTCCGAGAGTAAACCTCTCACTTTGTGGACAGTCACTTCCTTAAGTAGATCCTGATGCGACTGAATCGAGGATTGCGTAACACGATCCGACTGAATCCAGATTTGTTTGATTTCCTGTAAATCCATTTCTTATTTTTTTTGATTGAATCTTTCTTGGAGGTGTGTTTTTAAGCGCCCGATCTTGGTACCCACATTTGACTTCGAAATACCCAGTATTTCACTGATTTCGGTGTGGCTTTTATCTTCCAGGTAAAGCAGTAAAAGCGCTCGATCGAGAGGACGCATTTCGTGGATAAAAGCATACAACTGGTCAATCAGTTCCTGGCTCTCCAGCTTGTCCCGGGCAGTGGTATAGAGTCTTCTTTCCACCTCTTTTTCATCCCTTTTCTTCTGCTTGCGAAGCCTGCTGATGGAGACATTCAGGGCAATACGGTAAATCCACGTCGAATACTTATAGCTTAGGTCATAGCTGTCAAACGAACGCCACAATTGGATGATGATATCCTGATATAAGTCCTCTCCGTCCTCCTTGGTATAGGCATAGGCCCGACACACTTTCCGAATCAAAAACTCGTGATCACCTAGTACGCTTATGAATTTGTCAGCTTTAGATGAATCGACCATGTGGAATACTACTTTTACATGATTATTCGCTACAAAGTCAAAAAAATCACAAGAGCAAGTGAGAAAATGAATGATTTCTGTCTGTCTAGACAGTGCGTGAATAGGCATTTGGGAGATTATAATTTATCATAAGATGCTTCGAATGGTAAAAAAAAGAGTTCGGGAAGAAAATCATGGAGAAGCCTAAGGCAAGTCATTGACGGAATCTGATTTCAGATCTAACCTTAGTCAAAAATGAAAGTAGTTTCGATCATTTTCGGGTTCGTAATCGGCAGTATGGTACTGTCATCGTGCTCGATCACAGGTTATGCAGTTGGTGGGTTAGTTCATAAAGGTGTCAAACCTGTCACGGTTCTTTTGAATAACACGGATTCCGTTGATCTAAGAAAAGCTGACAAGATCAAAGTTCATTTTAAACCGGATAAAGCCAAGGAAAGAAATGAGTTAGTCCTGAAGGGGTACTTCTACGGTCTTGAAAAAACAGAGTGGCAAACTGTGATGCACTTTAAAAGGCAGGGAGCGATTCAGGAAATTGATATTGATCATATTGCCACGATTCAGCACGTCAATTCTAAAGGAGAAAGGATTGGTATGCTGGTTGGTGGGTTAGTGGATCTCACCGTGGGGTGGATCTATGTTCTCCACAATACTCCCATAAATTGGGAAATCCCTAACCGCTCAGGGGGCTAGGAAAAGTGTTTTTACTCGACATCTGCTGGTGTGCTTCGACTTGGATGCACGAGTGAATCACTTGTTAATGGCTACTTTCCTACCCACAAAAATATATTGACCCTGATTACTTAATTTTCTTGTTTACCCTCAACCGGCCCTTTACCCTTACCTTTTTTACCCAGTCCTTTTGTTTTTCTGAGAAGATTGAACTCTCGCACCTGCAGACCTAACCAAGTACCTGACGAGACTAAGTTCCCTTCTCCCCTAGATTTTCTCAAACACCAAACGGTAGTGGTCCATGATTTCCCTTTCGAAGCAGACCCGGTTGGGGCTTACCCTGAACACGGCGACCTGATGTCTAAATTCTTTGTCTGTGAGAAGTCTGGGAAGAAGAGATAGGTACAACCAATACTTCTTTAGGTTAAACGCTCTGAATTTTTTTCTCCATTGTCCAATAGTTTCAATATAATCCAGCCGGCCACTACTCTTAGAGATTAACTTAAAAAGAGGTTCGGCATTTCTAATGACCATTTCAGGTCCGTAGGGTAGCCACGAACCCGGAAATTCTTTAATCATTAAAGCCAGGACATGTGAGGCAGATCCTTTTTCAGCATTGATGTCTATGTCCTCGTAGTCGAGCATGTTCTTACTAAAAACCATCGTCTGCATATAAAACCTGCCTCCGGTTGGCAATAGATCGTAGACTGTCTTGAAAAAGTCACTGTACACCTTCTCCTGTTTACCTTCTTTCCATTCTTCGACGGAGCAGAAATGCTCGAGCCCCCCAATACAGGTGACGGCATCAAACTTTCCGAAGTCTTCCGGCTTCACATAGCGGCAATCTTGAACGATCACATTGTACCCGTTCTTCTGACATGCCGCTGCCTGTCCTTCCGACAGGGTGAGCCCGATGGCCTCCGCTTTTCTTTCCTCAGTGATGTACTTGATGAAAGGAGCCCAACCACAGGCCATATCAAGCACTTTACTACCTTCCTTAATGTAAAGACTGTCTGCGATAAATTTGTGTTTTGCTCTTTGAGCTTCTTCCAGACTCATCGAAAAATCACCATCATACTTTGCCCCACTGTAATCTCCCGTTTCCCCGATGCTCAACCGGAAGATTTCGTCTATCGTGGTGTAGGTGAAATCCATATCTTTCTTTTCTGCCATTTTTCTTTTTGTTTAGGTTTAGTAAAAATGCCATGCCTTATTACTTGCAAGCTAACTTTTATAAGGCGAGATGAGTCCTCTTTACGATCTGAGGAATACCTGACAGGTGCCAGCAAGATCTAAATTGTTATCGTCACTTCTTTGCTTGACTGCGCATACTATTTAAAATTGAATACGACCTCCTAATGTAACCTTCAGAGCCTGATCTGCAAAAATCCTGTCTGTCAAGTGCTCGACAAAGCCTTGATCCACATCGTATATTAGGAATACACTTGGACAAATAACAAGGTACTAATACATTCGCTATCCTCGCGTGATGAGGGAGATTCGTGGATGAGGTAATTATTGACGAAAGCTTCTCATCTTTGCCACCAGACGGCTCCCGGGAAGTCGTTTACCTGAAAATAATGCGGCAAAGACAGTTACCACCAGCCAGGAGTGCAGCCTGGACTTTCGTATCCGTGTTGTTTTCTTTTTTCCAGCGAATCTTGATATTATTGACTTGATCGAATCTATGAGCTGGTAATCACTAATAATCGGGTGCGTTTGCAGTCGCTTTCGATAGGTTTCGGGTATACCTTCAACGATTGCTGTAGCGCAGAGTTTTCCTGAGAGGATCGCCGGCAGGATACCTTCGCCGGTTAACGGTTGTGCCAGGCCGAGAGCATCACCAACCAGGAATACATTGTTTGACTGGCAGGACTGGAGATGATTCGTTGCGAAACCAACGTATCCGTGGCCTTTCATTTTATCCAGCATCGGACGGGATGTCAATGGTATGGTACCCTTTGCCCCTTCGCTTTCGAAGAAGGCCCTGGCCTTATTCCAGGCTGGCATCACTTCCCGCGCCACCGCAGTGCCGGTTCCGATATTCAACCACTGTGACTTCGGCACATTCCAGGAATATCCCCTCATATCATCATGTAGCAATATCTCGGGTTCTCCATCCTCCCCGATGCGACAAGCCGCTATTTCATCAAGATTTCCTTCAAATTCTTTCTCCTGAGTTCCACACGGTGGTTTCGCCCTTTTTGGAAATAATGCCCTTGCCACTGGACAGTGACTACCTCCCGCGCCTATCAGGTACTTCGCCCTATATTGTTTATTGATTACCCAGTAACCTTCCCCGTCCTTCTCGATCTCACTGACATTAAATCCCTGAATCGTATCTACCTTGGATCGCCGTAGCAGGAAATCATCGAACTCGTACCGGCGGATAAAATATCCTCTCGATGCCAGCGTATATTTTTTCCCTCGAAAGTGGCAGTGCACCCTGTTCCACTCCCATAGGCCCAGAGGATATGCTTTGGGTGAAAGCTCGAGAATGTCCCAGACTTGCGGTGTCACCCAGCCGGCGCAAAGTTTGACACGGGGGAATGTGACTCTATCCAACAACAGAGCATGCACTCCATTCTTGACTAAAACAGAAGCACAGGAACTTCCGGCAGGACCACCTCCCACTATGATGGCATCGTATGTTGGTACCACTTCCATTGCCATCCTTGTCACAATCTGAAGTAACTAAATAATTAATCTCGATAATGGTCCATATTTCAAAGGAAAGATAGCCTTTGTTCCATTAGGGGAACTTAATTTGCTTCGAGACGGACTTTCTTATATAGGCCTTAAGCAAATTGTCCTGAAAAATGCAGCACAATCGGTTTGGTCAGTCGATAGAAATCGTCATAGGCGAGTTGTATTAGTTCCGAATGAGAACCGGCACTAAAGGCTATTTCTTCATCCTCTGCAAGTTTTTCAGCCACATAGACCTGCATACCATAAAGATTACCGAATGGGGGCATTGCACCGATCTCGCATTCCGGAAACAGATCGCCAAACTCTTCCTCGGTAGCGAGTTCAACTTTGTCGGCAGCGATGAGTTGCTTTAGTTGGTCAAAGTCCACCTGATATGAAGCAGGTAGCACTGCCATAGCCATCTTACCATCCACCTTAATCATTACTGTCTTCGCTAAGTCATTGCCCGATATGTGCGCTGAAGCTGCCACTCGCTGGGCGGTAAAGGCAGGTGAATGCTTTATTGTCACATATTTGACCTGCTCGTCATCCAGAAACTTTCTTAGTTTTTCGATCGGCATGATAAATGATTTGTTTTCTAATTTGATCTTCCACTCTTATTCAAGATATTCAACAGTATGATCAGTGTCGATGATCTGCATCATCATCCATGATAACCAAGAGAATATGAGGAATCGAACTTGCGGGTAGTTCGCATTTTGCCTGGACATCAGAATGAGGGTGAGATATCTATAAATAAGCCCCTTAAAATGGCATGTCGATATGCCCGGATAAAGTGATAAAGGAGGTGCAAAATCCTGTTATGGCAGAATCACAATGCACCTCTCACGCGGTGATAAATCTTATCTTCCCATAGTCTTTAATACATGCTGTAACTTCAGCTTAAATAACAGGTATGAGCAAATCAAACATCTCTTTTCTTCTTGCACTTTTGATCCTTTTATCTTGCCAAACGCCAGAGGAAGTGCATAAAATTCCTGTTTATGCCTGGATGGGTGGACCAGGAGAGTCAACCGATGAAGAGTTGATAATAAAATTCTCCGATCTGAAGGAAAAAGGATTGGATGGGTTGATGTACAATGGTGGACAAGATCCAGCAACCTACAAACGTGTCGGAAAACTAGTTAAAGATGCCGGAATGGAATTTCATGCTTGGATCCCAACAATGGTCCAGAAGAAAACTCCAGAAATCCAGGCAGAATGGTATGGCGTGAATGGAAAAGGTGAAAGTGCTCTCGACAAGCCTGCCTATGTTGATTACTATACATTTCTCTGTCCGAATCATCAAGGCGTATACGATTTTCTCGCTGGGATGTATACGGCTGTCGCCGAGGTAGAGGAAGTGGATGGCATCCATCTGGATTATATTCGATTTCCGGATGTGATTCTGGCAAAAGGTCTTTGGGAGAAGTATGGTCTTGTTATGGATCGAGAATATCCAGAGTATGATTATTGTTATGGGACAAAATGTGTTGCTGATTTCAAAGCTCTAACGGGGATCGACATCACCACCGTTGATGACCCTTCCCAAGTAGAGTCATGGAAACAATTCAGATACGATCTCATCACTCAGATGGTCAATCGGCTCTCTGATCAAATCCATAAGACCGGAAAAACTGTCACTGCGGCTGTTTTTCCCGGCCCTAATTCGATAGCAAAAAAGATCGTCCGTCAGGAATGGGATAAATGGAACATCGATGCCTTCTACCCCATGCACTACAACGATTTCTATTTAGAAGATCCCGAATGGATAAGTGAAGTAACAAAAGAGGGTATTGAAGCGACCGAAGGAAGGGTTCCGCTCTACAGTGGACTGTTCATTTGCCCAGAGCCAGAGAAAAGAGAAGTGGAAAAAGATCCCGAAAATCATGGACTCCTGCCAGAAGAAATGGGCATAGCCATCAGAGCTTCAATGGAAAACGGAGCAAATGGCATTTGTTTGTTTACTCCCGATCGCATGACCGATAGCCATTGGAAAGCTTTTAAGGAAGCTGTTCATTATGTGTATGAGGTGAGGAAGTGATTAGGGGGTGGGAGAATTCTATTCCTTTTGTTTTGATATTCGATCAGGAATAACAAATAAAACGGTCGTTTCGCGTTACAAATTCATATCAGCATCGCTGAAGCCAATCGTTCGATACAATACCTTTGTCTGTAAGCTTCCTTTCCAATGAGAAGTACTCATCAGAGTGGTGCTGTCATTGAGAAGAAGCTATCTTGTGGCTCCGATAATAATACCTTCGTAATGCCTAAATTTTTGTGGTTAGTTCGAAATATCGCCCAACTTACCCTGTATCTGTTGGTCTCCTATTCTGTGGATGCCCAACATGACCTGGTTGGCAGAGTTCTGGACATTGATGACAAAGCCATCGAAGGAGCCAGGGTGGAGATCATCGAGTTAAATCGATTCGAGGTAACAGACACCTCTGGTCAATTCACTTTTAAGGACCTCCCGGATAGGAACTATACGCTAAGGTTTTCATCCCTGGGTCGGGAAACAATTATCAGAGAACTGAATATTGGTGGAAGCGATCTTGTTCTGGATCAACCGGTAGTCTTAAAACTGGATCCACTTGATTTGAGTGGTGTCATCGTAACGGGCAATTTTAATGAAGCATCCAAATTGGAATCTTCTATCGCCGTGAGCTCGCTGTCAAGCGAGGAGATGAGAAACAGAGCTTCAAAAGGTACTGCCAGCCTCTTGCAAGCTGTGCCTGGCACGTTTGCGGACGCGTCTACCGGAGAGGTATTTACTCGGGTATTCTCACGCGGAATCTCGATTTCTGCCGAGGACGACCTCGGTTGGTTTTATGTTTCGCTCCAGGAAGATGGACTACCGGTAACTGCCACACAACATACTTTTTACGGGCCTGATTTCTTTCACCGTATAGACCACACGGTCAGGCGGCTGGAAGCTGTCAGGGGTGGATCTGCCGCGGTGTTGAACAATAACTCACCAGGTGGAATTTTTAATTTCATCAGCAAAGTGGGAGATCCGCTTGAGACCGAAGGAGAAGTACTATTGTCGACCATTATTTATGGCAAAAGCAGGACGCAAATGAGGATCGATGGAAATCTCGGAGGCCCTCTTTCAACAAATGGCTGGCAATATAATCTAGGTGGATTTTATCGCCACGACGAGGGGGCAAGAGTTGTCGACATTAATTGGAATCGGGGTGGACAGGTAAAGTTAAATGTGGTGAAGGCTACCAAGTCAGGTTATCTGAAGTTTTATGGCAAGTATCTGAATGATCAGGTAAATCGTTGGACAGGGGTAGCAGCGGTCGATTGGGATAGCCCGCGAGCAACATTTGGTCAAGATTTTGGTACGACAGCCCTTATGTTCCCGTCACTAGCTGGCAGAATTGCTGATGGCAGAAGGGCCGCGGATAATCCGGATGCGAGCTTTGAGTTCAATCCGGATAACGGGATTCGTACCAGGGATTTTGCAATGGGTGCTGACTTTTCCACCGCAATAGGAAGCGGATGGGTTGTCCGAAATAATCTGAAATTCAGTGCTAAGAAAGCTGATTGGCAGTCATCGATTGGCAATCAACCCCTGGGCTTAGAACAAATAATACCTTATGTTTTGAATGGTATTTCAGCCGACTTTAGCGTGCTGCCGATCGGTCAGATTGTCTTTCGTGAGGCCAGAAATCCCAATCAAATACTGGCCCGGGTCAATAATCAGGGTATTCTTGGTCCATTTTCCGGACAACCACCATCGTTCGAATATTTGGAGGGTAGCCTACCCAATGATGCCTTGATGGGAATAGCACCTTGGAAGAAAGAAGATGACGTGACCGAAGTGATGGATCAGTTGACTTTACAAAAGCGGTTTAATAATCACTCCCTGACTACAGGTATCTATTTTGCCTATTCAGATGTCGAAACGTTTACCTCGGGTAGTTTTGCCTACGCAACCTACGAACCAAATCCGAGAATGCTTAAAGTCACTCTCGAGAATCCGGGAGAACCCGTAGTCCATCTCTCCGATGATTACGGATTATCCAATTATGGTGGACTGTTTTACAATCATGGATCCGCCAAGGTTCGGCAATCTGCAATATTCATCAACGACGTCTGGAAACTAAATGATCAATTCACGGCTGACGCTGGGTTACGCTTTGAGTTTAGCCACCACGAGGGATCAAAGGATAGATTTGCACCAGTTTCTTCGGATCTGGATAATCGTCCTGAAACTGCATATAATAATTCCACACTTGTAGCTACTGGTGAGGCGGATGATTTTGATTTCAACTACGAATATCTGTCCTGGTCTCTTGGCCTAAATTACAGATTGAGCACATCCACCGGTCTATTTGCACGGGTGACCTCTGGTCATAAGGCTCCTGAATTGAATTATTATTTCAACAATTTTTCCAATCTACCGATACCAGAGGCAGGTAACACCCAAGACATTTTCCAGATCGAATCGGGTTGGAAATTGTACTCAGAAAATGTTTCTCTATTTGCCACGGCTTTCTGGAGCCGCCTGGACAATGTGAGTTTCTCAGAGTTTGTCTTTGATGAAAATACCGGTACTTTATTTTTCACTCCTGCTCAACTGAATCAGACGACAACTTATGGTTTGGAGTTAGAAAGTGTTTTTTTGCCTGTGCGTCACTGGCAGATTCGATTGCAAGCTACTTTGCAACGTCCGGAGGCAAGCCAATTTACCGTGTATGATGCGAATGGAACAGCGGATAATACAGATGATCAGATTGTAGATTATTCCGGCAATGTTCTGCCTCACAATCCAGAAATCTGGTTTGAATTGTCACCTGGATACCAAGCGGAGAAGTTCGATGCTTTTTTCACCTGGCGATTCATGGGTAGCAGGCAAGCGAACATTAGCAATGCTTTTGTGCTGCCATCCTTTAGTGTGTTTAGCACCGGTTTGGAGATAGATCCGAGCCCTGAGTGGAGTTTATCATTAATCGTCAATAATTTATTTGATGGTGAGGGCCTCATGAATTTCTTCGGACCGAATGAATTTGGCAGCAATTCCAATGAGGCGACTCCTGAATATATTGCAGAGAATCCCAATGGCTCATTTGTCGTTTTCCCCATCGTCCCCCGAAGTATAAATGTAGGTGTCAAATACCGTTTTTTGTAGGTCGTAATAATATTTGTTTGGATCTTTTGCTTCTTAGAGAATCCCCAATAAATATTTGTCGGGTAATACCTAGGATACATCGAAGTAAAGAACAGAATTGTTCCTAATGGATTATTATACACTATATGAATACTTCAAAGTTTATAGCAAGAATTCTAGGTTTAAGTTTTTTAGCTGGAGGTCTCGGATATATGGTCTCTAGTCACCATTATCGAAAGATTTTTGAAGGCTTCTCAGAACCTTCCGTAAGTACTTTTTTATTTAGCATAGGATTGATTGTTGCTGGTATGGCCATTGTGAAGTATCATAATATATGGCAGGGCAACTGGAGAATATGGATAACCTTATACGGCTGGTTATGTTTGGTAAAAGGCACATTATTTTTGATTTTTCCTAATTTTCTTTCCAACTATATTCATCTAATAGAAGAAGTGCCGGATGATTATTTCTTAGGAGCTGGTATTGTAAACATGCTGATTGGTCTCATGTTTGGATACTTTGGATTTTTCCATGATGGATTAAAGAATACCAAGGAAGTGGTGATTTAGACGTACCCAAAAAGTAGAAGTCTGATAATACTTTATTTATTAGGATCTGACGAAAACTATATTGGTTAAACAATCCATTGTTTCGGGTAACACTTCATCATTTTTGCTAAACAACCATTCGGTTGTTGGCTCTTGATACAAGACTGGCTGGAATAGACTCATTTTGTTAGAAAGGAGTCATTAGGTATCTTGCTTAGTACACATCTTCCAGGTATATGCCACTATCTTCTGCTGAGTTAGATATTCTGAGACAACACGATACTCCCACGGTGAGTAACGTCATCGAGCTATTCCAGGTACGGCCCTGGACAGAAGGGTATATGGACAAGCGAATAAAAGCTCGCTTTCCTGAAATGCCTCCGATGGTGGGTTATGCATCGACCGCTACTTTCCGGTGCGCCACACCGAAAGGGCCGGATAGCTATGGCAGTCTCGATAAGCATGTGGAAGCCTTTAAGGAATTGCCAGGGCCGGCTGTGGTCGTTTTTGAAGACCTGGACGAGCCCGTTGTCGGAGCTACATTTGGCGAAATTATGTGTTCTGCCTACAAGGCATTTGGTGCCCAGGGACTCATCACCAGCGGAGCCGGTCGTGACCTGGATCAGGTGCGTGCACTGAACTTTCCTGTTTTTACAAATGAGATCATATGCTCTCATGGATACAGTCAAATACCTTCCATACATGTCCCTGTCAACGTAGGCGGATTGACTGTAAAACCTGGTGCTTTGTTGCATGGCGATCTAAATGGAGTGGTACTTATTCCCGACGCTATTGCCAGAGAAGTGGCACTTGCCTGTGAATTGTTCGTAAATGCCGAAGCTGTCGTTCTCGATTACCTGAAAGGGGAAGAGATTACCCCGAAAGGTTTGTCTGAAGCGCAAAAGGAGTGCCGTCGTCTGCTGGATAAAATAGCAGGAAAGAAATAAGGAAGGATTCGGAAATCACGCAGATAAAAGGTCTCGCACATTAATAAGACTGCATTCTTACTATGTCGATTCGAAGCTACAAGAAACGGGTGTTTAATGTAAAGCTGCATTTTGGAAGAAACCCCTCCATCGATAATTGATTGTCTCCGAAAACAAAAGTTTTGTGAGACTCTCCTACTTCTGTCCCATCGCCATTTGCAAGAATGTATTTAAGAGCTCAAATTATTCAGACGACAATTCGCTATCTTACTGGTATCTGCAAATCAAAAAAGAAATACCATGAAACGTTGGATGACAGTAATGTTGCTGTTCTTATTGGGTATGTCTGTCACTACGATTGTTCAGGCAAACGATGAAGACGATGTCAAAGCGGCTGTAATGGCTATATATGAAGCACTCAATAACGGCGATGCAGCAGCAGTGAACAAACTAATAGGAGATGAGCTAAGTACATTCGCAGCTGGTGGTGGCCTACTTACATGGTCTTCGGGACCAATCGAAAACTTACCGAAGTACAGCTTCCAGATCCAGCATCTTGAAGTGAAGGTTTACGGCAGCACTGCCGTGGCTACCTATTACCGTACAGGAACAGGAGAATCTCTTCCGGGTACATACCGTATTTCAATGGTTCTAAACAAACAAGGGGGCCAATGGAAACAGGTGCATCGGCATGACTCTCCATTAGGGCTTCCTGGATCGTCTCAGTAGAAATCTCGATCATGGTTTTACTTTGCTGTCTTGGACTTTGAACCCTCGACGTGATCTTGTCGAACAGAACAGAAGGGTTTTGATGTTACTTTACAACTCAGTCACGAAGATTGGTTTTTGGATCACTTCCACAATTACAGGAGAATGTGATTCTAATTCCCGGAGCCAAATATAGTATCTACTGTACCAGGTGGAAGATCGAATGTGGATCGTAAAAACCTCCATGAAAAAAAATCTAGCTACTACCGGAATGTTTACTGCCATTGATCTAAAAATCAATTTGTACTTATGAACCGAAAACAATTTATTCTCTCGATGGGAGCTGGAATATTCACTTTATTGCCAGACCAAGCTTCTTCAACTAGATCAGCCCAACAGTCAGACCAATCCAAAGGGCAGGTGATCCCCCGAAAAGCTATAATCCCTGCTGCCCTCACCTCGATAGATAAAGACGGTAATATCGACTTTCTCGATTTCAAACGACACATTAGTTCCTTAGCAGATATTGAGGGCGTATCCGCGATTATGGTAAACGGAGGATCGGGGCATGACAAAACACTAACCCGGGAGGAACGCCGAAAGTTACTTGGCGAGGCGTTGGCAGCAGTAGATAACAAGGTGCCCATTCTGGCTGCAGTAAGGGAATCCGAATCAATTCCGAACCTGGCACCATTGGCTAAAGATGCGCAGTTGGAAGGTGCCCAGGCCATGACGATTATGCCTCCTTCCAATGAGCAAGGCTTTTCGTGGGACTTTGCCCGCAGGCGGTTCGAAGAGGCGTGTACTGCGAGTAATTTGCCGGTGGTCATTTATCAAAGCCGGTATGAAACGGAAATATTGGTTCAGTTGGTAAGCTCATTTCCAGTGGTTGGCGTCAAAGAAGGCAGCAGAGACCCCTTGACTTTTGAGAGAAACCTTCGGGCATTGCGGGATCTGAAAAGGAATATTGCAGTCTGGTCTACCCACAGTAAGTGGCTACTTGCCGATTTGGCTATCGGTGCCGACGGGATTTTGTCCGGCATGGGAAGTGTCGCCGCTGATCTTCACGTGGCCCTTGCCGAAGCCGTCGACCGCTCAGATTTAGTGGCGGCGAGAAGAATCAGTGATCGGATCTTTCCTTTAGTGGAGGCTTTTTATCGCCCTGGTCAGGATGCCCATATACGCATGAAATATGCGCTCAAGAAGCTCGGCCGCCAAAAGCATGATTTCGTTCGGCCTCCATTGCGGCCCATTGACGCTGATGAACGTATGAAAATAGACCAGGCTTTGGTGGAGAGTGGACTTTTATGAAGACTGCTTGTCTATTTTATTACTGTACAGTAGATAGACGAAGGCCGAGCTCAACAAGGCGATGGACAGCCCGAAGAAGGGCTCCCTAGTCCGAGGGCGTGAATGGTATTGATCCTCATTTTCGCAGATCAACTGGTGATGAATAGTACTTATTCCAAAGTACAAATGGGCTTATCATCAATTTATGGCTAACCTCATCTTAATCAATAAATGAGAGAAAGGGACATCAAGTTTATTGGTGAAGAAGTGATTTGCCTATATGCCGGGGGGAGTCACGAAAGGGATTTGCACCAAACAGATGCATCTCATGTAAGCCATTGAGTAACATCATTGAATCTTGCACGGAAGAGGTGCTTACTTGATGATCAATTCTTATACCAAATTTTGAAACAGCCAACCGCAATCGTGTCATTATTCCTCTTATTGTTGTTAGTAGTGACGTTGTCCTGCAATCAACAAATCTTGTTGACGAAAGAGGTATATGAGATTGTCGATCCATTTTCCGAAGATGCAATAGTGCCAGGAAAGTATCTGAAACTTCATCTGCGCAACGGGTATCTGGCAGTCATTAAGAATTGGGAGATCGATGAGGAAAACCAAAAGATTATCGGAGTTGGTCACTATTTCAACCGTCGACGCGAGCAAATAACACCGAGTAATCAAAATATTGAAACAAAATTTGAAGACTGCGTCTTAGTTGAATCCAACCAATATCCCAATCAGAATTTTATTTCTCCAGCTTTGATGGCAGTGACAACTTTCACAGGAATTATAACCCTCCCTTGCATTGCCGATCCTAAATCATGCTTCGGATCCTGTCCTACCTTTTATTTGCAGGAAGGCGACACGATTACTCCCCAAGTGGAAGCATTTTCATCAAGTATCACCAAAGCCTTGGAAGCTACCGATATTGATCGTTTATCAATCACCGAAGGTGACGGAAATGGCGTTTTTCGTATCACTGTAAAAAACGAGGCACATGAAACTCACTATATCAGAAGTGTTGAACTATTAGCAGTGCCCAAAGTCGAGAACTCTTTCACCCATCATGGGGATGACTTCTTTTATCGGATCGATAAGATTAATCCTCCAATTTCCGTGGATGGCAAGAAAGACAGTGTATTGCAACTTTTCCAAAATCAGGACCAATGGGAATACTTTTCTGAAAGTGATCCAAATGATCTTACTGCAAAAGAAAGCAAAGTCATTCACTTTGATTTAAGTGAGGGTAACTCATCAGGAATATTAATCACAAAACGACAATCCCTGATGACAACATACCTGTTTTACCAATCATTGGCATATATGGGAAGAAGAGTGGGTAATATCATGGCCGCCTATGAAAGAGCATCACCTTGGGTTCGCAAAGCGCAATCCACGATTTATGATATTCTCGGTGGCATTGAAGTTGAGGTTCTCATTAATGACCGATGGATCAAAGTTGGTAGCATAAATGAACAGGGGCCGATCGCAAGCGACACCCATCTTATTCCAATTAATAGGGATGCTTCTTTTTCACAGGTAAAACTCACTATGTCCAAAGGTCTTTGGCGAATTGATCAGGTGGCTGTTTGTAATATTTCTGAAAGAAAGCTGGAACCACTGGTTCTGGAACCGGTGAGCGTGACCGATCGAGGCACTAAAGATGAAGGTCTTTCTAAAATTTTGGTTGATCCGGATAGCTGGTTGGTCACCAACCCTGGGGCTTCACACACATTAGAATTTGAACTGCCTAAGGGGGAGCAGTTTGATCTATTTCTCAGGAGCAAGGGATACTATACGGAATGGATTCGAAGCGAATGGTTGAAAGAAGAGAACCTGGAAATGACAAAGTTGATACTGACTAATCCGAAGAAATGGCTCCGTATTATGGCACCGAAGTATAAGCTAGTTGAAGGCGAAATGGAAGATCTTTTTTGGTCAAGTAAATACAACAGACATGAGTACTAATTGGGCAGGGGTACTACTAGTTTTATTCTGGTACATGATGATGGGATGTGCTATAGATGCCTACAAGGCGTCTTTGATCCCGAAATCAAAACATGCTGCTTTAACGAACGTACATGGTGCATTTATTGAAATTGAAACTGTCCAAAGTTGGTTGAACGGAGAAATTATTGCTGTTCACCATGATACACTTTTCGTGTTAGGTGAAACAAAACTCCAAAAGGTCCCATTTGAGGATATTCAAAGATTTGATATCACGCTAACCAGACCGAAAACTGGCACCTATCTGCTCTTGGGAAGTCTTTCCGTTTTGCCGCCAGTTGTTGGAGTTGTTGCTCATAGTGACTATTCAGCTGAGTTCGGCACTATTGCTGGATTTAATGCAATTCTAAGCACTATCGCAGTGGCAGTGGAATCTGGAAGGAAATCACATATTGTTTCTTATCCTGAGGATATATCAGATATCTCTTTAGTCACCAAATATGCCAGGTTTCCATTTGGCATACCGCTTGAAATGGAATTTACCGCTCTATAAAGCATTGTTTCAATATTTAGGTTTCGAATAGGATACTTTCTAATTAACTGAATATGGCATCCCACTATAACTAAAGTTTACTAAGGGGATCTGATTTTGACATATTTCAACATAGTGATTTTTCGGAGTTTCCTGAGTGACAAAAGAATCATGCAGGAACTTGAGGCTGGTCATTGACAAAGGAATTCGCTGATAGCATATTGAAATCAAAAGTCATGCAAACAAAGCTATTGAAAGCCTTGTTAATTGCAGTTTTCGCGCTGATCGGTTGTGCTAAGGATAGTGAGGTTCAAGTATCTCAAATTAGTGACAATATAGTGGAGTACACTGTGCAATGCCTCAGTGCATCTTGGGAATTGAACAACGATTCAACAGCCATATTTCCAGGAGAACCATTTGTTGTTTTCGATCTCACTCTTGATGAAGAAGGAAGCTTCAAGCTACTATACAGCGTGGAAGAGCAAGCCACGCAAAGTTCAAGTGGGAAATACTATCTGGACTGGCGCCAGACGTCATTCACCCCTTTAGGGCCTAAGACCAAGGGCTTGTATGCGATAGATTTTGTCCCTTCGTTAGGAACTGCTGGCACACCATTTAAAGCACTTCATCCATTTTGTGGCGCTCACTTACATTTTTCGGTCGAGGGACTATTGGATGAACCTGTATGGGTACAACTGCGAAAGGGATAATGTAAGAAGCTTTTTTGCAGGCTCATTATCATTTGCTGTGTGATACTAATTGATGTTTCACAGACGAACCTCATTGTCCAGCAAACGACTTCTTGTGATGGTCTGGAATATTAAGAGTGGTGGCAGCAGGGAATCAAATGCAATTCCAAACCTTGCACCATTGGCTAAAAATGCACTTATGGAAGGCGCCCAGGCCAAGACGATGATGCCTCCTGCTACTGAGCAGGGCTTCACCTGGGCCTTTGCCCGCAGGCGATTCGAGGAAGCGTGTACTGCTAGTCATTTACCGGTGGTCATTTATCAAACCCGGTACGAAACGGAAACATTGGTCCAGTTGGCAAGCTCGTTTCCGGTGGTTGGCGTCAAAGAAGGCAGCAAAGACCCTCTGACTTTTGAGAGAAACCTTCGGGCATTGCGAGATCTGAAAAAGAATATTGCGGTCTGGTCTACGCATAGTAAGTGGTTACTCGCCGATTTGGCTATCGGTGCCGACGGGATTTTGTCCGGTATGGGCAGTGTTGCAGCTGATCTTCACGTAGCCCTTGCCAAAGCTGTCGACCGCTCAGACTTAAAGGCGGCTAGAAAAATCAGTGATCGTATCTTTCCCTTAGTGGAGGCCTTTTATCGTCCGGGGCAGGATGCCCATATACGCATGAAATATGCGCTCAAGAAGCTGGGTCGTCAAAAGCATGATTTTGTGCGGCCTCCTCTTCGGCCCCTTGATGCTGATGATCGTTCAAGAATCGACCAGGCCCTGATACAGAGTGGGCTTTTATAAGATCGGAATGGACTGATTAAATGAATCTTTTACAGGCTCCGCACTTGGGCAAATTATTGGAAACTAAGATAGGGATTTAAGACAAGCCTCGGAGAGCGATGTGTTATCATCATTGGCTTTCGTATATTAATTGTTGTACCGTGTCGTGCTCCCAGCGACTGGGAATGCCAGGATACCAAATTTCTTTAGGCCCAAGTCATAATCGGTTCTCATAGGGGTATTTGATCTTAAACCGCTTTTTCCGCAAGGGCAGTATTCTTCTGGCTGCACGTTCCTGGATAATTAATTTTAAAGCTTGATAATTTTGGTGCTTTTCAGGAACTTAATGTACCTTATAGTGCTATCCTCTATACTGTTTCTCAGTTTTTTCCGTCACCTTCTGTAACAATGATACAGTCATCTTCTTTAGGTTACGCTTTGCCAGTTAATCAAATAATATATCAATAGCATGAAAACACTTGAGAACCTATTTGTGACGTCAGTCGTTAAACTCACCTTTTTGACCGTGCTTTTTCTGGCCTTTTCGTGCAGCCCGGACCTGCTGATGGAGGTTGAAGAAGATCTGGATACAGCAAATGCCATATCGAGCTCTACGAATGAAATAAGAGCATTAAATGCTGATTTGAAGGTGTTAGTCAGAGGCGCTGCTCTGAATGCTGCCAATGGTATTGACGTGGGATCCGATGGCCATCTTTACATCGCGAGTGTCAATGGTCAGGAAATTGTTGTGATGAACAAGAATAACGGTAAAATCATTGACCGTATAACAGAAAAGGTGGAAGGTCCCGATGATCTAGTGTTTAGTCCGGATGGATTGTTCCTCTACTGGACGGACATCCTGACTGGATTTGTAAGAAGATTGGATATGAATACTGGGGCCATTAAAGAGCTCTTTGTTGCACCGGGAGTGAATCCGATTACGTTCTCAGGTGACGGGGAGCGTCTCTTCGTGGCACTTGATTTTCTGGGTGACGGTCTATATGAGCTTGATCCTGAGCTAAATTCTGCACGACCTATAGTCGTATGTTCCGATCCAAATAATCCCTTCTGTCTTGGGTTCTTGAATTCATTCAACTACCGTGAGGAGGACGGGCGCTTGTACGGACCGTTGTTTGCAGCTAATCTGGTGATCAGTGTGAATGTCGATCCGGGTAATTTACCAACGTCAGACCCTTACAATGATGCAGACCTGGACCTAAAAATAGTGGCAGGTCTCGACGGAGCATTTGAAAATCCTGCTGCTGCCAAATTCGGCCCGGATAGAAAGCTCTATGTACTAGATCAGGCAGGCGAGGTTTGGAAGGTAAATCCAGACGGTGTCGATGATAAGACTCTAATCACAACCCTTCAACCCGGGTTGGATAACATGACCTTTGATTCCGATGGCACTCTGTATATGACCAATAACGACGAAGGCTGGGTGGCTGAGATTCTTTCAAGCGGGCAAGCCCGAATCATCAGCCCCGGGGGAATGATAATGCCTCAGGGCCTGGCTGTATTAGCAGGCCTCAATAACCAGGATGTCGTATTTGAAGCAGATCTCTTCAATTTGAGGCAATTCAACGGAACCAGCGGGCAACAGGAAAGTATTTATAAAGGCTTTTTGGTCCCTGAAGGTCCTGAATCCCTGATCTTGCCGATGAATGTTTCATCAGATGGGGAAGACCTGATCGTTTCTTCATTTTTTAGTTCAGGATTACAGGTCTGGAATCCACAAGATGGAGTTAAAGAGGATTATTCCCACCAAGTAGGCGCTCCCATTGATGCCGTTCGCGTCAACTCCGGTGATATTATCGTTTCCGACCTATTCCTGGGTGGGGTGGTCCGGATGAGTGACAATTCTAATGTAGCACCTCCAGGTTTATATAGTGGTTTGGCTACGGATGGCGAAACGGTATGGGCGGCTGACTGGGCAAATGGCGATATAGTGCAAATTGATTTTGATGGAGGATCTCCAAGTACAACTGTTTTTAATCTGGATCTGGAAGGACCTGAAGGCTTGGCTGTGGATCAAAACGGTACCCTTTTGGTGGTCGAGGTAGGTGCTTCCCGTCTTTCCCGTGTAAACGATCTGGCTACCGGAGACAAAACCATAATAGTGGAAGGACTTGAATTTTTTGAAGGTGGTCTTTCTATCTTTCCTCCATTTTGGTTCTTCGATGGCGTAGCCGTGGGTCCATCCGGTGATATATATGTTACAGGTGGTGGAGCGAATGTCATTTACCGTATACCGAAAAATAAGGTGCGTTAAGATCCTTGAAAGAGAAGTGTCTAGCAGAACATTAAAAAGAAGCTAGATTTCAAATTCACAATCGGGAGGGTATCTGAATCGGGGGTAATCGTCTGCATGATCCAGCAACTCCAACGATTAACATCCCATATTTTTTAAGCCCCCCTCAGAGATTTGTGCATCGGTCCACTTCCTATATGTTTGCCAACTTTGTTTAAATACTGACATCTGTGCCACATTACATACCAATAAGGCATGTAGCTCGTCACAGCAATACCGCCATTTAATCTTCAATTTACGTGGACTGTCACTTAAAACACAAGTGACTGGCCTATGGTCACTTGACCTCGTGCTGGCATTCGAAACCACATTTGCCCCTTCAAATGCTTCGTGCTCGACCAGCCCAGCCTTGGCCTTGACTATCAATGGTAGGCTGCCGTCAACTAAAGGCTGCCTGAACAGGATATAGTCAAGTAGTAGCAGATTTTAAATATGGAGACGGAATCAAGCCGGTGATAAAGAATGCACAGGCTGGTGTTATCAAGGATTTGAAGGACCTTAAACACATAGGGACTCTCATATCAAAATGACTTAAATGGATTGGGAATTATCCGTCCAAGCATCTCTCCTATCCGTATGATGCGAATCTTTGCCTGATGACAGGGAATACTTTATCTCCACATAACCTTTTGGATAAAGGGGATGTCGTATAATTCAATAGTTAACTAACCAACTGGAAGGCAAAATAGAATCTCTGCTGTTATGGGCTCATGATCTCACGTTAGAAGAGGTAAAGCCAGAAACGGAGTTCCCCAGACAGTAGATATTTGGCCCAATTTCTGTTGCTCTAAAGCCATGGGCCTGTACGAGGTCATCGCACTACCACGGGACGAGAAAGCAAAGATGGTTTGGAACCAGGGCGTGTACCTGTGCATACGCCCGTATAAGAACGGTTCGGTGAATCTCTATGGAATCGGAGACTTTTACGTTGTACTACCATGAAGCCGAGAATTGTATTGAGGAAATCAGGAGTTTTCAAGCTGTGGTCTATTTGGAGCGATATCTAGATCGGATCGAGATCGAGTTTTAGATCAGTAGACTGGTGACTCCTCCAGTTTTGCTCAGCTCAGAAGGGAAATTAGACTCACGTCAGATTATTCTCCATCTCTTTCCGTATTTGACAGCAAAGGCAACGTAAAGCGCTCTAATCCTGAGCTGCGCTGGATGAAGTTCTGTTTCGAATCTTGGCTAACCATTTCTGATAGGTACGGGCTGCACCCGTACGGTGCCAAGAAGATTTATGGTGATCATCAACCGGCCAAGACAAGGGTTGCGACCTGGGTGCCGCTGAGGAAGCCGACTTGAGCAGATCTTAATTGTATGATGGTTTATATAAAGATTTATACATCTTTGTTAGCCTTTCCTTTTTTTGTTTCTATTCGTTCTTTCAGAACTTTATTCGGGCGATGGCCAGACCAAAAAGGAAGCCTAAATTGAATTTAATGATTGTTGCAAGAATCTATTGGTTGGGGATGGATGATAATATCTCCCGTGTTTAATAATTGTTTTCAGATTAAGATGTAAAAATATGCAGCATCTGAAGTATGATATGCAGAAAAACAAAGCGTTTCAACTTGCCTTAAAGAAGAACATTAAAGATTATTTCACAAATACTAATCAGCATATTAAAGGGAATGGAATGATGACTTTTAAGGTGATCTTTTTTATTGCCTGGATGGTTATTGGCTATTGGCTATTGTTTTCAGCAACGAGTTTTATCCAAACATTATTGGGTTACTTGGTTTCAAGTACAGGTGCACTTTTAACTGTGATCACAGTAGGACACGATGCATCTCATAAGGCACTTTCAGAAAATAAGTATGTCAATAAATTCTTTAGTTACTCTTGGACCTTGCTGGGATTAAGTGAATATTTATGGGAGGCAAAACATCATCATTCTCATCATAGCTTTACCAATATTATCGATTACGATCAGGATATAGCCCAAAGCAAATTAATACGAATGAATCCTCGGGAAACATACTGCTTGTTTCATAAATATCAGAAATATTATGCTCCATTACTTTATATCATATTTGGATTCTTTGCCATCACCTACCGGGAGTTTAAACTGTACTCGGTAAGGGAATACGGTAATACCTACTCCAAACATAATTTAAGACTACTTTTCACTATTTTATTGATGAAAGTATTTTATTTTGGATTGAATCTGGCATTGCCGTTGTTGTTGATACCGATCCCTGCCTGGCAGATTGTATTGTCATTTTTACTAACAGTTTCTGTAGCGGGTTTATATATTGTATTGGTCCTGGCAGTACCCCATATCAATCGCAAATCTGTCTTTAAAAACCCTCCTAAAAATGGTGTGATCCAAACAGACTGGTATTCCCACGCATTAGAAGTCACCGTAGATTCTTCACCCTCCAGCAGGTTTGTGAATTGGTTTACCGGAGGTCTTAACACGCACATTGTCCATCACTTGTTTCCAAATATTTGTCACATTCATTATCGGAATCTAACACCCATTGTAGCTAAAACAGCCCAAGAATATGGACTTACCTACAAGGCGGACAGTTTCATAAATCTCATCAAAGATCATTTTTTGATACTGGCGGAGTTTGGAGAAAGTCCTGTTAAATGATCATCCTCTCTGGCGAAGCCTATGAGCAAAAAGCAAGAATCCGATATCGACTCTCTTGTATATCGTACAAGCATGCCTAGTGTAGACTGACAATGCCGCCACTGGAAGGAAATCAGGACTAAGTATTGACATCGCGACTAAGAAAATCTAACTTGACCCTGGGTTAGACTAAATGTCAACAGGTATCGTCAATTACCGTACAGGCATTCCCGCCAATGATTTGATTCTGGTAAACTAGTCTATTCTCACCGACCATAAAAAACTGTAATCTTCGGTCCTACCCCCACCGAGGAGCGAAGCTTATTTGTTAACTCCAAAAAACTAAATCAAATGCAAAAGTATTTCTTTTGGACAGCAGTGATCGCTTGTCTATTCAGCTGTTCCAAACAAGAAGACCTGAGGTCAAGGCATCAGTCTGCTAATGATCCAATCATCCTCAACGAACTCAATCTCTCAAATCATGAGCTGGATATCGAAGTGATCCGGGCTCCTGTCGTACCTGATGGTACCAGTGCTCATGCCCTGACTGATATTGTGCTTAATTTTCGACATCTGGATCCGGACATTGACGGAATTTCCATCAAGAAAGACGGCTACCTGGAGGTGGTCCTACCTCCTGAGTTTACTAATATGGGTAATGGTACAAACACGGGAATCGTGCTGCAAGGCTGGCCCCAAAGTCCTCCCGGACCACCCCCTGGAGCTTTCGTGACAACGGTGGTTCAAAACGCCATTAAAGTCACCATGCTGAAGGACTTCAAGGCAGGATCATACGGACCTGGGCCGAAGCAGGTTCACCTCGCTCTTTTCGGTTTTAAGAATCCCGGTCCTGGCTTGTATCCTATTTCACTCTGTATAAGACCTGACCCAAATACGTCAGTGATGAAGCATGGAGTCGGAAACGTGCACATTATCCCCAAACCCCGACCAGCCGTAAGCGCGATTAGTTTATTCAGTGGGGGTGGTCCACCTCCTCCATTCAATAATGCCATCTATCAGGATGTTGGTCTGGGAGAGATGGGTCACACTGTCGGTCTTTATCTCTGGGAGTCGAGAGGGAAACCATTGGTAGGTGCCGATATTCAGATGGAGAATGATGTACACGGAAGAATCGTAAAATCAAATGGGACTACTGCAGGTCATTTGTGGATATCACCACCCCGAGGCGCCGCTGCTTTCAATCTTGCTACTGAAGGACCATCAGAGGAGGGTAAAACTTTCCTCACCAACGTGGCAGTGGGAATTCTCAAAACAAAATTCACACCTGATCCAAATACGAAAGGTGAGTATCGCCTTTCGTTCAGAATGAACAATGGCAATACTCAGGATCTTTTTGTGAGGGTTGATTAGGTATTGAACTAGTATAACCCTACTTCTTTCGAGCTAGAAACGTCTTGGCACAACTGATTTAATGATTTTCTGGGATTAATAGATGCAATTCAATCGTAAATACATCATGGTTAGTTCCCATCTGAAACTATTTACACTCGTAGGATGTCTCTTTATTTTCCTGATTATATCCTGCGAAAAATGGGACTTTGACAGAACGTCCTTTACTCAAGTTATCACGGTTGGAGCATTGGAAGTAGACTTTAGCTCTGCATTCCTTTTGGGAGATATTGAGGGGCTGCGAAATGTCGGGATTACGGCGACAGGATTTGTCTTGTCTGCTACTGTGGCAGATGATGAAAACCTGCGCTTGGAACAGTCAAACATTGATGTTGTTGCATCTCCAAAACAAATAGATAGTACCATTAATGAAGATCGAGCATTTGCTGCTCGGGCCACCGATCTGGCTGCTTCTACAAAATATTTCTTCAGGGCATACGTCGAGTTGGAAGGAGATGAAAGGGCTTATGGATCGATTGATACCTTTACTACCTCAAGTATTATCATCTCGACACCTGCAATTGACAGTACCTTTGAAGGTTGTGGAGATGAAATGACCATAACCGTAATTATAGAAGGTGCGAGGTCGTCTCCTGGCACTTCATTTGGGGTAGTATGGTCATCAGATGAGTCCAATATCTATCCTTCATTTGAATCTGGCAATCGCTTGGAGACGACTGTGCTTGGCCCGACAGGTAATATTCAAGTGCAATTGCTTGTCAACTGTAACACCTCCTATTTTCTTCGCGGATTCTATAAGACTCAGGTTGCCGAGACCTATGGACCTTTGTACGGCTTCACCACGGTGGTAGGAGGAGTATGGTTACAGAGTAGGGCATTCCCTGGCGATCCAAGGCAAGGAGCAGTTGCCTTTTCTGTTAAGGAAAAAGGTTATATCGGTTATGGCCAAAACGTTGGTGAAGATAGCTGCCATAATGTGATGAACGATTTTTGGGAATTTGATCCTGAGAGAGAACAATGGGACCCGATACCAAACACGCCTGCCAGTCCCAGTGCAAGAGCTTGGGCTTTAGGTTTTTCCGCTGCCGGAAAAGGGTATCTTGGTTTAGGGTGCGATGAGGGGGAGATATGCCTCAGCGAAGAATTTTTAACACGTAAGCATGATTTTCATCAATTTGACGCCGCGACAAAGCAATGGACGACTGCCAGTGATTTTCCTTCTAGTTTTTTTAGGTCTGTTCCTTATCCTGAAGAAGCAGCCGGCGGAGAGGGAGGTCATACGCCTTATCTAAGAGCATACTCCTACACGATTGGAGAGATAACTTATGTGGGTGGAGGGTGGACTTGTTCCTGGCTTAATCTCAATGAAAATGGTTCAGTAAGATTCACCTATTTTATCTGTTTTGATGCCCAAAAGAGTCTATGGGATCTTCCAGAAATCGGTGACTTTCATTTAAAATATGAGCCTCGTCCTGTCTCCTTCACCATCGGCAATAAAGGATATTTTGGCCTGATCAACAATAGAGAAACAGTTTATCGGGATAAATTTTTTGTATTTGATTTTGAAGAAGAGTTCCCAGAATGGACTGAGCTAAAAGAATCATTTCCAGGAGCTACCAGGAGATTGGCGGCAGCCTTTGCAGTTGGGGACAAGGGATATGTTGGTTTAGGGTTTTCACTTGAAGGGAATCAAGACTTGCTTGATTTCTATGAGTTTAATCCCCAAACCGTAGATTGGCGCAAGGTCAATGATTTCAGAGGTGATGCAAGATCGGAAGCGGTTTCCTTCGTAATAGGTAACATGGCCTATGTGGGACTTGGGATTGATGCAAATAGAAATGGTTTGACAGACCTCTGGTTATACGTTCCCGAGTTACACCTCTGATGATACCATTATTCTTTCCTCTGCCCCGATGGATTATAATGTATGCCATGAAATTGGATTTATCGGATGTTGCAGCAATCGAATTGAACGAAACAGTAATGGCAAAGATTTTGTCAAAGCTCTAACTGCTTTAGTGGCAAACAGCAACCACCTTGGCATATCGGTGGATTCAGAAGACCAAGGCTTCTTCAATAGGGATAACATATTCAGAACAGTTAACAATGATGTGCTACAAATCAATCAAAATGTAATAGGTGACCTTTTTTAGGTTTTAGTCACTAAGTATTAGCTGTATCTGTCACTATACGATAATGCCCCGATCAATAATACGAAACCAAAATGTCCAATTATGAACCGATCAATGTACCAAAATACTGTTATACTGATTCTCCTGAGCTTTTCCATAAGTCTTGGCCAAGGGGAGTGGTCAACTTCTGCGCTCAGTGAGGCAAAAGTCCAGATGGGGGCAACATCGCTGGACTCAAAAGCCTACTTCGGTGGTGGGCTTGGCAACAATTTTTATTCGAATTTGGTGGAGATATACGATGCTTCAACCGGTGAATGGGCGATGGATCAACTATCTGTTGCAAGGGCATTCCCGGTTGGTGTGAGTGCTGGCAACAAGGTTTTCTTCGCTGGTGGAATCAACTGGCAAACCTTGGAACATTTCAGTACAGTGGACATTTACGATACACTTACTCAAGAATGGACAATCGGACATCTTTCCACTGAAAGTTTCTATAATCAGGCAGTTGCTTATGAAAATCAAGTAATGTTTGCAGGAGGATTTCAGTTACTATCATTAAATCCACCCAGTTATCATTTTTCTGATGTTGTTGATATCTACGACCTCAGCTCTAGTAGTTGGAGTACCTCCAACCTTTCAGAAGCACGTAGCGGGATTGCATCGTCTGTCGTCGGTGACGTTGCTCTTTTTGCCGGAGGATTGACTACCAATGCGCAGGTGAGTGACCGGGTAGATTTATATAACTTCAGTACTGAGGAGTGGAGTACTACCTCACTCAGTGAACCAAGAGTTTTTTGCACGGCAGTAACAGTAGGAAACCGGGTATTAATTGCAGGAGGAACAAATCTCAATAATCAGCAAACTGCTGTAGTAGATATCTACGATCATGATTCAGGTACCTGGTCGCAAGACAGTCTTTCGGCTCCTCGAAGTTTTACTGCAGGCGCTGTAAGTATTTGTGGATTGGGTATCATTCCAGCAGGTGGCAGCATGGATCTGAATCAATTTGTATTTACTTCCGCTAGTAGTGTTATTGATATCTATGATCCCGAAACTGAAACATGGACAGTTGAGACACTTGATAGATCCACTGTTAACCATTCTGCAGTAGGTGTAGAAAACCAAATGCTGATCGCCGGAGGCATTTCATTTGAGTCAATCCTATCGCAAGATAGGGTGGATATCCTCGAATGTGATTTTGTCAGTGCAGCAGATGACAAATCCACATTATCTGAAATAGAACTCTTTCCTAATCCCGTGATAGATGAGATCAATATCTATATCGGGAAGGATACGAAGGTATCAGAAGTCCAAGTGCAAATTTTTGATCTTGGCGGTAGACTAATAAAGTCAATAAGAGGTTTTGGAGAATTGAAACTCAGCACTTATCACTTGTCAGGTGGTATCTACTTGGCAAATATTTTCAATGACAAATCATCCGTGACTGTAAAAATTTTGAAGCTTTAATTTTAGTAGTTATCAAGGCTGCTCTTTTAATAAGAAGTCTTCAAATCTAAATAATGATAGCACCCCTCGTGTTGCAGTAGTCATACGGAAAGTCATTAAGAAATTAATGGAGAATCACAAATCTGATTTGTGACTGGATCAACAGGTGCAAATACTGCAACGTCATTGCTGGTACAGCTGAAGCCCTTATTAGCTATACCGCGTGTTGCGCAAGTAGCTTTATTGATCAATACTCTAAAACTCCAGTATGCATAGTCATTTTCCATTCGTCTCCAACTTTTGAATAGACCTTGCATACTCTTCCTTTCCAATGACTTCTATCATTATTTTTATTTGTCCATAATGTATCAATATCCACAACAACAAAGGCTCCATCTTTGTCCTCTGATACAACAATTTTTTTTATTTCCCGAATGTTATGTTCCAATTCATAATTATCAAATAAATCCTGCCATACTTTACTCCACTTGTCTTTATTAAATTTTCCTAACATTAATTCCCAATCCATTGGATCATGGGAAGTAGGTGTTCTTGGCCAAGGCCAAACCATATCAGGATGAAAAATTGAAATCAAGAGGTTAACATCTTGAGTATCCCACGCTTTTGTTTCTCTATCCACAATTTCTCTTATTTCGATTTCCTCTTTTGTCATGGCTTACATCCTTTCAGTAGATTCAGAAAATTGTGGAGAATAGTTTAGTGTCAACACTGTTTTGTTGGCGCGGTCTTTTGCTTTAGGTTAATTCTAACATTTAGGACGTGTTTCATTTGCAAAAGACACGACAATATACCATAGCGTTTGACACAGTGTTATGGAGTTTTAACTCTAATTTTTTTTTTATAATTCATCACAAAATCTCTCAAATCGATACATTCAGTAAAATCAGAATTGACTTTTACGAGGGTTAATCTATCGATAGTGCACCAAAGATCAAATCCCATATCTTCAAACTCTTTCCTAGCTTGCTTAAACTTCCTGCCATCCAAAGTCAACTTAGCTGTTGGATTGTTGAAATCGTATGTTTCCATACTGAATAAGCCCAACCCTATATGCGGATAAAATGGAAGATCGTCGCGAAGATAAGAACTTAGAATTCCCTCATACAGTTTATCGTGGAGTTCAACTACCATTTCTTTTCCTTCTTTTGCTCCTAGATACAACCAATGATCCCAAGTTTTCTCAAGGGTGCAAAAATGTACTTTGAATGGCTTCCAAGTTTTTAATACCTTTTCAATATGCTTCTCTAAATTTTGCCTCCCTACACTCTCAGGAACTGGATAGATAAATGTTACATGTTCTGGAAGCAGTTCTGAATAGGGATCATAAATGTGACGAAAGGATTGAAAGCCCTCATGCGAAATATGTGGATAGTGTACTAAACCAAAATACATTTATAATACAGATTTATTCTCCATCACTGTCTGGCTAAACTGCGTTTCAATGCAGTTTAGGTTTTGTTAGAATCAGTTTATTTCTCAACTCGTTTCAAGTCTAAATCTTGAAAATCAAAACTGAAATCAATATTGGGCGAGATGCCCTTCATCTTAATGCCTATTCCTTTACCTTGCTCATCTAAATTAAATGTCGCAAAGGCATCGGCATTCATATCAGTATACTCCCATTTAACCGCGAAAGTAGTAGCCTGATAATAGAACATTTGCCCATTCAATTTTGGCGACCGTTTAGAAGTAAACCATAGTTTCCCATCATTCAAGGCTATCTCTACCTCACCAAACCAATTGTCTTTATAAGTTCCAACGTAGTTGTCTATATCTATGATTGATGACTTGCTTTGCTCAACCATATTCCAAACTCTGGTTGTCACTGAGTCGGACTCATTGCTTGTGGATTTTGCTCTATCCGCCGATTCCTTGATCCAGTCTTTTTCTTCAATCTCTAAAAATGAATCTAGTATGATTTCAGAAATGGAATAAAATGCATATCCTCCAGGCAATGAATTTGTTAAAACCACAATTCCGAGACTAAGTTCAGGAACTAAAACTGCACTTGATAGCATGCCGGGCAATCCACCAGTATGGCTAATTATAATTTTTCCTTGTTTATCTGTGATGACCCATCCGAGACCGTAGGCTGCAAAATGTTGCCTCGTTCTTGGATTTGGCTTTGTTGTGAATCCTAAATGGGTATGTGGTCTCCACATTTGGCTTTGCTGCTCTTCAGAAAACAATTCGCGAGATAACTCCTTACCGTATTTTCCATTGTTTAGCTGCATGATCAGCCAGTTACTTAAATCATCAACACTGGAATAAATACCTCCGGCAGCTGCAACCAGATCACTATCGAAAGTAGTCAGTTGTTTAATTCCTTCTCCTTCTGAATCATGGGGAAGAGCAAGGTTAGAATTTTTACCTAACATCGAACTTGTCGGTACAGAAGTAGTCATTCCTAGCGGATCCAATATCCTTGTCTGAACGAAATCGACCCAGCTCATACCACTAATCCGAGCCACTACTTCTCCAGCGACTATATAAAGAAGATTATCGTAATCATATTTAGTTCGGAACGCAGAGACAGGTTTCTGAAATTGAAAACTATGAAGGACATCTATGATCGTGAAATCGGCCCCATCTGGAAAAAACATTAAATCACCCGCTCCAAGTCCAAGACCACTTCTATGTGTCAGAAGATCTACGATGGTAAAATTGGCAGTAACATAATCATTATACATTTTAAACTCAGGGGTATGATCAACTACCTTATCTTCCCATTTAAGTTTTCCCTCATCAACCAGTATTGAAAGAGCGGCAGCTGTAAACGCCTTTGTATTTGATGCAATAGCAAACAATGTGTGCTCATCTACCTCTTGCTTACTGTCAATGGATTTAATTCCATATCCTTTTGAATGAATTTTTATTCCGTCTTTTACAACAGCAACTGCTATTCCTACAGAAGGGGTTGACTCTAACGCTCTCTTAACAAGTGAGTCAATTTTAGATGAATTAATTCCTTGAGCAAGGATTGAATTAGTTAGTGGGAAAATGATTGCTAAAGACAGAAATAGAATTAATTTTTTCATAATTGATTTATTGATTCTGACTATAAAGGATTGTATCAGTAATCGATACAAAGCGCTGACCTTAAGATAGTGATCTAGAGACATGAATCCCTTGTTTATACATGGACATTTGTCCCGCATTAATACCAATACGGCATGTAACTCGCCACAATAGTCTCGATTATAAATCCCTTTCAAACTACTGTATTATAGCTAAGGACACAAGTCACGGACGGCGATCACTTGACCTCGTGCTAGTATATGACCCAGCATTGGCCCGTTCAAATGCTTCATGCTCAGTCAATCTTTGGCATTGACGTTCAGCAGCAGGCTACCATCAGCTAGAGGCTGAACAACTAATGCCATTGTATCATGCCATTTGAAATTTTTAAAGGCAGAAGTGGTAATTCTACATTCGACTGAAAACCACCAATGGACAGATCATTCTTTCTGGCGAAGCCTACGAACAAAAAGCCAGTGCTAAAGAAGGGTATCCAGTCAATCATCAAGAACACTAAGGATGGTGATAAAAGATTTGACCGGCGCAAATCCAAGAAGGGGGACCCGTATTTCGTGCTCCTTGCAAAGAATGGTGAACCATTAGGCCGCAGTGAGATGTACAAGAGGAACGCCAATATGGAGAAAGGAATCAAGTCGGTGATCAAGAATACCCAGAAAGGTGTTATCAAGGATTTGAGGTGATTTTACGTTAGGTTATTCGAGCCATCCAATAGAAACGCGCTTTGCATGATGGGTTGTTTAGAACCTTAAATGCAAGGAACTTACTAGTGGTAATGCAGGGAACTTACTAGTGAAAATGCAGGGAACTTACTGGGTTCAGTTAAATTTTGTCTTCTCGTCAATCAATGGTGTGCTTTATACCAACAATAGGAATCTGATCTCGTACCTCCATCCAATCGCCTTGGCTTCCCATAATTACCAAGTTGTTCATTTTCAAATTTTTACCCAGTTGGCGTCCTATTATATACCCAAGGGCGAATCCTGCGGGTGGTAATATCAAGTATGAGAAGCTGACAGACCTAGTCTCACATTCCTCCACTCGAAAAATCGAGTTTTGTGAACGGCCATCTGGATCACAGATGATTTGCCCACCTTTCCTAACCTCTTTTTCTAATCCTCCCATAGCATCAACAGCTATCGCAGCTATAGTGCCTATACCTGCACCAATTAATCCACTAGTGACTCCAGATTTATTCATTACTCTTGAATCTACGATTCCCTCTTCTCTACTTTTCCAATGAATTAAATCTATTTTGTCAATAGAAATCTTGGTTCGCTCTATGGCTGGGAATTTCTTCGAATTAATGTAATCGATATAGTTATCTGCCGTTTCAAGGATATACCCTTTTCCCACCACTCTCTTACCTCCTTTTGCTTTTAGCTTTTCCAGTATAACAAGAGTTTCATGCTGTACAAGATCGTTGATGTACCTGGTTTGAGCAGAACCATATCCAAACCCCAATAGCAGAGGGAACCAGATCAATACATAAACGATATGTGAAACCCTAATTGCCATAACAGTATATCTTCCTCGGAAAAGACTTCCCAACCCTACGAGATCCCGTATGGATTGTCAATGAGGCGGATCACGAGACAAAATGACTTTGCAATCTCAAGGGGAAAATTTGTTGATTTAGCCCTAGCTCATGGATCTGTACATTTCATTGTACTACCACAAGACGAGAAAGCCGCGATGGTCTGGAACCAGGGCGTATACCTGTGCATGCGTCCTTATAGGAACGGTTATCTATACGGAATCGACGACTTTGCATCTAGGGACACGGAACTTACTGGGAAAATGCAGGGAACTTACTAGGAAACGTGCAGGGAACTTATTGGGGGAATGGTCTAATCAGAAGTAAACTCCCATAGAGTACAAAGTTCTTCTATGACTTGTCAATGAGGCAAATCACGAGGCCGAATGATTTTGCAGTCACAATGTGAGAATTTGACCACGATTTTCTGGTGTTGTGATCGTCAGGACTTCACAATACTGCTACCAATGAAAAATTACCGATTGCTTTGTCTGGTGCCATTGCTGTGATTGGTAGGACGTTTGCACTCTTGGTCTCGGCAGAAAGTCCTAAGAAAGCAAAAGAAATGCTCATGGAAGGGGCATCAATTAATCAGTCTATCAATATTGGAACCCAACTCACTTTTGCTCTCGATTGACTTTTAGGTGGATCTCAGGATAGAATCAGTTTCAATTATTTCCTTCAAAAAGAAGCGCATAGCATATAAAAAAGAAACCTCAACTCAAGAGTTTCTAGTCGAGCAGAATCTCTGGTGAGCACAGACCAGTGTCGTATTTCCGCGAAAAGGGAGTGGATCAGAAATGTCATCCTTCAAATATTCATCACTTGTTCGTAGATTCTTTTGGCCATCTCCTCCAAAGTCACCTCGGTAACCTGCGGATTAAAATGTGCGTATTCTGCAACCCAGTCCATCCGCTTATAGTGACCCATTAGAACACCTCGGAGTTCAATGCTTTCATCTTTATTCATAAACACAGACTGTGACAATTGTACATCGAGCTGCTCAAGAAAAGGACCATACCAGCTCCTGGCTTTCGTGGTCAGCTCTCTTCTTTTGCGATCATCCAATCGATCCATTTTCAGGAGATACTGGAATAGGTCCGAGTCTCCATATATCTGGTTAAAAAACATTATAGTGTGCTCATCCAGGGCCATGCCCTCGTAGTATTTGAATTGCAGGCCATAAAGGATACGAAGAACAGTCAGGATTTGGGGTATATTCAATATTCCATAATCGTGGAGCAATAGAACTGGTAACTGATCTTCGTGTTCGTGATATCTTAAAACCCTTGCCACATTTGTCAATGTTCGATCCGTTGCTTCATATAACTCGCTTGTATTGACAATTTCTTCGAGTACTTTCCTCACGTCCTCCCGGAAATGACTCAGGTCCAGCAGGATTTGATCACCCATGTGCCCATCAACTCGCACAAATCTTGGGTCGGTTGTCTTTACATGTGGACTCTTATAATACGTTTCCAAAACAAAGGAATCCCGGTATCCACTTGTCCTAAATAGATGAAAGGCCGGAAAGCCATTTTCCGCCTTTGCCTCCAGAATCAGGTTGTGATCGATTAATCTTAATGCTTTCCTGAGATTCATTGGTGTGTTCAAAGCCACTTTGGACCGATAAGTTCTATCGACCATCATAAACTCTTTGGTCAGAGCCTCTTTAAGCATTGCCATGTTTTCCCGAAAGAAATGACCCTTGACCTTCATTGTATATACCCAGTGATCGACCTCCCGCAGCTGGTTGATAAGAGGTAGCAAGATCTCACCGAGAGGTTTCCTTCTCTTATGCGTAGTTGGGAAAATATGCATGAGCTACATCCGTTGAAAATCTTTGATCAAATGAGTGACATATTCTCCCAGCCGTTCAGCCGAAGTATTAATATTATCCTCGGTAGCCACCCTTGGAAAATGAATCACCTCGTCTACATATTCCTGAAGGCCTGTGGTACCGGATCCTCTGAAGGAAACCAATGTAAAATGAGCGTTGGCAAACCATTGTTCCCGGCACTGCCGATACACGTCAATCACTTCATCTTGTGCAGAACAAGGGGCATGGGTAGACTTTCCAAAGCCTTCATCAGTGAGATGCAGGACAAATAATGGTAAATGGTGATGACGCAAAGAAGCATGGTGCAAGATACTGGCCAAACAGAGACTGTCACTCTGTTCACTCATGATTTTACTCCCTGCGATCCTGGCTATGGTCTCATCGTGATTAGAATTATGCATGTTTCTGTTGGAAAGGTAGTTGACTTTAATATCACTGCCCACATCACCATAGGCAGCGGCGATAAATTCACAATTTAGTCCCCGTACTACTTCCGTTAGAGAAATCGAAAAGATTTTGGTAATCTCAAGTGCTGATCTCATACTCCCCGAGGCGTCAAGAATTAAGATCACTAAGACTCGCGAAACAGTCATCCTTAGCATGATCTTCCTTTTGGAATAGATGATATTAGAGACCGGATATAAGATCATCCGGTTCTTATGGAATCCGGAACCACTCTGGGATAGCTTTCTTGTCCCTGAAGGGGTCTGCCTTTTGAATACTAGTTTTTTCATCTTGTCCACTAAAGGTGTGCTACGTCCTATCAATCGCTCAATTTCGACGAGATCCTGACATATAGGAGTCAGTGATTCATTCACAAATCCCGAATAAATAGTCCCACCAATTGTCATCTTAATCTCCTGACCTGGGATGACTTCTCCTTCAAACTGAGTGGCCTTGAAAGGATCTACCTTACCCTTTAGAGTGTTTGTCAGATCGTCATACGTTTCAGTTGCCTCCATTACGGCCTTGAGCATTTCTTCGACCTGATTCTGATCTAAAATCTGAGTCGCATTTTCATGGGCTTTTTCCTGATTTATACCGATCATAGGCAGATCAACTTCCACATCTGAGAAGCTTAAATTTGGATTCAAAGAGTGCTGGACGAGCACTTCTCCTTTACTGGGTGCCAAGCCGCTTGATTCATGTCCATTCCCAGGTGTGCCCTTACCATCAGCATTTAGATCGGGAATGTCAAAGAATAGGTCTGCTTCGGAACTATCCAGCCATTCGCACATCAGGTTTCTGGTAATATGAATGTTTTGATCCAGGTCCCCTTCATCTCGATAGCTCTTGATCTTCTGTTTGATTTGTACAGCCAGATCATAAAGGTGTATTTTTTGTCGTGAGTTGAGGACACGATCAAAAGGTAAAAGCTCTGAGTAAAAGAATGCTGTCTTGATAACATCCGCTGCTGTTACCTGCTCAAGGGGGCTCACCAAAGAGGCTGAAACGTAACGGTAATTGATCACATCATTCCTGAGATCATCGGAAGTACACAAATGTTCAGATAGAATCCATTTATCCAGTGGGTCCTCAATCAGTTTCATAAGTGCCACCTTGTCTGGATCTGTTACCCTCTGCGTGATATCACTCAAGTTTAAGCGTTGCTTGCGGTGTTCGTCGGCTACACAAAAAATCGAAAGACCCAGGTTTCCAGCGAGTCGGAACGTGTGAGGAATATCCCTTAAATAGGCAAAAACTACCTGAGGCTTCACTCGCAGTTCAGTAAAAGAGGGGTCGACAAAATGAGCAGATGTCTCCATCTTCACCGTACACAGTTGATAAAAGAGGCGATTGGCATGATCTCTATAGTAAAAGGGAAGCCCTGGTCTGAACGCATCCATAGCAGAAAGTCCTTTCCAATCCTGCTTTAAAGTCTCTGCATATATGTCGGGATAATTCATCATGATAGGATTGAATGATTCTGTAGATTGGAGAGTTGCTCAAGGGCTATGGCCCTTGCTTTTACCTGATCATTTGGTGTACCGGATCCATAAAAGACGATTCGGTAGAGATCTTCTATCTCAAAGATTCCCTTTTCTAATTTGCGTATAAAACTCAAATAGCTTCTCATGTTAGGGTAGGGAATGCTGGCAAAATCTCCTTTCTTGATTTTGGTCTTTCGAATTTCATGGCAGAAGGCGAGCATGGAATACAGGATGGCTTCACGGTCTTCGATCTCATGTGATACTATACACATTAGTATCTCCAATTCGTCCTTGAAAGGCAGGTAGTCCCAATTGAGATTCGCTGTCATTCGAGCAGATAGGGCGCCGTCGAATTGGGCTAGTCCAACGTAGTCTCCATGTTCACTTGCGCCAAAGTTGCTATCACATACGATCCTTAGGCTACTCCCGTCCCCGATGTACTTTCCTTGGTCATCAAAAATTCGATTCTGGATCATACCCAATATTCCATGCTGAATCTCAGGCAGACATCTCAATAGTTCACTGAGCCACCATATGGCGATGTTGTCCGGATCTTCCTGAAGCCGAAGCGCTTGCTTAAGTGTGGCGAGCGCCGGCTGCATTTCATCGTACGTGTTACCATTGCGAATGCTCCTACGCCTAAAGAGCTCATCGATACCCTGGACGGCCGATAGGTTTACGTGCAGTAGGTGTGCATTTTTTGGAGCCGAATTAATTCCCAGAATTCTCAGTACCAGGCGCCAGTTATTGACTATGACATGCAGACCCTCTGTCTTCCCTGTACCGGTATTCCCGTTGATGAATACTCTTGATCCAGGCTCCAGGATGGAATGAACAAATTCCTTCAGGCGAACAACCGGCATGTAGTAAAATGGAAGACTTGAACCTTTGTTGGGAAGTGCCACCAGATCGGTGCCTGACGCTTTCCGTAATTGAGATCGTTTTGCTTCGATGATCATATGATGAGTTTTTACTGCGTGGTTAACTTAAATAGGAGTTCAAGATTGCTTTTTGCATCAACGCACATCCCTGTCGAGAGTTTTTCGAGGTTGTATCGGACCAGGGATGTAATGGTTTCCTCACCGGAGTTTCCAAACCTATCGAGGGCAGAGATCATGCATTGGATCAATTCGGTTCGCCTTGAAGGCGATATTCCTCCAATCTGCCTTTGCTGGAATTCGACTGCAATCTGCAGTAACCATCTTGTTGGCAGCTCAACAACTCTGTCAAAATATTTAAGACCCAGGTGTTTTCCAGGAGGAGGTAAGTCCGGACTACGCAACATGATGAATGGTACTCCGGTCACCATAGATAGCTGACCAAAAGCTTTTAATTGATGATCCTCCTTAGAATAGGGTTCGGGGAGGGCAACGAGGCTTAATTCTGACGTATCGAGCAGCGCATCAGCATCCGAAGGGAACTTTAGTAAACCTATACTCTTTTTGAAAACCAGACATTCTGCGGCCAGAGCCCTCAATATGAATCTATGGGTGAGGATACCCCCATGCGACAGAACAACAGGCTGGGCAGAGCACAAAAAATCGATGATTTCCTTGAGTTGCTCTTTCATAGGGCTCGATTGATAATAGTCGAGCAGGTCTGATTCAAGTGGTCTGACATATTGATACGCCGCAGTCCCTTGTAAGACCATTTCCTTCTCATACACCCGGACACTCGGTATCTCCTGTTGCAGTTTTGAGGCTACGTGCTGGCACGTCTCCAGATCTCTTTTCAGATCGTTCAGCAAAGTTCGTTCTTCAGAAAGTTCAAAGACCTTGCGAACCCATAATTCATCATGCGAAGAATCAGTATCTTGTTGATAAGGGATTTCAAAAGGACCCAATTCGATTAATATGGAAGAGAAGATTTCTAAAGGAAACTTTACCCATTTGGCAGTGCGTAGCAAGAGCAAATCCAAGATCAGCACATCACCACTCATTTGTCCTTTTATGGTGAGAATACCAATTCGCGACAAGTAGTCTCTTGATTTGGATTGCAGCTTCTTATCCAGCACGGAGCAAGATAATCCCAGTTTCTTCTCAACCAGATGTGCCACCAATTGCATATCTATGTAACTCATCTTTATTGCATTGATTACCCTAAAAATAGGTGACATCTTTGCAGATCTCTAGGACATTAAAAAGTTGGCATCATCTTTAAAATGTCAAGCTTGAAATGGGTATCCACGGGTTGAAAATATTGGTGTCAACATGAGAAATGCAGATGTTGACATGTTGATTGATCGTGTCGAATGTATAATGTTCCTTCTTTTCCAAGACACGCCTTTTCGAATGGCAGAGACTTTTTTAACTTATGTTGCACGCTAGTTCGTACCGATGCAGATAAAACATGAGATATTTGCACATTTACATGAAGCCCTGATCAGCACGTGGAAATGCATTCTCGATGAAATGGGAATTCCACATCCCTTGGATCCTCCCCATATTTATGGATTTGGTACCGGTGTGGGGGATAAGTACTCACTTTCCGCAATTGTCGAAAAAAGATTGGAGGAACAGGGATATGACCTGTCAGCATTCCCGGAGACGAAAAGTGGTAATCGCAGATTGCAAGGACAAACTCTAAACCGGGCTCGTCTTGCCTATGAGACAGATAGGGAGATAGATCAGCTGTCCGAAAAATTTTGGAGGGCATATCTGGCCTTTTTACAGGTACAGAATGAGGAGGAATTACTTTCGGTTTACGCTTTGAAGTCCATTCCTGAAAAACTACTGCAACTCAATGACAATCGGGGAAGACGGGCTAACATGGTTGCAAAATCTCAGCCAAAGCACTTCCGATCCCTTTCATCTAACCCATCTGTCCCGATTGAAGTCAGAGAAGTCCTGAAAGACTCCAGCTGGTATTTGTATTCTTGGAACGATAAAGATAAGAACATCGTTCGGGCGGTAATTAAGATTGGTGACTTGAATAAGGATGGACTAGCATCTTTGCATCTTACCAATCCTTCAGGAAAAGGATATAACAATTATGAGGGTTTCCTTTCAACTCATCACATCAAGAACGATGTCCTGCAGTTTGATCTGCATTCCACCCCCATCAGCACAAAATTCATGACAATCACCAGCCAATATGATTTTGAGCGGGTAGATCCTATTGAACTGTCGTTAGGCATCATGATCAAAAAGGACGAGTTTAAGCAGTTGGTATCAGCCGATGTGATTCTCGAGATCATCAATCCAGCTCAAAAGAATCCCAAACCTCAAATTATTGAGCATAGAAAATCGGATAGTGAGGTGTTTTACGATTTCTTCCACTCAACAGATTATTGTTTGTCACAAGTACCCAGATTTGTTTTTACTAAAGAAGAGCTGGCAAAGTATATCAAATCGGACAAACATGGTGATTCCTAGTCTTGTAAGAGAACATTTGAAAATTCCTTTGGTGAAATGATCTGTTGCTTATGCAACCGGAGGAAGGCAGCATCATAAAGTCCATCTTCACGTATTCATCTACTCATCTCTCGTACCAACTGCCAAGCTATGAACTCTTCAATGTATCGAATAGCTGCTCACTCCGGTTGGCCTTTTTCGTTGTGCAGTTCATCTCATGCGAGCATGGCTGGCCCATGCCCAACAAAAAAGCAGGCTCATCGAGCCTGCCATTCGATCCTCTGTGGAGCTACGGGGTTTATCTGTAATGATCCCTTCGACGCCAAGCCTACCCGTCGTGTTCAATAGGTCGCAGCCGGGCCAGTTCGCCGCAGAAAATTAGTGAAGACGGAATCAAATCCCGGACCTTCTAGCAGTTTGGCCTAAAACTCTACCGTTTCTCCTAATCCAGCAAAAACATAATTATCCCTAAAATGATCTTTTAGAATTTTGGATGCTAGATGTCCGCTACAATGAGCTGGGGCTACTTTCTGAACTTCTAATTCATTCTTGAGCCGATGAGATAAATCATCTAAAGTTCTTCTATCATAAGGCAGCAAATGATATCCGCCGTATACCATTGCAATTTGATTATTGGTAAATATTTTGGTTTCTAAAATTATTTTTTCCACGGTGCTGTGGGAACATCCCACAATTACAACCTCTCCATTTTCTGTCTCCAAAGAAAGTGAGATTTCCTTTAGACCCAGAAGGTTTGCCTCGTTCGAACTCGGATTTTCCACCACTTCTTCATTAGTACCAATTCCTATTCTCGGGTATTTGCTGAAATATCCCATATTTGAGGACGAAGTAACTATCAGCTTTATTCCAGGAGCAATTTCCAGGTTCTTATCAACGAATTCAACATTAGCGTTACAAAATCGGCCAGTCTGGTTGAATACATATGATTCGTGATGACCACCAAAGTATTGCATTTTTTTATCCAATGAGTCTACTACCAAAGGATCTTGACCAGAGATATCAAAGGGAGTATTAGCGCCCCAAAAAAGATCTAAGGGAAAATATATCTTAACATTTGGGTTTTACTTCGAGCAGGTAATCAAATCCATTGATGTGATCAAAATGAGCATGAGAGGCAATAGCAAAAACGTTTGACATTCTGAGAATCTTGATCATTCTACCGGAGCCAAGCGTTTGAGCTCCTCAAACCAACCTTTGATCAGCTTCAATCTTGTTGTCGTGGTGGACGTATCCAAAGGGGTATGCAACAAAAAACGATCACCATCAGGATGAATGTCATAGGAGTATCCCGGTACATTTAGGTACGGACCACTGAATAGCAATTCCGGAACGCCGCTTTGAAAGTTCGGTTCATATTCAATCTTAACAACCCACCAATCATTTCCACTCCGATAATAAAGTTCCCTCCCATCTGGTGCCCATATGGGTTCTTCCCCTCCATCTGCCGAGATGATCTCCTTATTTCCGTCGGGCGGTACCCTTTGGACATGTACCTCAGATCTGCCGGTTTCATCGGATGTGTAAGCCAAATAGTGGTCGTTGGGAGAAAAAGCAGCCAGGTACTGATTCCCTATGGTGGGAAGTATTTTTATATCCTCTTCACTCTCCTCAAAGTGTAAAACCAGATCCACACCTTGCTCAGGGTCAGTCTGTATATAGGCTAACACCTTCCCATCAGAAGACCAACTGGCGGGAGCTACCCGGTTGCTTCCAACCTCAAATTGAGATTCTGAACCATTACCTGAAGCATCAATGTGAAAAATCTTGCTGAACTCTTCGGAGTATCTGCTAAAGAATATTCTTTTGCCATTTGATGACCATTTGGACAAAAAACTGTTTCCATCTCTGGTCAATCGATTTGTTGTGGTATTTCTAAAATCAAATACAGCAAGATCGTATGGACTAAGGTATGTCATAGCCAGTTTGGTTCCATCTGGCGAAATGGTGCATTCACCATAATAATCTGCACTGAGTGAAGGCAAATCCTCCTCTTCACCATTTAGCCTTTTCCATATCAGCTTATTTTTCATAGCCGATACTCCAGGAACATAGATTAGGGTTCCATTGTCCGAGAGTGTCAATTGCATACTGCCATATTCGTACGTAGATCCTCAATTAGTGAAACGACCTCACCAGTAAATGTTAACTTTTCTGGATCAAATGGAGCAGCCATTAGTCTGCCATGCTCCATGAGGGTAAGATGCCCTGATGAAAGGTAAACGGGGGAACTGCCATGATCCAAGAGCTCCCTGCTCGTACCTTGGTCTACAGCAATGACTCGAATTTGATGGGGTAATGTTGTGGCCACCAGTACAAACCCCTCACCAAGTCGTTGCGGGTAAAGGAATGAGCCAATATTTCCTGACATACCTTCTACCTTGATTTCACTTTTATCCTTGCCATCTGCACGAATTGTGTACAACCGACTTCCTTCGCTGTCACTGAAGATGATTAGATAATCCTGCAGCCATTGACCTCCACCGATGCAGTTACTTACTGGACAAATGATGATAGGTTGCCCACCTCTCACCGCGACCTTTTTTAAGTACTGGCCGGTAAAGAAACCGATCCAATTCACCGTCGGGTGAGAAAAAGGGGAAAAATGCTCCATCTGTCCCTGACATCTTCTCTACATCATACGATTCCATTGATCTGAGATAGAGGTGGGTGGTTTGATCTACCTGCCCAACATAAACCAGCAGATCTGAGCTTGGAGACAGAGCCAGTGCTTTTTGGCCCACCCCGAAGGTGGCAGATCCGATAAGGGCTAAAGGAGTTGCTTCAGGTAGTACAATGTCATGCCTTTCAACTGTTGCAACTTTGATGGATTGGGACTGTGAGAGCGCCCACATCCATATGAGCGACACAAATAATCCTACAGATAAAGCCAGCATCACAGCTTTCTTAAGTGAAATGACCCTTGACGAAGGTCCACTCCTCGTGAGTACACCTGAATTGGATACCTGATATAGGCGGGTGGTCCAATCAACATTCTTTAGTTTCCGCTTACCGAGATATTCTATACTTACATCATCTTTATTACGAACAGCTTTATAAACTGATTCCGATATGCAAATGCCACCTGCAGCGGCCTCCCCTTGTATGCGCGAGGCGATATTGACCCCATCTCCGTAGAGATCTCCATCCCGGTAGGTGATGTCTCCAAGATGGATGCCGATCCGAACTTTGAATTCGGTCTGCAAATTCAGGTGTCGTTGAATGGCTATTGCGCAGTTTACTGCATCCAGCGCATTTTCAAAGCTACAAAGCGCACCATCGCCTAGATCTTTGTGCCAGATGCCCTCATGCATCTGAACTAATGAAATTGCTTTTTCCTTGAAGTGATGCAGCACTTGAAGAGCGAAGTCCTCTTTCTCTCCCATCATCGCTGTATAACCGACGATATCAGCGAACATAATGGCAGCAAGGCGTCGTTTAGAGTGCACGACCAATGATAATGATTCATTTTAAAGATAGGGAATCGGTCCATAATCAGTCTAAGGCCTGATCCCCTCAGGCTCAGTTACAAAAACGGTCCTACGGCTTTACGATCACATTCGGCACACCAAACGTCCTGGGAGGCCACCGAGTCGGGAACATCTTCTGCGATGAAAACCAAGTTGGTTTCTCCTGGATCGACTTTGTAGTTGAACCGTTTCGGCTCCAGTTCGTGCAACGTGGCCAGGGCTTGGGTTCTTTTTCACCACTTTGGCCTTTATGGCCAGTGAATACCAATCCCTTAGTCTTTTGCGGTTGACCATTGATCACTATCTAAATTGATCAGCATTTGCACCAATCGCCTGAGCTCCAATATATCTCGGGATTGCTTTTCGATGATTGCCTGCTGCTCACTGACCGCATTTACCAGGCTGGCGATGATGGGCCGATCTGAAAGGGTAAGATAGCCATCTGCATTTACGTCCACTGCCTCCGGAATTACCTCACGTACATTTTGAGCACTGAAACCAGCATATAGCGAGGTAGTATCCAATCCGCTTGACTCGTTCCATTGATATAGGACGGGTTCAATTCGAGTGATTGCCTCCAGTCCCCTAATGAAACGGCCAGTCACATCTTTAAGACGTAAATCGGATGAGACCGAAAGATTTCCATTGGCATCAGTTGTGAGCGTACCCGCTCCAAAATTGGCAAATCTTACCGTACTAGTGGTATGCAGTTGGGCAGTGGGCCCTGTAGTGCCTATTCCTACATTGCCACTGGATTTCTTTACCACCATTTGTGGATCATCTGCTTCATTATTTCCAACATGAAATTCGAGTGTGTTGGCTGATATACCAAAACCATAATAATCGTCACCATTTGTGCTCTGATGTATGGCTAATTTCCGTCCATTTGTAGTACCTAAATCCAGTAAATGAAATGGTGAGCTAGTCCCTATACCTATTTGACCGCTTTTTCGAACTACCATGGCATTAGAGCGTTGGCTGAAAGTACCATTGCCGACCACAAAAATTCGGATGGAGTCTGCCGTCGAGTTAATATCATCAATAGGTTCGTTCCAAGCTCCCACTGCCATCGCCCCTCGCCCCCGAGCTATCATGTGGTCTCCAAATGCCATAGAAGCAAATCCTTGAGATTCACAATTACTTCCGATTGCGGCTGAACCGTTACCACTCGCACGGGTTGCAGTACCCATAGCAAAAGACCAGGTACCATTCGCTTCCACCAGCTCTCCCATTGCCGCAGAGTAATCTCCTTTAGCCTTGCTGGCAAGTCCTGAAGCAAAAGAAAGGATACCAATGCTATCGTAGTCCCAGGCCTCAGAATCTGATTGCAGGTTTTCACCTTGAAACTCCATATCTCCAACTATTCCCAACCGGAAAGCCGCTTTAGACGGCAGCCAGAAGGCCTTTATCCCAGCTCCGGTGGTATCCCTTCCAAACAAAACCGTCATATTCTCTTCAACATGGAGACCGGGTTGAACCTGAGCTGATGAACTAGAAATGAAAATGCAAAGGAATAAAGATAGGGATGAAATAGATCGAGTGTTCATGGTCTAATATTTTGGATTTAGATAACTGATTCAGGAACCATCATAGAAATTTTCTGGTCTCCGGTCAATCCTCCTATGGAGGGATACTCGTGATTGCAGCTGGGTTGCACTAAAACAACACATTTACAATCACTTCTAGGACAACCAAGTGTAATTCTTCAAGCTGACGTTTCCAAAAGTTAGGAACTAATGCAATAAAATCGGCAAGCACACCAAGATAAACACATTAAGAAATTATTTAATGATCCAATGTTCGATTAGTATCTCGAAGATATTTTGGACTTTGATCCAAATTATTCTCAGGCTCATACTTTGTAAATGTTATGACCCTTATTTGGATCGGTATCGAGATCGAGTTTTAGTATTTACTATTCAGATATTTTTTGAATTGTGCGAAAGAATTCACGTCTCCATTACAGGCCGTATGACCGTCAGATCAAGTCCTGACTATTACATATAAAAGTTGGACCATGTGATCGCTTACCAGTAGCTTTTCCACGACATGGTAACCTTCGAAGTCTTCTTGCATAGCATGCAAAGCTTCCAATCCGGCAAATGAGGGACTTTATGCCCAGGTCATCGGACCGGGTTTTTCTCTCAATAAGATATTGTTTAAAAATTTTACAGACTGTTCCAACCCTTCATTGGCTGACATAAGACTATCTTCATGTTCGATACTCAATACATCGTCATATCCAATCATACGGAGATTCATAATGAATTCGGTCCAGTATTCAGGTCCGTGTCCCCATCCTACGGTCCTGAAGCTCCATGCCCTGTTTATTTCATCATCGTAAGGTTTGGGATCCAGTGTACCATTTATTGCCGCGTTTCGAGGATAAATCTTCGAATCCTTCGCATGAACATGTTTAATTGTATCTCCCAGTGCAATAATAGCCTGCAAGGTATCAATTCCCTGCCATTCAATGTTGCTTGCATCATAGTTGCAGCATATCTCCTCTCCCACTGCGTTTCTTAATTTAAAAAGTGATTCGGGATTGTAGAGCATATCTCCCGGATGTAGCTCAAAGCAAATATGTTTTACATTGTGTTCCCTAGCGAATGCCACCATGTCCTTCCAGAAAGGGATCAGTTTTTCTTGCCATTGCCATTTGAGAATTTCAGGAAACCATTCCGGCCATGGCTCATGCACCCAATTGGGTGTCACGTCAGTTTTGCTACCTGCTGGACAACCGGCAAAACAAATGATACGGTTAACATCAAGCTGTTCCGCTAAGAGTATACTTTGGCGGATAGATTCGGCATGAACGGGTCCGATTTTCGGATCGGGATGTAACGGGTTTCCATGACAAGAAAGTGCGCTGATCTCAAATTTCCTTGTTTTGATCAGCTTCTTAAATTCAGCAAGCCTCCGATTATTGGAGAGAAGCACCTCTGGATTGCAGTGGTTATTTGGGAACATCGTCCCTGAATAAAACTCCACTGACTCCATTTTGAACTCCTTCATGAGATCCAACACTTTTTCCAACGGCTGATCATCCATCATAACAGTTAGCATTCCAAGTTTCATATCTATGACTTTTGTACAGGTTAATTAATATTAATCTTCAGACTCTTATAATAATCAGGTGGCAATTTTCTCGTAACGAGTTTTCTTAAAAATTCTATCAATTCTTCAAGAGGTGCATCAGTTGAACAAAAGTCGACGAAGAGCTGTCAATCGATGCAACCGGTGCCTCAGACCCAATCAGGATGTTTTAATCTGCAGTTACACTAAAGGAACGCCTCTTGTTGCCGACCTACCATATTAGTTCAATATATCTCTGATTTTAAAAATGTTGGTTCCCTTAGATGCTCTACAAGGCAGGTTGTAAGCATCCTTTTCTGTCTCTCAAGATATGGCAATCGTTTCCACCAGCATGTCCCCCTTCTTAAATAGTTCACGACGTATTTCGGCTACCTAACCCGGGTGCCTCAGGTTCTGTGACAAACCCGTTTTTACGTATTTTCCTTTAGCCGGGAAATACTTGGGGGGGATACCGAATCCATATTGATTACCCTTCTCTCTACTGGCAAGTATTCGCCGCGGTACAAGCACATGATGGTTGTTATTGGGTTCAGGGATGTCTTTGTGTTCCTGAAACAGGAGGTGCCAAAAAGAACCAGGCCTAAATAAGATCGGAATACTACGCGTCATAAGTTGGTTAGGATAACTATTGCTCCATATCACATAAATATCTTGGGCACCGTTCCCTTGTTAAGTTAGGGATTTTGCAGATCAAATGTGAGATAGTTGGAACGCAGAGACAGAGCACAAAACCGTTTGGTTACGGATTGACGAAAGAGTCACATTTAGATTTATGGTGCCCAATAACAAAAAAAAGAGCTCCCGAAGGAGTCTCATCAATTTGATCCTCTGTGGACCTGTCCGCCGGAGCCCGGAATGCCATATAGCATAAAGTGAAAGAATCAAGAATTGAAAGTACTTTCTCTAAAAAAAATTAGCACGGCGAAGGAGGAGCTACGGGGATTATCCATGATGATCCCCTATAAACCAAAGGTCAAAATCGAATGGCTCCCCCCTTCGGTCGGCCTTTTTCGTTGTGCAGACCAACTCATGCAAGCATGGCTGTCCATGCCCAACAAAAAAGCAGGCTCTGCGAGCCTGCCATTCGATCCTCTGTGGAGCTACGGGGATTCGAACCCCGGACCTCTTGACTGCCAGTCAAGCACTCTAGCCAACTGAGCTATAGCCCCGAGATGGGTTTGAGTGTGGGTGCGGGTGTGACGTGTGAGAGTGAGTTTGGGTGGTTGGTGTAGGTGTGATGGTGCTACTGGTGTTATGTGTGGCCTGCCTATGGCAGGCTGTGTGGGGTGTGAATCCTGGTGGACTTTACTCCTCAGGATTATTGGGATGCAAAAATAGATTTTTTTTGTTTTCTCTACGACTTGAAGTGAATTGGTGACTTACCAAATTCTTCGGTGAAAACCTGGGTAAAGTGGCTCCGATTGGTAAACCCAACAGCATAACCGACTTCTGAGACATTCATATCTGTCGATTCTAAAAGGTTCATCGCTTCTCTGAGACGGACAGATCTAATAAATCTGGAAGTAGACTTACCGGTCAACGCCTTCACTTTTCGATGTAGCTGGGCCCGGCTGATTCGGAAAATGTGGCAAAGCTCCTGAATGCCAAAATTTTCATTTTGGAGATTCTGCTCAATCACTTTTCTAATTCTTAGTAAGAACGAATGCTCCCGTTCCGAGTAGCCGCTGCCTATGGGCACTCCTTCAATGACCGACTTGTAGTACACCTGCAATTTTAATCTTAATTCAATCAGTTTTCTTATCCGTATCTCCAGTTCTCTTTTCCCGAAAGGCTTGACCAGATAGGCATCAGCACCGAATTCCAAACCAGTCAGCTTGGAGCTCATGTCGGCCTTTGCTGTCAGTAGAATAATTGGGATGTGACTGGTTCGTTCGTCCTGTTTTAAGACAGACACCAATTCGAATCCATCGACTTGGGGCATCATGATGTCAGAGATGATCAGGTCGGGTATTGTCTTTATGGCGGCATTGATCCCTTCCCTGCCATTGACCGCCACTGCCAGATCGTATCTGGCCTCCAGCAAACTGGTGATATAAATGGCGACGTCCGGATTATCCTCAACAATCAAGATTTTGAAGAGATCGCCATCGTGAAAACTCGTCGATATCTTATCGTCCAGTTGTCCAGCGTCAGAATCAGTGATAAGCGATCTTCTTTCAAGCGCCGGCATCCCGTCTTTGGGTGCTTGATTGTTGATTGGCAGGCAAATCTTGAACTCAGTACCCTTTCCAACTTTGCTCTCCACAGCAATTTCTCCCCCCATGAGTTCCACCAGTTCCTTGGTTAGGGTAAGACCAATCCCAGTACCTTCCGATGTCCTGGTGTGCGATGAATCTACCTGGTGAAACCGGTTAAAGATCAAAGCCAGTTGCTTCGGCTCTATTCCCACACCCGTGTCAGAGACTCGTATTTCGCAGTAAGGCTTCTCCTCCGATCCCACACACTGTCTCACTTGCAGGTATATATCTCCTCCGTCGGCGGAAAATTTGATCGCATTTGAAATCAGGTTGGAAAGCACCGTTTCAATCTTTCCCGCATCGAAATCCATTACAATCGATTCCTCTTCGGCCAAAAAATGAATCCGGATATTCTTAGTGCTTGCGTATGATTGGAAACCGCGAATCAGATGATTCAAGTAGGCAACGATGTTGGCTTGAACCAGCACCATAGTTAAATTACCCGCCTCCAACCTGGCTAAGTCCAGCATCTGATTTACCAGCTTCAGCAGTTTATGACTGCTGCCTTTTATCATGTCCAGTCCTTCCCGATACCACTTCCTGGGATCTGCCATGATCTGATCTGCCATCCCCGATATGACAGTCAATGGGGTGCGAAATTCGTGCGTGATATTGGTATATAATTTTGACTTTGCCGCATCGAGTTCCTTCAGCTTCAATGTCTCCATCATTTCTTGGTGCCTGCGTAATTGATAACGATACACAAAATAAATGCAGGTACTTATCATCATTAGATGGATTGTCTTGGACCACCATGCCCAATACCAGGGTGGAGTAATGGTTAAGGACAAGCTGGTACCTTTCTCATTCCAGAGGCCGTCATTATTTGAAGCAATTACCTCTACCACATATCTGCCAGGATCCAGGTTGGTTAAGGTAAATTTTCGGGTTGTCTTTAGTGGAATAAAATGTTCTTGCAGACCCCGTACCCGGTACCTGTATTGATTCTTCTCCGGTTGAACAAAATTCAGCGAGCCGACTTCAAACTCCAGGATGTGTTCACGGAATGATACAGTGATTGCCTCTTTTCTCGAAATGATACGGTCTACTTTTGGGGTGGCTAACTCGTCATCCTTCGAGTAGACACTAAGTTTGGTAAAGACCGCCATTGGCCGATCAGTGTTATCAACAATGTCAGATGGTCTAAATGAGATCACATCATCCAGGTACCCAAAATATAATCTTCCGCTACTGGGGCTCTTCATTGCCCCATTCAGGGCGTAATTCCCTGGTATACCATCTGATGAATCATAATCTCGAAATGTTCGACTTCCGATGTCAAACCTGGTTAAGCTTCGATTGGTAGTTACCCAGAGTCTCGAGAATTCATCAATCAAGATCGCCTGTATGGTATTATGGCTGAGGCCAGCCGCATCATCAAAGAGCTGAAAATGTTCTGATTCAGTATCGAAATGGAGTAAGCCACCGTTGGTTCCAATCCAGAGATTCCCTTTAGGATCTGTTATCAGTGTTCTGCAAAGGTTTGTCAATGCCAGATGATCACCTGGATTGTGAATAAAAGATTCAAATCTGCTCGTTTTTCGATCCAATAAGCATAGTCCTTTATTAGTACCAATCCATAAATGATCCCGATCATTCCCTTCCTTTATGTCAGATACCACATTGCCCGGTATAGAAGTTGACACATCTGGATTATGTCTAAACCGATCCACATCTCCAGTTTCTACCTGTAGGTAATTGAGACCACTCATCCAGGTACCAACCCACAGACCATTCGTCGAATCGCAATGAAGACACATCACCCCTGCTGTTCGCTCATAGTGTCGAAATGTGTTCGTTCTGCGGTTCAAGTGGTTGATACCACCATCATTGGTCCCGATCCAGATATCCCCGTTGATATCTTCGCAGATATCTCTCACGTCTCTTCCCTGGAAATGATGAGCATCTGGATCTGGACTAGAGCTATAAATTCTTATCAACTCAGTATCCTCGGCAAATACATAAACCTTTCCCTGATTTGTTCCTACCCACCTCATGCCCTGGCTTTCCTCGTAAATCGCAAATGCAAAGCCCTCGGGTGCGTACTGTGGACCCAGATTCTCCGACAAATATTGAAATGTATTTCTACTGCGTTTGCTCGAAACGATTTTGTTCAAACCGCTTCCATCAGTTCCCACCCAGATGTTGCCTCCTGTGTCTTCATATAAACATCGAATTCTGTCAGAGGCCAGTGAATTTTCATTCGCCTGATCATGGCGATAGTGTTCGAAGCGATTTTCTTCCGGATCAAAGCGATCAAGCCCCCCCATAGTGGCAATCCAAAGATTACTGTTGTGATCGATATGTATGTCCTGCACATGGTTATGGGAAATCGAAGAAGAGTCATCTTCTTGGAATACATAGTGCTCAAATTTTTCCGCTTCAGGATCAAATCGAGCAATTCCTCCCCTGACTACCCCAACCCAGAAACCTATCCTTTTGTCGATTGCGATGCGGTGCACCTGTCTTCTTTCTATATCATTTCCAACTTCACTCTTAAAACTTATGCTTCGAAATCTTTCAGATCCATAATCAAATCTATTCAAGCCCATATTCGTACCGATCCAAAGGTTTCTTTGATCGTCCTCAGCAAGAGCCATCACTCCATTACCGCTGATCGAATGCTGATCTTCCGGATCGTGACGAAAATGTTCAAATCGGTGATTTTCGCTATCGAACCGGTCCAGTCCGTGAAAGGTGCCTACCCATAGATTGCCTCGGCTATCTTCAAAGATGGTGTTTACACTTCCGGAAACAGAATGAGGATCATCGCTGTCGTGTGCGTAAAGTACGCTCTCGCCAGTTTCGAGATCCAGGCAAAAAAGACCCCGGGTCCTTGTTCCAACCCATAACCGACCTTTGCTGTCTTCAAAGATGGCATCCGGGATACCATAAAGGATCGTCTCGAAATGGAGACCATCAAAACGATCCAGACCATCATAAGTTCCTATCCACAAGAAGCCCTGTTTATCCTGAAACAAGCTCATCACCGATGGTTGTGAAAGGCCCTCGGAAAGGTGATATCTTTCAACCTTGTAGGGAATCTGAGCAAATAAGTTTTGGAAGCAGAAAATAGAATAGGATAGCATAAAAATCAGGAAAAGAGCCCTGATTACTTTATTCCTGACCTTACAAAAAACCACTCCGACCAGTTTGATAGCCATGTAGCAAACTTTAAAGGAAAGATGCCGGTCTTTGTTCGATCCGCTGCGGTTGATGACTTAACTAGTCGTCACCTATTAATCAGATAGATTTGAGATTAGATGGCTGATAAATCTATTTATCAGCTTGAAAATACAACTTTCAGGCTCCGAAGTAAAGGGGCTCTTGGACGCTTTAACATATAACTTACTGACAATTCACTATGTAAAATGCACTGGTCATCCTCTTTCAAAATGGGTCAGTCAGGACTAGTTTATAACGTTTCTTACACAAATGCAACATAACGTTGCCCGGGAGCTAACAAAATGAGACAATAGCAAACACATTCGACTTTGACCGGTGCGAATTTAGGATTGCTCTACCTCTCGTTTGTTCGCCAAAAACTGGTCAGAAATGTTGCAAAGAAGATCCAGGATACCAGAAATCAGGGAGATTTCAGATAAAAAAACCTACTGGCTGATACTCTTCACTTTACTTATTCAGGCCTTTCTAGCTGGTATCTGTATCGCAGAGAACAAGGTACCTTTTGAGATTATTGATAACCTAATTATAGTGCAAGCCGCAGTTGATGGTGTGGCAGGAAATTATATACTGGATACCGGATCCTCCTTGTTGGTTTTGAATGAAAGTGAATTTCGAAGTCACGAAACCTTGTCACCTGAAAAATCATTCGGTATAGCCGGAGAGCCAGTCCAGACCAAAGTACGCTGGGTTCAACTGGAATGGGGAGAGGACAAATGGAAACATGTACAAGCGCTGGTGCTGCCTCTGCAGCAGCTGGAGGCAAAATGTGGTATACAGATATCTGGTCTGATCGGCAATAAGATCTTTAGGAGACACCTACTGGAAATAGATTTTTCTGCTAAAAAAATTATGTTAACCAGACAACGGAAGGGCACCGCTATCAACCTCTCTAGATATAAATCTGACGAGCAATTTGTCATTCCCTTCCGATGGGAATGCCAGGTACCTTCCATTGTGCTAGAAATAGAAAATGAATTATTAACCTTTGGTATTGATACAGGCTCCGAAGAATCAGTACTCGATCTCGCTCACCTCCACGGACTTGCCAAGTTCATCCATATTGACCGCGCTGTAAAAATCACCGGAATAGATGGCAATCACTACATAGGGCATCGATCTACTGCGTCGAATCTTTTCATAGGAAATCTAGTGGTGGCAGAACCCCAATTACTGATACTTCCGTTAAAACGATTTAATCGCTATGGGTCCTGCGATCTCGACGGATTCATCGGCAGTAAATTGCTTCAAAACTTTCGGATAGTCTTTAACTTCCCCGAGAAAACAATAAGTTTTCATAGTGCCAGTGAAGAACAATTAATTGTAAAGGCCAGGGACATCTAAAAGGTGCAATAACTTTTACCTCTCAAAGTCGCCTTTCCATTTCAGCCCAAGTTGATGATATTCCCATCCATCATTTTCTTAAACAAGAAATGCTACCAAAAATTAACCACCAAATAGTGTTGATTTATGGATGCCTCAAGTTTCAAATGCTCAAGGATCACCACTCTCATTCATAAGTTAATCGAGGTCATTTGAAATTTCGATAGCTGTCTCCGAAGTAGGTTCACCAAACCCAAAACGCGCGTAAGCATGTTTTGCCTTGCAGGCCGCCGAAGATGATGTAAGGAAAGTATATTCATCACATATATATGTTCTTCTTACATCATCTTGTCGGGGTTCAACCCTGACAAAGGCTTTCAAATGAAGCCTATCGTCAGCCCGAAGGGTTAGATCATAAAGACAGAGATTGTTACCTTATGGTGGCGGAATTGGAGCAATAACTCCAATCGTAATACAGTAGAAAATCGCTTATTATGGAATCTATCACTCGTGGAAAATTCATCAAGACCAGCACTGTGGCAGGCCTTGGTTTAATGGTCTTACCCCGAACTCCGAAACGAAGCCCCAATGACCGTGTCGTTATCGGAATCATGGGTCTTGGAGGCAGGGGAAACTTTTTAGCAGGAAGTTTTGCCAGGCATCCGGAGGTGGAAATGGCTTATTTATGTGATGTGGACACCCGAAAATTTGCCCGGGCAAGAGAGTCCGTGGAATCCGCCCAGAAAAACAAGCCCAAATTAATCCAGGATTTCAGGGAAATGCTGGCCGATCCCGATGTCGATGCTATTATCAATGCCACTCCTGATCATTGGCACGGGCTGGGTACCATTATGGCATGTCAGGCAGGCAAAGATGTGTTTTGTGAAAAGCCTTTGAGCCATAACGTGTGGGAAGGCCGTCAGATGGTGGCTGCTGCCCGCAAATACGAGAGAGTAGTTCAGATAGGGATGCAGTCGCGCAGTGCCGCTTATGTCAGAAAGGCCAAGGCATACATCGATTCCGGAAAGCTAGGCGATATCCACTTCGTCCGGGTATTAAATATGATGAAACACGGGCCCTTTACCAAAGGCCAGGAACAGGAAGTTCCCGACGGCTTTGATTACGAGATCTGGTGTGGTCCAGCTCCCAAACATCCTTATGCTCCCGGCCACTGGTGGCATGGCTTATGGGATTTCTCCGTTGGCCGGATTCCTGACGATCTCATTCATCAGCTTGACCTCGCTCGTATGCTAATGGGAAAAGCTCAGCCCGACTCTATATTTAGCGCAGGTGGAGTTAACGTGTTGAAAGATGGTCGGGAAATCCCGGATACCCAAATGAGTACTTTTGAGTTTGGGTCGCAGATCCTTTCTATCGAAAGCAGCCTTTGGATGCCCTATATGAAGAAAACCGTGCCTAGCATCCGCAACTCAGATCAATATCCCAACTGGCCTTTTAACAGTACCAAGATTGAGTTTTACGGATCGGAGGGTTTTATGCATCTCGGTCGTCA
>JAHELJ010000132.1 GCA_024644235.1 Lewinellaceae bacterium
CTATAGCGGAAGAATCTACTGCATTCCCGATGGTCACTCACCCGGTAGACCATGGTGGATTGGGTTTTGGCATGAAATGGATGATGGGTTGGATGAACGACACCCTTGCTTATTTTAAAGTTGACCCCTTCTTCAGGAAGTACGAACAGGGTAAGCTTTCTTTCAACATGTATTACGCCTACTCGGAGAACTATGTTTTGCCCTTTTCCCATGACGAAGTTGTTCATGGTAAGGCCTCTTTGATTTATAAAATGCCCGGTGATGAATGGCAGAAGTTTGGCAATATGCGGGTACTTTATGGCTATATGTATACTCACCCTGGCAATAAGCTTCTATTCATGGGCGATGAGTGGGGGCAAACGAATGAGTGGAACTATGAAGTAGAGTTGCAATGGGATCTTCTTCAATTCCCTCTTCACAACCAATTGCATGAATTGGTGAAGGAATTAAATGAGCTCTTCAGAAGTGAGAAGGCGCTCTATGAGTTGCAGTACGACACTGCGGGTTTTCAATGGATAGACTTTACAGATGCAGAGCAGTCAGTCATTAGTTACCTTAGAAAAGGATCCAAGAAGAAAGATGAGCTTTTGGTGATCTGTAACTTTACCCCTGAAACCAGGGATAAGTACCGGATAGGTGTGCCTTACTCTTCCAGGTGGGAGATCGTGCTCAATACGGATGATGAAAAGTATGGAGGAAGCAACTATTTGAAGCGAAGTTCATTCAAGGGAGCGAAGAAACCACTTCATGGATTCGACTATTCCATCTCGTTGAATTTGCCTCCGCTTTCGTGTGTGATTTTGAGATGTAAAGCGTAAAAAAAAGACCGAAACAAATGTTCCGGTCTTCGATTTTGGAGAATTTCATTCTTAAACGATAACCACCGAGTTCTCTTCGTTTCCGATACCATTCGGAACGTACTTGTCGGCTTTCCAATCGTTTTCCCACTTTTCACCATCGATCAGATAGCGAAACTGGTACTCTTTTCCTTTGTCCAGCTCCATGGTGAGCGTGAAGGAACCGTCCTTCAATTTTTTCATGACTGTTTTCTTGGGATTCCATTTATTGAAATCTCCAGCCACCTGCACTTTCTTGGCTCCATTGACGGCCTTTTTCGGCAACTTGAAGGTGACCTTGCAGATGGGTTTAGACTTTAGATACTTCTTCGTTAAGCTCATAGTTTAAAGACTTTTATATATAGAAAAAAACGAATTTCTACTTTATTTAAGCGCGCAAATGTAAAGAAAATTCCATTTCGGGAGAGATTCAAGTCATTCTGTCAATCACTTTGCCAAGTCCATGAAGAAGATATTCTGCCTAATTCGATGATTATGTTCAGGTTATCACAAGCTAAATAGTTATGTGAAACATTTGTTAAATCGATTGGAAAAGCCGCGGGCAGATGGCGGAATCGTCAACCCAAGCTTTTTTTCTAATTTACTTTCCAAGTCATGAATCAATAGCTATGAAGAATCGAAGAAAGTTTCTGCAACTGCTTGCCCATTTTGGAGTTTCTGTATCATTTGTAAAATCGTTGTCTGAAAGAGCTGGTCACAAAGCAAATGGTAATGCCAGTTTGCCCCTCGTGTTGTGTAGCCGGGGAGAGTCGTGGGGTAGAAAAGTACTGGAACCGGCCTGGACGTCATTTCAAGCGAGTGGGAGTATTCTTGATGCAGTGGAGGCTGGTGCCAATGTGGTCGAACTGGACCCGGATGACATGTCAGTGGGATACGGTGGCTTGCCCAATGAAGAAGGGGTTGTTCAACTAGATGCTTCAATCATGTATGGTCCTACCTACAACTGCGGATCGGTGGCTGGATTGGAACGAATCAAGACTCCGTCTTCAGTTGCGCGCCTGGTGATGGAGCGGACGGATCATATAATGATCATGGGAGAAGGTGCGTTGCGCTTTGCTCGGGCGCATGGATTCAAAGAAGAAAATCTCCTGACAGAAAAAGCCCGGCTTCGATGGCTGGAATGGAAGGAAAACCTCAGCGACAAAGATGACTGGTTTCCACCGGCCGATGGCGTTTACGAAAGCAGCGAGCGGAAGGGCGGTACCATCAATGTACTAGGAATAGATGGAGAAGGAAGTGTGGCCGGCATCACGACCACCAGTGGTCTTTTTGGCAAGATCCCGGGAAGGATTGGAGATTCACCGATAATAGGGGCAGGCCTTTTCCTCGATAACGAAGTGGGAGCAGCCGGAGCAACCGGGAGAGGAGAGGAAGTCATTCGTACTTGCGGCAGTTTCTATGTCGTCGAGAAGATGTCGCAGGGTATGACACCCCAGGAGGCCTGCGAGGCTGCCTGCCAGCGCATCGTAAAGATCAATGGCGGAATCGACAAGGTGGATTTTGACGATAAATTCGTTGCAGTGAACAAGCAGGGTGAAGTGGGATGTGCCTCGATTCGTGGTCGATCTGGTCAGCATCCTTATGTGTCATACATTGATGCCACTGGGTTCCATTCGTTGGAAGGAGCCAGTTTGATACAGGATTAGGTCTCTACTGATTTTTGCAGTTTTAGATCGGCCTTTCCTTCGGCTACATTTTTGAGTTGCTCAAGCAGCTTTCTGGATCGACGCCGAGCTTGTGTCTTGATAAAAGGCGTCAAAATCTTGGCTGCAAAACTTTTTGGTTTCAAATAGAGTTCGAATCGCAAACAAGAACCTTGGTTGTTTTCCTCCACAGAGAAATAACTGCTTACATACTCCATCATAGGAATATCCCTCGTTTTTTCTCCGTAGACAAAAGGATTATCGCTATCTCCTTTTTTCACTGTTTCGAAGAGGATCTCCCGTTCGTCGACAATGCAAACATGCGTCATCCCCGCTCGATTCAAATGTGATTCTTCGAAAAGGAAATCAGGCTCTGTATTCCAAAGTTTCCGGTACTTGAAGTTGCTTATCACTTCGAAAAGTTCTTCTGGTGCCCGGTCGACATGGAGATCGAGGGTGAGTGGGTTCGTCGTTTCAAAAGAAATCGATCGCAGTTCTGGGGGCGGTAAGTCTTGTCGAAACTTACTGACCTCCTGGTAGAAGTAAGGGACCGAGTGTCCGTCATATTGTTCTTTGAGATGGCGGAATTGATGTTTGTGTTCATCCCATTTTTCCAACCTATCCGCCAGATAGTGGGAAACCAACAAATATTCCGACGTAGGCACCTGGTTTTTGAGAAGCCGGTGCACCTGGATTACATCTTTACCATAAGGCTTTCGTCGCCCTGCCACCTCGATATACTGCATTGGTCCAGAATGGGCAACAAACTTCAATTTCAGATTCACTGCCGTTTTGCAGGCCCCGCATTGGCATATCCGTTGGTGGTTGTATCGCATCAGATGCTGATGGAAAGCTACAGTCATTCTTTCCACCTGACTCATCAGTTCCGGCAGTGAAGGTAGATCACCTTCCCGATGGAAGAACAAAGCATCACCTTCGACTTCCACCAACTCCAGGCCTAGCTCATTTGCATCGATTAACTTCTCCAGAAGTTCTGCTATGATATGATGGCTGTGCTCTACTGCCGTATTGTTGACAAACTCCGTGAAACCGCTGATATCAGGTATAAAAAGTAGTGTCTGAGACATTTGATTCTTGGTATAGATAATTAAACAAGCAAATGCCAAAATGGTTACAAAGACGGTGTCCGGTATCCGGATCGGGGCAAGTGGTTGCTGACTGCGCAGCAACGTGGAATTGTTGAATTGTGTAATTGCTAAGGTTGGCTAAAGTGGTCAAAGGGGTGAAAGAGGTCAAAGCTTGAATGAGGTCAAAGCTGTGAATGAGTTCAAAGCTGCGCTTTCAGCATTTGCTATTGTATAGCAACGTGTAAACTGTGGAATTGATTTAGTGTTAGGGGTCATTACTTATTTGTAACTCGTGCTTCGTCCTTGGTAAAACCCCTAAATCCCCTGGAAGGGGACTTATACGTCATTCCTCCCATTCGATCTAGCAGATAAGAACTCAGAAAATTACTGACGCTCCCTTCAGTCGGTCAGGGACCCCACTCCCAATCAAATATTCATCATTCGGACATTGTCTCCTATCTCGTCCATTCGTCATGATAATTCTTATCCGTAAAAGATTTTGATGTTCGGCCTTGTGACAATGAAACCGTTGAATTGCAAAATGGAGATCAGGTTTTCATTGCTTGCCTTAGCAGATATGGGATCAGAAGATTACTGACGCTCCCTTCAGTCGGTCAGCACCAGGCCCGCCTACATTCGTCCCTCGTGAATCTTCATTTGCAAGGACCCCTAGATCCCCTGGGAGGGGACTTTAAAATAACTTCCGACACTATTTGCCTTAGCAGATATAGGATCAGAAAATTACTGACGCTCCCTTCAGTCGGTCAGCACCAGGCCCGCCCACATTCGTTCTTCGTCAATCTTCATTTGCAAGGACCCCTAAATCCCCTGGGAGGGGACTTTAAAATAACTTCCGACACTATTTGCCTTAGCAGATATAGGATCAGAAAATTACTGACGCTACCTTCAGTTGGTCAGCACCAGGCCCGCCTACATTCGTCCTTCGTCAATCTTCATTTGCAAGGACCCCTAAATCCCCTGGGAGGGGATTTTAAAATAACTTCCGACACTATTTGCCTTAGCAGATATAGGATCAGAAAATTACTGACGCTCCCTTCAGTTGGTCAGCACCAGGCCCGCCTACATTCGTCCCTCGTCAATCTTCATTCGCAAAGAACCCTTAAATCCCTTGGGCGGGAAATTTGAAAATCATTTGCCCTTAGAGTTAAAATTTCAGAACAATAAGGCCCGGAGGGAAGGAAGCGACCGCACCTTTTGGTCAAAATGGCAAAGGAGGTGAAAGTGGTTAGGGTATTATCAATTCCCAATCCTCATTCGTAAATCGTATTTCGTATTTCGTCCTCACAGCGTTGCTCCTTTCCTATTTTAGTAACATTGTATTATGCTTCGATTCACATTCTTAATTGTCGGCAGCCTGTTTTTATTTAGCAACATTTGCTGTGATAATGATAGTGTTCAATCCAAAAATCTAAAGACCGAAAAGGTGATCGTCGGATATGTTCCCGGTTTCCGGGGTGAGCTGGATGTGAGTGTGATCGATCCGATGAAAATCACCCATATCAATTATGCTTTTGTAGATGTTAAAGACAGTATGGCCTGGCTCACCAATCGGGCTACAGATACCGTCAACTTCCGAAAACTAAACCAGCTGAAAAAAATTAATCCAGAATTAAAGATCCTGATTTCTATTGGAGGTTGGTCCTGGAGCGAGAACTTTTCCGATGCCGTTCTAACTCAAAGTTCTCGAAGGAAATTTGCCCAATCTGCAGTAAATATTATGCATACCTATGATCTGGACGGTGTCGATATCGATTGGGAATATCCCGGCCTGAAGGGTGAAGACAATGTGTTCCGGGAGGTAGACAAGCAAAATTTTACCCACATGTTCGTGGCGATCAGGGCAGTACTTGACAGCCTGACAAACCAAACGGGTAAAAACTATTTATTGACTTCGGCTGTGGCGGGATTTAAGGCTTTTCTCGACAACACCGAAATGGCAGAAGCGGCAAAACCACAGGATTTCATCAACGTCATGTGTTACGATTACTATACGGGAGGTCCCAAAGTAGGGCATCACAGTAATCTTCTTCCTCCGGAGAATTACGATCATGACCGATCTGCCAAAAAGGATTTGGATATGTTTATCGCAGCCGGAGTGCCACCTGGTAAACTGGTCTTGGGACTACCGTTTTACGGAAGAAGTTGGATATTGCCCAACGCGGAAAATCACGGAATTCACCAGATCAGGGACTCCGTGCTGAGAGCGGGTGGATACACTTTTATCAAAGACAGCTTAATTAACCGGAATGGTTTTGTCAGGTATTGGGATGAAAACGCGCAGGCGCCATACTTATTCAACGAAGAAAGAAATCAGCTGATCGTGTACGATGATGAGGAATCAGTAAAAATCAAATGCCAATATGTTTTGGATCATGATCTGGCCGGAGTGATGTTCTGGCAGTACATGAGTGATCCGAAAGAATACCTTCTGGATGCGATCAATGCTTCACTGAAGTAGCTTCGCGGACAAGCCAAGTGCAGTTGAAGGTTTAATGGCCACCTCGCTATATCTGCCCGCTGCTGAATGTTTAGAGATGAAGGTAGCCAACGTGCCAAAACCAAAAGGCAGATCAGTCATCACCAGTCGCCTAAGCAGACAAGAACTCAGAAAATTACTGACGTTCCCTTCGGTGGGTCAGCACTGGCCCCAAAATCAAATAATCTTCACACTGAAATGGCAACCAAATCCCCAGGTCCCACGTCTCACGCCTCATGTCCCACGCCACTATTTACCTAACTTTGCCTACTGCAAAAAGAAGAACTTGACTCATACCGATCTAGCGGATACCATTGTTGCCCTCGCTACCCCTCCCGGCCAGGGTGCTTTAGCTATCATACGGGTATCGGGACCCAGGTCATTTCCAGTGGTAGATGAGATCTTCATCGGTGCCAATCTGCAGAAGAGCGCATCGCACACCATACACTTCGGGCATATCAAGAAAGATGATGAGTCGGTGATCGATGAGTTGCTGGTGTTTCTGTTTAAAGGTCCTAATACTTATACCGGCGAGGATGTCATTGAGATCTCTTGTCATGGTTCGCCGTACATCATTCAGGAGATACTGGAACTGTTGGTAAGCAAAGACATTCGCATGGCCAAGCCGGGAGAGTTCACTATGCGGGCTTTTCTTAACGGCAAGATGGACTTGTCTCAGGCGGAAGCGG
>JAHELJ010000133.1 GCA_024644235.1 Lewinellaceae bacterium
ACGGTTGCAATTTTATTTCAGCGATGCCAACTAACCTGTACGGGCCTAATGACAATTATGATCTGGAGAATTCTCATGTGTTGCCGGCTTTGATAAGAAAGTTTCACGAAGCGAAGCAGAAAGGGTCTCCGGAAGTAGTGCTTTGGGGCACCGGAAATCCATTGAGGGAATTCATGCATGTCGACGATTTATCGGAGGCTTGCTTGTTTCTCATGAAGCACTTCAACGAACCAGGCTTTATCAATGTAGGTACTGGAAATGACATTTCAATAAAGGATCTTGCCTTACTCATCAGGGAGATAGTGGGGTATGAAGGACAGATTGTCCAAGATTTTTCAAAGCCAGATGGCACTCCGAGAAAATTGCTCGATGTATCTAAGCTCACCTCATTGGGATGGCAAGCATCCATTTCATTACGGGAAGGCATAACCAGGGTGTACCAGGGCTGTGCTGACCAACCCTGGTACTAGGTCTTTTATACCATAACGGCATCTTCCTTTTTGACTTCTTCCGCTTCAGCCATCTGGGAAAGAATATTAGCCTGAGCGGCAACGACATGTGCCACCGGTACCCGGTAAGCTGAGCAACTGACATAATCCAGTCCTTTTTCATGGAAGAAGTGGATCGATTGGGGATCGCCACCGTGTTCACCACATACCCCTACTTTCAGTTTGCCGTTCTTTGCTTTGCCTCTGGTGGTGCCGATCTCAACCAATTCTCCGACCCCATATGGATCTATCGTCTGGAAAGGATCGGCCTTGAGTATGCCCTTAGATAAGTAGATCGGTAGAAATTTTCCCACATCATCTCTTGAATAACCAAAGGTCATCTGGGTAAGGTCATTCGTACCAAAAGAAAAGAAATCTACCGCATCGGCAAAGTAATCAGCAACCAGCGCTGCCCTTGGAATTTCAATCATGGTACCAATCTTGAAAGGTATCCGTTCACCCCGCTTAGCAAAAAGCTTTTCGGCGGTTTCCCGGATGATATCGACTTGCATAATCAGCTCACGGCTGATGCCGGCAAGCGGAACCATAATTTCGGGGAATACCTCTTTTCCCTCCTTCTTCAATTCCAAAGCGGCTTCCAGTATGGCCTTAGTCTGCATTCTAGAAATCTCCGGATACGTATTTGCCAGTCGACATCCACGATGTCCTAGCATCGGATTCATTTCATGAAGACTTTCCACCTTAGCCAGCACCTCCTCATAAGTGATTCCCATCTGTTCGGCCAGTTCTCTCTCACTCTCTTCGTCCTGTGGCAAGAATTCATGTAACGGGGGATCGAGCAGACGGATGGTTACCGGTAGTCCTTCCATGACTTCGAGGATATCCCGAAAATCTTTTCTCTGGATCGGCAACAGTTTATTCAGCGCTTTGATTCTATCCTCCTGGGAATGGGCAAGGATCATCTCCCGCACTGCCATTATCCTTTGCTCTTCAAAGAACATATGTTCGGTTCGACAGAGGCCAACACCATCAGCAGCAAAATTTCGCGCTATTCTAGAGTCTTCCGGGGTATCGGCATTCGCTCTGACTAACAGACGGGCCTTCGTCTTGCAGAGATTAATGAGTTTTCCAAGATGGCCTCCCACTTTTGCTGTTCTGGTTTCAAGCTGACCTTGATAAATGTTGCCTGTACTTCCATCCAGTGAAATCCAGTCTCCTTCATTCATCACGACAGCGTCTACTGTGAGTGTACGATTACGGTAATCTACCTGCAAAGAACCAGCTCCGGATACACAACACTTACCCATACCGCGGGCGACAACAGCAGCATGTGAAGTGATTCCTCCACGGCTGGTTAGGATTCCCTTGGCGGAATGCATGCCCTGAATATCTTCCGGAGATGTTTCAACCCTTACTAGTATCACTTCCTTTCCTGCATTGGCCCAGTCTTCAGCGTCTTCGGCAAAGAATACTATTTGACCAGTGGCTGCTCCCGGTGAAGCCGGTAAGCCCTTTGCCACAACAGGTTTTCCCTGCAAGCCCTTTTCATCAAAAACCGGGTGCAGGACCTCTTCCAGCTTGTGAGGATCAATTCTGAGGATCGCTGCATTTTCTTCAATCAATCCTTCGTCCAACATATCCATCGCAATGCGAACCATCGCTTGCCCGGTACGCTTGCCTGCCCTGGTCTGCAGAATCCAAAGCTTTTGGTCCTCAATAGTAAACTCGAGGTCTTGCATGTCGCCATAGTGTTGTTCGAGCTTAAGCTGGGCATCATGTAGCTCGGCATACATTTCTGGCATTACCTCTTCCAGAGAGGGGAATATTGCGACTCTCTTAGCTTCGTCCACTCCGGCCAGCCGGGCCCATTGCTTCGAGCTTTCCCGGGTCACTTGCATAGGGGTGCGAATTCCAGCCACTACATCCTCACCCTGGGCATTGATGAGGTACTCACCTGTCAGCATCTTGTCACCCGTACTAGGATCTCGAGTGAAGGCTACTCCGGTGGCTGATTGATCTCCCGTGTTTCCGAAAACCATCATCTGTACATTAACTGCTGTCCCCCAGTCAGACGGTATGTTGTTGATTTTACGATACTGAATGGCTCTTTTTCCCATCCAACTATCAAAGACAGCTACAATTGCATGTTGCAATTGCTCAATAGGTTCGTAGGGAATATCCCGGCCGAGCTGATCGTGGATCAGTCGCCAGTAGGTATGACTAAGTTCTTTCAGATCATCAGCCGTCAGGTCCATGTCTCGTTTCACCTTCTTCTGCTCTTTGAATGCATCAATGGCTTCTTCGAAAGGATCTATGTCACCGGCTAGCTGAGGCTTCATGCCCATTACTACATCTCCATACATGTGAAGCAATCGCCGATAAGAATCCCATGCCATTCGCTCCTTTCCAGGCAAAGCACTCATCCCGTTGACGACTTCTTCATTCAAGCCAAGGTTGAGCACGGTATCCATCATTCCAGGCATCGAAACCCTGGCGCCTGACCGTACAGAAAGTAATAATGGATTGTTGGGATCACCAAATTTGCGTCCTGAACCTTTCTCCAAAAACCTGATTCCTTCTTCTACCTGCGCTTTCAGAAGTTTGAGAACTTCCTCCTTGCCTTTTGTGTAGTAGTGTGTACAAGCCTCAGTAGTAATGGTAAATCCAGCAGGAACGGGGAGACCGATGTTGCTCATCTCTGCAAGATTTGCTCCCTTTCCTCCCAGTAGTTCTTTCATTTTAGCGTGGCCTTCGGCTTTGCCAAATCCAAACGTATAGACATATTTTACTTCGCTCATCGCTTGTTTATGTTTTAGTTGTCAAATAGGGCTATCGGTTCATAGCCCTTGAGTGTTTTGATATAATTCGCTCTTTCATACAAAGTGGGATCGTCCATGTTTCTCTGACTCATCAGGCCCCTCCAATCCTTGATTTTGGAGAATTCCTTCTTTTGCATCCATCGTCGTAGGTCATCCAAAATATGGGTGAGATAAGGTATTCCATGCTTCAAAAGGGCTGATGCCATCATCACGACATCAGCTCCAGCGAGAATATATTTAATCACTTCTGTAGATCCGTGTACACCGGTACCCGCTCCTATGGATGACCTTATTCTGCCGTATAGTATGGCGGTCCACAACAACGGAAGTCTGATTTCGGAAGGTGTGCTCAGGTGAAGGATATGCATCAACTTCAATGTTTCGATATTGAAGTCGGGTTCATAAAACCGGTTAAACAGGACGAGGCCATCGGCACCTGCATCGCTGAGTTGATGAGCGAGATGAGCCATCGAACTGAAGTATGGGCTTAATTTCAGTGATACTGGGACAGAAACACAGCTTTTTACAGCCCTCAGTACATCCACGTAGCGTTTTTCGACTTCGGAACCACTGATATTGACCGTTGCCGGGATATAGTAGATGTTGAGTTCGATTCCTTTAGCTCCGGCTTTTTCCATCTGGACTGCATATTCTATCCACCCACTCTCACTAATCCCATTTAAACTGGCAATGATGGGAATGCCTACGGAATTTGAAGCTTTATGGAGTATTTCCAGATATTCTTCTATACTGACATGAAAATCTGTTTGATCGGGAAAGTGACTTAGTGCCTCCGGCGAACTGTGAATGCCTTGACGGTAAATATCTGCATGGGAGGCATTCTCACGCAGTAATTGTTCTTCGAACAGGGAAAACATGACTACTGCGCCTGCTCCGGCTTTTTCCATAGCAACAATGTTTTCCACCTTTTCGGAAAGCGGACAGGCTGCCACCACAATTGGATTTCGCAACGATAAGCCCATGTAAGTAGTACTCAAGTCCATATTTGATCTTTTTCCAACCGGCCAGAAGTCAACCGCACCTGGATGGATTCGATTTGTGGTGGAGATACATCCCCTTCAGAATGAAATTTGAGGTTATCACTTATTAAGAGGTAGGCCATTTGCTGATTACAGATTGATTTTCTAATGAAAAGCAGAGTTAAATGAATTGGAAAGGCCAAGATAGCCAGGGTATATGCTGTCAAAAATGAAAGACGTCAATGTAGGTTATGATAAGGATCATCTTGTTTAATCTGGCTTGCACATGGATTTTGTACTTTCAGCTTTCGAGATAAAGCCGAAAGGAATGTCAAGATTATTCGACTCAGGGGTATACCATGAAAGAAGGCAGGAATTGATGAATCACTTACCCGATGCTTTCATTGTACTCCCTGCAAACGACTTTACGCCTAAGAACTACACCGATAACACATTTCATTTCAGGCAGGATAGCACTTTTCTTTATTATGGAGGGCATGATTTGCCGGGAATGGTTGTGGTAATTGATTCAGCCACTGGTCAAACTAGCCTATATGGCCGGGAAATTTCTTTAGATGACGTTATATGGACTGGTCCACAACCAACACTGACAGAGCTGGGTGATGTAATTGGCGTCGAAAAGACTCACCCGCTTACGGATCTTCAACAAGCTATTGATCAAGCTAGAAAAGAAGGCCGCAAGATCCATTATCTACCACCCTATCAGGGGTCAACAAAGATTAAGCTTACCCAATGGTTGGGATTTTCGCTGGATGAAGTGGATGCTCATTACTCTCGAGAATTGGTTGGCGCCGTAGTGAAGCAGAGATCAATTAAGAAAGATATTGAGCTGAATGAGATTGAAGAAGCTTTGGCGATCACCAAGGATATGCACTTGGAAGTCATCTACGAATCGCGAAAAGATGTCTCGGAGGCTGACCTTTTGGGGAGAATCATGAATATTGTGTGCCGGGCTGGGGTAGACACCGCCTACCCACCGATACTGACGAAGAACGGTCATGTCTTGCACAACCACGAACGTCACCATATTCTGCCGAAAGGAGGTATGGTACTGGGCGACTTTGGGGCTGAGTCTACCAAGTACTACGCTTCCGATATCACCAGGACGGTTCCAGTAGATCCCGTCTTTTCAACAAAGCAGAAAGAAGTCTACTCCATCGTGCTGCAGGCTCTGGAAGCTTCGGCTGCTGCTCTCAAACCTGGCATTTCATTTCTTGAAGTTCATCTCATTGCCGCTCACACCATGGCCAGAGGGCTCAAAGATCTTGGACTGATGAAAGGGGATATTGAAGAGGCGGTGAAGGAAGGTGCTCATGCGCTATTCTTTGTCCATGGCCTGGGTCATATGATGGGTCTCGATGTACACGATATGGAAGGCCTGGGAGAAGAGGCAGTAGGATATGGATCCCAGTTCAAGCGTAGTAAACAATTTGGATTGAAAGCTCTGCGACTGGCTCGAAATCTTGAGCCTGGTTTTGTATTTACCATTGAACCAGGAATCTATTTCATACCTGCACTGATTGACCAGTGGGAGGCAGAGAAAAAATTTGAATCTTTCATCAACTATGGTCAGTTGAAGGCCTACCGGGATTTCACTGGTGTGAGGATCGAAGATAACTATGTCCTCACCTCGGAAGGAGCCCGCCTGCTGGGACCACCCATCCCCAAAGAGATCCACGAAATTGAGTTCTTAAAACAGTCTCAGCTTGACCTAAAGGATCGAATTGCCTGAATTTGTCAAATAATCATCCCCTTAAGTGACTGAGATCACAGAAGCGCCTGTTAGCAGCTCTTAATTTGGCATTCCATTATTTGTCAAAATAAAGCAAGATGCTTACAGAACAAACGACGGTTGCATGGCAGGACAGCCGTGATGGAGTTGCCCTGCTGGAGAGAATGTCGCAGCCCTCAACGTTAAGGGCACTCTCGAACATTCTGGACCGTGCCGAAGCGTTAGACAAGCTGAGTGAAAAACTTGTTTCCAGCAGCGAGGAGATTCCACAATTATTATCGATAGGAGTCGACACTGCAGATGAACTTTTTCAGGAGGCCGCGGAAAGAGGCATAGATTGGGACGACCGGATCAAGCAAATGATTCCTCTGATTGAGCGGCTCACTGAGCCAGGTCAGCTCAGGAGATTAGAGGGATTGTTAGATTTTGCTGATCAGATTCCAGGCCTGGTCTCCATGGCGGTAGATACATTCGACAATGAAATGGATGTTTCGGTAGAAGGAGGATTTGACCTGGCTAGCTTGGGAGAACTGGGATCAAAGGCAGGTAGCGCCATATTAGAGGCTGCCAGGGAACCTGCAGATGTGAAGGGACTTTTTTCACTGTTTCGTCAGATGAATGATCCTGACCGACGAAAAGCATTAGGCTTTCTCATGACATTTCTAAAGCATCTTGGTAAACGATTGTAAATCAATATAGCATGAACCAGAAAGTTGTAATTGTGGGTGGGGGAACCGCGGGTCTCACCGTAGCATCTATGCTTTTGGCAA
>JAHELJ010000134.1 GCA_024644235.1 Lewinellaceae bacterium
CGGCCGTCCGGATGTCTAGAGACTGAAAAGGATGGGCGTGATTTAATCTAAAATGAATATGACCCTGATCCATCACCACATCCCAGCCGCGATATCCCTGTATGCGGTCGTTGCCATTATAGAGTACATGCGCTTCGGAGAATTCCTCTGGTGATTGTATCCAAAGGCTGACGGTAAAAGGTTCGTTGCGCTCAAAAATGGCCCGCTTACCATCGCTGACAAACTGACCATCGGCATTGCTTCGTACGGCTTTCCCTCTAATTCCCGGCACACTCTTGATTTCTCCCCAATAGGTCGCCTGGTTTGATCCGGGGGTCAAATCGCCAGCTTGTCCGTCCTGCATGTCATCAAAAGTGAGGTGGGACACTGTGGCTTCTTTAACCGCCTGTACCATAGCGGTTCCATTCGTCTGCCCCGTTAACCACTGCTCAAACTGCTGATGGTTCTTGTTGGTCTGTTCGCTAATGGCCTCCTGCCTTTCTCCAATCTTGGTCAAAAGGTAGGCGCGGATCTCTTCCGTCTCTTCATCTGGTAACGCTAGCACCGGACCGGCATTCATCGCTAGTTCGTTAGGCACTCCCCCGCTGTTCTCGATGGCATTCAGACTGAAGATGCCATCACCTCGCTCGATGGTAGAATTGAAGAAACCGAAAAGCTGGTAGTAGTTTTCCTGGGTAAAGGGGTCGTATTTGTGATCGTGGCATCGCGCACATCCCACCGTTAGACCCATGAAAGCAGCGCCGACCGTATTCGTGCGATCTGCTACATAGTCCACCCGGAACTCTTCGGGGATCACCCCTCCTTCGGAGTTTTGTTTGTGATTGCGGTTGAAAGCGGTAGCCAGCTTCTGCTCTGTAGTAGCATCGGGAATCTGATCGCCCCCGACCTGCCACACGATGAATTGATCATAGGGAAGGTTCTTATTGAAGGCGTCGATGACCCACTCGCGGTAGGGCCAAAGGGAGTGGTGAAAATCGTCGAGATATCCTTCGGAGTCGGCAAAGCGGGCCACGTCCAGCCAGTGCACGGCCATACGTTCTCCGAAAGAGGGAAGGGTTATCAGGCTGTCCACTAACCTTTCATAAGAATCCGAACGTTGATCCGAAAGCCAGCGGTCCAGATCATCGATGGAGGGGGGTAAGCCGGTAAGATCAAAAAACAATCTTCTGATCAGCTTTTCTCTTGACGCCTCCGGAGCTGGGTCAATGCCATGCTGTTTCCAGCTGTCGACAATGAATCGATCGATTTCGTTGAAAGCCCAACCATCACCTGCATCCGGAATGGGAACCTGTTTCGGCGTAGTAAATGCCCAATGAGGCTTGTACTCACCTCCTTGCTGTACCCACTTCAACAATATCGCTCTTTCCCGGTCGGTCAATGCCAGGTTGGATTCCTCTGGCGGCATCTGAAACTCGGGATCCTCAGAGAGAATTCGACGGACTAGTTGACTACGCCGGGTGCTGCCTTTCGCGATGGCTCTACCTGAGCCACTTGCCAGATTCCCGTGGGCATTTTCGGCTAAATCAAGTCTTAGTTCTGCTTCGCGCTTTTGAGCATCAGGTCCATGGCAGGCGAAGCACCGGTCGGAGAGGATCGGTTTTACGTGGAAATTGTAGTCAATCACCTCCGGCAAGGTGGACAACTCCTTTTGCACTCCTTCCGGAAGATCCCTACTGCATGAAACTAACAAGAGGATCAGGGAAAACACGCCCAGTACACTCAGACGATGTGGCATCGATTGCATTTTTAACCTGCCCCCTGAAGATAAGAAAATCGAGATTTTGCTTAGACCATCCTATGGATTCGACCGCTTATACTTGCGCCAGAGTGCTTTAAAGGCCCTTGCCATCGACTTGGCTGTTTTACTGTTGTAGCGGATTACATCGCGATTGTCCTCCATGCCGGGTGCTGCGCATGCTATGCAGTCTGTAGAAGCATTGTAGATTGCACTCTCTGACATGAAGGGGTTGAATTCGGAAGCAGGGAGGAACAAGAAATTGTTGGCAACCTCGGCTTCAGACACACCGTACATCTTCTTGTAGATCTTGATATTCTTCTCAATCTGAGCGGTAGCCGGTACAATGTACCGGTACTTGGTCTTCTCGCCCAGATTTACGCTGACCATTTCCGAGAAATCTTTGTTCTCCGTGTCATAGTGCAGCCCTGGACTGATTACCCACACTTCCTTGGCCTTTTCTTCCAGTTTGATGAGTTGCTTGATCGTCATTTAAACAAGATTTTGATCTCTAAGGTACGGCTAACCTATTTGAGATCAGGGGTCTGGGTGGAAGGAATTTGGAAAAGCTCTGAAGGATTAGCAGACAATCACGAAAGATCAACTTAGTGAGTTCACAATTGGATTTCCAATAATAGGGTAGAAATTATTCAAGATTAGAAGATGGGGAAACCAGGCTTGAGACGCTATTCTCAGATGAAGCCGGATTACCGCTCTGCAGCGCAATTGATGTGAAGGTTGAGAAATTACCTTGAGGGTCTATGTTCGTTTCCCAACATCATCGGATTGATATTGCTGTCCGGCCCCATGCTCCACTCATACCATGAGCCATCATAATTATTGATGTTATCCCATCCCATATCATATGCAAGAAGCCATGCCAAACTGGATCGCCAACCCGTACCGCAATAAAAAGTGATTGTTTTGTCAGCAGAGATCCCGATAGATTCGAACAGGGCTATGAAGTCCGCGCGAGCTGTAAGTTGACCATGACTATCGTAATAGTCTGCCATGCCGATGTTTCCACCTTCACTTCCTCCAAATCTGGCACCGGCAATTCTGCCTCTCCTGGGAATGTAAGCGTATATTGAAGTGTCTCCCTGAAACTCCCGGTAGGATCGTACATCAATGATGACAAAAGCGGAATCTTGTTTTTCGATGATTTCGCGGATGGCATTTGTCGTATTTCGGTAATTGCGTTTACCGATTGAATGAGGACCAAATGACGAAGCTGGCCTTCTCGACTTCGCCTCTTGGCCAACGTTGAAGCCAGCATTTTGCCAGCTCTTTAGTCCTCCATTTAGCATCTGAACAGAGTCAACACCAGCATATAAGAGGCACCAGACCAGCCGGCTAGCCGCCTCCGGGACATCTGCGTAGACGGTGATCAATGAAGATGAAGTGATCCCTGCGAAAGCCAACGCTCTGAACAATAGAGAATCCGGATATAGGTTCCAATAATTTCTCGGCAATGTATCATGAATGGTCAATCCCTTTGCCGAATCATGTTCTACGGTAGTGGTTCGAGTTACCGAAGTACGTGCTCTGATTTCAAAATGGTCATATTCGAATTCGTCCGTGTTTAGATAAATGGAGTTTGGAATAAACTCTCCGGAGGGTGGTCCATACCCTACTTTAATCAATAGTATGGAGCTATCTATGGTGAGTTGCTGGTGAAGCCTTTGTGATGTAACAAAAATATTTCTAGTACTCTCCTCGATCGATTGAGATGCACGATCTGCTTCGCTAAGACATGAAACTATGGAGAGAAAGAGTGCAAGTATGGATAGACTAGACACATTGACTGGTAGATCCAGGAAGGCATTATGATGATACCCTGCCATCTAGATCATTAGTAGGGATTTGATGGCATAATCTCCCATGAACTCGCACTGATGACCTTGGCATCGCCACCTTTGGCAAAAAGCTTTACTCCCGTTCCGCCCAGCCTCGGATAAATACGCCTTGCTATTGCCTGCCGGTCATTGGCAAAAACCTCAACAACTGATCGATCCACAAAAATCCGGAGCTCAAGAGGCTCAGCTGGTCCCAGCTCAAAAGGTGCCTTTTCTATCTCTCGCACACCATAATCTAAGCTGGATTTCGTGGCATCCACACAAAGTTGTTTGGAAGAGGCATCATAGTAAATGGATGTTTGCTCCCTTCCATCATCCGAACAATTCACCAACACTCCCGCCTGGCCGGTGATATCCGGAGCGATGACGATCTCTAATTCTTCCAGCTCATGTCCAAAATCAGGCATCTCCAATTCTGAGTCTGATGCAACCAGGAGATTTTTGTTTTCTTTTTGATTGTATCTCAAAGTCTCCAACTCTTTAATAGGTCGCATTCGCAGAGTACCATCTTCGCCAAGCCACAGGGACCTAGGCAATCCGAAAGTTCCGGTCCATCCGTAATGATTTTGTTCCCAACGTTCGTCACCACTCATCTCCTTTTGATCGTCAGGTACTCCATCATGCATCCAGGCCCACATGATCTGCCGGCCATTTACATCTAGTAGTGCCTCTGGTGCAAAGTAGTCGTTATCAACCCAGGTCATTCTTCCATGATTTTCGGGAAAAAATTGATCGTCATCGTAACTACCCACATAATATTGGCATCCCAGATTGTGACTGATAAACAACAATAAATATTTGTCACTTGGTGGCCCACCATTTGGAGAAGATGGTAATGGTAGGAAACTGGGACACATGTTGTCTTCCGTTACTTCGGTCCAATCGGGATTTCGCTGATAGAATTCGCCCACATAATCCCATTTTTTCAAATCCTCTGACTCGAACAGGTAGAGGTGATCCCCCTGGTGTTGTAAGGAATCAGCTCGGGCAAGCTCCCCCGATCCGTATTTCCTGAGGACCAACAGGTTGCCGGTGAGCATATAATATTTTCCGTCTTTCTTCCAAATCTGAGAAGGGTCAGCGGAGCCATAGATCAGCTCATTGTCTTCTTGATCCTTGGTTACTGTGATTCCCCAATGCGTGGAAGGTATGACCGGATTTTCCGGAATCTTTGTCCAATTGTCGAAATGCTTATCGCTGCTTTTTGCAATGGCTATACCCAGCTTTCCATCGGCAAATCGATCGTCATTTTGCCAGTCTTTTACAAATTGCCAGTAAGTGATGTAAGCTGTTCCATCGTCATCCACAAAAGCACCCCCGCTGAACACGCCATCTTCTTGATTGCCGGGCCCGTCTTGTGGACGACCTTCCCCTATCGCATCGGGATGGTGGCGCCAATGCAATAGATCACGGCTGGAAACATGACCATAGGAGAAGCCCCCTTCCTCACGCAAATAGAGGTACATGAGATGATATCTTCCATTGGCATAAAAAGCACCATTGGGATCCCCTGGAATTCCTTTGTCTTCGGGTACTACAAAATGATAGCCTGGCCGGTGAGGATCTGACAGCAGTCTTTCCCGAAAAGAACGGGTGGATTGGATCACTGCCTTTGGAACCGGTTTGTCCTGCTCCCAGCCAGTGTAACGCAATTCGTTCGAATCAGCCTCACCAGAGTTGCTTTTACATTGGATCATGGAAAAACATAGACAGACAGCCATTAGATGAAAGACAATTTTTCTCATAATTTTTGACATTAGGGTATCCTATGATTCAGTAAAATAGGCGAGGTCTGACACTTGCGCATTTTCATGCACGACTTGCACCAGTGCTTCGGTCATCGCTGTGATGTCATTATGTTGCCATACGTTTCGACCAAGCGCAACGCCGGCAGCTCCGCAGTCCATCGCATCTCTGACCATTGAAAGGGTGTCAATCGATGCACCGGTTTTGGGACCTCCGGCGACTACCACTGGTGCGGGACAGCATTCAACTAGTTTGCTGAAGGATTCTCGATCTCCGGTATAAGAAGTCTTCACGATGTCTGCACCCATTTCTGCCCCGGCCCGGGCTGCAAGTAGATGAGCTTCGGCCCCCATCTTGGATACCAAATCTTCAGTGGGATACATCATCGCTAGAAGCGGGACATTCCATTCTGAACATTCCTCACTTATTATCCTGAAATTATTGAGCATGTGACGTTCGTGGGGAGAACCAATCATGACTTGTACCGAAACAGCATCCGCCGCATGCCGGACTGCGAAATCGACACTATTAATAAGTGTTAGATCATTGTCGGAGGTGATGATGTTGGTCAAATTGAAGATGCTGCCACATTTATTTAAGTATTCCGGATATATCCAACCAGCCAGACTTGCGTTGAAGAGGATACTGTCGGCACCACCAGTCACCACCTGCTTCACTGTATGCCTCGGATCCTCAATGCCTTCCATGGGGCCCAAAATGATCCCGTGATCAAGGGGAATGATTACCATTTTGCCGGTGTCGGGATTGATGATTCGATTTATGCGGACCTCCTTACCTACATTACTGAAGCTGAAATGTGTCATCAACAATTTATTTATCAAATTCAGGATCTTTCCTCAGCAGGATTCGTTTGATCGCATCGAAGTGTAGATAGGATTGCTGTCGCTCTTCCTGTATTTGAGCAAAAGCTTTTTGGCAGATTTCAGTGGGAATGATTTTTAGAGGAGACCCGGTAGACATGGCCAACACTTGTACCTGACAAGTGCGTTCAAGGTAATACAGATCATCGAAGGCAGTGGCAATATCTTCCCCCGTTACGATAACACCGTGATTGGCCAGAAATAATACTCGCTTATGGTGAAGTAGTTGAGCAATACGATTACCCTCTGAATCATCCAGGGCCAAGCCGTTATAGTCGTCATCGTATGCTACCTGATCGTAAAATCGCATTGCATTTTGACTAATCCACATCAAACGCCCTTTGTTCAGGGCACACAAAGCTGTTGCATAGGGCATATGCGTATGAAGAACACATTTGGCAGATGGCACCAGCGCGTGAATTTTCGAATGAATGAAGAAGGCGGTAGGCTCGATTGGCCATTTTCCTTCGATAAGTATTCCTTCACTATTGACGGTGATAATATCACTGGCAGTGACCT
>JAHELJ010000135.1 GCA_024644235.1 Lewinellaceae bacterium
GAGGGCGTCGAACTCTTGCCGGTGGAGCACTGGCACCTGCTCGAAAAACACGATCTGGTCTGCGCGGCAACGCGGTCGCATAGTTTTGTAAGAGGCATGTGCAACACCAATCACCACCCGGAGTGCTTGCAAGCTTTGGAGCAGGCTATAATGGCATCATCCCGGGCTGGTTTTCCAAACGTGATGACCTTCACGGGCTTTGCCGATACCACGGGTGAGGAATATGGGAGCAAGGTATCATTAGAAGAAGGATTTGAGAACTGTGTTAAAGGGTACAAGAAGATTGTGGGGCTGGCAGAACAACAAGGTGTCTCCCTGATTTTGGAACCGCTAAACACCAAGGTTGATGAGGAAATGAAAGGCCATCCGGGATACCTGGGAGATCATGTCGAATTCTGTATTGAGATCATCAAGACGGTAAGCTCTTCAGCCCTGCGGTTATTATTCGACGTGTACCACATCCAGATCATGGACGGGAATGTCATCAGCAATCTTGAGAAAAATTTTGAGTTTATCGGGCACGTGCAGATTGCCGGCGTTCCGGGACGGGGTGAGATCGGAGAAGATCAGGAAATCAATTATCGCGCGGTAATGAAAAAACTGGTCGAGCTGGGATATGATGGGTATGTCGGGCACGAATGGATCCCGACCAGGAATGCCATGGATGGACTCAGAGAAGCCGTCGAAATATGTAATGTTTAACATGGAGGTAACTGGTAAAATTAGCATGATCAAATCTCAAGCAGTTGGATATATCACGGTGCTGTTGGTATTAGTATTTATTCGATGTACGGATGGAGAGGTCGACGGAAATGCCAAAACTGTGCCTTGGTTCGGACAGCCCAACATCGTATTTATTCTGGCTGACGATATGGGATGGAATGAGGTCAGCTTCAACGGAGCTGATTCCTTCATCACACCCCATATCAATAAGCTGAAGGATGAAAGCGTAAGCCTCACCCAGTTTTACGTTCATGCCGTCTGTGCCCCGACGAGGGCGGCATTTCTGACAGGAAAGTATCCGTTTCGCACCTGGAGCGACTGGCGATCCGAAGATTTTGGCAAACCCAGTTATCTGGAGAAATTGGGTCTTGAACTGGCCACAAACGAAGAGGGGGAATACACCCGTAGGATACATGGTTTACCGACCGATGAACTGACCATCGCCGAAGCACTGCGGGATTTGGGCTACTTCACCGCAATTGCCGGCAAATGGCATTGTGGTGAATGGTTGCCGGAACATCTGCCTATGGGGCAGGGATTTATGCACCAGTATGGTCATTATGCCTGGGGCATTGACTACACCAATTACACTATTCCCCACAATGCTCCTGCCCGATTTGCGGTGTACGATTGGCATCGCAATCAACAGCCGATCCAAGAGCAAGGTTATACAACCGATCTCATTGCCAATGAAGTGGTGCGACTGCTTGCTGGTCATAGAACTGAAAATGGTGATCAACCCTTTTTCCATTACGCAGCCTTTAATGCGATCCACGGACCGCTGGAAGACATACCACGATACACCGATCAATTGAGTAAGCGCCAAGCAGCGTTAAAATGCTTGGACGATGCCATAGGACGAATCGTGGCTGCGCTCGATCAGTATGGTTTTGCTGAGAATACGTTCCTGGTCTTTGCAAACGATAACGGCGGATTGAGGGAGAATATGAATGCCCCTTACAGGGGAACCAAAAACACCAATTATGAGGGCGGGGTTCGAGTGCCCTGCATCGTCCGCTGGCCTAGCAAAATCAGACCTGGCACCTCCAATGACCAACTTGTACACATTACCGACTTCTACCGTACTTTCGTGAGTCTGGCAGGAGGAAATGCCTCTGACCGGATCCTCGATAGCTACGATATGCTGAGTGTAATTGTCAATGAAGATGCTAGTCCCCGTAACTCGATCATTTACGAAGTAGAAGGAAGTGTGCGACCTCCGGCGATGCGTCAGGGAGACTACAAGCTGATCGGTGATGAGCTGTACAACATTGCTGAAGATCCGTATGAACAAGAAAACCTTGCAAGTGCATATCCTACTATGGTAGATTCACTGTCCGCTCTATTGGATCGCTTTGCTGGTGAAAGACCTCCCATGCCTGATGTGTCCCGCTTGATGGTGCCAGCATTGCCCTGGGTCTATGGTGAAAGCGAAAATCTTCACGCACCGGAATGGATCAAGGACCATGTATCTCGGATCAGGTCCATGCAGCCCCAGATCTGGGCCGAAGGAGAGACTCCCTGGCCACAGGCGCCCAAGGACGGGAAGATCTTGTACACGGGGGACGGGCGTTAGGAATAGTGTTCAAAATTTTGCGTTTGGCCATATTATGGAGGCAGCATCGGAGAATATTTGATAACTAGATGACATTTTTTAATTTATCTAATTGGTTGGCGTCCGGTCATTTGAATCAGCTCTTATAGATCAATAAGAATGAGGGATCGGATGCATGAAAGTCACTGGTAGATGACCAGGTAGTAGCTAATACCTAAAATCTTAACTAGTCAATTATGCGCCACCAGCCATTGGCGCAATGGTTCCCATACAAGAGTTGAGGCTTCACTGGCCAAAAATAAATCAGCATGCCCGAAATCAACAAATCGACGTTCTTCTGGCTCTAGAGTCACGATATGGCTTGTGACATCATCACTCGAAGTGAGTGTCAGGGAATATTCGCCTTGATATCCAGTTCCCCCGGCCGCACCTAAGTAGAAAATTGGGACAGTTATCTGATCCAAGTAGTCGTCAAAGCTTACATCTACTTCATTGCAAAGGCACGTCAAAACATCGAAGGTAGTGCGCACCGGCTGGTACGGTGGTAAACCTAGAAGCAGTCCAAACCAGCGCTGGGATTCCGTATATTTTAAGTCATTAGGGAGATCTGTTGGCTGGCTCATATCTCCCCCCACAAAATGCCAGAAGTTATTCGGGATATTCCTTTGAAGGTAGGTGTTGGTACCAATAAAGAGACCGGCCTGGTAATTGGAGAAGCCAGGAATGACTGGACTCTCTCCCTCCGGGTCACTGATCGCCAAAAAACCAATCCCGGCAGCACCCTGGCCTCCCGGGTCTTGGTACATTCCTGCCTCGAGTAATTGTAAATTCTGGGCAGCTCCGTTACAAGCAAAGATCCTGGAAGGCTCGTCTTCTGGCCCAAATTTCATAGGCTGGTCGACCGGAATAATGCCCTTGATGTGTCTTACTACCCTATGTTTTTGCGATTCCTTTCCAGCTGCAGCATAGGCCAGAGTAGCTCCGTAACTGAAACCCAGGAGGTTCATCTGACCAAATCCTGTACCTGTGAGTAACCGGATCAAACGAGCCGCACTCACAGCCCGGAGAGTATGATTTACATCCCGGTCAACTCCCCACTGCTTCATAAAGGAAAAATCTTCTGTTGAAGCAGACAGGGTAGTCCAACCCAAGTCTATTCCCCAGACGTCCAGGTTGTGACTAGCTAGATATGCCGGACAAGAAGTCTCAGGTGTGGCAACATCAGTTCCTGGGTAAAGGAAGATATCTTCAAAATCCTGGCTAGCTCCATGTATCATAAATACAGCACCTTCGGTGGCAGCGGTTATTCCTGGTCTTAGTTCTCTAACCACCCGATGGAGCCGGATGACGTTATGTTTTTGACCTCCTACGCGTAAATTAAAAGTATAATGAACTATCCCATCGGGCAAAGACTCCCGGGCCAATCGAAGGGAATTGTTCGATCCATTTATATTTTTCAAATGATCCAATGATTGAAATGGAAAGTTTCCCTGGTGAGGTGGTTTTATATTGATGATTTGGGCATGGTCAATGTTGCCCGTGATACCATGAGGAACTTCAACCGTTTGCCCCGACATACCTGGCATTCCGATTAATTTAATGTCGTCTTTATCGATGTTGATCTCCTCTGTATAAATGCCTGGTTCAATCAAGATGGCATCGCCCGGTTTAGCTGCATTGACTGCTTCTTGAATAGAGGAGCCATGGGGTACCAATATGGTTTGGTCTGTCCATATTCTTTCAAATGTTTTCTCCCAAGATTCCGATCCGGCCGCTAAACTTTCGTTTTCCCTAACTGATTCCTCAATATCGAGGAATTCTCGGTTATCATCCGAACAACTTAATCCTATCAAGCAAAAGGCGATAAATATTATGTATAGTGGACAGGGCGAGAGAAATCTTGGTAAGTTTTTCATATGCCTAATAATTTATTCAGGTAAGGGACCTGATGATGAACTAATCTTTTGATGGCACTGTGGATTTGCCAACAATGCCTCATCTTGGAATCAAAACAAGGCTTGACATCTAGGCAGGATTATTATGAGGTCATTTAATAAAAACCATAACTTAATTTAATAGATAAATCAGAGCTAGATAAGCAGCTATGTTGCAAATCATTATACTTTTCCAGGTGCATATGTTGCATCTTGTCCCTATGTTGCATAAAGGATTTTCTTGGGATAGATAATGAGGACACGTTTTATGTCTACCTCCTTTCTGGAGCTAGTCTTTTTTTGTATTTTCTAGATAGTTAATAGCGGCCTATGGAAGATCAAAATATTGGTATGTCCTCTTCCAAAGACGATGTTTTTCTACAGAAACTCAACCAGATCGTGCTCGATAACCTTGAAAATGAGCAATTTGGGGTTTCGGAATTAAGCCATCAGGTAGGATATAGTCGGTCCCAACTACATCGGAAGCTGAAGGTCCTGCAAAAAAAATCAGCAAGTCAGTTTATCAGGGAGGTAAGACTGGAGGAGGCTATGAAACTCCTGCAAAATGATGCAGGTACAGCTTCTGAAATTGGCTATCAAGTGGGTTTTAGCAGCGCGGCTTATTTCAGCAAATGCTTTCACCGGCGGTTTGGGTTTCCGCCAGGAGAAGTTAGGAAGAGAATGCAGAATAGCGGAGAGGCCACTTCAGCAAGCTGGGATGATGGAAGTAGCAAAAAGATTAAACTGGTCAAATCCGATGATCATCGTAAATTCTGGCAGCGGAGCGTATTCCCGGCAGTAATTTTCTTACTCGCTACAATCTTTCTGATAAACCACTTTTTATACAGTGGGAAGAATCAGCAACCATCTATCGCTGTTTTGCCATTAGATAATTTATCGGATCTCCCTGAGAATGAATACTTTTCGGCGGGCATGCAGGATGCCCTTATCGGTGCATTGGGGAAGTTGAGTGGATGGAGAGTGATTTCCAGAACTTCGACCTTGCAATATAAATCAGGCGGACGCAATCTTCAGGACATTGCTAAGAACTTGGATGCAGACCTAATCGTTGAAGGTTCCGTATACGGGTACGATGATAGTGTTCGTATTCAGCTACAGTTGATTCAGACTTCACCTCAAGAAAACCATCTCTGGGCGCAGGAGTATCATCAGGATCTTGCCAATGTGCTCAAAATGCAAAGTCAGGTAGTAAAAGATATAGCACAGGAAATTGCCCTGGTGGTGAGTCCGGAGGAAGAGGCCCACCTTATCTCAACCCGGTCCGTTAACCCAGAGACTTACAAAGCCTTTTTGAGAGGTATGTACTTTGTTAATAAATCTACTTCTGATGATTTTCAAAAAGGAATAGTCTACTTGAATCAAGCAATAGAAATTGATCCGGCTGATCCCTTGGCCTATGCCGGACTAGCTATGGGATATATCATGTTAGGCCATGGACCGGATTATGCTACCGAAACGTGGAAGCGTGGTCGAGCAGCAGCTCAAAGAGCAATTAAACTTGATTCTACATTGGCAGAAGCCCACGCTTCATTGGCTTGTGTCAAAGCCTATTTTGAAGGTGATTGGGAGGGGGCAGAACGATCCTTTAAACACGCCAATACTTTAAATCCCAATTTAGCTATGAGTCATTTTAATTATGCCTGGTACCTCGTGCTCCACGGACGAATGGAAGAAGCCTTTAGAGAAAACCAGTTGGCTAAAGAATTAGATCCTTTAATGACTATATATACTGCTGACCTGGGTAGTTTATATTATTGGAATGGTCAATTCGACAAAGCTATTGTAGAGGTAGAAAACGCCTTGGAAATTGATCCCAATTTTGGGCATGCCTGGTGGATGTTAGGTAATGTATATACACAAAAGGGTTGGTACCAACAGGCTATCGACGCACATCTGAAGGCAATAAAGATCAATCCGACTTGGACCTGGGCACTTTGTCATACCTATTTTATAGCCGGTCAAAAGGAAAAAGCAATGAAAATACTGGAGGAGCTTAGAGCAAATGAAATCACACCAAGAACCGCTTTTGGACTGGCAATGATCTATACAACCCTGGGTGACCTCGATGAAGCATTCTATTGGCTGAATCATAAACCTCAGGATACCTGGGTGCCCTGGGTGCGCACCTGGCCCGACTTTGAACCCCTAAGGAAGGATCCACGATTCAATGTTTTTCTGGAAGAAAAAAATCTTCCTCCTATTTAGTGTCGTTAACAATCGGTCCCGAACATTATACATTTTGCCGGGTCTTTTATGACTTATCGATTGATTTTCATTGTAATCTGAAAAAATTATCAATCCTTTGGAACCAGGGATCATTCCCTTCCGGGTCAAATTCGTAAAGATCTGTCCTTTGAGCTCCCTGTATCCTATGCTTGAGGTAGATATGTTCCTGGAGTTTGTGTCTTTTGTCTGATGTGTTTTCTTATGAGTACAGGACATAAAG
>JAHELJ010000136.1 GCA_024644235.1 Lewinellaceae bacterium
TTCCGAACCTTTTTACATGGTTTATGGAGGTACCCAGGACAATGGTTCTCATGGTGGACCTTCTCAAACCGATAATGAGCACGGTATCCGGAATGCGGATTGGTTCAAAACATTGGGTGCAGATGGACACCAGTCTGCCACCGAACCCGGTAATCCCAATATTATGTACGCTGAAACTCAGCAAGGCGGACTGCACCGGATCGACCGGATCACCGGAGAACAGGTATATATTCAACCGCAAGCTGGTGAAGGCGAAAGCTATGAACGATATAACTGGGATGCACCGATTTTGGTGAGTCCACATGATCCTACCCGATTGTATTTTGCCTCCCAGCGGGTATGGCGATCTGACAACCGAGGAGACAGCTGGGATGCCATTTCAGGTGATCTCACCAGGAACCAGGAACGTATTGACCTACCGATCATGGGCAAAAAGCAAAGTTGGGACAATCCCTGGGATGTAAATGCCATGTCGAACTACAATACAATCACCTCCCTGGCAGAATCACCTCTAAAAGAGGGTTTGATTTACGCTGGCACAGACGATGGAATCATCCAGATTACAGAGGATGGTGGCCAGAGTTGGCGCAAAATCGAACTGAGTTCAATTCCTTTGGTGCCAGACATGGCTTTTATCAATGATGTTCGAGCAGATCTTTATGATGCCTATACAGTCTACGTCGCTCTGGATAACCACAAGTATGGTGATTTCAAACCTTATCTGATCAAGAGTACAGATCGGGGCAGGAACTGGGTTTCCATCGCAGGCGACATGCCAGACAGGACATTGATTTGGCGTATTGTTCAGGATCATGAGGAGTCTGATCTGCTATTTGCAGCAACAGAATTTGGCATCTATTTCACTATCGATGGTGGTAGCAAATGGATTAAACTGAAAGGAGGAGTACCAACAATCTCGTTTAGGGATATTACCATTCAACGTCGGGAGAACGACCTGGTAGCTGCTTCCTTTGGTCGTGGATTTTATATCCTGGATGATTATACTCCATTGCGTCAGGTATCGGAAGAACTATTAGCTGGTGCACACCTCTTCGAAGTCAAGGATGCATGGTGGTATGATCGACGGTCAATCGTAAGCTCGCAAGGGTCTTCAAACTACGCCGCCGACAATCCCCCGTTCGGGGCAACTTTTACATACTATCTGCCCGATAGCCTCAAGTCATTGTCAGCGATGCGAAAGGAAAGGGAAAAGGAACTTGCAAAGCAAGATGCCGATATCGATTTCCCAGGATGGGATGTGCTCGAAGCCGAGCAAAGCCAGGAAGAACCGCAAATTTGGTTTACCATCACCGATGAGGATGGTCAGGTAGTGAACCGCGTGGAGGGGAAAGCTTCAAAAGGTATTAATCGCGTTAGCTGGAACCTGAATCACGCTTCAAAAAGTGGAATCAAGCTGCAGGAGAGGTCTTCGGGAGATGGAGGCTTCATGGTCACACCAGGAAACTACTCTGTCTCCATGTCTCAAGTTGTCGATGGTGTAATCACCCCACTCTCCGAACCTCAAAGTTTTGAGGTAAAACCACTACGCGAAGGAGCATTACCGGGAGCTTCATACGGCGACATTATCGCTTTCCGGAAAGACCTGGAGCTATTTCAGCAAGACATCACTGCCACCTCAACGGTATTGGATAAGAGCCTTGACATGATCAAAGCCATGCAGACTGCTGTGCAAAGCGTGGATGGACCTGTTGATGAAATTATTTCTAAAATCCATAAAGTGAGGGCTGACTTATTTGCTTTGGAAAGCCAGATGAGTGGTAGCGAGACCAAGGATGAAATTGGGGAGCGGACAGATCCCACTCCGAGAAACAGGATGAATGTCGGTATTCGTGGAATGCGTACTACCTACGGACCAACACCCATGCATAAGGCTACTGTTGAAATTGGCAAAAAGCAATTGACAATTTTAAAAGAGAATCTAAGTAAGATTACAAATGAAGATCTCCCTGCTATCGAAAGGGCTCTGCAGAAAGCTGGGGCACCCTGGATCGAGGGCCAGGGACTGATCAGCAACTTCTAATCAAAAATAAACTTCTGTTAAATTGGCGGGCTGCTCATAGCTCGCCATTTTTTTTCGAGTATCGAATGTCTTACTTTAATCGTAGTAAAGACACTTACCTTTGAATATCGGTCTGTTTATTCCGTGCTATGTCAATCAATTCTACCCGAAGGTGGCTATCGCTACCCTATCATTATTGGAGAAACTGAATTGTAATGTGGTGTTTCCTATTGGACAGACTTGTTGCGGTCAGCCAATTGCCAACAGTGGGATGGAAACAGAGGCAATTCCCATTTATCACCACTATGTGAAGACATTTCTTGAATATGACTACATCGTAGCACCCTCAGCCAGTTGCGTCTACCATGTAAGGCACCACTATGATGTTCTTGACCAGACTAAAGAAGTGAGTCATGTTCGGAATAAGACTCTTGATATCGCAGAATTTCTTCTGGATGTCATGAATATTAATACTCTTAATGCCATTTTTCCATACCGGGTTGGACTACATCAGAGTTGTCATGGACTTCGTGGATTGAAGCTGGCCAGTCCAAGTGAGCTGATGACTGGAAATTATTCAAAATGGGAGCAACTTTTGGGAATGGTCGACGGTTTGGAACTTATGCCACTTCAGTTTCCAAACGAATGTTGTGGTTTTGGAGGCACGTTCTCGGTGATGGAAGAAGCAGTTTCGATAAAAATGGGTCGAGATAGAATTAAAGATCACCTAGACAATCAGGTGCAATACATTACTTCCGGAGATATGAGTTGCCTCATGCATCTCGATGGCCTTATTCGGAGACAGGGTGAAAAATTGAAAACGATCCATCTTGTCGAAATCCTCACTGCTAATGGATAAGGAAAAAGAAAATATCGATCACGCCACCAAGGCTCGTCAATTCATCCTTGATGAGTCACGTACTGACTGGCATAATGAAGCTTTGTACAACTTCAGAAGAAAGCGGGATCAGGCTGCTCAACAGGTATCGGATTGGGAAGAACTAAGGAACCTTGCTTCCCAAATAAAGGACAACGTATTGTCCAATCTTGACAGCTTCCTGGTGGAATTCGAACGAGCCGCTCAATCAAACGGTGCCCAAGTTCATTGGGCACGAGATGCTACCGAGCACAATCAAACCGTCTTGAACATTCTTCAACGGCATGGCATTAGCCGAATGGTCAAGAGCAAGTCCATGCTGACCGAGGAGTGCCATTTGAATCCTTTTTTAGAAGCGAACGGAATTGAGGTCGTAGATACCGACCTAGGTGAATGGATTATTCAACTTCGCAAGGAGCGACCCAGTCACATTGTAGCACCAGCCATCCACCTAAGAAAGGAAGAGGTCAGTGAGACTTTCCATCAAAAGATCCAAACCGAAGCTGGAAATTCCGATCCTCAATATCTAACCGAAACGGCCCGGCAAGTGCTTCGACACAAATTCATGAATGCCGAGGCTGCTCTAACCGGAGTAAACTTTGCCGTAGCAGAAACCGGTTCGGTGGTAGTATGCACTAATGAAGGAAACTCAGACATGGGAGTACATCGTGTGCCGATACAAATTCACTGCATGGGAGTGGAAAAGATCGTTCCGATGGTGGCAGATTTAGGTGTCTTTATCAGATTATTGGCCAGAAGTTCAACTGGCCAACCTATTACGATATATACGTCGCACCATCAACGGCCAAAAAAGGGTGGCGAAATGCATATTGTTATCCTTGACAATGGTCGAAGCCAGCATCTGGCCCAGCCTGACTTCAGATCAGGTCTGAAATGTATCAGATGCGGTGCCTGTATGAATACCTGCCCGGTATATCGAAGAAGCGGAGGATACAGCTACGGAGATAGCATTCCCGGTCCAATTGGATCAATTCTTACGCCCGGCCGTGATCTGCAAAAATACAGTACCCTTCCGTTTGCTTCATCGCTCTGTGGCTCCTGCACGGATGTCTGTCCAGTGAAGATTGACATCCATGAGCAACTATATAAATGGCGGCAAGAAATAGGAGCAAATGACCTTTTCAGTAAAAGTAAGCGCTCTATGCTCAGACATACAGCGAAGGTACTTACCAACCCTGATAGGATGGACCGATACGGTGCCTGGATCCAGTCTGCCCAACGCTGGATGCCCCGTTTTCTTCTATACAATCCACTAAATATTTGGGGTAGAAACAGAGAGCTTCCTGATGCTGAGGAAAGCTTTAAATCATGGTTAAGAAAAAACAAACCAGACATCATCAAGAAAACGGAAGAGAAAGTTGAATCAAAAGAGATGACAAATTTCAAAAGGATTAGATCACAAGATCAATCGACACAAAAAGAGGATGGTAATGTGATTGAATCTCCTCGCGAGCAGATCCTTGATGCCATCTCCGTTGCGAAAGGAGACCTATGTGAGCATCCTGTCATTCCATCGAAGGTGATACAGGAGGAGCCGCTAACAGCTCAGTTTGAAAAAGCCTGCCGCGCTGTGGGCACCAGGGTCATCAGAGTAGAAGGCAATGTATCCGAAGTAATTTTTCAAACTTTCCCTGGTGTTAATTTAATTGCCTCCACATTCCCTCCATATTCCGGAAATGTCGCATTGAAACCAGAAGCTGATCCTGCTTCGTTGGCGTCCATTGAGGTTGCAGTTGTACTGGGTGAAATTGCTGTTGCCGAGAATGGTGCAATATGGATCCCGGAAAATGCTCTCACTCATCGAATCCTACCTTTTATTTGTCAGCATCTGGTGATTGTAATAAAGGATGATTGCATAGTTGGCAATATGCATCAGGCCTATACTCAGATTGATCTCAAGAAAATTGGATTTGGAGTTTTTGTAGCCGGCCCTTCCAAGACTGCAGATATCGAACAAGCATTGGTAGTAGGCGCGCATGGCGCCAGAAGCCTTACCGTTCTAATGCTGGCGGACCGGACTTGATTGGATCCTGCAAGCTATCTATATCTGCCTGTCTTCTCTTCTCGACTCCAACGAGAGTGACGCCTGCGATTACCAATGCAGCTCCCACAATTTGTTCGAAATTCATCCGCTCATCAAGCAGCCAATAGGCCAGTAAGATCGTGCAGACGGGGCCAATACTGGACAGGATTCCCACTCTAGTAGCTCCAATCATCCGTATGGCATCATTCATCATATAGGAAGGTATCACCGTAGCAAAAAAAGCGATGGCTAAGCCATACAGATATACGTGGTGATGCAGATGGAAAATCTGGGAAAGATCATGGGTGGACAAAAAGTGTATGATCACATAGATAGCTGCTAAAATCATGGAAAAAGAAGTAAAGGACGCCGATCCGAAACGGGGAATTAGCCATTGACTGGCTACCAGGAACAAAGCGAAGAAAAATGCGCAGAGTAACAATAGTGTGGTACCCATCCAAAAACTTTGGCTAAGGGAAATGTTCTGAATATTCCGACCAAACACGAAGAACAAACCCAGATAAGTGGTGACCAGGGCGGAAAGCTGCAATCTGGATAGACGTTCCTTGAAGAATGCAAACGTCATTAAGGCCACGAATGTAGGATAAACAAAAAGGATCACCCGGGCCAATCCGGCATCAACAAACTTCAAAGCACTGAAATCCAAAAAACTAGACAGATAATATCCGAGAGCCGAAACGACTGCCAGAAAGAGCCAGTATCTGGTAGGTACTTTCCGCCAGTGTTCCAGATTAGCCCGACTTAATTTGATAACTATCACAAAATAGAACGGCATTGCGAATGCCATCCGTAGCAAAAGCAGAGAAACCGCATCAACATCATAACGGTATGACAATTTGATGATGATCGCTTTTGTGGAAAAGAGGATTGCCGCTAAAACGGCAATGGTGATTCCAAGTGAGAAGGTATTTCTCTTGGGGAGATTCATAACTACAAATAAAAGTGAAACTAATGCCTTTAAAAAGAAAAGCACCTTTACCATAAATTCCGAAATCCAACGAATTCGACGAATGAGCTATCGGCATATAAACGGGGCAATTTTATATCTTTACAGGCCTGTAAACAAAGCCGCTGGTGAGGTGGGTGAGTGGCTGAAACCACCGGTTTGCTAAACCGGCGTACTCTGAAAGGGGTACCGCGGGTTCGAATCCCGCCCTCACCGCAAATCAAATTTTGCAAGCCCCGAGAATCGGGGCTTTTTTTATGAGCCCAAATGACGTCAAGCTCGCTCGATGGTCAGATGGATCATAAGAAAATGAGGTGACGAAGGAACCGATTGCAAAATTGGAATTTAAGCCTCCCATCTACGGGATCATCGCCAAGATAATCCCGCCCTCGTCACCTTCATCTTGATCAGTAGGGGAAAAATCTAATTGACTAACAAGTTGATTTCAGTCATTCAAAAGGAATTGGTCGCCGGCGACCAAGCCCGCAAATCAAATTTTGCAAGCCCCGGAATACGGGGCTTTTTTTATGAGCCCAAATGACGTCAAGCTCGCTAGGTGGTCAGATGGATCATAAAAAAATAAGGTGACGAAGGAACCGACTGCAAAATTGGAATTTAAGCCTCCCCATCTACGGGATCATCGCCAAGATAATCCCGCCCTCGTCACCTTCATCTTGATCAGTAGGGGAAAAATCTAATTGACTAACAAGTTGATTTCAGTCATTCAAAAGGAATTGGTCGCCGG
>JAHELJ010000137.1 GCA_024644235.1 Lewinellaceae bacterium
TAACACCAGAGTCTACCCATCCTTGTACCATCCCCAGTAGTGGATTTGAACCTCCCTGATTTCCCATCTGAGTCACTATTTGCTGTTCCCTGGCCATTTCAGTCAAGACTCGGGCCTCACGGATGTTGTGGGTCATCGGCTTTTGAACATACACATGAATGCCTCGCTCCATCGCAAATTTCGCTGCAGGAGCATGTACGTGATCAGGGGTGGAGATCGTCACCGCATCTATCCCTGGCTCCTGATCCAACATCACTCTGTAGTCATGGTATTTTTTCGCATCAGGAAATGCATCAACGGCTCTTTTTGCAGTACCTGAAAAATCAACATCACATAATGCTGCTACGCGCTCTCGTCCACCGACTGATGCATTCGAAATATCGCTGGAACCCTTTCCTCCGGCACCTATCGCTGCGAGGTTTAGTTGGTCACTGGGTGAGGTATAGCCTTTGCCTCCCAGCACATGCCTAGGTACGATAAAGAATGATGAAGCCAATGCACTTTGCTTTAAAAATGACCGCCGCGAGGTATTTGATTGATCAGGTGAGTTCTTCATAGTCTAATGGTTTCTCTCGTTTACTATTTGAATAATCGCCCCAAGTTAATGAAGGTCTGTTGATTTTTACAGCCAGTATCCATGTTCTGTTAAACTCAAGTCAGTGACTGATAGAAAACACTGGATCGAGCGATAGTGTCGAAACCGGAGGGAACAATCTATCTCTGCTGATCTACAGAGCTTGTTGGGCTTTGAATTTTCCTTTCGATTTTCTGATCCGAACAGCCACTACTTTATACTCCGGACACAGGGCCTCTGAATCGTGTATATCTGAAGTGATCATGTTTACCATGATGTCAGGAAAATGGAATGTTGTGCTCAATATGCCAGGATTCACTTCATCGGTGATGCGGGCATTGACATCGACTTTACCTCTCGCTGATTCAATGCACACCATGTCTCCTTCGTTTATTGAATGTTTGGCAGCATCATCTGGATGGATCATGAGATAATCACTACTGAGGATCTTCTCATTGTCTGTCCGGCGCGTCATAGTGCCACAATTGTAGTGTTCCAATTCCCGGTTGGTCGTTAATATATATGGGTAGTCCCTGGCGTGGTCCAGTAATTCCTGTGATTCTTCGAAAGCATGAAATTCGAACTTTCCTCTTCCTCGTTTAAACTCCGTTTGATGCAGAATCTTGGTGTCAGTGCCATCGGGATGCACTGGCCACTGCTTGCCATTGATCCCAAGCTCCTCCCATTTGATACCGGCAAAAAATGGTACAATCTGAGAAATCTCGGTCAACATTCCATCCGGAGTATAGTCAGGCTGTGCATAGCCCATGCGGTTCATCATATCGATTATGATCTGACCATCAGGTTTTGTGCCCGGCAGGGGCTCGATTACTTGTCGCACCGCCTGGACCCGCCGCTCACCATTGGTAAACGTTCCTGACTTTTCCAGGAAGGAAGCACCAGGTAAAATTACATCCGCATATTTGGCGGTTTCGGTCATAAACAATTCCTGTACCACTACAAAATCGGTAGCCTCCAGCGCCCGTATCACTTTTTGTGTGTTGGGATCAGTTTGAACTACATCTTCTCCGATGATCCAGATCGCTTTCAACTTGCCAGCAAGTGCCGCATCAAACATCTCGGGGATCTTGTAGCCAATTTCTTTTGGAACCTGTACACCATAGAACTCACTGTACTTGGAATTTATGGTAGCATCGGTGACATCTAAATAGCCAGCACCTTGATGAGGTTGTACGCCCATGTCGGCGCTTCCTTGTACGTTGTTCTGCCCGCGCAATGGATTGACACCTACACCAGGACGTCCGATATTTCCGGTTAGAAGGGCGAGATCCGCAATCTGCATCACTGCAAATGTTCCCTGGAAATGCTCAGTGACCCCCAAGCCATGGAATGACATGGCATTTGGTGCAGTAGCATAGGCAATTGCAGCCCGTCGTACCAGATCGCGATCAACTCCCGACACAGCTTCCATCTGATCGATGTCTATGCCAAGCAGCTCACTCTTATATTCATCGAAGCCTTCGGTACGGGCAGCAATGAATTCTTCATCGGCCAGTCCTTCCCTGATGATGTAGTACATCATCATGTTTAACACAGCCACATTTGTTCCTGGCCGCAAAGCGAGATGGTAGTCCGCATACCTAGCTATTTCTGTTCGGCGAGGATCTATTACAATCGTCACTTTACTGGAATCTATCGCAAATTGCTTGAATCGTGCTCCTGTCACCGGATGGGCATCGGTAGGGTTGGCACCAATGATCATAGCGCAATCAGCGTACTGGAGATCGGCTATTGAATTGGTAGCGGCGCCAGTACCAAAAGTACGTTGCATACCCAAAGCAGTGGGAGAATGACAAACCCGTGCACATCCGTCGATGTTGTTTGTTCCAATGACTGCCCGGATAAATTTCTGCATCAGGTAGTTTTCTTCATTTGTGCATCTTGAGGATGAGATTCCGGCAATCGAATCCGGTCCAAATCCCGCTTTATACTGAAGAAATCTTTCTGCCATATAGTCGTAGACCTCATCCCAACTGACTTCTTCAAAGTGTCCATTTCGTTTTATCATAGGAGAGGTAAGCCTCTCAGGGTGGTTGTAGAACTTAAAAGCATATCTACCTTTCAAGCAGGTGTGGCCCTCATTGACCTCGGCATCGTAAGGCGCACGGATACTCACGACATCTCCGTTGCTGGTAGAGACATCCAGATTGCACCCCACTCCACAATAGGTACAAATCGTCCGGGTGGTTTCTGTCGTGGTAATTGATTTTGATTGGTAAATATCGGAAATGGCTGAAGTGGGACATGCTTGCGCGCAGGCACCACAGCTTACACAGTCTGATTCCATAAAGGTTTGGTCTGTTCCCTTTATGATATAAGCATCAAAGCCACGACCAGCCATACTCAGCACAAATTCTCCCTGTACCTCATCACAAGCTCGAACACAACGATAACAATTGATGCATTTAGACAAGTCGGAGGTCATATAGGGATGACTAAGATCTTTCTCACGATCCAGATGGTTGGCGCCGGCCGGGTATCTGACTTCTCTGATCCCGACCCGAGCTGCAACATCTTGAAGCTCACAATTGCCATTGACCTCGCAAGTGAGACAATCCAGTGGATGGTCAGTCAGTACCAGTTCTATGATGTTTTTCCTGAGTTCTTTGACTGATTCGGAATGCGGATAAATGTGCATCCCGGCAGAGATTGGCGCATGACAGGACGCCACCGTTTTTTTTGGACCGTTCGCTTCCTGGGCCACTTCGACACTACAGACACGGCAGGAACCAAACGGCTTGAGATTTGGTGCATCACAAAGCGTAGGGATGAAATCTTCTCCTTGATATCTTCGCAAAAAAGAGAGTATTGTTTCACCTTCCTGCATCGGAAATGATTGACCGTCTACAAAAGCCATCTGTGTTGGACTTCCATTGGTAGCAGTGGTTCCTGCGGCTTTCTGATCAAATTGCTTGCTGGTGATATCTGTTGCGCTCATAATGTCTCTTTGTGAATAAGTCGATTGGGATTTCAAAGTTTGTCTTCCAAATAAACGCTCAATTCCGACTCAAAATGTTGCAATGCATTGCGAATAGGTAAGGGAATACCCCCACCATGGGCGCAGAGGGATCCCTCTTCCAGTGTCGTCAATAAATCAGTGAGAAGTTTTTTATCGATCTTATAGTCTGATTCAAGCGCTTTGGCGGCTAGTTCCTGACCTCGCTTAGTGCCTAACCGGCAGGGGAAACATTTTCCGCAACTCTCATAGGCGGCAAACTCGAAAAGATGCTCGATGAACCTCAGGATTGGAAAATCTTCCGGTATGCTAACAACTGAGGCATGGCCAAGCAAAAATCCGTTTTCCGCAAAGGATTCAAAGTCGATGGTTAGATCACTAATTTTCCAGACAGGGACTAACCCTCCCAATGGACCTCCGATTTGCAAGGCCTTTACCGGCCTTTTGAAACCGCCTCCGAGGTCATCAACCACTGTCTTGAGTGGGGTGCCCATTTCCACCTCATAAAGCCCCGGATGCTTAAAAAAACTGTCAAGGCAGATCAGTTTGGTGCCTGAAGATTTACTAGTACCGATGGCCTTCCAAGCTGCTCCACCATTAGATATGATATAATGAAGCGTGGCCAGGGTTTCGACGTTATTTACTATCGTAGGCTTGTTGAAAAGCCCTTGCTGAGCAGGGTAGGGAGGTCTGATCCTAACTTCCGGGCGTTGCCCTTCGATGGAATTGATTAAGGCGGTCTCCTCGCCACAGATATAAGATCCTTTCGCACTAATGACTTTAACATCAAAATCAAAATTGGTCCCACCAATGCCCTTGCCCATCAGACCTTTTTCTCTAAGCTCATCAATCGCATTTTTACAAATGGCGATAGAATCCGGATACTCAGCCCGAATGTATAATACACCATGTTTTGCACCTGTGACATATCCTGCTGTCAGCATTCCGAAAAGCACCGAATGGGGCTGGAGCTCCAGGAGATAACGATCGGAGTAGGCGCCAGGATCACCTTCGTCAGCATTGCAGATAATGAACTTGATGTCGCTTGATTCGTTCCGGCAAAACTCCAGTTTAAGACCGAGTGGAAAGCCGGCTCCTCCTCGACCCCTCACTCCGGATGTTTTGATCTCCTCAAGGAGGACTTCAGGCTTTCTCTCTAGAGCTGTAAGCAAGGGTTTATAGTAATCTTCGATTCCGGGAAATGGGGATGTCAGAATCTGTGTACCGGAGGATTTGATGCGATATTTATCATCACCATTAATTCCATTGCCGCTAAAAAGGCCCTCCAAATTTTCCGCCACTGCCGGACCTGAATAATTTCTTCCGTCATAATGAAAAGCATGGTTTTCATGGCATCGTCCCAGGCAGGTCATATGGCCGATCTCATCAGCTTGAAAATGGTGATTTAGGTTTTCAATGAGTGACTCCTGACTTCCGGCACATAGACATGCAGTGCCGTTGCACACGTATATTTTCTTGTCGCGGTTTTCCGGTTTTAGAAAATCGTAGAAGGTAATGGCGCCATACGTGTTGGCCGAACCTATCAGAAATTCATGTGCTAATTTCTCAAGTTCCTCAACACTGGGAGTGCCATCCTTTATCGCTAATTCACCCAGGCGGGTGAACAGATTGTCTGTTAGCCCTTTTCTTCCTGATAATTCGCTGAGATTATGCGACATAATCCGTTATGTTTTAACCACGTCTCAAATTCGAGCAACTAACACGCATAAGATAGTGAATTCGGCAGCGTGCCACAAGCGTACTGAATCTACCTTATGCAGTGAACTCAAGGCCTCGGCTATTTCTGATGAGCTGCATATACCATCATGTCTTCTATGCAGTGCACCCGTTGCAGATTTGTCAACCCCCAATTTTCCAGGGCTAATAAGACTGGCTCCAGACTCCTGCCTTTGTCAGTGAGAAAGTAGTCCACGCGCGGAGGAATTGTTCCATAGCTCCGTCTGCTTATCAGGCCATCGGCCTGCAATTCTTTCAGATGCTGGGCTAACATTTTCTTGCTCACATTTGGAATGCTTCTCAGGAGCTGCCCAAATCTTTTTCGGGAATCTAACAAGTGACAAAGAATGCAAGGTTTCCATTTTGCTGATATCAAATCAATTGTTTCGCTAACAGCACATCTCTTCTCTTCCTTTGTTTTCATAATTATTCACTTATGGGTGACCTGGTTTCGTTTCAGTTACTACTTGTTTGGTCTATTCCTGTACTATAACATTGTAAACTTAATCTAACAAAGTTCAAGCAATATGTACCACCTTGCCCAGCTGAATATAGCCCGCTTACTCCAGCCGATCGATCATCCTCAGATCAAGGATTTTGTCGATAACCTGGATCGAATCAATGAGTTGGCAGAGCAGAGCGATGGTTTTGTTTGGAGACTTAAGGATGAGACTGGAAATGCTACCGCTATTAGCGTATTTAATGATCCACTGATCATCGTCAATATGTCTGTGTGGGAGTCGATACCTCACCTCAAGAGCTTTGTTTATGACTCAAACCATAAAGAAATTATGAGGAAGCGCCGCAACTGGTTTGAAAAGCCGACCGAACCTCACATGGTGCTTTGGTGGGTAGTTGCCGGGCACATACCCAGCCCTGAGGAAGCAAAGCAAATGTTGCTTCATCTCACCCGTCATGGTCCTACGAAACGAGCCTTTACTTTCCAACAAGTATTTCCGCCATTGTAAGAACTGAACAAACAACTTAATCGGAGAAAGTATTCTATTTTTTTACCTCCGACTTCTGAAAAGAAATGTCAAGACGTTGAACCCGGGGATTCGCTTCTGGACTAAGGGTGAAGAAAACATTGAGCTTACCATTTTCGGTGGTAATAGAGAATCGGCCTCGCAATTGATTACTGGGAATAAGAGCCTCAGAATCCAGAATTTTTCCCGCTGAAGTCAGAAGGCTATCAACCTCATGCTTTCGATGTTCCCGAGATTTGTCGAGATAGAAATTTTCTGCAAGAATCTCTTGTTCCAGTTCTTGATCCCATGACTGTACTAAGTCGATGACCTGATTCTTCCTTTGCGAAAGAATGTCTGAAACCGGTAAAGATCGTGGCTGAAGAGTTGTGTCTCTA
>JAHELJ010000138.1 GCA_024644235.1 Lewinellaceae bacterium
CTGAATCAAACGTAACTCGGAACTTATCCGTCAGCAGTGCAAGACTAAAGATGTTAGTCATAGACTTCTCATTAAGCCATACGTCATCACATTGCGGCACTCGCCCCTTGGTTGATGTCTCGAAGGGACCGCCGTTCGTGGCTAGAGAAAGACTTGTATCTGTTTCCCAGGTCTTATCGACCATACGCTTGTTACAGAAAACATGTGCTGACGATGCACTATCGAGCAATAACATATCCCTGAGATCTTCAAATTGGAGATACGATACCTGACCTCCATTGACTCCTTGTGTAAGTTGGAAGAATCCTGCTCCGCCTGCCCAAAATGGACGTTCGGAGCTACTGGCTTGTGTGGTTGCGGTGGTTGAGGATGCAGCCGTACTGCGCGCGTCATTCGCTTGATCGGATTCAGTACCCTCGATTATTTGCTGCGCGTGCTGCATTTCCTTGGTATTATTAATCGCCCATTCAGACTTCGGTTTATTCTTCTGAGGGCATTTCGGAGATCGATGACCTTGCTTGCCACAGCACCAACACTTGCCTTCGAACTGCGCGAATGCTGCCTCACGCTGTTCCTCGTCTGGTTCTAGCACTTGTTCGTCGTGCTCCAGCTTCTGTTTGTCTCGATTAGCCTTGCGCTTCTTCTCTCTGTCTGTATAGGCTGAGTCGAAACGATGATTACTTAGCACATTCGTCGCTGACACGATGGTCTTCGGATATTGGTCTTGACCTAGCGCAAACTGGCTTGATAGACCGGAAATAAGGGTTCCATACTTGGCTTTATCGGTGTTGCTAACATATACGTAAGATAGCCATTGTTGGTAGGCTTCTTCTTCGCATTCTCGTACCTTGTCTGGATCCTTCGGGTCATATCCTGATATATTTTTAGCGACTGGTGCAAGTATTAATGGTCCTCCTATCTGGGACTTCAATACATCCCGGGCGACTTTAAATCGTCGAGTATAGTCTATCAACGATTCGTCCTCCTTTTGTCTAAGATTGACAATATTCCTAATCGCGTCGGTGATGCTTGTCATGGGGTACTTGTTTTCCTGGTAGCTGACTGAATGCTCCTTAATGGCTTCCAAGAGCTTGAATGGGTTTCCCTTGATAGTGTCGAAATCCTTGCGGGATTGTAATTTCGATTGCATTGCCTTGTTGCATCTCTCGTATAGCAATGCATACGCCCTTCCGACGTTGGATCTATACGTATCCTTCCTGCGTATCCAAGAGTCCACTTCAGCCTTGTACAAAATCTTGTATTCTTCGGTTTCAGCTTCGTATTCTTGCTTTTCCTTAACCTGGTCCTTGGCACTAATGGACAATGTTGGTTTCCAATCGTTGATATCCACTGGTGTACCTTCGTCTAAAGCATTGGCTATGTCGTCGCCATTGGTATAGGTCTTGCGGACATAGTTGATAAGGTATTTAGTGACGGTGTTGTAGTCACTAGCCTGCTTGGCTGAACCGATATAATAGGTATAATCTTGAAGCGTCTTCCTGCTTTCAGTCTTCTGCTGAGATCGTGTCCGATTGAAACGACCTCTTCCCCTCCCTGAGGAATATGAGCCTCTACCACGTCCTCTACCTTGAGTGGTCATGATTACAGCTCGTTACTGTGCTCTCGTACTAGTTCCTACGAGATACTTGCACAGGATTGTTCTTTTGTTCGTCTTGAGCAGAACGATTACCGGGGCAGTACCTCTGCTTATCCAACGATTTAGGATATCGCGGCAATCGTTACTTGCAGTCCTATGCTACCTATTTCTAGAAGCAAAGAGGAATACTGGATGACTTATTACTCTTAGGTTGTGGTGCAGCCGAACAAAAGAACAATGAGATCTCTCAAGATCTTCAACCTTTCTCGATGTTACCTTGGGGTTCGCTTTCAGGTTGACACCATTGCTCATAACCTGTTTCTTGATTCCCTCCAACACACTCCTGCTGGACAATGGACGGCTTGGCTCTGAATCTTCATCCTCGAATTCAAGGGGGATTAGCTGGATTATCAATAATAGTGATCCCCTTTAATTCATTTGGATCACCGATCTCCTCAAGATGCTCTTTATAATATTCATATGCTTTCTCCCATCGTCCGTAGACGATGTATCTGAGGAGTCGCTCCAAATGGTTCTCTCTTCGTTCTCCTCTCGCTCGCATTCGATTGCGGATCATGACATCAACTGGTTCTCTAAACAAACCCAATATTGGACCTGAAATTGTAGGATCATCTTCGCGTCGGCGAGATCTCCTTTCGGCTTGAACCCGATAGGGTTCTGGCCGCGACACGGGGACTGTAGTATTGTCGTACATCTTGGATATAAAACGCGGGTTCACGAAACAATGTAGCTCCGTCCACATCGGCATGAAAAGATACTGGGGTACGTTCGGGGCGTTACATGTTGGACAGGGCTCGTATATCGACCCGACCCTAAAGCAGTTGGTACAATTCCCGAATTGAACCATGCGACCCCGTAGTTGTTCCGCCGTCATGCCCATCTCGGTTACATGGCTTATTAAGCCCTTCTTCGATAACTTACGGAAGAACTTATCGCCTTCTATCTTTGCTCGCGATTTATGGAAAGCTTCCAATGTGAGCGTACGCTGGTATACTGCGTCAACCTCCGTCATAGCTGTCGGTTGATGTCTTCGTCAGAATGGAACAAATGAGTTGCTCGAATTCGCTGATCTGTGACGAACGCGAATCCTGCTAATCTTAAGTCGAATTAATCAAATTCAACTCATGATTCAAATTTGCGGCGTGAACCGCAGACGACTCTCAGTGACTCAAGCTAGTGGGCGTTCATTTTAATCAAACCCCATAATTCGGCGCCGAAACTTCTCGAATTTCTTACCTTGTAGTGGCTTGGTATGATAATCTGAGTCCATGTCGTCCGTTGGACAGAACCGTATTGATATGAGGCCCTTCGTAACGTGGTCCGTAACAAAGAAGTATCGGATATTTAGATGTCGTGACCTCTTACCGGCACTTGCCCTGCCATTCGATTCTAAGCGGATGGCGCTTTGATTGTCCTGTAACAGGACATTATCTCTTATCTCGTAGCCTTGCTCTTCCATGAAGTAGCGTGTCCATAGGATGGGGCCCACCACATCGTCGACGGCTACTACCTCGGCCTCCGTCGAACTTCGCGTGTTTACTTTCTGCTTGGCAGATATGGAAGTAATTGCTCCCTTGCCCATTGTGAGGGCACCACCTGTATGGCTACGGAAATCGTCGTGGACAGCGAATGAGGAATCAACGCTCCAGATTAATATATGGGATCCATCTGCTTTGAGCGTTAGCTGATCGTCCGAAGTTTGTTGCAAAAATTTCATAACGCGAACCAATTTGTTCCAATCCGACTCGGTCGGCTCCTTGGTCCTTGTGCATAGAAATGCAATTGGCAACAATACATCCGGCCTGCCTCTCTTGGCAAGGAATAAACCTTTAAGGACAAAAGAATGAAATATCTCTGCCTTGTCTCGATTAAGCTTGGGACTCCTCTTGTCCACCTTAAATAAATTCTCGCTTGCAGGATTAGAAACCTTAGGACCCTGCAATGCATCATTTGGGAATTCGGTTACCATCTTTATAACATACTCGGACATATCGATTCGTACTTCTCCGTCCGTAGTATAATCTAGGACCATGCCTAGGTAGTCATGCTTCTTACCCCTTGAGCTCTTGACTTCTCCAAGTTTACCGTATTCCTTCTGTAGCCAGGCGATGAACGAATCGTTCACCTTAGGGTTCACGTGACTGGACTTTACGTCGTCCACATGCCACATAATAGTAAGCTGGCTGCCATGTACCAATTTATTCGCGACGCATGGGTCGTATGGATTCACCTCGAATCCTTCTCTTTCGATGCTGGCCCTGAACTTCTTGTAGAATAATATCGCCGAAATTAGAAGCCCGTAGATTGCTCTCAAGATATGGGTGTATAAGACCTTCTCTCCACGTTCAATCACCACATATTCGGCGTAGCTTGGATCCATGTTGCATAGGATATCCACAAGTACGCCCCGGATCTTCATGACCATTCGGCTGCCGTCTTCATCCGTATCGTTGACCTTCGTCTGGATGAAAGCATTCGGGACATCGGACACTGCGACGTCTCTCCGTTCCTCCGCATCGATAACTGCCGACAATAATACCGATTCTGTATAAACAGTCGGACTTGCCGTGTTTTCACTGGATATCCAGTTTCTCTGCACACTTCCATTGGCACAATGTCTGGCTTTGATCGTTCCATCCCGCTTCTCCACCAGGAAAAGCAGTGATTGCATGGTGCGCTTCCTCTCTTGCTCAGTAAGGGAATGCGCATGTATTGGGACGAAGCATTTTCGCTCCATTAATTGACTGATTTCCTTCAGCGCTGCATCTGATGCTACCTTTCCCCATTTCTTAATGGCCTGATTGAGCGTATGAGTTACCACATTCTGTATACCAAATTTACAATTCCGATTGATATGTCGCTCATTCAAGGTGCATATTATTTTTGCAAGCACGATACCCATGTCTTGGTCGTACTCGACTCTGTTGTCCTGACATAATTCGATGCCGCTGTAGGATTGTCCCTTCATTGATGAGATGTTGAATGTATCAGTTGGGGGATTACGGATTCTCTCCGATCTCCTGACCTGCGGTTCCTCCGCGTCATTTCGATCTATTACATCTTCATCTTGTTCTTCCTCGTCTTTATCGTCGACGGGCGTATCTGCCGCTTCTTGTTGCTGTTGCTCGGTGTCCTCTTCACCGTATTGCGGCTCTGGTTGGACTGGATTAGTCGCATCCTCTAATAGGTCTGCTATTTCATTTTCGTCCATGTCCTCCCATTGTTGCTCCTCTTCTTCATCGTCGATTTCCACTCCTGGGAGCTCGATGTATTGGTCATCGTTTTCGTCTTCTGCGTCATGTACATTCTCGTCGGCATAATCCACTCCTGCAGTCCAAGCAGAGTCCCATAAGATTTGACCAGTCTTGGTCGTCATTCGAAGGCCTTTCATGCCTTCCTTTGCTGCTAAGGCTTCGACGGCATTGATAATTGTAGCAGTGATGGGAACGGGAGTGACCACATGACGTGTAATGGGCTGTCCGGTTGCTAGATTTAGCACTTCATGGCCGACCTGATCACTATCAGTCGGTCGCAAATAAATACAATCCAAGGTGCGCGGGTCTTGGGTATTCTTGGGATTAAGATCCTCGTGAGCCTGAACGTATGCTCCAAAACTCACTTGACAGTGCTTTGCGTACGTAATCCGACGTCGCTTCAATATTGTATGGGGGCTATAATAAGCGGACAAGCCACCTTTAGGAGGGAAGTAATTTAGCTTCTCGGCGCTTTCTTCGACGAGAGCTCGAATCATTGACCGTGGAATGGCCTTGTACGGGAGATGGTGGAATACAGCTCGACAACGCTCCTTGAGCACACGATTACTGCGCTCAATTTCGGGAACATGCTCATTTGCGCTTGCATAGTTCATCTGGATATTCATGGTACGCTTGATAGGGTCCATGATCGGTTTAAACTCCCTATCGCATTCGATCCTAGCGATCTGGAATTCTGCGTCGTTGTACCGTCCACACACCTCGTCTATAGCCTTGTGGTATGACTTGATAGTGCGCGACTTCAAAAAGTGCGCTGTTCGATACTTGATATTCTTGGAAATCGTAGTCAAGAAAGGTATCTTGTTCACAAAAAGAGCATCAATACAGAGAATGATGTTCTTATGCTTCTCCACCAATTCCTTGGGGATGGTTACTTGGTCATGTACCACAGGCGCTGGCTTTCTTCTTGTTGTTTTGCCCTTCAGGCTGGCCACATCGGGACCATAGATCTGTTCTGCGATGTCGACGTCATCCAGAGTGATCGGACAGTTGGCAATGCTATTCATCTTGAGGATATTCTTCAAATCGGCAACGGATGGGCATCCTGTTGCATGTAGCAGGTTACGAGCAGCCTTGGCTCTCGCAACTTGTCTCTGCGAGTAAAATCGCGCATTATCCGCCACTGTCTGTACGTATTGACCCTTCATGGGTTTCTTGGTCTTCGTTGTATCATCTGATACTGTTCTTCCTTGAAAAGCGTCAGGGTTAGTATAATATATATTCTCAGGACCTCGTTTGAACTTGAGAATTCCGTAGGGAGTATGAACCATAAATGCATTCTCGATAGCTGAATCAAACGTAACTCGGAACTTATCCGTCAGCAGTGCAAGACTAAAGATGTTAGTCATAGACTTCTCATTAAGCCATACGTCATCACATTGCGGCACTCGCCCCTTGGTTGATGTCTCAAAGGGACCGCCGTTCGTGGCTAGAGAAAGACTTGTATCTGTTTCCCAGGTCTTATCGACCATACGCTTGTTACAGAAAACATGTGCTGACGATGCACTATCGAGTAATAACATATCCCTGAGATCTTCAAATTGGAGATACGATACCTGACCTCCATTGACTCCTTGCGTGAGTTGGAAGAATCCTGCTCCGCCTGCCCAAAATGGACGCTCGGAGCTACTGGCTTGTGTGGTAGCGGTGGTTGAGGATGCAGCCGTACTGCGCGTATCACTTGTCTGATCGGCTTCAGTACCCTCGATTATTTGCTGCGCATGCTGCATCTCCTAGTACTGTT
>JAHELJ010000047.1 GCA_024644235.1 Lewinellaceae bacterium
AAATGGGGAATTCTTTGAGATTCTCCAAGAGTGTGTCCAGTTCCTCTTTACTGATCGAGGAATTTGGAGGCCGGAGGTATTTCCATGATAGGTCACCTCGACTGGCCAGAACTTGTTTGATAGCTGCTACAAATGGAAGTCCTTCAAACAAACTGCGGGCTCTGGTTAATTCTCGCTGCAGCACATCTGCTTCATCGCTGAGCCATCCAAGCCAGACCCTAGCTGCCATTTTGATTGTGATATTGGTAGTAGCTGAGATACAGCCCGCCCCTCCGTTCTTCAGAGTACTTAAGAGGTATTTCTCAGTGCCGGCAAATAGTTTGAAATCTGGAAAAGCCTTGATGATATCGCGCATGTGGGTCCAATCACCACTGGAATCCTTCATACCCACAATCGTATTGGGATACTCGGTCAGCAGCTTTTCCAATAGCGGCATGGAGAGATCCACCCCTGTCATCTTTGGAAAGTGATAAAGAAAGATGGACATGTCAGCAGCAACAGATTGAATGACTTGATCGAAGTAATCAAACAAACCGGAATCGGTCACTTGCTTATAATAGAAGGGAGGTAGTAACAATATACCACCAAAGCCATGATCCACCACTGTCTTGGTCAGTCTGATCGTATCGGGCAAGGCGCAGCATCCGGTACCCACCATAATCTTTTGATTGGGCAATGGACCCTCCGCTATTGCATCGATTAATTGCATTCGCTCCTCAACGGAGAAGGAGTTGGCTTCGCCTGTGGTGCCCAATAGAGCGATTCCGGTGCTGCCGCTTGCCAACAGATTTTGGCAATGCTCCACCAACATATCGATGTTGACACTGAGATCATCTTTTAGGGGAGTTACGGTTGCGGTGTAGACACCATTGATTACCATTCCAAATTTCCTTTCACTGAAGATAGTAGAAAAAGATTCGTCAGTAGTTGGTCAATGGTCTGAGATCTCAGAAGGCTCTACATGAATTAAGACATCTGCAACTTCAGGGAGGGCTTCTTTGATCGCATCTTTTAGCAAGTGAGCAATGTCGTGTCCTTCCTTCACAGTGATGTCTGAATCTACCGTGACATGCAGATCAACGTAATACGTCATTCCGACTTTTCGGATAAAGCACTTTTCGGTATCAAGAATTCCCTTGACTTTTTCAGCAGTGAGGCGTACCTCCTTTATCAGATCCTCATGCAGTTGTTCGTCCATGATTTCTCCCAAAGCAGGGCGGAAGATGAGATAAGCATTGTAGATAATAAATCCGGATGCGATCAGGGCTGCCCAATCATCTGCGGTTTCATATCCCTCTCCAAATATGATCGCAATACCAATACCGACAAATGCTACCAGTGAAGTGATCGCATCGCTCCTATGGTGCCACGCATCTGCCCGAAGAGATGTACTCCTTGTTTCTCTACTCCTCCGGAGTATGAACCGAAAAAAGACCTCTTTGACCAATATGATGATACCGAGAACAATGAGGGTATAATTTTTGGGCACTTTGTGGGGAGTGGATATGTTCTCGATGCTTTCATGTATAATGACTGCCGCGGAAATCAGTAAGAAGCCTACCACAATAAATGTGAACAGAGGTTCCGCTTTCCCATGGCCGTATGGATGGTTTTCATCGGCCGGTTTTGTCGAGTACTTTAAGCCAAACCAAACCAGTGCAGAAGAGAACACATCGGTGGTCGATTCAATCGCATCAGCGATCAAGGCATAAGAATTTCCAAAATATCCGGTAATACCCTTGATCAAGGCCAATAATGCATTTCCAGCAATACTAGCATAAATGGTTCGTAATGCGATTTTGCGGTTTCTCTTTAGCTTACTCACGCCAGCTGAAAGATAAAAGTAGCTTCTGGAAAATCAAGGTTTAGACTTTGAGAGGCTTCAGCCGGTAATACACAATGATTAGAAATTCGATGGTCCCAACTCTTCCTTTTTGTGAAAGTTCAGAAGGAGAGAGAAAATGTGTGAGAACGAGGTGCCCTCCGTGTCGCCCACATTGGTCAGCGCATAATCAATTCTCAATCTGACGAATCCAAGTCCGATGCCGAAGTGGGGTTGGACAATCGTGTTTTCCTTGTCCGGATTGAGATCATCCTGCACCTGCTGGATATTACCCAAGCCTGCCCGTACAAAAAGGCGCTCATTGAAACTGTACTCCGCCCCAATCCTTGGATCGACACTGGTCAAATCCGAGCTGATCAATGTATTGCGCTTGCCGTCGAATGTGAAATGAAGATCGGCCGCCAGTAGCAGGTAACTATTTGCACCAGTGGTCGCTTGGTATCCCATTGCTGTGATTAATGTAGGGGACGTCAGCTCCGTTGAGCTTTTGGGTACCAGGTTGCCAGTTTCCTGCAGTATCCGTTTCTCATCTTCGGTAAAGCTGAAGGACCATGCGTTGAAAGTGGTCGTTATGTCTCTTCCCATCACACCAAAGTGCCATTTGTCTTTGTGATATTGTACACCGATATCAAGACCAAATCCCCAGGCGGTAGCGAAGGGACCGACCCGGCGATGGATAATCTTTACACTGCCACCGACATCCCAATTTGAGTTCCCCAGCATCCTGCCATACGACAGGAAGAATCCATAATCAGCTGCGGAAAAAGAGGAAATATTGTCGTAGTTAATGCTTCCATCCGGATCGAAGAGGTTAATAGTATTGGGAATATTGTCGATTCCCATTCGTACAACACTCAGTCCGCCATAGGCCCTCTTTTCCTCATTGAACCTTTTAGCTACTCCGATAAAATCATAATTGACTACCCCGGCGAACCACTCGGCGTGCATGGCACTCACCTGCATTGGCGCATTTGTCCTGGCCAGACCGGCTGGATTCCATTGCGAGGAGAAGATGTCACTTTCCGTAGCACCAACGGCACCTCCCATGCCATGAGCTCTTCCACCGACACCGATGCTGAGGAAGTTGTTGCTATACTTCCTGAATTCTGCCTGTCCCCATGCCTGTTGGTGTAATAAGAAACACGCGAACAGGATCCAGCTATATCTTGAACTTCCCTTCATTATTTTGCTTAACGCACAGATATACAACGGCTAAGATATGTATTTATTTGCAGCACTCTGGTCCGATAAAAGGCTGGTTTGATCGATATTAAATCACGCTTTAATGCAACCCTAACGGGTTTTAACGATCTATTAAATGTATGCTCCATTCACATCTCGTTTTACAATAACAACTGTTTTCTATTCACTGCATGAACTCTAAAAACACGCAAGTCATGAAAAGGTATATAGCATCTTTTGGTCTCGCTCTCATCACCTCAATAAGTTTGATGGCCCAGATCTCCATTCGACCGCACCTGGGTTTCAACTCTTCGTCATTGACTGCCTCATCCGGTATGGAATTCGAGGATCGTCTTGGATCTCAGTTTGGATTGGACCTTCAGCTAGGTAGTAGATTTTATGTGCAACCTGGTATCATGTGGGAATCTGTCACAAATGAGCTCAGGCAAGAATTTGATGAGCGAAGCAATACGTTCACTGTCAACCGGATCAGAGTACCATTGATGATTGGATATAAACTGCTTGGCTCTCAGACTTCCAGATTAATCGATTTTCGAATGTTTACTGGCCCCAACCTCTCCTTTGCCGTGAGCAAAGACCTTGGTGATGATCCGCTTTTTGATAAAGATGACTTTCGCAATTCTGTGTGGGGATGGAATGTTGGCGTGGGCCTCGATCTGGCTATTGTATTCGTCGATGCCGGATATACCTTCGGCCTTAGTGAGGTATTTGATTCTGTTCAACCGGGAGTGCGTAACAACCTTTTCTATGCAAACGCCGGTTTGAGAATCGGGTTCTAAATGTCAGGATCCAGGATGCAGGAGCCGGCAAACGGCAGGAGGACTTAGTTCCAGCCACTGCGCATCTGAAAGGCCTGTCTCATTTTGGCATACAGCTGACCGGCCTCGTCGTAATTTAAGGTTTGCTGGCCATCAGAAAATGCTTTCTCTGGAGTCTCATGAACTTCCATGATGATACCATCGGCACCAGCCATCACTGCAGCCAGGGCAATAGGTTCAACAAACTTGCGGATACCTATCCCGTGTGACGGATCGCCAATCACGGGCAAGTGGGTTTTATCCTTCAGCATCGCAATGGCGTTGACATCCATCGTATTCCGATAGGCATTTTCATAAGACCGGATGCCTCGTTCGCAAAGTAGAATCCGTTCATTGCCATTACTAAACACGTACTCCGCTGCATACAATAATTCATCGATGGTTCCGGAAATTCCCCGCTTGAGCATCACAGGCTTATCCACTTTACCCAGGGCATCCAGAAGATTGAAGTTCTGCGCGTTGCGGGCTCCTACCTGAAAGATGTCGACATATTCCAACATGTCTTCAATTTGTTCCACCATCATAACTTCGGTGATAATCTTAACTCCATATTCACTACAGATACGATGAAACATTTTCAGACCCTCAATCCCTAATCCCCTGAAGGAGTAAGGAGAGCTTCTGGGCTTGTATACTCCCCCCCGCATTATCCGCACTCCATTTTCCTTTAGGTGTTTAACTGTCCCTACGACTTGCTCTTCTGATTCGATAGAGCAAGGACCGGCCATGATTTGAAAATGGCCAGTGCCCAACCTTACGTCATCCCCAAGGTCTACTACCGTATCGTGCACCCTCCATTGCCGAGAAACCAGCTTGTAGGGATCAGTCACTTTGTGAATGTCTTGTACTCCCTCCATACAGCCCACGTTCCGGAGATCAAAAGGCTTCTTCCCGATACAGATCAGATAGTGATCAAACTGAGTCTTTACCTCGTTGCCCTGGTAACCGATATTCTTCAAATTGCTTTTTAGATTGTCGATTACTTGCGGGTTTAGGTTTTTTTCAAGTTTTATAATCATACGGTAGCCGGTTTTCGAATGGAATGAATGAATTCGAAGATGCTTCCCTCTAAATCTGTATCTGACTTTTCCAGGGCTTTGATAAAAGCACTTCCAATAATTGCTCCATTAGCATATTGACAGGCTTTGTCAAAGGTTTCAGCATTAGAAATACCAAAACCGATCAATCTGGGATTTTTTAGCTCCATAGCTTCGATTCGTTTGAAGTATTCAATTTGCTTAAGACTAATCCCCGATTTTGCTCCTGTTATTGAAGCATCGGACACCATATAAATGAATCCAGTGGAAAGCGAATCGATATAGCGGATACGTTCCTCCACGGTTTGCGGTGTGATCAGGAACACCATGTCCAACCCTGACTGGCGAATGAGGTCGAGATATTCTTTCTCATAAATATCCAGGGGGAGATCCGGGATGATCAATCCGTCGATTCCAGCACTAACCGATTTATTTACAAATTGCTCCATGCCGTACTGCATCATCTGATTCAAATAGCCCATGAGCAAAAGCGGTACATCAGAATGTTGTCTGGCTTTGGTCACCTGGCGGAAAAGCAGATCTACGGTCATCCCCTGTTTGATGGCCCGAGAGCTGCTTTGTTGAATAGTCGGCCCATCAGCCATCGGATCGCTATATGGCATGCCGACCTCGATCACATCAACTCCTGCCTTGGTAAGAGTGCGGATTATGGTTTCCGTATCGTTCAGACCTGGGTACCCGGCAGTGAAATAGATATTGAGAATCCCGTTTTGCTTGCTATTGAATAATGCTCTAATCCTTCCCATCTCCAGTCAGGTGTTTAATGTAGGTTTCCAGATCCTTATCTCCGCGACCACTGAGATTCAACACAATGATATCATCGGACCCGTATTCTATTTTTTCAAGTGCTGCAAAAGCATGGGCACTTTCTAATGCTGGGATGATGCCTTCCAGTTTAGCGCATTCAAAAGCTGCTTCCAATGCTTCGTCATCAGTTATGCTCACCGCTTCTGCTCGACCAGAATCAATGAGATGTGCGTGCATGGGGCCAATGCCGGGATAGTCCAGACCGGCAGAGAGTGAGTACGGCTCTATGATTTGACCGTCGGGGGTTTGCATCAGCAAGGTACGACTCCCGTGGATGATCCCCTTCGATCCCAATACGCTGGTAGCAGCCGATTCACCACTATCAACTCCCAATCCGGCTGCTTCTACTGCGATCAAACGGATATTGTCATTGTCCAAATAATGATAGTAGGCTCCTGCGGCATTTGATCCGCCCCCTACACAAGCAATGATCAGATCGGGGTCTTCAGATCCAGTTTGTTCTTTCAGTTGCCATCTTATTTCCTCACTGATCACAGATTGAAATCGTGCCACCATATCCGGATAGGGATGGGGGCCAACTACTGAACCGATGATGTAGTGAGTGTCTACCGGATTATTGATCCAATCCCTGATGGCTTCGTTGGTAGCGTCCTTAAGCGTCCTACTACCGCTCAGGGCAGGCCGGACCTCCGCACCCAGCATTTGCATACGCGACACATTTGGTGCTTGCCTTGCGATGTCCACTTCTCCCATGTAGACAATGCATTGGATACCCATCAGAGCACATACCGTGGCTGTTGCCACACCATGCTGTCCTGCTCCGGTTTCCGCAATGATCCTGGACTTGCCAAGGCGCTGAGCCAATAAGATCTGGCCAATAGTATTGTTGATCTTGTGGGCACCAGTATGATTGAGATCTTCCCGCTTGAGATAAATGCTGGTCTGATATTTTTGAGATAGTCTTTTAGCCAGGTAGAGTGGACTTGGTCTCCCTACATAATCCTTCAAAAGTCCTCGAAACTCGTTCTGAAAGTCTTGGTCCTCGATGATCTCAAGATAGCGCGACCGTAGTTCTTCAACATTTGCATAAAGCATTTCGGGAATAAAGGCTCCTCCAAAATCACCGTAGAACCCTCTATCGTCAGCTGTAAATCGCATGCTTAAATTTCTTAATTGTGGCAACATTCTTGAGCCCCGGTCTCACTTCGAAGCGACTGTTAATGTCTATGCCTGCCCAGGAAGGATGATCAAAGGATTGGATGTCCTTCACAGAACTTGGACGTATTCCGCCACTCAGCACAAAAGGAGTGTTCCCCTTATAATCTTTTAGAATGGACCAATCAAAGAGTTGGCCATTACCACCCAGGTATAAACCTTTGGTGTCAAACAGAAAATGAGTGCAACAACCTTCGTATGGTTCCGTAGTTGAAAAATCCATTTCTGGTGCTACATGAAAGGTTTTGATGACCAGAAAACCGTCTTCAAGATATTTCCGGCAAATATCCGGACTTTCACGACCATGAAATTGCAGACCATCTAGTTGATACTTTTCAATCTTAGCCTGAATAAAATCAGGATCTGCATCTACAAAGACGCCAATACGTTTAGCAGCTACATGATTGAAATCCAGAATATGATCTACGAATCGAGGAGATTTTGGGTAGAAGATTATTCCAATCCAGTCAGGACCAAGTCTTCCCACCTTGTCCAGGTTTTGCTGGTACTTCATACCGCAGACTTTCAAAATCATTGTATTTGTTTTTCGAGGTTATTTATTCTTTGGATAAAATGCAGGCAGGTTTTACCTGGATCAGACGTACGCATGAAATTTTCTCCAATCAGAAATCCGTCAAAGCCAGCGGATTTTAATTTAACAATACTTTGCGGAGTATTAATTCCACTCTCTGATATCTTGGTAAATCCATCAGGGATCAGATCAACCAGCTCAAGCGAAGTCTCGATGTTTACATGAAAAGTCTTTAGATCCCGGTTATTCACTCCAACCAGGTCGATGTCTTCATTTAGTTTATGTAACTGATCTTTATGATGCATTTCGAGCAACACTTCCAGACCAAGTGAATGAGCAAATTTCGCCAGCCTCGTCACTTCACCGTTTTCAAGCACTTCGGCAATTAACAATATCAGATCTGCTCCGATAGAACGAGCTTCCACGATTTGGTATTCGTCTATTATGAAATCCTTCCGCAGAATCGGACAAAAGTTGAATGCCCTGGCAATTTCCAGATCTTTATTTGATCCACCAAAATAGGTCTTATCCGTAAGGACTGAAAGACCTGAGCATCCGGCTTGCATATAGCTGATGCTGACTTCCTCTACCTTAGCATAGGGATTTATATCTCCTTTTGAGGGAGAGCGTCTTTTGAATTCGGCGATGATTCCGGATTTACCCTTATCCAGTAAGTATTTCTTCATAGACAGGGTAGGTGCTGGGAAATGAACCGATTGCTCCAATAACTTTGCCGGATATAAGGACTTTCGCTCAGATACTTCTCTCTGTTTGGTTGCTATGATTTGTTCCAATCGGTTCAATTCGCTCATTTTTTTACTTTGTATCAACAGCTCTTTTCAAGCACTGGAGTGCCTTTCCTGATGCTAGAGATTCTCTGGCGATTTGTATACAGTCAGGTAATGATTTATCTGCATGAAATCGCTGAATCGCGGCCCCGGCGTTAGCTAGCACGACATTGTTCTGAGCAGTTGATCCATTTCCTTCAAGAATAGTCGTGAATATTTTCGCTGCCTCGATTACATCATTACCCCCATGAAGTTCTTCCGGAGCAACCGTGTTCATTCCAATATCCTCCGGAGCCAGATATAGATCGGCTTCGTTTGTTTTAAGACTGAATGTGGAAGTCAGGGATATCTCATCATAGCCATCCAGCGAATATACTACACCGAAAGGCAGTTCCTCCTCCTGGAGGATATAGTGATATAAGCGTGCCAAATTAAGATTGAAAACACCGAGAAAATGCCGCTTCGGCCTCGCTGGATTTACCAATGGTCCCAGCATGTTGAAAAACGTCTTCATGCCCATTGCCCGGCGCACCGGGCCTACCGCTTTCATAGCCGGATGGAATAGTGGGGCGTGGAAAAAACAAATTCCACAATGATCGAGTCTCTTGAGCAATTGGTCAGGATCATCAGTAAATTCATAGCCAAGATGTTCCAATACATTTGAGGAACCACTCACCGAAGAAACTCCATAATTGCCATGCTTGGTGACTTTATAGCCAGCGCCTGCGACAACAAAACTGGTGAGGGTAGAAATATTAAAGGTATTCTTGGAATCACCACCCGTTCCTACGATATCAATGGAGTCAATTCCTTTCAAATCAACCGGATTGCATAATTCCAGCAATGCACCTCGAAATCCTTTCAACTCCTCAACTGTGATGGGACGCATCTTAAACACGGTTAGAAAGCAAGCCAGATGGACATCGCTGAATTTCTCCTGACTTATCTCGATCAGGATATCCTTCGCTTCCTGTTGGCTCATTTTATGATGCTGGAAAAGTTGTTCTAGTAGCTGTTTCATTTAAGCTAGATTTCTGCTGTCTTTGGTCATTTCCCGGCGTTCCTGTCGCTGATATGAGTACTCAAAGAAATTACGAAGTATTTGTTTGCCCATTGGGGTGAGGATGCTCTCAGGATGAAATTGAACACCACGGACGTTATACTCCTTATGTCGTAGTGCCATTATAGTTCCTTCCTTGTCCCTTGCTGTCACCTCCAGGCATGTCGGTAGATCTTCATCCAGCACAATCCAGGAGTGATAGCGACCTGCTTCGAAGTGATCTGAGATTCCTTTAAACAACACATCTTCTTTCACAAGCTCTACTTCGGTCGCAACCCCATGGAATACCTTACTCAGATTTGACAACCTGCCACCGAATACTTCACCAATCGCTTGATGACCAAGACAAACACCAAGGATTGACTTACTAGAAGCATACTCTTTTACCACCTCCGGAGTAATGCCTGAATCGGCAGGCACTCCAGGGCCGGGGGAAAGTACGATGATGTCGTAAAGTTCAACATCACCCAAAGGCAGCATATCATTTCTGAACACATCAATTGGATAAGGTGCAATTTCACTGATATATTGCACCAGGTTGTAGGTGAAGGAATCGTAGTTATCGATGACAAGAATTCTCATATCGTCCCATTTTGATCGAGCTGGGTAGCAAGTTCAAGAGCACGCTTAAGTGCGCCCAATTTATTGTTAACTTCCTGTAATTCATTCATTTCCTTGCTTTCCGAAACAATACCGGCACCAGCCTGCGAATAAAGTACATGATTCATGCTGAGAAACGAACGGATAATTATGGCGTGGTTGACATTACCGTTAAAATCAACCAGACCGATCCCTCCGCCATAAAACGAGCGATTGGTGTTCTCATATTGATTGATCAATTCAATGGCTTTATACTTGGGGGCCCCTGATAAGGTGCCAGCCGGAAAGGTATCGCCGAATATTTCAAATGGATTACTGTTGTCTGGCAAATTACCCTCCACCTTTGATACCAGATGGATGACATGACTGAAGTATTGAATCTCCTTCAACTCTTTTACTTCCACGCGACTGCAGTGCCGCCCCAAATCGTTTCTGGCGAGGTCAACTAACATTACGTGCTCGGCATTTTCCTTGGGATCTTTGGCCAGTTCCTTGGCTTTCTTCCTGTCTTCGTCGTCGTCACCGGTACGGCGGTAGGTGCCAGCAATCGGATTGACTCTTGCTGTGCCGGCTTGAATTACCAGTTGCGATTCTGGCGAACTTCCAAAGATTCGGTAGCCGCCGTAATCAAAATAATATAGATAAGGTGAGGGATTAACCGAACGAAGAACCCGGTAAACAGCGAAGTCATCACCCCGGAAAGGTTGTGCAAAACGACGTGATAGTACGATCTGAAAAACATCTCCAATATGACAATGGTGCTTGCCCTTCGTGACAAGATCCATGTATTCCTCATCAGTGAGGTTACTGCTCTCATCACCGACCAATTCAAATCGATAGGTGGCGAGAGCCTCGCTGAAAATGATCCTTCTCACTTCATCCAGCCTGCTCTCCTCATTTTCGCCCCTATTCTCGATGATCGTGATTCGCTCATTAAAATGATTGATGTTGATCAGGAACCGGTAAAAAATATAATGAACATCAGGTATGTCAATTTGCCTTTTTTCCTCAGGAAATTTCAGAGTATCAAAATATTGTACTGCATCAAAATTGGTATGTCCGATCAATCCGTTTAGTGGCGGTTCCTGGCCTTCGACTGTAATCTTGAACTGATGCATGAATTGGTTCAACTCTTCTGCCAAATGCATTGTGTGAACCAGTTGAATGCTTTGCTGCCTCCCATCGGGAAACTGCAACTCCAATCGGCCACCACGCACGAACGCGCTTGCTAATGGTTCAAATCCAATGATTGAATTGCTGTTTTCAACAGCGCGATAGTCGTTACTTTCCAGCAAACAAGGACTGTGAAACCTGTCTCTCACTTTAAGGAAAATATTGACAGGAGTGGTCGTGTCTGAAAGAAGCTCCAAGCTTTTCGTTCGGATCGGTATCTTCATCGTTTGTCTTTCCGTCTAAAAGTAAAGCGGCTTATCGAGTGTTCGACAAGCCGCCTTTATATCATACAGATGACCAGGTCACTACACTCGATATCGAGTAAGTTCTAGCCACCACCAGTATGTTCTCGGTTGTATCATCAGTATCAAATATATTCTTTTTCTGAAGCATTGCCAAAGTAGTTAAAAGGCACTACTGAGACTTTGATCATCAGTAGAATACTTGTGTCAATCCAGAGACTGTCCAGAGGCCCATTCACAAATCGTACCAAGGGCAATTAAACGGCCAAAATATGATAGACTAATTCCTGCAAAATGGCCTGATCCGAGAATGAAACTCTTTCCACCCCTTTCGCTTTGAGATCATACTGCTTCAACAAATGCAGTACCTGTTCGGTCTGAGTCTTAGAATAGGAAGATGCAGCCTTCTTGTAATCCTTGATGAAATAGCCTGATGACAATCCAAGTGTTTTTTGAATTTCCCGTTCAGGTGCATGCCGAAGGAAGTGCATCATATATATTTTGGCAAAAAAACTATAGAGGGTCCCTATTACCACCACCAGAGGATGATTACGAGGATTGGACTGAAAGTATTTTACAATTCGATAAGATTTAGATTGATTGCGAGAGCCAATGGCATCCTGTAGTTCGAAAATGTTGTAGTCCTTACTGATGCCAATATGTTCCTGGATGTCATCCTTAGTTATGGTATGACCAGAAGGAAGGTTGATTGCCAATTTGTCCAGTTCGTTAGCAACTTTCGACAGATTATTTCCCAAATACTCTGCGATCAGATTGGATTCCAACGGTTTGATTTCATATCCCAGCTCCTTTAAGTAGGAGCTTACCCACTTAGGCATTTGGTTGTCATATGGCCTCTTGGATTCCAGGACAACGGCATTTCTCTGCACCACTTTGGCAAACTTGGTTCGTTTGTCCAATTTCTTGTGTTTGTGGCAGATGACCAGCAAGGTCGAGTGGAGGGGATTTTCAATGTAGATGTTGAGGTCTTGTAGTGATTTCATCGACTGAGCTTCTTTGAGGATTACGACCTGATGGGTAGCCATCATTGGGAATCGGCGAGCATTATCGATGACAGTCTTGTGATCCACATCTTTCCCGTAAAGGATCGTGAGGTTGAATGATTTTTCTGAGTCTGATAGAATATTATTCTCGATATAATCAGAAATCAGATCGATGTAGTATGGTTCTTCTCCATGCAGGAAATATACTGGGGCATATTTGCCTTTTTTTAGATCAGTAAGTATATCAGTATGATTCAAAATCCCAGGTTGCTTTTATCTCTGATGATCTCAAGTATTGCTTTTGACCACCTTTCACCAGCGTTCAGACTTGGCACCAAATCTAGTGATTTCCCACCTGCATTTTCAAATTCTTCCTGGTACTCTACACCGATTTCGATGGTTGTCTCCAGGCAGTCTGCCACGAAAGCCGGGCAGAAGACAAGAATCCGTTTATCACCTTTTTCTGCTCTATGTTGAATAACTTCAGATGTGTACGGCTTAGTCCATATTGCTTTACCTAACCGTGACTGAAAGCAGGTGGTATATTGGTGCGGCGACAGGTTTAGCTGATCCACAATGGCAACGGTCGTGGCATAACATTGGGCACTGTAGCAATGACGATTTCGGCTTTGAATCGACTGGCAGCAGTGGGCTGACTGCAAACAGTGATTACCCGGATCAGCTTTAATTAGCTGGCGCTGCGGCAGGCCGTGGTAGCTAAAGAGCACATGGTCATAAGTTTCAAGATCATAGTCGGCGGCGATCTGCACAAAGCTCTCTATGAAACCGGGGTGATCAAAGTAGTCTTCAATCATTGTGATGGAAGGAATGACCTCCCGTTTACCGAGAACTCTGAAGACTTCATCGTGGGCAGAGCCGGTCGTAGCAGAAGCGTACTGGGGGAAAAGCGGAAAAATAACCAGATGGTCAGCACCCTGGGACAAAAGATATTCAATACCTTCTTCGATGGAAGGGTTTTGGTAGCGCATTGCCAGTGCTACAGACCATTCCTCCGATAGCTGAGTCCTGACTTTCGCCAACAGTTGCTCCCCATAATACTTCAATGGAGAACCTCTTTCGGTCCAAAGCTCCTGATATAATTTGGTTGAGTTACCTGTTCGAAAGGGCACGATAATGCCCCTGACTAAAAGTTGTCTTCTGAGCCAGGGAATGTCAATAACGCGGCCATCGGTCAGGAATTGATTTAGATAGCGCGCTACATCTCTCCTTTGAGGAGAATCTGGTGTTCCCAGGTTGATCAACAGCAGTCCTTTTGTGGTTACTGACATGGCTGTAAATATAATTTTACTACCGGGGAGAAATGGACCAAAATGGGCAGGAGGGACACTTATACATCAATATCGTGGACAAAGTGATCAGATGAAACCGGCAACTCCACTAAGGCGTCGGAATTTTTCGACAGAATGGATTTTGCACCGGTATCCCTTGGCGGTAGTGATTTTAGTTCTTGAAAGAAATGAGCAGAGAAGCCAACTGGGTGTCCGGGCACATTTCCATGCCGCGGTTGAATGATACATCTGACTCCGATTGCCATCTTCTCTTTCAGGGTCTCAAGGATCAAGTCATAATCTGATGTGGTGAGAAAGGGCATGTCACCAAGACAAATAAGACATCCCGAGGTGCCGGAGCGAATTGAGGAAACACCAGTAGCGATTGACTGGTTGATTCCGGTTTCATAATCGGGGTTGAATACAATTTCCGTTTTCCCGGATGCAGAAAGCACTCCGCCCACTTCTGCTGATTGATGTCCGGTTACTACAATGACTTGATCCACCTTCGAATGTGCTATTTGATCCACGGTGTGAGTAACAAGGCAGTTGTCTCCCCATGGGCGTAACAGTTTGTTTTCATCGCCTGCCCTTCGAGAAAGTCCGGCTGCCAGTACAATCGCTGCGACTTGCATATCACAAAGGATGTATTTGCACCACGTGAATTGGAGGGAGATTAGAGTTTAACATTGACCAACTTCGTCCATCATCTTCACTGAGATACAAATTGCCGGTAGTGGTGCCAAAAACCAGTATAGTGTCGGAACGATCAAACGCGTGGCGAAAAACCAGGTCGAAACAGTCCTGCTGGGGTAAGCCTTGCTTAAACTGTCTCCAGGACTCACCTCCGTCCTCGGTATAGCAAACAACTAAATTTCCATCTTTTGCAATTCGCTTTTCATCACTCTCAGCAGGGATGATCCACGCCCTAAGCGGATTAGCAGGATCAATTGAGAGGGCAAATCCATAGCGGCCGTAGTTGTCAGCTGATGTGACATCTTTCCAGGTTTCACCGTTGTCTATACTCCGGAAGACACCACAATGATTTTGTTGCCAAATCACATTGGTAGCAGAGCGGCAGATGGCCATACTGTGTGGATCATGGCCTACTTCCACAAACGGATCGGGCAAGTAATCAGCACGTAATCCGACGTTTTTCGGGGTCCACGTTAACCCTCCATCTCTTGTTTCGAACACCCCAGCACAACTCACACCGATATAGATATGATCTTCTTCAGTTGGATGAATGCAGATGCTGTGGATCCCAGCGTCATTACGACCGCCTCCGAACCAATGCTCCAAACGGCTGGGGTGGTTCCAGAGCGAGTCAACCAATGTCCAGTTTTCTCCCTGGTCGTTGCTTGTGAATAATCCACCAGGCTCCGTGCCGATCCATAACCTGGAATTAGAAGATGACATGCTCCAGATCAGTTTCAATGTTGCCGGCTTATCTTTTTTTACTATAGCAGACTCAGGATACTTTGGACAATTAACTTCGTGAAACGAGTTGCCACCATCATCACTTCGGTAAAGCTTGGGTCCCCAATGCTTAATTGACAGAGCTACCCACCAAGAATCCGATCCCAGCTCACGATGAATCATCGAAACTGGCAATCCCAGAAAATGCCGATGGACAATAATCCATCGTCCCCCTTGATTCTCCATGATCAAGAGACCTTTGGTTGTCCCTAATAAGATCTGCTTCACTATTTCCAATGTGGTTGAGCAGCACAAATATACTCTCGTTACTTATTGGTTGGGAAAGTTGCAGTCAAATCAAGTCCGGGATCCTTGCCGGCTGCTTTCAAAGCAGGAAGGCGCTTGTCATGGCCTCATATGTTGCTTTGATAGCATCATCATCTTCCATGTCCCTCAAAGCCTGGTTAAATGGTTCCGCTCGGACAGGTCCATCATAACCCATTTCGGTGAGGGCTTGCAGGAAGGATTTCAGATTGATAACCCCTGTGGCACCCGGTAGCTCTCTTTGTCCGTCAATTTGTTGATCTGCAGAGAATCCTGTCCGTGCATCATTCAAATCGACAGTCACGATTTGGGAAACATCGAGGCTGAGAATGTCGGTGTCTGATTCACCGGCGCAATACCAATGGAACGAATCGAGGACAAAGCCGACATTTCCCTCCCCTACAGATGCAATCAGGTCCTTGGTTTCTGCCATAGTGCGTATGAAGGAGTACTTATGTAGTGTCATCAATGTCTTTGGCCCTACATACTCCAAACCCAGCCGGACCCCATAATGGCCAAGAATGTTTGCCATCTCCTTGATGCGGTCCCGGTGCTGGTGAAAATTTACTTTATAAGTCAATTCAGCATGAGTAGGCATAATCCAGGTATTCATCCGGGTAGCTCCTGCACGCTCCATCTGCCTGGCTAGTGATGGCAATTCTTTCAATCCTTCCCGGAATGTCATTTCATCTTTTCGAAATTCCACGGGCAAACCAGTAGATCCCCAGCTGATATTGCTCGCCTTCATCTCATCCGTGAAATCTTCCAGCTCCTCCCTGTCCATGTCCAGTAGATCATTGGGTAACCCGATGATGGCTTCAAATCCGAATTCCTTGGCCTTCTTTAATAATTGGTGCTGATTTAGATTGACCCCGATAGCACCAGGATTGAGACACAATTTAAAGGGTCGTCCATGAAGGTGCCCCGCAGATTGAAAGGGTAGACAGGTAAATCCAGCCACAACGACTGAACTATTTTGGACGAAGGAACGGCGATTCATCAGAAACTTGTTTTCTAAAAAGTAGTAAAAATGAGATTGAAGGGGAAGATCCGGCAAGGAATTATTCCAATCAATTAGTCCTGAGTCCATGCTTGAAATTCTTCCGATAACTTCTGCCAGCTTAGTCGGGCGCACTGTGTTCTGCCTGGGAATTCTCGTGCTACTTTGAATATCTCCAGTTCCCGATCATGTATCTGATTCCCAGATTCAAACATTTTCAAATACTCCTGTGTCATCTGAAGTATCTTCGGGATCGATTTCTGATACATTCGTTCTACTAGCATGGAAGTGGCAGCTTTTGATACAGCACAACCGTATCCGTGGAAACTGGCCTGCGAAATCACCTGATCTTGTAGGGATAAAAAGAGCGTGAATCGATCACCACAAATTGGATTGGAAGCCTGGATTACAAATTGAGCATGCTCATCTTTAAAAAAATGGAAAGGATGTTTATTGTGCTTCAGAATCAACGGATGGTATAGTTTCGGGTTTTCCATGGCTTAACCAAGAATTTTACGAATTCGTGGAAGTGCCTTTGCAACCTGTTCTACTTCTTCCCGGGTATTATATGCTGAAAACGAAAGACGCAATGTTCCAGGGATTTCGTAGTACCGCATCACCGGTTCAGTGCAGTGATGACCAGCGCGCACTGCGATACCTTCTTGATCTAACAACGTAGCTACATCATGGGGATGAATATCGTCGAGTAGAAAAGAAACTATACCTGCTCTCCGGACGGGAGTACCTATCAATCTAACCCCAATAGATTGAAGCAACTCCACAGCTATTTCAGCCAATATTTTAGAGTGACTACCAAGCTTATCTGGCTTCCAGGTATCCAGGAAATGAATCGACGACGCCAGCCCTATCACCCCGGCGATATTTGGGGTGCCTGCCTCAAAGCGGTGGGGAGGAAGACGGAAAGTGCTTGACTCCAGACTCACACTTTCGATCATCTCACCACCGTACTGATAGGGCGGCATCTCCTCCAGCAATTCCTGCTTTCCATACAGCACCCCCACACCGGTTGGTCCAAACATTTTGTGAGCCGAGAAAACAAGGAAGTCGCAATCTAAGGCCTGGACATCAATACTTTGATGGGCCATTGCTTGAGCGGCATCTATCAGGATCGTACTTTTAGATTTACGGGCCTTCTCGATAAAGACATTTATAGGATTGATTGTGCCCAGACTATTGGAGGTATGAACCAATGCAATAATGGTTGTGCGCTTATCGATCAGTCCCAGACCTTCCTCCAAAATCAGATCACCATTATCATTGATGGGAATTACCCTCAACTCTGCTCCAGACTTCTTGGCCAACTGTTGCCAGGGAATCAAATTTGAGTGATGTTCCATTTCTGAAATCACAATATTTGTCCCGTTCTGTAATCGTGCAGCTACGTAAGATTGAGCTACCAGATTGATACTTTCAGTACTGCCGCGGGTGAAGATAATTTCCCGGGAAGATCTGGCGTTGATAAATGCTCTCACAGTATCACGACTATTTTCATAGGCATCAGTGGCTTCATCCGCTAGCTTATAGATACCTCGATGAACGTTTGCATTATATGTTGAGTAGAATTTCTCAACCGCTTCAATGACCTCTGCTGGTTTTTGCTTGGTCGCCGCACTGTCGAGATAGATCAGATCATTACCATGCAAAAGCGGAAAATGCCGGCGAAAGGCCAGTGCATTGAATTCTCCGGTTAGAGGCAAATCGGGCATCTGACGAAGTTACTTAAAAAGGGAAAGTACCGTTGGTCATACTTCTCTCGATGATTTGGATGTGATTGCCAGATTTAAGCGGGAGGGATATACTTCCAGGTGCCCTTGTTCGCCGTCCCAATTTCATTTATCTTAAGTCGATCATGAGGCCGATTTCTGCAAGAACTGTTTTGTTATTTACTGTTTTAACAATGACTGTTGCGGTGCTAGGGCACTGGATCTCGTCGTGCACTGATATAAATGCCTCCCCCGCTGATCCCATTGATGGCCACAGTGCATATGTATTTAACAAAGCACTTTATGAGGAGGTTCGAAATATGCCACAGCATGAGCAGATGGATAGTGTGCTTTTGGACAACCTGAATCTTGAGGTCCGCGCCATCTTCGCTCATAAGTGTTATCAGTGCCATAGCCGGGCTAAAAGCAAAGGGGATCTGGCACTTGAGACCAGAGAGCAAGTCATGCGAGGGGGAGGTGATGGCGAAATTCTCATCCCAGGTGACTCCAGGAACAGCCGTTTGGTGCAAAGGTTGGAGCTGCCGAGGGGTCATGAGGATGCAATGCCTCCCAAAGGAGATGCTCTACTAAAGGAGGAGATTCAAATGATCAAATGGTGGATTGACCATGGTGCACACTGGTCGGAAAGAGCCTTCAAGCAGTTTCGGGAAGCACCACTAGCTTTGAGCTTACCACCTATTCCCGATCATGATTACTTGCACCATCCAGTGGATATTTTCGTTGACCAACACTTTTCCCAGCACAGGATGACTCGGCCTACTCCGATTAATGACAGCCGGTTTATTCGAAGGGCTTACCTCGATCTGCATGGCTTGTTACCAGATTTTCGGGTGATAGAGCAGTTTGTGAACGATCCGCGTCCGGATAAACGAAGCCTTTTAGTAGATGACCTTCTTCGCAACCGGGAGGCATTTACTGCGCATTGGATCAGTTTCTGGAATGACCTACTGAGAAATGACTACCGGGGTATCGGCTATATCGAAGGAGGGCGAAAACAGATTTCGGATTGGTTACACGATGCAATTTTGAACAATAAACCCTATGACGAATTTGTGGCTGAAATTGTCAATCCTATAGAGGAATCGGAGGGTTTTATCAAAGGCATTCAATGGCGGGGAGTGGTGAATGCCAGTCAACGGTCTGAGCTGCAAGCTGCTCAAAATATTTCTCAGACCTTCCTGGGCCTGAATCTGAAGTGTGCCAGTTGTCACAACAGTTTTGTAAACAATGTGATGCTGGACCAAGCTTACGCCTTTGCCAATGTATTCTCAAGCGAGCCCCTCGAGATCTTCCGGTGTGACAAAGCTACGGGAAGGTATAGCAATACCGCTTTCATTTATCCGGAACTGGGAGAAGTTGTGGGTGATAGTCTGAAGGACCGGTTGGCCAGTTTGGCCGGTATTATGGTTCAGCCAGCAAATGGCAGACTATACCGGACCATAGTAAATCGGTTTTGGGACCGGCTCTTTGGAAGAGGATTAATTGCACCTGTTGACGAAATGGATAAGATGCCCTGGAACCAGGACCTTTTGGATTGGTTGGCCGCAAAATTCATCGCCAAGGATTTTGACTTAGATTGGTTGCTTCGAACACTGATGACCAGTGAAACGTACCAATGGCCGGCAGTAGAATATCCTTCAGATGCATACCTGTTATCATCTGAATTTGTTTTTAGAGGTCCTGTAGCGCGTAGACTCACAGCAGAGCAATTCGTTGATGTTTTTAGTGCTTCAGTAGTTCCAATCTATTCCGGAATTGATTACGATCCGGATCATCGGGAAATGAAAGCACAATGGATCTGGCATAAAGAGATTGAGTTGGATCGAGTAGCCATCCCAAAGCCAGGTACTCGGTATTTAAGAAAAGTTTTCAGGGCGGATTTAGGCACTCCTCTTAAAGAGGCCACATTGTTGATCACAGTGGATGATAAGTACGTGCTTTATCTCAACGAGCAAAAGATTTCGGAGGGTCATGATTGGAGGGATGTGCAGAAGATATCAGTGCCTGTCAGCATCTTGAAAGAAGCAAACTGCATTGCTATAGAGGCAGAAAATTCAGGAGTGTTGCCTAACGAAGCTGGTGTATTGCTAGCATTAGAGGTGATGTATGATAACGGTAACACCTTGAGTATTTATTCTGATCAAAGTTGGAAAACAAATGATCGTAAATCGGAGGGATGGCTTCTGAGCGAATTTGACGACTCGAGCTGGGAAGATGCTCAGCGATATGGATCTTTTGGGTATAGTCATTGGGGTAAGCTGCCGGAATTCACTTTCGATCCTTCACCTGCTGATCCGTTCATCCGGTCTGCCTATGTGAAGAAAGATCTTTTTACAACCACACTAAATCGGCCAATGAGAGACAATGTCACTACCAAGAGAGAAGAGGAAACCACTTTGCTGCAAGCTCTCATGCTAACTAACAGTGCATTTTTCATGGAGCGGATTTCGAAGGGTGCTGAGAAATGGTATGCCAGGTTTGGAGATGATCTTGAGGGCCTCACTGAGGCAATGTTCCAACAATTGTTGGGCAGAAACCCCAGCGACGAAGAGCGCTTGGTAGTTCGGAATTCAATAGGCCAATCACCCACACCTGAAGACATAGCCGATTTGATTTGGACAGTTGTTTTACTTCCTGAATTTCAGTTTATCTAGCATGAAGCCACCAGTACAAGACCGCCGGCAGTTTCTTGGAGCTATGCGCAATGCGACTGTAGCTGCACTTGGGGCTTCGGTTCCGACACTAACTTACCTGACTTCCTGCGGCAGGCCATCCCTTGCATCTTCGGCAGACAGAGTGATTTTACTCTGGATGGCAGGTGGCATGTGTCACACAGAGACTTTCGATCCCAAGAGATATACCCCATTTGAAAAGGGGATGGCCACAGAAGACATTTGGTCTACTTTCCAGTCCATTCCCACTTCGATTGACGGACTTCAGATCAGTCAAGGACTGGAAAACATTGCTTCGGTAATGGACCGTGGCACCTTGATCAGATCCTACCGGGCGGGGGACTTAGGCTTTATTCTGCATACCCGTCACCAATACCATTGGCACACCTGTTATGAACCACCCCAATCGGTGCAGGTGCCCCATATTGGGGGATGGATTGCTAAGGAGCTTGGTCCGGACAATCCGGTGATACCGCCGTTTATCGACATTGGACAGCGCTTTACAGTTGGTGAAGGGGAGGAGTTAAAAGCCTTTCATTCCGCCGGTTTTCTGGGAAGCGAGTACGGGCCCTTTGTGATTCCTGATCCGGCCCGGGGCCTGGAGAGTGTCAAACCTCCCGAAGGCATGTCAATCGAGCGCTTCGAGGCCCGAATGAAACTCTATCAAGACCTGATTGATAAGAGCCCGGTAAAAGATTTCAGCTCCACCTATCAGCAAGAATCATTACAACGATCTATGGAGAGAGCTTACCGCCTGCTCAAATCTCCCGACGCTCAGGCTTTCGACATCACCCAAGAGCCAGATCAAAGCTATCAGCAATACAATACGGGTCGCTTTGGCCTTGGGTGCCTATTGGCCCGCCGGCTTGCCGAAAGGGGAGCTCGCTTTATTAGCGTTACCACTGAATATGTGCCCTTCTTCGGGTGGGACACCCATGAAAATGGACATACCCGGCTTGTAGATATGAAAAAGCAGATAGATCGTCCCGTGGCCCAACTGATATTGGATTTAGAAGAACGTGGACTCCTCGATCGTACCCTGGTCATTCTCGCAAGCGAATTTAGTCGAGACTCTCTCGTGGAAGGTAGGCCGGGGCAGAAAGTTAAGGATCAGGTGGAGGTGCCTGATACCATCGAAGACATGAAGAACTACGGGATGCATCGTCACTTTACAGATGGCTGTTCACTGGCCCTGTGGGGAGGTGGAATCAAGAAGGGATATGTACATGGCGAAACATCTCCGGTGAGACCCTTTGCAGCGGTTACCGAACCTGTATTGATCGAACAGATCCATCAAACAATTTATCATGCCTTAGGTATGGACCCTGAAACACATTACAAGATTGAGGGGAGGCCAGTGTACACCACTCCCGATGGGATGGGAGAGGTGTTGCATGATGTGTTGGCGTAAAGTAAATTAGAGCTTTAACACCTTAAATACCACGGTTCGATTTTCAAATTTTTGCTGCAGTAGATATACACCGGGAAGTAAATTTCGATCAACAGCCAAGGTCTCCTGATAATGACCAGGGAGCAGGAGACGAGGAGGAATTTCTGTGACTAACCTCCCTTGCAAGTCGGTCAGATATGTCTGGCAATTAGACTTTTTTTGCAGATTAAATGTGACTTGAATTCGATCCCGAAATGGGTTGGGAAAGACTCTGACCGAAGATGCCTGATCCATCTGGTCATGGACAGCCGTGGTCACAAAAGACCGGTATTTGGCTATCATTAGGTCCAGATTACCTCCATTGAATAGTGCACCTGCCACTATCGTGTTTTCCTGATCATCAAGTTGCATAGCGTAAACATTAGGCCCAAAACTATCAAAGTCCAGTATGCCATCTCCAGCATAAGTTGAGTCAGGTTTTCCATCCGGCTTTACCCGGATAATGGCTCGATCACCGGCAGCAACAATCGAACCATCAGAAAGAATCCTGAGGGCGTACATGATATTATTGCCCATTGTGGGGACTAAGACGATTCCATTTTCCCCAAAAGAACTGTCGAGCTGACCGAAAGCTGTATACTGAGCAAGAAGCGCTTCATTGACTGATCCATTGTGCCAACCTCCAGCAATCAGAATACGACCATCGGATTTTGTAGTGACACAGTATGCCGAACTAGTGTTAGGTAAGAAATCTTCCGATATATAGCCATTCACTCCGAATGTGGAATCCAGTTGCCCTGCATCTGAAATCCTAAAGAGGTGATAGTTCCAGCCTGAAGCATTGTTGTTTTCTCCCACCATCACATGGCTGTGGCCTGCCGGTCCCACAATGCTGGATATTCCCAATATCCGTTGGAAGTTGTTTCCTTGATCTAAGATCAAATCACCGTCAGAAGCAAAGGTGCTATCTACTGTGCCCTCGCTGAGAAGTTTAAAAATACGGATTAGAGACCCCGATTCAGTAGCAACAAGAATTTCCTGATTAGACGTCAGGTATATGAGATTGCAGGTCCAAACTCGTTGGGTGGACTGGTCGAGAAAAATTCCAGCATGGCTAAATGTGGTATCAAGCAGACCGTTCGATCCATATTTAAGGATATAAATTTTGTTAGTATTATCAAAGGCATTCACTGCTACATAGAAACTTCCGTCCTGGGCTATAATGATCGATTCCACCTCTTCGTTTGCAGAATCCGTCAATCTGCTCCTGATCAGACCAGCAGTTCCAAAAGAAAGATCCGGAATGCCGTCCTGATCAAATTTTACAATTAGATAATCAGATTTTTCCTCATCCTCGGTTCTACCCACGGCAATGATGTAACCATCAGGAAGAACTTGCATGTCATTGAATATATCTGTCCTGCCATCTATATCTATGATTGTCATGCCCTGATCACCAAAGTCTGTGATTAGTGTGCCTGGCTGACCAAAAGTTTTTGTCAATGGTGAAAGGAACAAGATGACTAAATAGGAAAGAAGTAAACGTTTCATGGGTCTAGTCTTTTCGGTTACAAAATCTACGAATTATGCCTGACATACAGTGACTGAATCCTCCTAGGGAGTTAATGATGCAGGCCATATTAAACCTTGACAAAGATCAGGTTGGGTACTCGGAGCTTGAGATTGCTGTGAAGCCCCGCAACGAAGATGACGTGTTGAAGTAAATAGCAAAGGTGCTATAGAGACAAGTTTTATCGGAGCAGACGCTCTCATTCTCCCTGATTGATAAAAAGGAAGTCATCATGACTTTTAAACTTCTGCAAGATAGTCCGAGTGTGCAAAAATGCAGAGAAACTGGCAGGAGGGGTGTAGCTAGAAATGCCGGTCTAGAGGACGAACTGCTTATCTAATACAAACACTTTTACCGTTTCTCTTTTTACCCCATCTTCAGCCATAGCGGCGGCGGTATCGGGTGAGTTAAAGATCTCCCAAAACTTTTCCATATTCTCTGGCTCGAAACAAACGGCAACATTGTTTCCATCTGTTATCGACATCTCGATGGGTTTAGATACAGTTTGCCGACGAAATAAATCACCATGCGTTCTAAAAGCTGCCTCCCAATGGTTGGCATCGTCTACTTGTGCGGTTACTAAGATTCTTGACATTTGGTTTAATTTAAGTTAATATCAATTTGTTCCAAAGTAAGTAATTCCGTCTAATCGTGCTTGATCCGGATAGAGGGGCCCTGATTAGTCACCAGGCAAAATCAAAGCGCTGCCGAGATAGGCAGCGCTCGTAATTCGATGGAAAAGCAATCTACTGTTCTACCATCGCATAACTTTTTAAAGCTTCTGGTGGTTGAGGAGGAGGAACGATATTCCGGATCGGTTCGGTGCTCTGTAGGTAAGCCCACATAGCTTTGAGGTCTTCATCGGTTCTTTGAGCTATAACTTCCCAGGGCATGGGAGGTAAGAGCTCGCGACCATTCTTAAGTCCTTTATGCTTGCCCTCGCGCATTGACCGGAAGAATTGTTCCTCTGTCCAAAGTCCAATACCGGTCGGATCCGAGGTAATGTTTGCTGCATAAGAAAGCCCCCATGGACCTACAAAGTAGGTGAAATTCATATCCATCAGAACCCAAGAATCCAAAGCGTCTGTGGGTAGTCTGGGAATGGGCATGTCGCTGGGATGCCCCATCAGTCTGCGCTCCATATCAAATTGAGGGCCTTTGTCGGTCATCTTCTTTGGCGTGTGGCAGTCATCACACATTCCCGTAGTAACTATGTAGTTTCCCTTGGCAACAAGCGCTTCATGTTCCAAGGCTGCTGAGGTGGAAACACCCGCCTCTTTGCTTGCTTTAGTCTGGCATCCAATATATAACAGCGCGACCAGCAGCAAGCAGCATAATGCCAACTTAATATTTCTCATTCAAGAATTATTTGACAAAATACCTCACGAGTATTTAAGCGCAAATTATGCTGATTTTCTATTCCGGGCTTGGAATTTTTTGATTAATACATATATATTTATATTATGCATAATTATCTTATTAGTAGACCATTGTGCTTAATGATAACCACTTATTTCAAATAAGATTCTCGTTGATAATCTGATGAAATTACTGTTCATGAGTAAAGGGTTCACGCCTGGTTTTATTGTTGCTGATTTTTCTCAACTTCAGGGTTATGCGTTGGTATGAAAGGGGTGCTTTTTGGATTGGAGCCTTGGTATTGGCCGCATTGATTCTTCGCTTTCTAACCAATGCCAATTACGGCTTTCATCGCGACGAGTTTCTATATATCGCTCAGGGAAGGCACTTGGCCTGGGGATTTTGGTCAAATCCTCCTGGCCCCGGATTTTTCAGCTGGTTGACTCAGGTTTTAATGGGTGACTCTCTTTTTGCTATCCGATTTTTTCCAGCGTTGTTAGGTGGATTAACTGTCTTGGTGGTTTGTCTGCTGGCCAGAGAAA
>JAHELJ010000139.1 GCA_024644235.1 Lewinellaceae bacterium
TGATAATAAAATAGGCAAAATGAATACCAAACTTATTACAGGCACCCTGGCCGGCGGAATCACCTATTTCCTGCTCGGATTTCTGGTTTACGGCCTGATATTCATGGATTTCTTTACACCACCGGAGGGTGTGGTGAAAGATCCCATGGCGATGTGGGCCATGGCGGTCAGCTGCCTGGTCTGGGCGCTTTTGATTGCAGTGGTCTGTCAGCGTTGGGCAGATGCCCGGAATTTTAAGGATGGCGCCATCGTAGGAGCGGTCCTGGGGGCACTGATGGCATTGTCGGTGAATCTGAGTATGTTTTCGATGTACACTTTCATTTCGTTGAACACTGTAATCCTGGATTTCTTCCTAGCCGGTGTTACCAGTGGAATCTCCGGAGGAGTTATTGGATGGGTGCTGGGTAGGGGTAAATCAGAATGATGGCCGCCGCAACCGGCGGCCGGTCATATGGTGCTTTGGTACTTTGGTTTTATGGCTGACTTGACACTCGGGCTTTCGCCCCTTTCACTCCTTTTGCCATTTTAGCCCTCGTTCCGGTTACCGGCATGCGACATGAGTTGGTGAGTATTATTCGGTCATCCGTTATCTGCAAAATCCTGTTTTCACAATTCAACCTTTAGACCGTTAGACCCATAGACCGCTTGGCCTTTACTCTCTCCCTTTATCGTTTAACGACCAGAATAATTAGTGTAAAGAAATATCCCGGTCACTTCACCTTCGTCATATACACGTCGCAGTTTTTCTCCAGCTCACCATCATCGTTGCGATCGGTGGAGATCAATTTGCCTTTTTCGAAAATCCAGATTTTTGATTCACTGTCCCCACTGTCTTTTTCACGTCTGAGACCTACGATCACCAGAACTTTGATAATTCTCACCATTTACCGGGAAATACAGTCATTACATGCCTTAGCAGATGAAAAAGTCAGAATACTGACGCTCTTTTCGGTCAGCACCAGGCACACCCACCATTGAACCTACTATTCCTAGAAAATCATGAAACTGCTCGGACTCGCTGCACGGAGGCACGGCATATAATTAAGTTTTACGTTGGTGAATGGCTAACGAAGGTGAGAAATTATTTTGCCACAACTTCAAGTAAGCCTTTTACTGATAGATCTTCGTCGATATCATTCCAATGAATACCGAGGCCTTTTCCGATAAACCTCCAGTTATTTCTCTGGGCCGGGGTAGCTTGCTTGAGACGTGGGAACAGTTCTATGGGAACGCTAATTTCTTGGCCATCAGACAGGACAACATACATTAGATCCTCGGTAAACCTTACCCCTACCGCCCTGGAAGTTTCTGAGTTAGTCATTAAAGTACTCATCCCATTTCTTTATAAATAATTCATGATGTAGAACAACCAGTTCTGCGATTCGCTTTCTTTCTCTAATCTTAAAGCCAAAGGAATACACTTCCTCTACTTCATTCAACCAGAACTTTGCCGTTCCATCTCCTTTCTCAACATGGATGTGCTTTGGTTCGTTCCCTTCATTGCTATAGAAGAAAAAACGATAACCATCCACTATCAGTACAGTTGGCATTTATCAAACGTACGCACATTGAATTTGTGCAAGATATTCATTCATGATAAATAGAACAATTTGACAATTCTGACAGACTAATTTGATTAATGACGCTACCGGTCACTTCACCTTCGTCATATACACGTCGTAGTTTTTCTCCAGCTCACCATCTTTGTTAAGATCGGTGGAAATCAATTTGCCATTCTCGAGAATCCATATGTTCGTTTCCTTGTCGCGGCTGTCTTTCTCGCGAATAGCTACCTGGTTACGGTTCAAGACTTTCCATTCCAGGTCCTCAATCTCATGTCCACCTAATGCATCGATTTCCATTCGCGCCACATTGTTCCTTTCGAAGACGAACCGAATCTCGAAGTCTTCCAAAAGATCCCCGAAGAAAGAAGATAATCCTGATTTCAGAGCGGATTCAAGGCGGTCTCCCAGATTCATCTCCGTACGATCTTCACGATCACTTTCATAGGTCTTCAGGTCATCGAGATCTTCGATCGCCAGCTGCCATGTCCCGACAAGCGATCTTTCACTCAGCACTTTGTTGTTCCGGTAAAAAAAGAAGGTCACACCGGCAAAAAGTAAAAAGATTAATATGGTACGGATCATGACTTGATTTTTAACGAAGACACGTTTTTGCACCAACAAGTTTCAGATCTTCTCTTGAAACTGACCAATGACAGGGTATTATCGATGAATGCAGTGCATAGAAAGGCATTAGGAGAAGAAGGTATGGCCCGATAAAGCAGGCTCAGATTTGCTCGAGTCTTAGCTTATTTCAACGGAGTGAGCGTGACCGGACCCGCCATGCCGGATGGGAAAGGAGACCAATGCCTTGCTGTGAACAGTCGATCGTCACCCAGATTTTCTCTCAGACGAGCCGGAAAGTTGATATTGTAGAAAGTCTTCCAATGCACTCCTTCCTTTTCCAAACTGATGATTCTGTTAGCCATGGAATTAGATACCTCAATATCCAGGATATTCTGACCGGCCAGCAACTGATCGTCAATAACAACCTGATATTGAGGGCCCACACAGATTCCAATTGGCTGATTATTTAGGATCAATGAAGCACTTTCTCTCACCTGGCCAAGATCCAGACGCCATCTCGATGCAGCACCATCTGGCCTTTCGAAAGACAAACGATAGCGGGCAGTACCGGAAAAGTCCTGATACGGATCTCCGCTCAAATCCGTCCAGAACCTGGGAGTTGAGATCTCAGTGGAATCTGGAAGCACAGGACCACCTTTGATAAATGCTAATTGCCATAGTCCGTTTAGTTCAACAGCAGGACCATTTTCCTCATCGTAGATCCAGGATTTAAGGCTTGATCGTTGTGACAAGGTGTAAAGAATCAGGGAGCCTCCCGATTTTACCTGTATACGTGTACTGAGTTTACCTTTATCAACCATCGTTTCGGCAAGGCCCGCCATGTCCGTCATTGGATCATATATGGCCATAAAAGGACCAGTCGCCGTCAGAGAAACATTGCCGTCGAAATCTGTGTCGGTCCAGTTACTCAGAAAATATGTATGTCCAACTTCATGTTTCTTTCGGATAAATTCAAGACCAACATCGACCATCTCTTCACGGGACTCGCCCACCCGGGAAAGCGCAAGATCGATATCGGCTGCTAACGTCACTTTACCGTGCTCTACCAACTCACCTAAAATCGAGTCTAATTCCTCCTCCCTCGCTTCTGCTTCATGAAGGCCCGGCACGTGCTTGGGCATCTCCTCAAAGATGATATTCATCCCCTGATCGGCCAAGGCCGCCAAGGTCTGAACGGTATTTAATGGTATGAAGGTCGTCGCAGGAATGATGATAGTCCGGTAGCCGGACAAATGATCCGCCTTGTCTTCATCACTAAAACCTGACATTGTCAATTGCCGGTCGGAGACAAAGTCAAAAGCATAGCCCCGATCAAGCAGCAATTCCGCGATCGTCCGTACCTTCGTAGGTCCATTATTTTCCAATGACCCGTCAAAGTGTTCCAACATCTCCTGGCCCCGATCGGCATAGCGATCGTAGATGGGGAAATACAGAAGTATGGAGTTATCCTGCTGTGATCGTTGCAGGAGAGACTGCACCCTGCCCACGTATCGATTAAAAGCCGGGTAGTCGTGCCATAGCGGATTGCGCGGATTGGCATGAATCGCGGCATAGAACAACCGGCCCGGCCACGCCATGCCCGACGGAGAATAGCAAGTGCCATGGTAAACCACGTGATTGATCCCGCCAACAAAATAGCGGTCGATGTTTTCTTTCAGATTAGCGAGGTTCGTGACAAAATGCTCGCCTAACCAGGTTGCGGCTTCGGCCGAGGCCAGCTGCCGGCCGGCCAGATGGGCGGCTGAACTGGCCATTTTGATTTTGATAAGATCTGTCCCTTCCGTTTCCGGGATGTCGCAGGCAGCATAGAGATCGAGAATATTCGCCGGTGAACCATGCGCCTGATTACGCACCAGGGCACCCCGGCTGTGAGCCCAGTCCACCCAGGTCCGGGTGAACTTCTCCAGCAGCAGATCGGAAATGGATTCCCGGTAATCGGTCAACACCCTTTCATTTGCTTCCTCGGTATCATTTCCGACCAATGCTGGCAGGAAATCCCGCAGGTCATATCCACGACGCGATTCAAATTCGCTGAAGAGATCCGGTGTCCAATCCGCCTGGCCCTGCGCGTCGTCCACTTCGTAGCTGTCGTTGAAAAAGGCACGGAGAGCATCCAGTTTTCTACCAGCAAAGGCGCGGTCAAACCGGGCCAGGTAGTTTTCGATGGCTGCCCGGGAAAAGTGATCGATCACGTTTCCTTCCCCACCAGGAGCAGCCCGCTCCACCATCTTTCCGTGCCAGCCCATGAATACGGCGTAGACTTGCCAGCTACCTTCCGGAGCAATCCAATCCAATTTACCCTCTTCATTCACCAACCCGGTCAGATCCTCTATCCTAGCATCTTCTCCATAGGCTACCACCGCCTGCAAAGGCAGCGGGTTGGGAAAACGCACCTGGTCAATGGCCAGGGCCTGCAGATCTTCATTGGCAGAAACCGGTTGCCTGAGGTTTTCAATTCTAGTCTCCGACGGTCTCACCGTGCGAAGGATGGGTGAGGCTGTAAGTGCAATGGACTCTGCCAGGCTTTCGCCTTCCGCAAGTTCGTACATCCTATATTCAAAATACCTACTGGCGTCCTCCTCTCCTACCCAAGGACCTCCGAAGGGCCAGCCCGTACCGGTAGCCATGTCTACCTGCATACCCAGGCGCCCGGCTTCCTGCAGGGTATGTTCCAGGAGGTCGACCCACTCCGGACTGAGAAATTCTACGAAATGGGCTTCATCACCTCTCACACCATAGATGGGAGTCAGTTCGACCCCTCCTATCCCTGCATTAGCATAGGCTTCCAGCTCGGCAGTTATCCCTTCGCGTGTAACACTGCTGCCGTGCCACCACCAGCGTGTCCAGGGTTTGTTTGTGGCTGATAATTCGGTATTGAACATTTCCGCTGAGTCAGGACCATCATGGCTTGATTCCGGTGCAGAACAAAAGACGAGGAAAAGGCTACAACACAGGCAAGACCCATAGGTCCATAATTTGGCCTTAACAGATGTCCCATCTCCAATCAATTTTTTCATCTGGGCAGACTAATCCATGTGAAATACTTCGTCTAATGCTTCGGTAACCGGTGAGTGATCCCGATTGGTTTCCATAATATCTGCCATAAATAACCACCACTTTTTAACGACCGGATTCTCGGGAATGATCGTCGGGTCGAAATCATCAGAAACTTTATGGACAGCAAAAAGAGTCGAACTTCTCTTATCCAGGAAAATCGAATAATCAGAGATTCCCGCTTCAGACAGCGTCTTTCTCAATTCCGGCCAGATCTCGTCATGCCGTCTTTCATACTCCGCGGCAAAGCCAGGCTTCAATTTCATGGTAAAAGCAACTCGTCGCATCTCTTACAGTTGAGGTTTGATACAAAATGTATGAAGATCCGGCAGTGGACAGATTATCGGGATAGGTAAGTAATCACTCTTCAAAATATCGTTCCTCCCGGGTACGTGCTTTTTCTTCAATCTGTTTAGCAAGATCAGGATATTCCTTCATCACGGTCTTGAAGATCTTACGTTTGAGCTTGTACAACTGACAGTAGTCTTTGGCTTTTACTGTGGCAGACCGAGGTATCCTCTTAAAAATGGCAATTTCTCCAAAGAAATCACCTGGTTTCAGTATCGTCAAAACTTTATCCTCGCTCTTATCATATACATTGAGCGAACCCCTGATCACAAAATACAAAGCATCACCGGGATCTCCCGCCTTGAATATATACTCACCCGGAGTGGCTATTAACGACTCCAGCTTTAGAGCCACCTCTATGATAAATTTATCATCAGCCTCCCTGAACAGTGGAATACTTTCGATGAATCCCTTTTTGAGATCCAATGCTACATCGGTGCGCAATCCCTCCGGAAGTGTTTTCAAGAATGTGCTTTCATCATAGGCGGTATCTTCATCACGCAGATAGGTATAATAATCAAGGATCCGCCTCTGCAGGTCCTTCGAAAGGCCTCTCCTTTTCAATGCTGTAGTTAGTAGCTCCACTTGCTCGGCATAGCGAGCCTTAGCAGCATCTAGCTTGGAGATAATGCTGACGACCTCGCCGATGAGATAGCCAAAAACCGCAATTCCCGAAATCTGTACCAGTATGGCATATAGCCGCTGAGGATTGGTGAACGGGACGATATCACCATAACCGACGGCCGTTAATGTCGTGATCGTCCAGTAAAGGGAACTGATGTAGTTTGTAGTATCAGACGCCTCAGGATCCATACCAAAAACACTGAGCCATCCACAGGAGAGCCAATGCACTAGCAGCG
>JAHELJ010000140.1 GCA_024644235.1 Lewinellaceae bacterium
GCACCATCCATCTTGCTGACCTCTGCGAATTGGGACTGCATCTGGAATATGACTTCTTAAAGGACGAATGCGAGAACCAGTATTTGATCACCCTTGATATAAAACAAACATGCTTCGGTCCCTCTCAGCCTGGTTGTATAGTCACACCGCCGGTTGGTACATTTCCAAATGTGGCCGACAGTTTATCGCCCGGTTATTGGCGCTGCCAGTTCTGGTTGGTGGATTTAGATACGTTACCACCTACCCTGCATTGCAAGGATCCCTTATTTACGGGAGAGTTTGACATTTCAAATTGGGTGGAGCAGGTCGATGGAGATGGTTCGATTGACACCAGCTGGGCTCCATACAGCATCCGGCTGCTTGGGAATGATAACAGTGTTTCCGATTTGATGACTGATTTATGCTTAACGGTGGAGAAGGATACAGTCCTCGCTTTTTATTGGGAATTTGTTTCAGAGAACATGGCAGCGGGGTATGATCCATTTGGTTATCGGTTGAACGGAGAACACTATCAACTCACTGAGGGAACCTATAATACTGGCGAAGGAGCAGTGACCCAGTCTGGATACAGAATCGTGGAGCTAAGAGTGGGAGATGAATTTTGCTTTAGCCAGCAGTCCTCGGATGGATTGTCTGGAAGAGCAATCACTACGATCAAGCCGATTCTCATCGTTCCGACATCCAATAATGAATGCGCTGCCCATACCTACTTGCCCAGGTTGCATGTCACGGATGATTGGTCAGGAGTAAAAACGGTGAAGGGAGCCATCGAAGGAATTGGTACCTATCTATTTTCCTATGATGAAGATCAGAAGTGCTACGTGAGTCATACCAGGATCAAACTTTCACATTCCCAGGACGCCTACAAAGTCATTGTAGAAGCCTTGGATAGCTGCCATAACAACATAGTCGACTCCTGCTACATCCTTGTCAAGGATAACGTCAGGCCGGTGGCTGTAATTGACAAGCATATTACCGTAAGTCTGTCGGATAAGAAAGTTTGGGTCAATGCAGAAGATTTTAATGAAGGAAGCTCTGACAATTGTGGTGTCAACTTATTCCTCGCTCGTCGCGTAGACTGGTACGAAGCTTGTCTGGATCTTTGTGACAGTATGGAATACGTGTGTATTAATGAACATGAAGACACTTTGTGGAAATCGGTGCTTGAAACAGACAAGAACATTGATCCTGTTGAATCACATTATGCGCAGCAACTCAAAGAGTGGAGTCATCAGGAAGTACCATGTGCTAATATTATCTACAACGCTTGGCAATACGATCTCATAAAGCATGCGATGATGCAATGCCGGGAGCATCCGTATGAGATCACCGACGACCATATCCGTGATTTCATTGGAGAATGTTTCGAAGATCTCGAAGACTGTTTCCTTCCCGTGGCAATTCACCCCGATCCCTATGAGATAGATCCTTTGGCAGGTCAGAATGATCTGCGGGTTGAGAAGAGGATGCTCGATTTATATCAGCAGATCGGTGGGGGATGGAGTGATGCCGTGCCATTTGACTGTGCTGATGCCTGCGGACCGGTAAAGATTGAAGTATTAGTGATGGACTATTGGTGCAATTGGGCCACTGCCTGGACCGAGGTTTGGGTGGAGGACAAAACTCCTGCTAAGGTAGTGCAGGATGTGATCGATGGAGACATCACCTGCAAGACTTATAAAACGGCGAGATACACAGTGGATGGTTATGTTCATCCACTGAGTATCGAACAGATCGTAAACTTAGCGAAAGAAGAAGACGCCGTTGCCTTAGGGGCTCTGGATGAGATTTTCGGTGGTTATCAGAAAGTCTGGAAGAGTCCCTATGGCACTTTTGTTGATGAGTTTGGTGAGGAGGTGGCTGACACCATCCCATTGAGCGATTCGACCTGTTTTTGTGAAGTTGACTCTATCAGAAAGGTACTACTCTTTGACGAGCACTTCGGCTACTATTGGAAAGATGATACAACATACCATTGTGGATATGACGAGGATCTCCGGTATTTTCAGCAAGGCCTGGTGGAGGCCAATTGCCAGGATTATGTATCGTGTGAACAGGAAGTCTGGTGTGAAATCGATCACTGTGGTGAAGGTGTGATTTATCGCAAATGGAAGATTTGGCAAAGCTGTCCTGACGCATTCTATGCCTCGGATCAGATTCCCGATTCTATTAAGCAAAAACACATTCCCGACACCATTCGTCGTCTACAAAAGATTTACATTTTCAACGAGTGTGAACTCGATCGGCATATGTTTGATGTACCTGTGGAGGTAGAGATAGAGGACTGTGGCTTTACACTCGATCCGGGAACAAACAATGTTGGAGGTGCTGCCCACCCTGATCTGACAGGATGGCTTACTTATCAATTTGACGATGATTGTCGCCTGGTGGGTATAGGATATAAAGACAAAGTTTTTTCCATAGTGGGAGGTGATGGCTTTTGCTATAAAATTATCAGGACCTGGTACTACATGGACTGGTGTGAGGGCATACCGGATAATGATTTTTGGTGGCAGGATAATTCATTGGAGATTGATTCCTTCCTTCAAACCATCTGGTTGACCGATACAATTGCACCAATATGCTCTATCGGAGGGCCGGTTCCCGATGGCGGCACGATCGAAGTTGGTGCGTGCGAATATGATTTGGAGTTGAATGTCCTGATGATGGACGCATGTGGAATTTCTCGTTATGAGTGGGTTTTAATTGACCTAAAAGATGATTCAGAAATCGATGGTGGTCATGCACTCCTGGAGATTGAGGCGCAGCAAGTTGTTCCGATCACCATTGAAGACATTGCACAAGGCAGCTATAAACTGAAGATTCGGGTGGTCGATGCCTGTAACAATGAAGGTGAGTGCTTCTATTTCTTCGACGTACTCCAGGTGAAGAAACCAACGCCCATTTGTATCTCAGCTTTGACAGCTCGTCTGAATCCGATGGATCTCGACCAGAATGGTGAAGTGGACACAGGGCTAGTCACTATCTGGGCAGAGGAGTTCGACCAGAGCAGTTCACCCGCTTGTGATGATGACGAAGTAGAACTTCGCATTGAGCTAATAGATGATATAGATGACGATACCTGGGAGGAAGATGGAGCAAGCATTGAGATTGGTTGTGATCATGTGGGTCTGCAAAGGGTGAGACTTTGGGTGATTAGCCAACCAAGCGGTACAATAGATTTTTGTGACGTAGTACTGAATGTTCAAGCGGATCTAGGGATCTGCGTCCCTGATGGTTCTGACCCGGGTTCACTGAGCGAGTACTCTAATGGACAGGACTACATTGATCCAAATATTACGAAGATCGGACAAGATGATAAAGGGGTAATATTCATTCCAAACAGGTTGAAGGAAGATGAGCTTGCGCTCCATCAAAACCAACCCAATCCCTTTACCGATCAGACGATTATTGCATTCAGCTTGCCCAGTGATATGGAGGCTCAATTGACATTATTTGATATCAATGGCAGACAATTGAGAAGATATGAAGGTGAGTTCCACGAAGGAAAAAATGAGGTCTTGGTGCATGCCACGCAACTCAATAGCGCCGGTGTAATATACTACAGACTCACGACTCCACATCAATCATTTTCAAGGAAGATGATTCTGTTGCGATAAGTAGATCGCTGAGAGTGATTACCATAAGATGTAATAACCGAAACAACACACAAGTTAGCGTTGATGAAGTCTCCGTTCAAAGGAATGGAGACTTTATTTATTTCTGGGGATAGGGCAAAAAAGGTTGGGAAGACGAACTATCAAACGTGGTCTGAACCACAAGTATGTGGTGGGCAATCGTTATTTTCAGTATTCTAGTGATCTATAAGTTTAGAATCTGGTAATGCCAAATATTAATTCCGATGAAACGACGTGACTTCATAAGTACAGGTGCCAGCGTATCCTTAGCTGGAATGATTCCGATTATTCTTGAAAAGAGCGGTCTCAAGGCCGCCGCTAACCCCCAGCTTCCTTCCGAACTGACGGTAGTTTTTCAAGGCGATTCGATCACTGATGCTCATCGTGATAGGGCCAGCTACTATCCCAATAATGCCCGTGGAATGGGTGTTGGTTATGTGCATATGATAGTCTCTGAGCTTTTGGGCTCGTATCCTGACTCAGTCATCTTCTGTTACAATCGGGGAATTAGCGGTCATAAAGTGCATCAGCTTGCAGATCGATGGGAGTATGACTGCTTGCAGCTCAATCCTGAGGTTCTCAGCCTTCTGATCGGAGTAAATGACTTTTGGCACACCCTTGATTATGGATATGATGGCACTGTTGAAGTCTATGAAAGCGATCTCAGAGAGCTGCTCAGAAGTACCCGGGAAGATCTTCCGGATGTAAGGCTAATAATTGGCGAACCTTTCGCAGTGAGAGGAGGTACTGCGATCGGAAGCGCCTGGTCGAGTTTCCAGGATTACCGTCTGGTGGCCCGGAAAATTGCCGATGAATTTGGAGCAGCATTTATTCCCTATCACAATATTTTCAGAAATGCTTTGGAGAAAGCTCCGGTAGAATATTGGTGTCCGGATGGGGTGCACCCTTCCCTGGCGGGAGCATTTTTAATGAAAGAAGCATGGTTGGCTACCTTCCGTAAGATGTATGGAGACTAACCTTAGTGCGATGATTACAGCTCGATGGTGTTTTGTGAAATCTACCCATTCTAAAGCATATAGCGAGTACCAATAATCGGAACGCGAACGGTACGAAGGTCCCAAGTCGCATGCCGCATGGCCCATATCTTGTTTATCCTATTACCACATTTATCATGCGTTTCGGTACTACGATTACTTTCCGCACGGTTTTACCATTGATCCATTTCTGGACGATTTCCATATCGAGCACTGCCGCTTCGATCTGTTTTGGTGGTGTATCTGTTGCAAAAGAGGCTTCTCCCCGTTTCTTACCGTTAATACATACAGGATAAGTCACTTCGTCCTGGGCAAGATATTTGACATCCAGAACCGGCCAGCTGGCATCGTGAACACTTCCGGCTTTACCCAGTTGATGATGTAACTCTTCGGCAAGGTGAGGGGCAAAGGGAGCTAGCATGATTGCCAAGGGCTCCAGCACTGCCCGTTTTTGTTTTTTAATACTCTTCAACTCATTCACCGCCACCATCAAAGTGCTAACGCAGGTATTGAATGAATACCGCTCAATGTCTTCGCTCACCTTCTTGATCGTCTGGTGGAGGATTCGCAGCTCTGCGCTCCCGGGAGAATCATCCGAAACCTCTAGATTACCATTGGAATCAAAATAAAGCCTCCACAATCTCTTGATGAATTTATAAACACCGTCAATCCCATTGGTGTCCCACGGTTTACTGTTCTCGATGGGTCCGAGAAACATCTCATACATGCGAAAACAATCAGTGCCATACCGCTGGATTACTGCGTCGGGATTGATCACATTATACTTGGATTTAGACATTTTGCCAACTTCAGAATGAGTGAACAGGTGGCTGGACTCACCTCCTTTGGGGGTGAATTTCCCCTTATGGAATATGCCTTGACTGCATTCAAAAATCGCGTCTTCGTACTCGGGGCTCCACTCGATAAATTTCTTGATGCTCGCAATACTCATATAGCTATCCTCCGAACCATATTCCCGTACAAATTCAATCGGCACCGGAATACGGGCAAATTCATGATCAGGTTGAGCTGCTGCCAGCTTTGCACAGAGAAAGCGGTGATACCCATTTACTTTTTCCTTATCAAGGAACATAAATTCAATCACGCCCTGGATCATTCCTTGATTGATCAGCTTCTTAAATGGTTCAACCGAAGTCACATATCCCAGGTCGTATAAGAATTTGTGCCAGAAGCGGGCATACATCAAGTGGGCCACTGCATGCTCTGCGCCTCCTATATACAGGTCGACATTTTCCCAATATGAAATAGACTCCTTACTGGCAAATGCATCGTCATTATCTGGATCCATGTACCTCAGGTAGTACCACGATGAGCCGGCAACAGCAGGCATAACGTCTGTTTCCCGGGTATGTCCGTTAGGTAATTGTACCCAATCCTTCAAACGGGCCAGGGGGGGATCGCCATCTCTGGTTGGTTTGAAGTCTTCGGATGGTGGCAATACCAGGGGGAGTTCTTCAAGCGGAAGCATGTAGGCTATGTCCTCCGAGTCATAGGTGACCGGGAACGGCTCTCCCCAGTAGCGCTGACGGCTAAAATTAGCATCGCGCATCTTATAGTTGATCTTCTTTTCGCCAATTCCCATTTCTTCTATGCTATTGGAAATCGACTTGATAGCATCAGGTACTTGCATACCAGTAATGAAACCAGAGTTGATCACTTTTCCGACCTTATCATGCAATGTTGCCTCCGGATATTCCGATTTGTCCACAACATCTATAATGGGCAGCCCAAATTTTTCTGCAAATTTC
>JAHELJ010000141.1 GCA_024644235.1 Lewinellaceae bacterium
GCGACTGGCAGGATTGGACAAGCGTGCTCAGAGCTGCTCCCGAAAGCGAAATTCCAGCCAGTAATCCAGTGTTTCTTAAGGCAGTTCTTCGATCCATAATCAGAGATTTAGGCGGTTTAATTCCTTCACGGCATGATCTGCCGCCCGGGCAGTGATCGCCATATAGGTGAGGGAAGGGTTCACACAAGAGTTGGATGTCATGCAGGCTCCATCGGTGACAAATACATTGGTACAGCCGTGCACCTGATTCCATTTATTCAATACTGAGGTCTTGGGGTCTTTACCCATGCGAGCAGTACCCATCTCATGAATGCCGTGACCCATTGGACTGTTGTTGTCAAATGGAAGAATGTCCTTAAAGCCGGCTTTCTCCAGCATCTCCACCGCATCTTCCATCGCCTGTTTGTTCTGCGCCAGTTCGTTTTGTTTGAACTCGGCATCAACGCTCAGCGTGGGCAATCCCCATTTGTCTTTCACCTCATGATTGAGATAGACTTTGTTTTCATGGTAGGGCAGACATTCTGAGAATGCCGTGATAAACATACCCCACGGTCCCGGCTTGAAAAGACTTTCCTTGAAGTCGGCTCCAAAGTCTGCGTTGTTGATGCCGGATCCCCAGTTGGAGCGCCCGGCGCCGCCTTGAAAACCAAAGCCCCGTACGAATTTGTCGGTTTTTGATCTTGCATCTATATTCCAGTAGCGGGGTATGTAGATGCCGTTAGGCCGGCGGCCTTTGTAGTATTTGTCATCAAAGCCATCGATACCACCCATGGCTCCGACTTTGTAGGTGTGATCCATCAGGTTGTGGCCTAGCTCGCCACAGTCGTTACCAAGTCCATTGGGAAAGCGGTCGGAAGTAGAGCGCAGCAGTATTGCAGTCGAACTTAAGGCAGATGCATTGACAAAAACGATCCTTGAATGGAATTCCATCACCTCCATAGTCTCGGCGTCGATCACCCGCACTCCCGATGCCTTGCCCCCCTCTTCATCGTAAATGATTGATTCAACCACCGAGTACGGTCGAATCGTCAGATTTCCCGTCTTCTCGGCGGCAGGTATGGTCACTGAGTTGCTACTGAAGTAGGCCCCATAAGGGCATCCGCGCGAGCATCGATTTCGGTATTGGCATTTGCCTCGGCCATTCAAAGGTTCGGTGAGATGGGCTACCCGGCCGATGATCAGATAGCGGTTCTCGTAGTTTGATTCGATGGATTGTTTGAGATGTTGTTCCACGCAGTTGAGTTCCATGGGCGGGAGGAAGTGGCTATCGGGTAACTGGGGTAACCCCATAGCTTCCCCGCTGATACCGGCAAATTTTTCTACATGGGTGTACCAAGGTTCGAGATCATCATAGCGGATTGGCCAGTCGATGCCGTGCCCGTCTTGGCCATTGGCTTCAAAGTCCATTTTGCTCCAACGGTAGGTTTGCTTACCCCAGACAAGCGATTTGCCCCCTACCTGGTGCCCGCGTACCCAGAGAAAGGGTTTGACCTCAGTGTAGGGATTGTCGATATCGCTGGCGTAGAAGTGGAGATTATCTTTCCCCACCCAGCCGATTCTGCTCATCACGGAATGCTCACGATGATCTTCGGCCGTGCCTGCTCCCCGCAGTTCGTAATCCCAGGTTTCGTTATTAACTGTGGGATAGTCCTTAATGTGCTGGACCATTCGGCCTTTTTCCAGGACGAGGGTTTTTAAACCTTTTTCGCAAAGTTCCTTCGCTGCCCAGCCACCGCTGATACCCGAGCCAATGACAATGGCGTCATATGTATTTTGAGCTGCTGCCTTGATATTGAGATTTGCCATGAATCAGTTCAAACTTGTCGTGTGAATTTAGAATTTTTTCCTTGGAGGACTCCCGAATTGGATCGATAGGAATTGATTTGTGGTTACCTATAGAGTAATCCTTTAAATTTATAAAAGCTGGTGCGCCAAATGAAATCAGAAAGAAGACTTGCTGCCATCATGTTTACCGACATTGTCGGTTATACCCGCTTGATGGGAAGTGATTCTGATGAGGCACTAGCTTTACTACGCCGTAACCGCAGCCTACAGAAGCCCATTGTCGAAATGCATTCGGGAAAATGGATCAAGGAGATCGGGGATGGTATTCTATCTCAATTTAATTCGGCAATCGATGCAGTAAAATGTGCCGAGCAGATTCAAAAGCTTGCCGGGGAACACTTGGATGCTCAACTTCGCATCGGTATCCACCTTGGTGATATTACGATGGAAGAAGGTGATATCTATGGAGATGGCGTTAATTTAGCTTCTCGATTAGAATCCATGGCAACTCCGGGAGCAATTTATATTTCCGGCTCCGTGGCCAAGGCTATTCGTGGGAACCCGGAAATCAGGACCGAGTACCTGGGCGAATTCGAGTTGCACAATGTGGACTATCCCGTTGCAGTTCATGCCGTACACGGTGAAGGGCTTCCGCCAGCTTCCGCAGCTGCTAAAGGTAGTCTGCCGTCAAACCAAAGCAGGAAAGAGCAAAGAAAAATACCAAGAAAAGCCATTTATGTTGGTGCAGCTTTTCTCCTGACGATTCCTGCATTATTTTTTCTCAAGCAGTTCAATCATAGTAATAGTACATCCGCAATTTCCTCGGAGAAGAGTATCGCTGTTTTACCCTTTATCAATGAGAGTGCGAATGCCGATAATCAATATTTCTGCAATGGCATCATGACCGGAATTTCGGACCATCTTGCCAAGATCCCCGATCTGCGCGTCATACCCAGGAGTTCGATCGAACCATTCAGAAATAATAGACTCTCGACAAAGGCAATGGGAGACCAACTTAATGCAATCTACCTGGTTGATGGTAGCGTGCAACGCATCGGAGACCAAGCCGTCATCTCCACCCAGCTTATTCATGCAGGAGATGAACAACAAATTTGGTCTGAAAGATATGAAGTGGACTTATCTGAGGTACTCCTCGTGCAGACCAACATCACTAAAGCAGTAGCTGCTCAATTGGAGATGATTCTTGCCCCTGAGCTTGAAAGCAGAATTGAACAAATTCTTACTGATGATGTACAGGCGCTTGACTACTACCTGCAGGGCAACGAATATTTGTTTGAGGCCAACAGCGAAAATATCGTTAATGATCGCTGGCAAGATTTACTGAAAAAAGCAGAAGTTTCCTTTGAGCTGGCACTACAGCGTGATTCGACGTTCGCGGCATGCATAACCGGATTGGCGAATGTGCAATATGTGCGAGACGTCGAAACTTCAGTCCTGAAAGACGATTATCTGCAATCCGTAATTGATCTCTGCACCAAATCCATCAGGTTGAATCCTAAAATCTCCGACAGTTACTTGCTGAGAAGTATGACCCACTTCCGACGGGCCAATATGACTGATGCAGAAAAGGATCTTGAACAAGCCCTAATGCTCAATCCAAATAGTGTTGCGGCCTTGTATCACAAAGAAGGATTCTCTCGATTCGGACATACAGATTTTGTACAGGAAGTAGAAGTGTTGAAAGAAATTGAGAAAAGGGTGAGTTCAGAAGATGATCTCTGGAGATTATATGACGCATATTTTGGCATTTTCTTGCGTGTCGATGATATTGAAAAAGCAGAAAAATATGGTTTAAAGAAGAAATCGATCAGGAAGGGATTTTCAGGTCTCTACTGGTTGTATTGGCAGCAAGATCTCTTAGACACCGCTCTTGCGATTCTTCAGGAAGAGATCCCAGATGAAAATCAATTTAAAATGGTGGCCCTGGCAAACTTTTACCTACATCAGCGGAAGCTGGATAGTGCCCTGATATATTACCAAAGGTGGAGCCAGATGATTGATGAGGAGTCAGAAGACAACTGGCTTTCAATTAATGACTGGCACCGATATGGTCAGGCCTTGGTGCTGAAGGGTGAGACCAAGAAAGGCCTTGAACTACTACAGAAGCAAATTCAGGTAAATGAAAGGAAGGTACAACTAAAGCGTACGCATTTCAGCGGGTTGGCTGCCTACTATGATCTGGCAGGAATCCATGCCTTTATGGGAGAAAAAGAGAAAGCCTATGAATGGTTGGGAAAATTGGATGCGCAGGGTGGTTGGCTGAAGTTAGGTCTTTTAGGACTAGTCAAGATTGACATCCAGTTTGACAATCTGCGCGAAGATGAGCGCTTCCAGTATCTGATTAGGCGAGTGGAAAAGGCTAGTCAGGCGGCTCGTATTCTTGTAGATAGCACGCTTTCGACCGATGAAATCTGATGGTCACAAGCACCATTCCCAACGTTCAAATTGCTTGAATGACGGAAGCATGTGGACCTGCACATTTGGGAGTACGAAACTCTTATTAGAATAAGGTAGGGCTAGCCGATGTGACCTCAAGCAGAATATAAGTCTCTTAATCTGGCATAAGAGCACACGGAAGAAAAGACGCCAATGGCTGATCATCATCATTGCTCCCTAACATGTTTAGGAATAAGTTGGTGCCAATTTCAGCTATAGGCTGTACCTTTGACCCGGCAAAAAGCTATTGTAAACAGTTAATAAATCTTAAATAAGTGGATATTCTTGACAACTTGAAGGTCAGCAAGGGTGCCTTTGGTGACATTGCGGAAATAGGACATGGTTATATCACCTTTCCTAAACTAAAAGGGCCCTTGAGTACCCGCATGACCTTCAATGGAAGGGAGAAAATCGTGTGGAGTATTAACAACTATCTTGGACTGGCTACTCATCCCGAGGTCCAGAAGGCAGACGCAGCAGCAGCTGCTGAATATAGTCTGGCTTATCCGATGGGTTCCAGAATAATGTCCGGTAACCTCGATGAGCATGAACTGCTGGAGCGACAATTGGCCGATTTTGTCGGAAAAGAAGACGCGATTCTATTCAACTACGGATACCCCGGTGTCACATCTTCGATAGATGCCATACTCAGCAGAAGGGATGTCGTGATTTATGATGAAGAATCCCATGCCTGCATCATCGATGGGGTTCGCCTGCATCTGGGCAAGCGCATGGCCTTTAAACATAATGACATCGAGCATCTTGAGAAGCAGCTGCAAAAAGCAGTGGCAATGGCTGAGCAATCGCGTGGAGGTATCTTAGTGATTAGTGAAGGCGTATTCAGTATGCGGGGGGATCAGGGTAAGCTCAAGGAAATTGTTGAGCTTAAGAAGAAGTATCCCTTCCGCCTATACATTGATGACGCGCATGGTTTTGGAGTGTTGGGTAAGAACGGCGCCGGAGTGGGAGAGGAGCAGGGAATTACCGACGAGATTGATTTCTATTTCGCCACGTTTGCTAAGTCGATGGCCAGTATTGGGGCATTCCTTGCGGCAAATAAGGAAGTCGTCAAATATTTATACTACAATACCAGGTCTCAAGTATTCGCGAAGTCACCACCGATGACCATTGTCAAAGGAGCCCTGAAGCGATTGGAATTGGTCAAGGCCCATCCGGAGTTTAGAGAGCGCATGTGGGAAGTAGCCAACACCTTGCGAGAAGGACTGGCAGAGCGTGGTCTCAATGTGGGTGACGGAGCTTCACCCATTACGCCCGTCTATCTGGAAGGCTCCATTGAGGAAGCTAAGAATGTCTTACTCGACCTAAGGGAAAGAGAGAACATTTTCTGTTCTGGTGTGATCTATCCGGTTGTGCCCAAGGGTGTGATACTATTTCGCTTGGTTCCCACCGCAGTACACACTGATGTGGACGTACAGGAAACACTTGACGCATTCGAGCGGGTATCCAAAAAATTAGCGGAAGGTTACTACCAAAAGCATTCGATTGCGCCAGCGGTAGGAATGTAGTTTGGTCAGAATCCACCAGTGATCTTGTGCTGTAAATGTCTCTAAAGGCATTTTAACACCGTAGTACTATACTGTTTCAAAGTATATATGGGCATGTCCCTCACTGAACTCATTCAGGTGATTCGATCAATTTGTCTCTTATACGTCATAACTTTAACCCAAAACCTGGGAAGATGAAGACTATCAAAAGGAGGAATTTCCTCGAAAAATCAATGACTGCTTCGGTAGGCACTCTGGTAGGAGTGGATCCTTTCGTTCGAAGGAATCCCGACGCCAACGACATTATTAATGTGGCAGTGGTAGGTATCCGTGGCCGGGGGAGAGCTCATTGCCGGGCTCTGGCCAAATTTCCGGAGGTACGCATCACCACTTTATGTGATATCGATGAAAGATTGTTTGCCGATGCAGTGGCGGAGGTGGAAAAGCTGACTGGCCATAAGCCGGAGGTAGAAACTGACTACCAGAGGGTCCTGGATAATCAGGATACTAACGTTGTATCCCTGGCCACACCCAATCACTGGCATGCCCTGCAAACCATCTGGGCTTGTCAGGCTGGTAAGGATGTGTACGTGGAAAAACCCGTGTCACATACCTTGGAGGAGGGCCGGAAAATGGTTGAAGCGGCACGGA
>JAHELJ010000023.1 GCA_024644235.1 Lewinellaceae bacterium
GGCACATATTCTGACCCTATAACACATAATTTCTTCAACGAGTCGACTTCAGGGCAGACCGGTAAACTAACCTATGTGTCCTGGACGGCCAATAATGGCCAGTGTCAGGGAGGTAGTTGCAGTTCCGGAACATTGGATAATACCTTGCTTCCCATGACGCTGCTTGATTTCGAAGTTGAGGAAGAAAATGGGGTGGTCCGGGTCAAATGGATTACTGCAAATGAAATTAATCACGATCGATATGTGATCGAACGTAGTAATAATCTTATCGATTTTGATGTGGTCGAAGCACTAAGCTCTACCGGATCAGAGTTTGGCGAAACCCACTATGAGATTGTTGACGAAGACGCCCCAAGCGGGTCTGTGTATTATCGACTCAAATCTGTAGATCTGGATGGAAGTTTTGAGTATTCAGCAGTGGCAAGCATCTTGATAACTGAGGATCAAACAGCACTGTTCCCAAACCCTACAAAGGGAAAAGTATTCTTAGCCATGGCAGCTCTGATCGAAGTAGCTGGTCCGGTCTATTTGATCGATGCCACAGGTCAGAGGATACCTTTGAAAGTGGAAATCATCGAAGGCCAGCTGCAACTAGATCTTACCCGCTTCAAATCCGGAATCTATATCATCCAAACGCCACTGAGAGCATTCCGGGTCATTCGGTTTTAGACTTGTACCCAATAAAGGGATTACTCATTTGGGTATCATCTAACTGAGTATCTTACTGTCTCGAACCAGTTAGTAATAATCATAAGGTTAGTTCATTCGATCCGGGCTTGGACGAGATTAGTCTTCTTCATCTTGACGATGTCATTTGGCATCTCTCTGTGCATGATCAGTGCACTATTTGGGGGCAAATACCTTCGGCGAAATATGAAGATCAGGCTGTTCTGGATACGAATTGTCAGCTGGTGGTTGGGGCTCAAGATCCAGAAATCGGGAGAGGTGACGCCGGGCATCTATCTTTTTGTGAGCAATCACCGGTCTTTCATTGATCCGGTTGTCGCCCTTCATTTTGTCCAAGCTCTGCCGCTAGCCAAAGCAGAGGTAAATGGCTATCCCTTGATAGGATTTGGGGCAAGAATGACTGGAGTGCTTTTTGTGCAACGTGAGGATGTTGATAGCAGGAGGGGTGCGAGGATTTCGATTCGAAACACTTGGAAACGGGGATATAGTGTCCTTATTTACCCAGAGGGTACTACCTTCAACACTCCGCTACCGGGTCCTTTTCGCAAGGGTTCTTTCGAAGTAGCAGCAGAAGCCGGGATACCGGTGATACCCATCGCTATAGAGTTTGAAGATGTTCAGGATCATTGGAAGGATCGATCTTTATTGAGTCAGTATTTGTATCAGTTCGGCAAGTCAGAGTGTCGCTGCAAGGTGGCCTTTGGAGATCCGATCACAGAACCCAATGCAGATGTACTTCATGATTTGACAAAAAGATGGATTGATCAAAAAGTGAGTAGTTTCCGAAAGGACTGGGATGGAAGGCAGGACAACGAAAGCTTATGACTTGTCTCTTCGCCGGTTGATTTCGTCCCGAATTCTTGCCGCTTTCTCATAGTTCTCCTCAGCAAGAACTTCTTCGAGCATTTTCTGAAGGGCTTCAATTGAATAGCTTGACAGGGGGCCTTTACGTTTACTTCCCTTAGATACCTCTTTTTCCTGAAGTACCGGCTTTTCCCCTTCTTCATCCTCCTCCTCCTGCGATTCGTCAAGGATGACGCCAGCAGTGTCAAGGATAAATTCGTACGTATAAACCGGGCAATTAAACCTCACGGCCATGGCCAGTGCATCGGAGGTGCGAGAATCAATTTCGATGATCTCACCCTTTCTGAGGCAGACCAATTTTGCATAAAAGATCCCATCGAGCAGATCGTTGATTATGACTTCCTTCAAGTCAATATCAAAGGTGTCCAGGGCATTTTTAAAAAGGTCGTGAGTAAGCGGACGGTTAGGGGTCATCCGCTCCATGGCAACTGCTATTGCCTGGGCCTCAAAACCTCCAATCACGATGGGCAAACGCCTTGATCCATCCTGCTCGCCAAGAACTACTGCATAATTGTGCGACTGTGAAACACTGTGTGATAATGCCACAATATCAAGCTGTATTTTTCGCATGTCGGCCATGGACAAATCGTACCTCTATTTCTTCACAAACGAATGTACTATAAAATATTCGAACGCTGCCAACCAGAGCTTTATTGAGCTTTGAACGCTCGCACAGCTTCTGTCAGTTTAGGAACAACCTCAAACAGGTCTGCCACAACACCATAATCTGCTGCTTTAAAGAAGGGCGCCTCAGGATCTTTGTTGATTACAACAATCGTCTTAGAATTGTTCACTCCGCCCAGATGTTGAATAGCACCGGAAATCCCGATGGCGATATAGAGATTCGGCCGAATTGCCACACCTGTTTGACCTACATGCTCATGATGTGGTCTCCATCCACTATCTGCAACTGGTCGGCTACAGGCAGTAGCTGCTCCCAATGCTTTGGCAAGATCTTCGATAAGACCCCAATTCTCTGGTCCTTTTAGTCCCCTGCCTCCCGAAACCACCAGGTCGGCTTCAGGCAATGGTACCGATCCTTCCACCTTGGAAACTGATTGTATTTGAATCTTCGAATCCTCAGTCGAAATTTCCAATGACGTCACTTCAACGGCATCGCCGGTCACTACTGGTGAAAACGCGTTTCCCATGACAGAAATGATTCGTATCGGCGCAATGATTTTGTAGTCTCCCAATGCCTTGCCAGAGTAAACTGACTTTCTCACTTGCAAACCATCATCACCATTTTCAGGAAGTGCATTTGCTCCTGACACCAGGCCCGCCTTGAGTCTGATGGCAAGCCGACCAGCCAGTGAACGCCCGGTGGATGAGTGGGAAAGGACCAAAGTATCAGCTCCTAATTTTTCTGTTGCTTCAGCAATGATTTTGCTATAAATCGAAGTATCGAGATGCTTCCAGCCAAGGGAAACGTCATGCACTTCATGAGCTCCATATTTCCCCAACTCAGTTGCATTTTCTGGGCTGGCAATAGTCAAAGCGAGACAATTCGTTCCCAGTTTGGACGCAAGCTTGGCCCCATAAGTGACTGCTTCGAAAGCAGCTTTTTTACAAACTCCATCGGTGCTCTCTGCAAATACTAATACTGGCATAAATGTGTGTTCGTTATTTTTTATATCACTTTGGCCTCAGTATGCAGCAATTCCACTAGCTGCTCCATGTTGTCAGGGTCGATCATCCGGCAAGTCGTTCTTCCCGAGGGTAATTCAAACTGCACCGGAAGCACCGTCTGTGCCACTTCGAGAGGCTCCACAACTTTAAGAGGCTTCGATTTTGCCATCATTATTCCACGCATATTGGGAATGCGCTGCTCGGCCGTCCCCTTTGCTGCGCTGACAACAACTGGCAGGGGAATGATAGCGGTTTCCACACCTCCCTCAATATCGCGACTGACTATTGCTTGCTGCCCATTCGATTCCACCTTGTTGGCGAATCCAACAAAGGGTAACTCGAGCAGTTCAGCCAACATCGGACCTACTTCGGCACTATTATAATCGATCGACTCTTTTCCAAGCAATATCATGTCATACTCCTGGTCCCGGGCAATCACGGAAATCTGATGGGCGATATCAAATGCGTCGGTAGGCGCCTTGTTGATGCGTATGGCATCGTCGGCTCCAATCGCTAGGGCTTTTCTAATAATCGTGTCACTATCAGCTGAGCCAACATGCACCGCGGTTACCGTTCCACCGAGCTGCTCTTTTAGTTCCACTGCTCGTACCAAAGCATACCACTCATCATAAGGATTCATGATAAACTGAACTCCAGAAGAGTCAAACTTGGTACCATCAGATGTAAATGAAATCCTCGCCGTGGTATCTGGCGTCTTGTTGATACAGACTAGAAGCTTCATCTTTGTTGCAATTTGTAAGGGTAAAGAGCCACAAATATAGAAACAAAGACAGCTACTAGGTAATAAAATTAGGGATTTAATTTGGACCCACTTTGTTCTATAAATAGCTATAAATCACCTAATTAATACTGACTTAAAGTCAAATTATTATGTCAAAATTGACAATACTAGAAGAATATTTGAAAGATTCTCCCGATGATCCTTTCCTCCATTTTGCAATTGCCAAAGAACATGAGAAGATGGAGAATTGGGATCAGGCTTTAGATAAATATGCTTACCTGGCTGAAAAGCATCCGGATTATGTCGGCACATACTACCATTACGGGTTACTCCGGTTTCGGCTAAACCAGATCCAGCCTGCAAGAGAAATTGTTGAATTAGGTATTCAACATGCAACGCAGCAGAAGGATAATCATAGTGCTAACGAACTACGTGATCTACTTCAGCAAATTGAGTTTTCCTGATCATTTTTGAATCTCACCCCGAAAAACAGGTGTAGCAGGACCACATAGCCAAATATTCCGGAACGAACTGTCGGTCTGATCAAATCGGATGATCAGTTCCCCACCTTTAGTTTGTACTTTAACTATGTTGGTTGAAGTCTGATTTCTAAGAGCAAAGGCGAGTGCCGAAGCGGTCACTCCCGTTCCACAGCTCAGTGTTTCATCTTCCACGCCTCGTTCATAGGTGCGTACTTCGATATCCTCCCCGTTTGATTCCACGAAGTTTACATTGATACCATCTTCACGAAAGCGATTCGAGTATCGAATAGCTTGTCCTGTTTGCACAATGTCGAGATCACTCAGGTCTTCGACGAAAGTGACATAATGGGGTGATCCGGTATTCATGATAAAATGGTCAACCCCTTTCTCGATAAACTCTACAGGACGCATTTCCAACTCAACATAACCTTCCTGAGCTCTGGCACGGTGGAAACCATCGGCAGCTTCAAACATGCATTCAGAGTCGATGTAGTTATTGCGAAACATGTACTCTACAGCGCATCTGCTTCCGTTGCCACACAGAGATCCAATATTTCCATCGGCATTAAAATAATGCATGTAGAAATCGTACTGGTCCGATGGCGACAACAGGATGAGTCCATCAGCACCAATGCCAAACTTTCGATCACACGCACGTTTGATCCAGTCCTTTTCATCAGCCTGAACGTAAGATGACGACATCTGGTCGATGATCACAAAGTCGTTGCCGGTACCCTGGTATTTAGAAAATGGAATCTCCATCAGCCTGTAATTCAGTTGGATCAGCGTATGTTCCTTGTTGCTTCAGATAACAATATCTCATACCCATCAAAGCAATCATGAACAGGATAAGGGCCAGGGAAAGGAACGATACCTTCCAACCCCAAATATTGCCCATGTATTCATCTTCAGATTTTTTATCTTCCATCTCACCAATCAATTCCTGACAAAGGTATAACATTGATCGGTCCCTGTTAATATATGGATGGTGCAAGCATATGACTATATCGTCATCGGAGCAGGATCGGCTGGTTGTGTCGTAGCAAACCGGCTGTCTGCTGATGGTGAAAATAGTGTCCTGGTGCTAGAGGCAGGAGGATGGGATAAGCACCCTAATATTCGCATCCCCGGCGGTGTTCCCAAGCTGCTTAAGACCAGATTTGATTGGGATTTTAGAACCATTCCTCAGCGGCATTGCAACAACCGGCAGATGTATCTTCCCCGGGGTAAAGTGATTGGTGGTACGAGCAGTATCAATACAATGATCTACATCAGGGGCCATTCATGGGACTATGACAATTGGTCCAAGTTGGGCAACGTGGGCTGGTCATATCAAGACGTGTTACCCTATTTTATCAAAATGGAAGACAATCAGCGTATGCGTAATGGGTTTCACGGCACGGGAGGCGAACTGAAAGTATCGGATCAAAGGGATCCTCATCCGCTTAGTAAAGTCTTTGTAGAGGCTGCAGTTTCAGCTGGTCTGCCCAGGAATGATGACTTTAATGGTTCCTCCCAGCTGGGAGCAGGGCTCTATCAGGTAACTCAATTTGAGGGCTCGAGGTGCAGTGCTTCCGCTGCTTTTGTCCATCCGATTTTGTCCCGATCCAATTTAAAGGTAATAACCGGGGCCCTTGTAAATAGAATTGATATCGATCAGGGGCGCGCTGCATCTGTCAGCTATCGGGTGGGCACTGAAATGTTGCATGCCCAGGCAAAAATGGAAATTGTGCTTTCTGCCGGAGCCTATTGTTCTCCGCAGATCCTGATGCGTTCTGGAGTGGGACCGGGGAAAATGTTGCAATCAGCAGGTATTGCCACGATCGTCGACTTGCCCGGAGTGGGAAAGAATTTGCAAGATCACTTTCTTAGCGGAGTCCTCTATCACACTCCCGTGAAAGATACTTTGGATGCAGCTGAGCGATTTCCAAACGTCATTAAGAATTTGTTTCGTTATCTTTTTCTTAAGAGAGGGCCTTTTACCACCAATATCGCAGAGGCAGGTGGCTTTGCCAAAACAGACCAATCACTTCCGGCACCCGATATTCAATTTCATTTTGCACCGGGCTATTACCTGGAACATGGATTTTCTAACCCCACTTCAGGCAATGGATTTGGAATTGGGGTGACTTATCTAAGGTTACAGAGCAGGGGAAGTGTCAAGGTGCGTTCTGCTCAGATAGACGATCCGCCGGTAATAGATCATAATTACCTGGGTGACGAAAGAGATCTTTCTTATCTGATCAGGGGCTTTCGGATCGGTCAACGTATTGCCAGTAGTGACGAATTTGCTCCCTATCGCAAATCCGCTTTTATGCCGCCAAAGGAAGAGCTGACTGATGATGAGATTATTGCGTTTTGTCGTGAGTACGGCGAGACGCTTTACCACCCCACCGGCACATGCAAGATGGGTCGTGATCGGATGGCAGTGGTGGATGATCAACTCAAGGTACATGGTGTTCGAGGTTTGCGTGTTATCGACGCCAGCATTATGCCGGAGATTATAGGAGGGAATACGAATGCACCCACTATGATGATTGCTGAAAAGGGTGCCGAAATGATGCAAAATTAGTGAGGTCGTCCTTTACTCAGTTAAGTTTTCTTTGGTCGACAGATTTCCGAATTCAATAGAATATTAACAAAATTTGGAGCGGTTTTCGTTATATATTCGTTAAAGAGAGAACATGGGCTCAGGTTCATCGTTTTTGAAAGGACGGCTATGAGACGCGATCACATTAAAAACTAGCAAGATGAAGAACGTAGGATTACTAGCAATCGTCGCCCTATTGAGTTCCATTCTGACCGTTGGAGTATTTAAGATCTTCGATGGTCCGGACAAGATCATAATCAGAGAGCCGATCCGATCCTACAAAGCTTCAATGGAAGAGAATCTGTTTTCCGGTATTAAGCAGAGAGCTTACATTGCCGCTTCACCCAATGATTTTACCGCAGCTGCCAGAGCAGCAATTCCTTCGGTAGTCTACATCCGAACCGTTCATAAGAACAAACGAGGCTATTGGGAATACAATACTACTGCTTCCTCGGGAAGTGGTGTTATTGTTTCACCGAATGGATATATTGTAACCAATCATCACGTAGTAGATAATGGTGCTGAAATCCATATCACACTAGATGATAAAAGAGAGTTTGAAGCTGTATTGATCGGCAGTGATCCTTCCACTGATATCGCGCTACTCAAGATCGAATCCGATGACTTGCCCTTCATGGACTTTGGCAATTCTGATTCATTGATGATTGGGGAATGGGTGATGGCAATTGGAAATCCCTTCCGCCTGGAATCGACCGTGACGGCGGGAATTGTGAGTGCAAAGTCTCGCAACATCAGTATACTCGAAAATGAAGCCAGTGTAGAATCGTTTATTCAGACGGATGCCGTGGTCAATCAGGGCAATAGTGGTGGAGCTCTGGTCAATACCAATGGAGAATTGGTGGGAATCAATGCTGCCATCATTACCCAGTCAGGAAAGTATGAAGGTTACTCCTTTGCCATTCCTTCGAATCTGGCTCAGAAAGTAATTGCGGATCTAAGAGAATACGGGGAAGTAAGACGTGGTCTATTAGGAGTGGTAATAAAGAATATGACCGATGAGCTCGCTAAGCGTCTTGCCCTTGATGAAGTGCGTGGCGTTTATATTGATTACGTCAATCCAAATAGCGCTGCAAAGAAAGCTGGTCTTCAGGAGGGTGATGTGATCGTTGGTATAAATCAGACCAATACCAACACTTTTCCTCAATTGCAAGAGATGGTTGCTCGTTTCCGGCCTGGTGACAGACTGGAAGTGGAATACATCCGAGAAGCAACTGCACACACGACTGATGTCGTCCTGCAACAGAAAATCATCCGTCGTCTCAATCCAACCATGGTCGAATTGGGATTTGAACTGAAGGATCTCTCGGAGCCGGAAATAGAGAAGTACGGCGAGGGAGGTGCCAAGGTCAATAGCATCTATAAGGATAGCAAGATCATGGATACGAATATGCAGCTCGATTTCATCATTACATCAGTGAATGGTACCAAGGTCAATGACGTTGATGAGACTTTGGAAGCAATCACTTCGATTGATGAAGACATTATTGAGCTGGGTGGTTTTTATCCTCAGTTTGAAGGAGAGTACTTCTATGCCTTCCGGCAATATGACGATCTGGAGAAGTAATTCTATTTCGGCTTTGATGGGTGGTATTGGTAGAGCACCTTCACAGTGTGTTCAATCATATCTGATGTGATATCAAGATGAGTGACCAGACGAATCCGTTTCTGATCTAGTGGCACCCCCAGCACACCCTGACCAGCTAGATAAGACAGAAAATCACCACTAGTCAACTCGTCGGTCAGCTCAAATATGACGATGTTGGTCATCACTGGATTTACCGATGATACATAGGACTGTTCCTCCAGGGCTAGGCCGATTTGCTTGGCGTGGTCATGATCTTCACGTAACCTGGATAGATTATGATCTAGTGCATAGATTCCCGCGGCAGCGATGATACCGGCCTGACGCATTCCACCTCCCATCACTTTGCGCAACCGACGAGCTTCTCTAATCAGCGATTTGTCTCCGATCAAGACCGATCCCACCGGAGCTCCTAAGCCCTTTGACAAACAGATGGAAATGGTTTCAAACCTGCTGCCCCAGAGTGCCGGATCGTCTCCCGTCTCCGCCAGGGCATTGAATAGTCGTGCTCCATCAAGATGTAGTGTAAGCCCGGTATCAGCAAGCTTATCTCGAATTTGATCCACTTCTGATAAAGTATAGAAAGTGCCACCCCCAGTATTACTGGTGTTTTCGATGACGACTACCCTGCTTCTGCTGTACCAGTCATGATCAGGTTTCAACTCAGATATAATCTGATCACCGGTGATTTTACCAAATCTGCCTGCGATCAAGTTCACAGCCGCCCTGGCGTTATAGGCATATCCTCCCGTTTCGTACTGGTAAACGTGAGCACCTTTCTCACATATGATTGCACCGAGTTGACCACAATGAAGTTGCAGAGCAATCTGATTGGTCATGGTTCCGGATGGGCAGTAGAGTGCGGCTTCCCGGCCAAACATATCAGCTACTTTATCCTGCAAGGCATTTACAGTGGGATCCTGCCCGAAAACATCATCTCCCAGAGGAACATCAAACATAAATGCCTTCATCTTCTCAGAGGGACGGGTGACGGTATCACTCATTAAATTCACTTCCATCTGTAAGGATTTTATAGTTGACTGAGCCGAATTCTCATAAACCTATTTCAAAAACTCGATGATTGACTTCTCAAATGATGTTGCGAAAGAACGCCAAACAATTGACTGGGAAAGATACAGATTAGGTCGAGAAAGCACGGGCACCTTGTGGAGGTGTTATCGATTTATGACCGGAGAAAGTCGAAAGCATCCTTCCGCCATGTGTTGAAGTAGTTAGTCAGGCTCATGTCGTGAAAGCAGGTAGCGCAAAATTCCCTTTTCCATAGAGTGACTTTACCTGAATCATGGGGGGCGAAAAGCGTATATTTGCCGCCATGCAGCACATCCGCAATTTTTGTGTAATTGCTCATATTGACCACGGTAAGAGCACTTTGTCGGACCGGCTATTGGAGCACACTAAGGCGATCTCGGAGCGTCAGTTGCAGGCTCAGACACTTGATGATATGGACATTGAACGGGAGCGGGGAATCACCATAAAGAGCCATGCTGTTCAACTTTATTACCAACACTCGGACGGAGTGAAATACACCTTCAACCTGATCGATACACCTGGTCATGTTGATTTCAGTTATGAAGTGTCACGTTCCATCGCGGCTTGTGAAGGTGCTTTGCTTCTGATCGATGCTACCCAGGGTATTCAGGCGCAGACGATCTCAAATCTCTACCTTGCTATAGAGCATGATCTTGAGATCATTCCGATCCTCAACAAGGTCGATATGGAAAGCGCCATGATCGAGGAAGTGGCTGAGCAGATCATCGACCTGATCGGGTGCGATATGGATGAGATCATTCTTGCGAGTGGAAAAACAGGAGAAGGAGTTGAAAAAATCCTGGCAGCTATTGTCGAACTCATTCCTCCACCAAAGGGGGATCCTAAAGCTCCACTGCAGGCGTTGGTTTTCGACTCGGTCTTTAACCCATTTAGAGGAGTGATCGTCTATTACAAGATTGTGAATGGTACGATTCACAAAGGAGACAGGGTGAAGTTCATTAACACCGGGAGGGAGTATGACGCCGACGAAATAGGTATTCTTCAGCTGAACCAAATGCCGAAAGACGAACTAAGTGCTGGCAACGTTGGGTACCTCATCACTGGTATCAAGACGTCGAAGGAAGTAAAGGTGGGAGATACATTAACACATGTGGAGCGCCCTTGCTCCGACGGGATCAGGGGCTTTGAAGATGTGAAGCCGATGGTGTTCGCGGGTATATTTCCAATAGACAACGAAGACTTTGAGGATCTGCGGGAAAGCCTTGAAAAACTGCAACTCAATGATGCTTCGCTAGTCTTCGAGCCTGAGAGTTCAGCCGCTTTGGGCTTTGGATTCCGTTGTGGTTTCCTGGGTATGCTTCATTTGGAGATCATCCAGGAGAGACTTTCCCGTGAATTTGACCAGGAAGTGATTACCACCGTTCCGAATGTTTCCTATCGCGCCTATCTGAAGAAAGAACCGGATAATTTAATGGTGATCAATACGCCCAACGATATTCCTGACCCTATGTTACTCGACAGGGTTGAAGAACCTTACATCGAGGCCCAGATCATCACCATGCCAGATTACTTTGGTACGATTACGCGTCTTTGTATGGACAAGAGAGGTGTTATGACCAAACAACTTTACCTCACACCACAGAGAGTCGAGCTTACATTTGAGATGCCTCTAGCAGAGATTGTATTTGATTTTTATGATCGACTGAAATCTATCAGCCGGGGCTACGCCAGTTTTGACTATACTCCTTTGGATTATAGGGCGTCTGACCTGGTGAAAGTCGACATCCGCCTAAACGGAGACCCGGTAGACGCACTCTCAGCTTTGGTTCATCGCGAGAAAGCTGAAGGTTTTGGACGGAAGATCTGCAAAAAACTGAAGGAACTATTACCCAGACAACAATTTGTAATTGCCATTCAGGCAGCAATCGGAGCCAAGATCATCGCCAGGGAAACGATCTCCGCTTTACGAAAGGATGTTACCGCAAAGTGTTACGGTGGGGATATCACCCGAAAACGAAAATTGCTAGAAAAGCAGAAGAAAGGGAAGAAGAAAATGAGGCAGATCGGGAATGTGGAAGTGCCTCAAAAGGCATTTCTGGAAGTGTTGAAACTCAATGACTAACGGATAATCAACCGTTTTGTAACATAATTTCCATTCACGGTTACCTTGACCAGGTATATTCCCTGCGTGAGATTGTTTACATCAAGTTCCATGTCGCGCTGAATGGTCTTGCGTACTCCGAATAATTTCCTTCCCGAAAGATTGTACACATCAATATCGGCCTCTGACCCCAGATTCTTGGGAAATTCCAACCTGAAGAAGCCAGAAGTGGGATTGGGATTGATCTTCACTTGACGGATATTTGATACTTCAGTTACAGGAGTTGTCAGATCGACAGTAACATTAAAAGTGTTGAACTGACATCCATTCGCATCGGTCAAGCGCAAGTTGTAATTTCCAAATTCAAGATTAGTCGGATCCTGCACCATCGAAGCCGTACCTTCCGGGCCAATCCACTCATATTGATAGGGAGGTGTGCCTCCGAATACGCTAATGAATACGTTACCCTTTCCATCCGGAGCCTTGATGCTGTCGAGCCTGACAAATATGCCTACGGGCTCACCTACAAAAATGTTGCGAACAAATGTACATTCGGTGGTGTCGGTGACCGTAACAGAGTAATCACCAGGTGCCAGGTTTACTGCGGACTGAGTAGTTTGTCCGTTGCTCCATTGAAACTGGTAATCTCCTTCTCCATTTTCGATATTCACGGTGGCTGATCCGTTGGCCTGGCCAGGACATCGCACGTCGTTAACATCCACTGTCGCAGATATCCGTTTCTCGACTGTCACATCAAAGGAGCAAACGGCCTGGTTACCATCATTATCGGTGTAGGTATAAGTCTCCGTTGAAGTACCCACTGGAAAAACACTTCCTGAACCAAGTCCATTTATTGCTGTAGTACTGCCGTTGGGACAATTGTCTACGATCTGTGGACGGGTATAATTTACTACCCCGTCGCACGCAGATACGGTAATATCCTCGGTACAATTATAGTAGGGGAGAAGTGTATCCAGAACAGTAATTTCGATCTCTCTCGAAGCCAGGTTCAGGTTGTTGTCGATTACTGTGAACTCAATGTACTGCTTACCAATATCAGAGCAATCAAAAACGGTTTGAGTGAGTTGGATATCAAGGATATCACAATTGTCCGAACTGTTTGAATCCACTTGTTCGGGAGTCAATTCAACCACACCTGCTTCGTTTAAGTAAAGTGTCCAGAATTCGTCGCGAATAATCGGTCGGGGATTGATCTGGTCATCAATATTGACCATCGCTCCGGCTATCGCCATACAATTTTGAGCATCAGTGACCGTCACTTCATAGCCTCCAGAGGGGACTCCTATTAGATTTTGAGTGGTATCTCCGGTATTCCAAAGAAAGCTTACGGGAGGAGCTGCACCACTTACGAGGATATTAACTTCACCATCAGCATTTTCATCACAGGAAGTCGGTTCCACATTGATGGATAGAACGAGTGAACAATCAGCTACGAACAATTCGACCTCGCCAGAGGCCTGACAACCATTGGCATCTATTACCTGGATGGAGTAGGTGCCGACCGGAACATCCTCGATGCTCAACGTCAATCCACCGGTGTTCCAGATATAGGAGTAAGGTTGTGTTCCTCCCATCACATTTGCAATGATGGAGCCGTCGCTTGCTGTCTCAGAAGATGGTGTGTTAACTATGAACGACACCGTCAGTGTGTCGGGCTCCAATATCATGAAGGAATCTGTGACATGTTGATTTCCGAGATTGTCTTCGACAGAGCACTGGTAAATGCCAGGTTGTAGATTATTTATTGATGCGGCCGTGTCTCCGTTGTTCCACTCATATGTATAGGTTGTTCCCGGACCACTGGCAGAGATGGTAATTGAGCCATCATCAAAACCTTTGCACGATACATCCTGTAAGTCCTGAAGAGTAACCTGGATCATAGTGTCTGAATGCATGGTATCCGACCCTTCGAAACTTTGTACAAAATCGTACAGCTCGTCCGTAGCGAGTTTGCCGATGTGGTAGATCGTTCTGTCGGGGTATACCCCATATATGGTGGGTAAGGCGTTTGGTTGATAGTCTCCATTCAATGTCGAATTATCAATGATCGGGTAGGGGGTACCGGTGATCCAGTCCCCCGCGGTCGCGTTAGTATTTCCCATCAGATCAGCCAACCCCATCACCGCATCTTTCTCGATGAATAATACCATGGCTTCATCAGTCCCATTAGGACCGTACAAAGTGTAAAAGTCCTTCAATGCGTCAGTGCGGTGATAATTCCAACATAAAGGACACCAGGCAGCGCTGAAATCTATAATTACTGTTTTACCCTGGCTCAGATAGCTATATAGGTGATGTTGTTTGCCATCAATATCGGTCACGTTAAAATCAGGAGCAATGACCCCGTTTGGAAGCTGGGCTCCTAACGGAATCACTAGGATCAGAAGGATAAGGCAAGTAAGTAGTTTCTTCATCTCTCCATGTTTAGGGTGTGCAATGCATCAAGAATTATCCAAATTTAGACGATGCGCAACCATCCACATTTCCAGGGCGGTTCACAAACCTCAGTCAATTGTAGTATAAAAATATATATTTTCTTAACAATTGGTAATCAATTGATAAAAAATTACAATTATTTATAATGTGTAAGTTGGAGAGACAGTAAGTCTTTGTTGTTTTTAAGACTCTTGGGAGTTCTGCGTTATACCGCTCTTGAAGAGAGATTCCACGAAAGCTTTTTTGTTGAATACTTGAAGCTGATCAATTCCTTCGCCGACGCCGATATATTTTATCGGAATTTTGAATTGATCTGAAATACCTATGGCAACTCCTCCTTTAGCGGTGCCATCCAATTTGGTTAGAGCCAGAGCGGAAACATCGGTTGCCTCCGAGAACTTCTTACATTGTTCGTAAGCATTCTGGCCAGTAGTAGCATCCAGAACCAGCAAGACCTCATGCGGGGCTCCAGGCATTTTCTTTCCGATGGAATTCCGAATCTTAGTCAATTCCTTCATGAGATTAAGTTTGGTGTGTAACCGGCCAGCGGTATCAATCAACACAACATCTTTCTCATTATTCAGTGCATACTGCACCGTTTCATAAGCCACAGCGGCAGGGTCAGACTTCATGCCTTTGCTGAAAAAATCACAGCCAACCCGTTCTGACCAGATCTTCAATTGATCTACCGCAGCCGCCCTAAAGGTGTCGCCTGCTCCAAGAACCACTCGCCATCCTCGGTTTTTGTACTGGTGAGCCAATTTACCGATAGTAGTGGTTTTCCCTACTCCGTTTACTCCAACCACTAGCACGACATGAGGGAGTTTGTCTTCGGCAAACTCAAAGTCATCCAGGTCTTCGGTATTATTTTCAGCGAGCAGACTGATGATCTCATCCTTCAAAATAAAATTGAGCTCCTCTGTCGATACGTACTTATCTCTCGCTACCCTACCTTCAATACGCTCAATGATTCGAACTGTGGTATCAATCCCTACATCTGCTGCGATGAGGATGCTTTCAAGCTCATCAAGTACTTCGTCGTCGACCTTATTCTTTCCGGCTACTGCTCTGGTGATCTTGGAAAAAATACTTGATTTGGTTTTCTCCAAACCCTTGTCCAGATCTTCTTCTCTTTTCTTGGTAAAAAATTTGTCGAAGAATCCCATGCTTGCTCTGTATTTGATAGATGAATTCTAAACTAAACAAAATAAAAACAGGTAGTTGATTACCTCAACTACCCGTGGATCTGCTGAATGTCTTTTAGTTAGAGATCTTATTTCTTCGCAAAGAAAGTTTTAGTCTCATCCTTGTGAATCATCATCTCTTTGTATGTGTACTTGCCGGTCTTAGGATCTTTAACTGGTTTGACTACCTTCACGAAATCCCTGCCAGATCCGGCATTTGCAGATCGCTGTGCAACTCGTGCGTTCTTACTTACTTTTGCCATGATTACTTAATTTCTTTGTGAATTGTGTATTTCTTCAAAATGGGATTAAACTTCTTCAATTCCAAACGATCAGGAGTGTTTTTCCGGTTCTTTTGAGTCACATATCTGCTTGTTCCCGGTTTGCCAGAGGCTTTATGCTCTGTACACTCAAGAATGACCTGGATTCTATTTCCTTTTGCTTTTTTTGCCATGATTCAAAATCTTTTTGGTTGGATCAGCGCAACTTTACTCCTGTACTGACTCCTTTGCGTTCCAGTTTTTTCAAATAGGCATATAAGCCCAATTTATTAATTGTGCGCAGTGCCTTGGCACTGATCTTTAGAGTGACCCACCGGTTCAGCTCGGGTATGAAAAAGCGCTTCTTTTGCAGATTGGGTTTAAATACCCGCTTTGTTCTCCGATTGGAGTGCGAGACATTATTCCCAGAAATCGGACGCTTACCTGTAAGTTGACAAACTCTTGACATAATCTATTCTATTTACTGGCTCAGTACTCCTGTCCTCGCCGGTCTCTGTGACCACGGAAGGATTCGAACCCTCAACCTCCTGATCCGTAGTCAGGTGCTCTATCCAATTGAGCTACGTGGCCAGGCGTCTGCATGTTCTCACCTCCTCGAATTGACAAATCGTGTGTGTTTTAAGACCACTTTTGCCAAACAGGTTGCAAATGTAGTGCTTATTTGCGGTAATTGAAAGACCCTGAATCCAAAAAAAAAGTTTGTCCCTCAGGCCACGTTTTGGCATGATCCTGTATCTAGTTATTGAAGCCCATCCAAAATTTGATTCACCATGAAGCTAATTTTAACTTTCGGATTACTTGCCATCTTTTTGGGATCACCGTCTTATATCGATGCTCAAAACTGTGCCATCGATGCGGTAGTAGCGGATCTGAGTCCATGCGACAATGGACACTTTGTAGCCATTATCAACTTTGCTCACGAGAATACCAGTAATGAGGGATTCTCCGTTACCGGCAATGGAAATGACTATGGAAATTTCTCTTATGATCAACTACCTGTGGAAATAGGTCCACTGGCCGGAGATGGCATCACGGACTACGAATTTGTTGTAACCGATCTGGGCGATCCCCAGTGTAGTGATTTTGTCATTGTGGGGGTTGTGGATTGCCCTCCTCCATGTGCAGTCGAAGGCTTGGTTGTTGACCCCGGAGAATGTACCGCTCCCTCAACCTATGCGGCAGTAGTGAACTTTGAAGCGGTAGGATTCACCCATTTTGATCTTTTTGTCAATGGTGAGTTCCACAGCTTTCATGCTGTGAGTGAGCTACCTCTGGAACTAAATAATGTCCCGAATGGAGGATCTGGGGTAGATCTGATAAAGATATGTGCAAATGACAATCCGGAATGTTGTAAGGTGGTAGAAGTGTTGGCTCCGGATTGTGCAGGTATCTGTGAAATTTCGAATTTGGTAGCCACTCCGTTACCCTGTGATGGCGATCAGTTCTCCGTTAAGCTAAACTTCGAATTTGCCAACAATCCATCAGAGTTTTTTACTGTTCAAGGTAATGGTGTGAATTATGGTGAATTTCCATATAGCCAGCTGCCAATCACCCTGGGACCCTTCCCTGGAGATGGACAGACCCCTCTGGAATTTCTGGTAAAAGATGCAGCGAATCCCGAGTGTCAGGCTTTCACTGAGTTGGATGCAATCTCTTGTGGTTGTGTCATAACAGAACTTGTGGTCGATCCCGGCACTTGTACATCTGATTCAACCTACTCTGCCTTTGTCAACTTCAATGCTCACGGCTTCCAAGCATTTGACCTCTATGTTGATGGAGATTTCTTTCACAGCTACCAGGTTGCCCAATTACCACTCGAGTTGGAGCATATCCCGTACAACGGGACCAACTTCGGGGTGATTAAGGTCTGTGCAAACGACAACCCGGAGTGTTGTAAAAGCAAGGAATATCCGGTGCCGAACTGTCAACCCGGCTGTGAGCTTGGTGTACTTCAACTCACCAGATCAGAATGTGATGGACAGGCTTTTAATGTGAAGCTGAATTTTGAATATTCCGGAAATATTTCCGAGACATTTGAAGTGTTTGGCAATGGCGTTCACTACGGCACTTATGCCTACTCTGCTTTGCCAATCACCATTGGACCGTTGGATGGAAATGGCCAGACCATTTACGAATTTGTTGTGAAGGATTCTGAACATCCCGATTGCCAGACCGCAGCTGAGCTTGGATCCATTTTTTGTGGTTGCGAGATTGGAGAGCTGTTCGTTGAGACAGGCCAATGCCTCGGAGAAGGAAGCTATCAGGTAGCTTTAGACTTTGAATCTGCCGGCTTCTCCTCCTTCAATGTTTTTTCCAATGGCCAGCTGGTGGGATCCTGGCATGTCAGTGATCTTCCCATTGTCATCGAGCAGTTTCCCGCAAGTGGACATCCAACTGACGCACTAAAGGTTTGTGCTCGTAATGTGGATGCTTGCTGCCGAAGCACAGAAGTGGTGGCTCCGGACTGTGCGGTGCTAGCCTGTGAGATTTTTGAACTGCATGCTGCTCCATTGCCATGTGATGGGGGAGAATTCTTTGTGGAAATAAACTTTGAAACCAGTGGTAATCATTCAGAAACATTCAAAGTAGCAGGTAATGGAAAGATTTATGGCACCTATAAGTATAGTGAGCTTCCGATAATCGTAGGTCCACTGAAAGGAGACGGCACTGTCCCGTACGAATTTATTGTATCAGATACTGAACTGGATGGTTGCTCGGCAGAAACAGTTATCGATCCCATATCGTGTGGATGTGAGGTAGGTCAAATCGAGTACAATTCAGGTGATTGCACATCTGATTCCACTTACCGCGTCACTATAAATTTTGAGGCCTTTGGATTTGAATCTTTTGACGTGTATGTCAATGATCATTTTCTCAAGCATGCCTTGGTGAGTGAGTTGCCACTGACTTTGGAACAATTTCCTGCCAGTGGTCATGCATTTGATGTATTAAAGGTCTGTGCAAATGATCAGCCAGACTGTTGCCGGACGGTAGAGATAGCCGCTCCAGACTGTGTGATTGCTCACTGCGAGATCTATGATCTGACAGCCCATCGCACTGATTGTGACTCTGCTCACTTCTATGTCGAGATAGATTTTGAATACTCAGAACCTAATTCCGGACATTTTCAAGTGACCGGGAACGGTGTCCACTACGGAACCTTTGCCTATGAGAACTTGCCCGTGAAGGTAGGCCCATTGCCTGGTGACGGAAAGGCCTACGAGTTTGCCGTGTTTGATCAGCAGTTCGAGGATTGTGGTGCATTCACAGTCATAGATGGTGTGTTTTGTGGCTGCGAAATCGGAGAGCTACGGGTTGAGACAGGTGAATGTACTTCGGATTCAACCTACATCGTTCATCTCAATTTCGAATCTCATGGTGTACACTCTTTCGATGTGTTTGCCAATGGAAAGTTCCTGAAGCATGCGTCCATCAACGAACTGCCATTGAAACTTGAAGCATTTCATGCCAGTGGCAATCCCTTTGATCTGATAGAAGTTTGCGCAAACGACAATGATATCTGCTGTGCAGCTGCAGAGATTGCCGCACCGGATTGTATCCTGGTGCCATGTGAAATCTTGGCGCTAGAAGCTGCAGCTACAGATTGCGATAGTGCCGGTCATTATTATGTAAAGCTCAATTTTGATCCGGCCGGTTCCCATTCAGAGTATTTTGTGGTCGAGGGCAATGGACATGTCTTTGAATACAAATACGCAGAACTGCCCGTCGAAATAGGACCATTTAAAGGGAATGGAGACCTGCAGAATAAATTTGTGGTGTATGATGCGCATAGAGATGCCTGTCATGCGGCAGTTGAGTTGGGACCAGTCTTTTGTGGTTGTCACATTGGCGATATCAAGACTGAAATTGGAAATTGCACTTCGGATGCAGCAACCTATGCTGTAGCCTTGAATTTTGAATCCCGGGGTTTTGAAGCTTTTGAGTTATATGTCAATGATGAATTATTTGAGAAATACGAAGTTTCACAGCTTCCGATTGAAATACCCAATTTCCCGGCTAGTGGTCGGAAAGTTGATGTAATCAAGATCTGTGGGATTGGTACCGATTGTTGCATCACTAAAGAAATTGAAGCACCTGATTGTGCCGTAATTCCCTGTGAGATTGGAACAGTCCATGCTGAAGTGACCGATTGCGATGATGAAGGACACTTTTATGTGTTCCTCAACTTTGAACACAAGGGCACAGGTGAGATGTTTAAGGTGGTCGGAAATGGTAAAGAGTACGGTCAATTCAAGTATACAGATCTGCCGGTGAAGATCGGACCTCTGGTGGGTAATGGCGATATCTTTTACGAGCTTGGGGTGACTGACCTACATCACGATGGATGTCATGCTGCCGTAGAAATAGGCAGGGTGATTTGTCCCGTCTTTTGCCAACCCCATGAGATCCTAGCCCAAGCTGGTGAATGTCTGAATAACCGTACATACCTCTTGCATATTGATAATATTGTAAGTCCGTTTTCCGCCTATGACATTTATGTCAATCATGAATACATGGGATTTTACACGCATGAGAACCTACCGATCCAGTTGGAAGTAGAGGCTTCCGGATCGGGCTTTGATTTGGTCACTGTGTGTGTAAGCGATAATGAGACTTGTTGTACGACTATTGAAGTAGCGAGTCCCGATTGCACCATCCACGATTGCAAGCTCACAGATATGGTGCTGGAAACCGATGTTTGTGAAAACGACTCAGTGGCGGTAAAGATGGATTTCCATTATGAACATCAGAGTGATCAGGGATTTTCCGTGATATCCAATGGCGAGCACATCGGAGACTTCAGATATGAAGACCTTCCGGTCAGCCTCGGCAAATTTGCCGCAGATGGACAGACGGATTACGTAATTCAAGTTACAGATTTGGTCAACGACCGGTGTGTGCTCAGAGGTGAACTGGCTCCAATTGTATGCCCGACCAGCATACCAGAGAACGAAAAGATCTTAATTGTTCAGAGTTCCAACCAAAGGATAGCACTTAGAATCCCGGATTTAATCAAGGAGAGAACCAGATTAGAGGTATTTAGTGCCCATGGGTATCCGGTATATGACCTGGATTTTTCAAGCCAGTCCGACCATGTATTGTTACAATTGCCCTACTTGCACGAAGGAATCTACTTTGTGAAAATGAAATCAAAACTTGGAGGGCACTCTACTCGATTTATGATAAGATAAGCCTCGTAGTAATCATATTCTTTGTAATGAAAGGTTCTGCTTCCAGAAGCGGGACCTTTTTTATTGCCTTGAAAAAAAATCGTATCTAAGCGTTTCAAAAATTTCAACTGCTGATCAGATGCTGCTTGCTAGTGGATTAAAATTTGCTTACGATGGTGGAGAGCAGATGTCCTTTCCCGATATACGCTGCGATAAAGGTGAGCACTGGCTCTTACTTGGCAGTTCAGGAAGCGGCAAGACCACATTACTACATCTGTTGGCCGGTCTGCGTACTCCTGCAGCGGGCGAAGTGCGGATTGGAGAGACTGAGTTAGGCTCAATGCCGGCCTCGCAACTGGATGTGTTTCGAGGAAGAAATATTGGAATTGTTTTTCAACAGCCTCACTTTGTGAGGTCTTTGAATGTTTCGGAAAATCTTTTACTCACCCAATACCTTTCGGGAGTAAAGCCAAATCAGGAACGAATCAGTCAGATGTTATACCGTCTGGGTATTCAACACAAGGAGCAGGCACAAACTTCGGAGCTCAGTCAGGGAGAACAGCAGCGACTGGCTCTTGCCAGGGCCCTGATAAATGACCCCGCGGTCATCCTCGCCGATGAACCAACCTCTGCGCTGGATGATGGCAACACCGATGCCGTAATCAATCTCCTGGAGGAGCAGGCGGAAAGGTCTGATGCTACCCTGTTGGTGGTTACACATGATACAAGACTCAAGAGTCGATTCGAAAAGCACATAATCCTGGAGGCTCTATGAATCTGTTTAAACTGAGTTGGAAAAATATTCTCTACAAGCCCTGGTCAACACTACTGAGTATTGTTCTCTTTGCTTTGGGTGTAGGTTTGATATCCCTACTCTTTTTATTGGAAAAACAGCTACAGGATAATTTCGAAAAAAATCTCGCTGGAGTTGATCTGGTCATTGGCGCTAAGGGAAGTCCCCTGCAGTTGATCTTGAGCAGTATGTATCACATAGATGCTCCTACCGGAAATATTAGCCTTAAGGAAGCCCGACCCTTCCTCAATCCCCAACATCCACTCATCGAAAAGGCACTCCCGCTCTCTATGGGAGACAACTACCGTGGATACCGGATTGTAGGGACATTGCCAGAGATTCTTTCCTGGTACGAAGCAAAGGTAGGCACTGGAAAGGTATGGTCCCGAAACTTTGAAGTCACGCTGGGATATGGAGTGGCAAAGGATCTCGATCTGGCCATCGGTGATAAGTTCAAAAGCTCCCATGGCCTCATAGAAGACGACCAGTTGGAGCATGATGATGTGCATCATGATTTCGAAGTAGTGGGGATTCTAAATCCCACCGGATCGGTCCTGGATCAATTGATACTTACCAGTACACAGACATTTTGGATGGTGCATGATCATGGCGACGAAGGTACATCCGAGGAGGAAGCTCACGATGATCATGAACATCATGACCACGATCACGATCATACACATGATGATCCCATGATACCTCGTCCTCTCCTCGAAGAAGATGAAAATCAGGAGATCACTTCACTGCTTTTAAGATTTAGTGGTCGGAATTTTCAGGCCTTAAATATGCAGCGCAACATCAATGAAAACACCGATCTTCAGGCGGCCACTCCTGCCATTGAGATCAATCGCCTCTTCAATCTGATGGATACCGGAGAGCAAGCTCTGCGGATCCTGGCATTTGTGATCATCTTGGTGTCCGGCCTTAGTGTCTTCATTTCCCTGCTGGGTTCTCTCCGGGAGCGACGCTATGAATTGGCCTTGATGCGGGTGATGGGAGGGAGTCCGAAAACCCTTTTTGTTTTAATTATCCTCGAAGGCCTGCTTTTGGCTGCTATCGGGTTTGTGGTTGGGATTACGTTGAGTCATGTTGGCATGCAAGTGCTCGGTAGTTCTCTTGAATCCAGTTACCGGTACGACTTTACCGGTCTGATGTTTTTACCCAAAGAGTGGTTCTTGCTGGCGGGTGCTTTGGCAATCGGATTGGTTGCTGCACTGATACCTGCCTGGCAAGCTTCCAGAACAGATATTTCCGATACGTTGACGGAGGGCTGATCCTAGTTTTTGATCAGGATTTTAGATAATACACCATTGGAGGTGAGCAGTTCGACTACGTAGGCTCCAGGCTTCCAATCTTCTGCTTTGATGGTGAGCTGATGATCTCCTTTCAAATTATTTGCAGACCACATTACTCTCCCCAATATGTCTTTGACAACAATGCGCTGTAAGAACCCGGGTCCCTTGAATTCCAAGACACTTTGTGCGTTGGTAGGATTTGGATAAATTCTCAGGTCACCAGGATCGGGATCTGCTACAGAGGTGACGATATCATAAGTCTTGTCAAGGTTGAGTCTTCCGCCGGTGACGGTACGATCAAGAGTTGGCAAAGGTGTCACCCCTTCCATTATAAATCGTTTTACCAAACCTGCAGCTTCCGTCGGACTGACCCGGGCGATATCACATAATGGAACTTCCGAAAGGGCATATAATAAGCCTATGGCTCCCGATACATGGGGTGCGGCATAAGAGGTGCCACCATAGGTGCGGTAGCTTTCATTGTCGTCAGCTCCGTAGATTTGCTCCCCGGGTGCACCCAGGTCTACATTCACCCGCCCGAAGCCGGCAACGGCCAATTCATCGTCTTGATTCGTATTCGTCACCACGATGAGATGATCGCTGGAGCAGTCGCTTGGAATATCGCCAAAGACATCGGTATTTACCTGATCATTTTCAGTGGCACCCACGCCCAGGATCCCTACTTCTCCCAGCGCATTGAACATGTCGCAAAGCATTGGAAAGTCCTCCTCAAAAAAGCCTTCAATTCCCCATGAATTATTGATTGCGACGATAAATGCGCCCTCCTCACCATTACTATCATTATATTTCTTCCGCAGAGAAATCACATAATTAAAGGCCTCCATGACGGTGGCTTCGGTTTTTTCCTCAGAACTGATCATCAACAACTTGACCTGCCAATTGAGTCCGGCAATACCGAGGGAATTATTCGTGGAGGCGCCGATTACGCTAGCGACACTGGTGCCATGATAGTCCACCGCAATTTCATGCCGGTCATTTCCTGTGTCCAGGTTGAGACCCAAGACGTCATCGGTATAACCGTTAGCGTCGTCATCAAATGAGTTGTTGGCGATTTCACCAGGATTACGCCACAGATGGGCAGCAACATCGGGATGAGATGGATCCAGGCCCGAGTCAAATACAGCAATGACAATGGTATCACCACAGGGTGTCACTCCCCCGGTGGTATGCTCCCATAAATCTGGAGCCGAGATCCGCTCCAGATTCCACTGTTGATTAAAGAGCGGATCATCAGGGGTAGCGGAGGATCTTGATTTGAGCTTGCGATTATACTGCACCGCCTCGACACCCTCAATATTTTCTAACTGCTTCCTGACGGCTTCAAGGTTATCCTGTGGATCAAATTGCAGCAATTGAATCGTCCTATCCGGGCTTAAGGATTTCTGTGATCTAATGTCAATCAGTGCAGATCGGTTGTTTTTTTTGATTTGATCCATCGCAAAACCTGCCTTGAGCCTAAGGATGAGTTGTCCCTCAACGACTTGACCAGCAAGCGGGAGAGCAGTTAAACCCAAGATGATAGTCGCCACGATCAGAGCCCGATGCAAAGGTTTACATTTTATCATATTTGGATGATTCGGAGATAGCATGAATCAAGAGTTAGATCCCGGCAATCTATTGCCTGTCATTCACAACGGCTAAGAGGTTGACTCCATTGTAGGCCAGCCTTGAAATCGCCTGGAGGCCGGCAGGTTCCAAATCTGCCACTTCGACCCATTGGCTTCCCTCTGACGGCCCAAGGGCATAGATCTTACTTTCCTTAGCCATCAGAATGGTTCCGTCGCGCATGACCTCAAAATCTTCAGAACCAGGTAAGGTTTTTTTGACTACATCTATGGAATGGGTCTCCGGATGCACTTTCTTAATAAACCAATATTCTTCTGAAATTTTATGTACAAATGCCAGGCTTCCATCAGGTAATTTTTTTAGACATCTGCCCACTTTGGAGCTGATGAATTTCTTCGTTCCATCAGCAATATTGCAAATGAAGAGTTGACTGGGATCACCCACTTCAAATACGGCCACTTGCCTGCGATCGATCCAACAGTAGTAGCCTACCTTGGTGATGTCTTTAAGGATCGCCTTGCCTCCATGAGATCGATCCAATGGATATGACCAAAGTATTTGCTTTTCCTGGTCATCACCGTCCACCAATACACAACTGACATGGTCGCGGTCAGGACCTGACATTGGCGAATATTCGCGGTCTGGTGTTTTCGTGACTCTGATCAATTGATCATTCCTAATGTTTAATTGGTAGATGTCAGTTTCGATGGAGGAGGGAACTCGACCGGCAGAAACCACCATGGTGAAAAGATCCAGGAAGTGGGGTTGATTGGTATAGCCACCCGGATTAAAGCCCGACAGCAATCTCGGGTTACTCACATCAAGGCGATCACTGAATTTATGGATATCAAAAAGGAACAGATCAGATTGTTGAGCAAAGAGCCCAACAGGTATAAGAAAGAGGGTGATAAAAAGCTTCAACATTCGATGATAAGGTACAAAGATCAAGTGAATAAATGTTCACTTATGGCTTTCTGGCACCGGTGAAGAGCCGGTTCCAGCGAATACCGTTTGCCATACTACCGTCTTTGGTCGAAAACCAGATGAATAGGGGTTTGCCCACCACATGATCTTCGGGTACAAAGCCCCATACTCGGGAATCTTCCGAGTTGTGCCGGTTATCACCCATCATCCAGTAATAGTCCATTTTAAAGGTATACTGGCTGGCCTCTGCTCCGTTTATGAAGACCTTACCCTCCCTCACTTGCAGATCATTCTTTTCATATTTAGAAATGATACGTTTGTATGGTGCGAGTGTTGAGGTAGAGATTGGTACGGTGACACCTTTTTTCGGGATATAGATCGGTCCATAATTATCAACCGTCCAGTCCGCATTTATTGTTTGATCATAGGGAAATAGGGGACGGGGTTGCTGAGGCAAGGGATTGACTGTAACATTACCCATGCCTTTTATCTTCTCCACCTGTTGTTCGTCGAGCATGAAAATCGGATCCCTGGCATCACTGAGATTGACACCCCACTCCTGGAGCTTTCGAAGGTTCAATGGTCCACCCTGCGACCGCACTATGTATGCAAATTGGATATGGGTAGGATTCTGTGCTGGCTCTCCATTGAGGTGGACTTGTCTATCGATAATTTGCAGGCTGTCTCCCGGTAGTCCGATGCAGCGCTTGATGTAATGATCCATTTTGTCCATTGGTCGGACGACAATTTCGTCCTTCATGCTGACGGTGCTGGGAACATTACCACGTCTTACATCATAGACACTGTATGTGCGACCAGGGGTAATAATAACGCTGTCGCCCTCAGGGTAGTTGAAGACGACGGGATCATTGTGATCAATTGATTCGATAGGAGTCAATCTGGAGTAATCGAGACTAGGCTTCCGGAAGTATGATTCCGCATCAAAAAAAGGTATCCTATTGTGTAGTAGCGGGATCATCGCGATGGTCATCGGCATACGAACGCCATAGTGAGCTTTGCTGACGCAGAGAAAATCTCCAACGAGTAATGAGCCCTCCATTGAGGAGGTGGGAATCTTGTACATCTCGATCAGGAACATTCGGATGAAGGCAGCTGCAAAGACCGCAAATATGATAGACTCAGTCCATTCCCGAAGACCGCTCTTATGGAATGGATTGTTTCTGACCAGTTTCTTTAGTTGATTTTTATTTCCCGCTTTTTGAGCCTTTACGATCTTAGCCTTGTAGTCCCTTTCTGCTGCCATAATTGGCCCTTCATAGGTTGACTCATCTCGAAATCCGATCAGGAAAAAAGCTACCGGAGCTAATACCACGGCTACTACAGATTGCCAAAATGTATGCTGTCCGAATGATCTCACCAAGTCAATACAGAGAGCCGCAAAAATGAAAATGTTGACGATGGGAAAAAGTAACCAGGCAGCGTGCCATTTCTTACGACCCACTAATTCTGCCCAGACCACAAAATTCAAACCCGGCACTAGTGCTTTCCATCCCGGCTGCCCTGCTTTTTCAAACACTTTATAAAGGCTGACACTAACCAGAATGTAGAGGATCAGTAGAAAGATAATCATACGATTGTTGAGATTTCTCTATTCATCAAAGCGGAGGCAAATATAATCCAAAATGGCAGAGAGACTGGGTTACAGTTTCGTTAAATCAGGGTCTTTGCCGGGCTCCAATCGACGAATGGGGGATTGTCGTCTATAAAAAAAACTGCACCGCTGAACGGTGCAGTTTTTTTAGTTTATGTTATGATGTCTTGCTATTCAATTCAACTTGAACGTGGATTTTCCAGCCAGGTATCCTTTGTTGTAGACTTCCACACCGTAAAGTCCTCTTTCCATTTCTGTTTCAGCCTGCCAGCTCAAACAACTCATGGCATCAGTTCCGGTGTACATCAATTCTTTAATTTTCGTAAAGCGAATCTCTTCGCTATTATCTGAATTAATCAAGACGCCGGATCCTTTGCTCTCCACAGCAATGGTTTCTCCTTGGGGTGATATGATACGAATGAAGAATTCCTCATTACCTTCTTCCGCAACGGCATTTTCATTGGCTTTAAAGCAGATCTTAAGAAGTTCTACATTCTTGGCAGACCCTCTTTTCACCTCTTTACCTGATTCTTTGATTTTATAACCCTGCACATCGATGTCGGTGACATGGATCACAGATGCTCGTGTTACCTTCTTTGTTAACACGGTCCTCTCCTCGGAAAGTCCTTCATTTTCTTCCATGAGAGCTGCTTTTACCGTCAACAACTCATCATTGACCTGCCTTTCTTTAGTGATCTCCTCCGTGAGAATATCTTTTTCCTCAGAAAGACGTTCATTGCTGGCAATGAGTCTTTGATTATCATCCCTTAGCTGGCCTAGTTCAGCGAGATAATCACTCGCCTGGTCTTTCAGTTTCTTGATCTCCTCCCTGGCAAGTGCCAGATCCTTCTTGTTGCGAATAAGAGAGGTAATTTGATCCTTCTGCTTTTTCAGATCCTCTTTTTGAGTTTCAATCATTGCGTTCAGCTCGGTGTTGTCTCCCCGGAGTTCCTCTAAGTCAGCCAGGGCCTCGTAATACTCCTTTTCAAGCTCTACTTTTACCTTTTCTGCATCATCCAACTCCACCTGGTGTTTTTCAATCAGTTGCTTTTGCTGCGACTTGTCAAACAGCAGCCATCCGATAACACCCAGCAGGGCAAGGATGATCACTGATGCCACGGCAATCAGTTGAGTTTGAGAATTCTTTTGACTCATCTTTAATCAATTTTGATGTAATTAAATAAGGCTCAAAGTTTTGAACGTAACGTAAGGTGGGTACATTGTACCAAACAAATTTACATAGAATATTGAATTGTTGGACCCCATTTGCCCTTCACTCCTTGAAGTTGAGTATGTTTATCCACTTATCATGTATCAAATTTTATGCTAGAAAACATCCAAATCTCAAAGGTGCTATTTGTCGATCTCGAGACTGTTTCTGCCACCGCTGACTTTGAAAATTTGGATGACAGGCTCCGTGACCATTGGCGTAAAAAGAGTCGTTTTGTTCTTAGGGTTGCAGCCGGGGAGGAACTGTCGGAGGATAGGATTATAAAGTCTTATGAGGAGAAGGCAGCCATCTATGCGGAGTTTGGTAAGATTATTTGCATTTCAGTAGGCTACATCCACAGCAATTCCAAAGAATTGCGTCTGAAATCGTTTGCCAGCGACAATGAAAAGGACCTGCTTTCTGACTTCGCCGATCTCCTGCATCAGCATTATTCCGATCCAAATGAACATTTGCTTTGTGGTCACAACATCAAAGAATTCGATATACCATATTTGTGTAGACGCATGATTATTAACAGTGTGGGATTGCCTGCAATGCTCAAACTTTCAGGAAAGAAACCCTGGGAGGCAAAACACCTGATCGACACCATGGAGTTGTGGAAATTTGGTGACATAAAAAACTACACTTCATTGGATCTGTTGGCAGCCGTGCTAGAAGTGGACACTCCGAAAGACGATATCGATGGCAGTCAGGTAGGTCCTATTTTTTGGAAAGAAGGCGACCTTCAGCGCATAGTATCCTATTGCGAGAAGGATGTTTTAACAGTTGCACAGATTCTCCTCCGATTAAAAGGTCTGCCACTCTTGACCCAACAACAAATCGTATCGGTGTGAATCCTTGATACGAAGCATTAGTGTCTATATTTGCATCATGAAACACTTGGTAGCTCCGTCTCTTTTGGCTTCAGATTTTGGCAGGCTCAATGAAGAGATTACATTGATAAATGAAAGTACTGCCGATTGGCTCCATCTGGATATCATGGATGGAAAATTTGTACCAAATATTTCGTTTGGTTTTCCGGTTCTAAAGGCTGTTCAGAAGATCGTTGAAAAGCCAATGGATGTCCATCTGATGATCGTAGAACCAGAACGATACATTGACCGATTCCTTGATATGGGCGCCAGTATGATCACTGTACACTACGAAGTTTGCCCTCATCTGCACAGCACCATTAGCCAGATCAAATCATCGGGAGCTGGAGCGGGAGTTGCCCTCAACCCTCATACTCCGGTGGAATCACTGAGAGACATTCTTGCAGAGTTAGATCTTGTCTGCATTATGTCGGTCAATCCCGGTTTTGGAGGGCAAAAGTTCATTCCTCACACGTTGGAAAAGATCAGGGCCTTGAAGCAAATGATTGTCCAGCAAAATGCTTCCTGCCTAATTGAAGTGGATGGAGGGATAACGCTCGAGAACGCTGGGTCGATCTTACGGGCAGGAGTCGATGTGCTGGTAGCTGGAAGTACAGTGTTTAAATCAGCCAATCCCAAGGATACCGTGTCTAAGCTTAAATCTCTCAGCATGGATACCTTGAAGGTATGATGAACGTTTTGATGGATGTGATCTCATCGCCGCGTGCCGCAATCTTATTTTTTTTCCTTGCCTTTGGGCAGGCTTCATTTTCCCAAACAGCAACCGTGCTTGGTACCGTCACCGATGTCTCAAATGGAGAAACTGTTGACCTGGTGACGATATATATTGAGGGAACAAGCCGGGCTGTAGAAACCAATTCTCAAGGATATTATCAGATCAGAGTGCCGGCAAACAGTGCCATCACTCTCAAATTTTCGCGGCTGGGATTCAAAGAAACATCAATACCGATCCCCGCTCTCAATGCTGGAGAGGCTGCCCGATACGATATAGCACTAGTCGCGAGTAATGTTGATTTGGAGATCATTGTGCGGGAAAGCCGGATCGAAGACGCTGGTATTATTAAAGAGGATGTCGAAGAGCTGAAGTTGTTGCCAAGCACTACCGGCAACCTCGAATCAGTTCTGCCGCATATTGCTTTGGGAACCAGCGGAGGCACTGGAGGAGAATTGAGTTCTCAGTATAATGTCCGAGGAGGAAATTATGATGAGAATCTGGTGTACGTCAACGATTTCGAAATCTACCGTTCTCAACTGATTCGGGCGGGGCAACAGGAAGGTTTGTCTTTTCCCAACATCGACCTGATAAGGGATCTTTCATTTTCGTCAGGAGGGTTTCAGGCGGAATATGGAGACAAGTTGTCTTCGGTTCTTGATGTGAAATATAAGCGTCCTGACTCTACTGCTGCATCAATCGGCATGAGTTTGCTGGGAGGATCGGCGCACCTGGAAGGAAGCCTGGATGCCGGAGGGGAAGATTACCGAAAACTACGTTATCTGTTGGGTGCCCGCTATAAGACCAATGCTTATTTGCTTGGTAGCCTCGATACCAAGGGCGAGTATATACCCAATTTCGCTGACCTCCAGGCTTATCTCACATACGACATTAGTCGTTCTCTTCAAATCGGGCTACTTGGAAACTTTAATCAGAGCATCTATAAATTTCAACCTACAACCAGATCAACAGCGCTGGGTTTGATTGATTTTGCATTGCAGCTCAACTCCAGTTTTGAGGGCAATGAAATAGATGACTTTACTACCGGAATGGGAGGAGTATCTCTAACCTATCTACCTGATCGAAAGAGAAATCCCTTCTTCTTGAAACTGCTGGCATCCCGGTATCAAAGTGAAGAAAATGAGGCTTTTGATATCCGGGGCTTTTACCGATTGAGTCAGATAGAAACGAGCTTAGGGAGCGATAATCAAGGAGAGGAAATTTTTGTACTGGGCACAGGGACACAGCATCTGTTTACGAGGAATTTTCTTCAACTGGATGTGACAAATGTTGAACACAAAGGCGGTTATGAATTGATGTTGAGGGAAGACATGGATCTATCTGTAAGCAATTTCCTTCAATGGAGTGTCAAGTGGCAACAGGAGGATATTTTGGATAGAATCAATGAATGGGAAAGACTGGATTCGGCGGGTTATTCGCTCAATTTTGATGAAAATCAGGTGCTACTGAAAAATGTGTTGAAAACCCGAAATAAACTTTTGTCAAACCGTTTTAGCGGTTATGTGCAGAACACCTATACCGTGCTGGAACCCGGCGAAAAGGAGCTGCAACTGACAGGAGGAGTTCGGTTCGCATATTGGGATCTAAATCGTGAATTTACGATCTCTCCGAGAGCTCAGTTGCTCTACAAGCCTTTACGGTGGGAAAGTGATGCGAGCTTCAGATTGGCGGCGGGCTTTTATGCCCAGCCTCCATTTTATCGGGAGCTTCGAAGACTGGATGGAAGTGTAAATACCGATCTCCAATCTCAGAAATCCCTTCATGTTGTAGGAGGAATGACGATGGACTTCAATTGGGCTAAGCGGGGCAATGCCAGGTTCAGGTTGATCACCGAGGCCTACTATAAGAAACTCTGGGATCTGGTATCATATGATATCGATAACGTCCGGATCAGGTATTCCGGCGAGAACGATGCTTCCGGGTATGTGATGGGCTTGGACATGCGTCTAAATGGTGCCTTTGTGAAAGGTGCTGAGTCCTGGATAAATCTGGGTTTTCTGCGTGCCCGCGAATCACTTGATGGTGTGCGACACCTAAGTATAAAGGAAGGCGGTGAAGACCAGAAAGAGGTGAATGATGTGGCTCGGCCCACTGATCAATTGATGACATTGTCTGTCTTCTTTCAGGATTATCTGCGCCGAAACGAAAATTTGAAGATGCATTTCAATTTTACTTTTGGCTCCGGTCTGCCATTTGGTGTGCCGGGCAACAACACGGTGATTCGAAATCCCTTCCGGTTTAAAGAATATCACCGGGTAGATATTGGTTTTTCTGCCCTGCTCTACAATGAGAGCTGGTCTAGTCGGCGTCCGAACCATTTTCTAGGATTTACCAGCAACACCTGGGTAAGTTTAGAAGTATTCAACCTGTTGCAAGTGGCCAATGTCGCATCCAATACCTGGATCAAATCAATCTATAACGTGCAGTATGCGGTTAAGAACTTTCTCACCAGTCGTCGTATCAATGTACGCTTACGGGTAGATTTTTGAGAAGTGCATTGTTAGCAAATTAGCCACTTTTCATTGTTAGACAAAGGGAGCTTGCATTGAAAGGACAGTTGGATATTGACGCTTTTTTTCTTTAGCTTTGCGGGCCTGTTGGAATCCTGGGTGCCGTTCAGCGGTAGGACCAGGTATGGTTAAACCAAGTAAATTTTAACAAATGCCAGTAAAAATCAGACTTCAGCGTCGAGGACGCAAAAAAAGGCCATTTTATCACATCATCATTGCTGATTCTAGAGCTCCTCGTGATGGCCGATTCATCGAATCCATTGGTACTTATGATCCCATGACTCGTCCTGCTACGATAAATCTGGATCAAGATAAAGCCTATGATTGGTTGATGAAAGGAGCTCAACCCACTGAAACCACCCGAGCAATCCTGCGATTTAAAGGCGTTCTCTACAAGAAACACCTGATGAAAGGGGTGCAGAAAGGGGCTATGACTGCTGAAGAGGCTGAGGCCAAATGGCAAGCATGGAATCAAGATAAGGAGAGCCGGATTCAAAAAAGAAGGGATGAAGCTCTAGCTGACCAAAAAGCATTCCTCGAGGCTGTCTCAGGCGTAATTCCTCCAGTCAAAGTGAAGGAAGTGGAAGAAGAACCAGCTGAGCCTGAGGCTACAAAGGCCGAAGCAGCAGAAGGAGAGGCTGAGGCTGCAGCAAACGAGGGTACTGAGACATCAGATGGCGCAGCGGACCAATCCAATGCCGGAGGAAAGAAGGCAGAGACAGCTCCTGCTGAGGAGACAAGTGCGGTAAAAGTCGAATCAGATGACAAGCCTGAAGAGCCAGTAGCGGAAGCATCCAGTCCCGAAGGCGAGCAAGCAGATGTGCAGGCAGAGGGAGGCGAAGCTGATGAGACAGTTGACGAGCCAGTAAAAAATTCTCCTGCCGAAACCGAAGAGGTTGCCAAGGCTGCTGGAAGTTCCGAAGAAGAGTAAATAGAAAAGGCGGGCAATGTGTCGCCTGAGAGATAAGAGCCCAATAGGGTCAAAGATTTGGAGGACCTAGTAGCCTTAGATGCGCTGCTAGGTTCCTATTTATATAAAACTAATGACATGAAACAATTAGATAAGGCTTATCTCGATCAACTGGAGATCGTAAAGCAAGAAATACAGAGCTCTCCCGAACTCGAGAAATACCTGGCGGACGAAGAAGATGAAGACTACCAGGCGTTGCAGGAGAAGTTTGAGAAAAAGATCACTGAGATCTATGAGTTGGTAGCAGCCGAAAATCCGCTGCAACTCTTTGAACTTGAGAAGGTGTTGCTTGATCCGGAATATGAGGGATTGTTCTTGCCTAGGCTTCTGGGATATGCTGTTCTGAGAGGTGAGATCAACGAAGAAATCAAATATGTCAGACCGCAGGAGCGCTTCAAGGAGATCCTACTGGCTATTGTGGACTCGTACTACTTTGATATCATTAAACAACGCACTGGTCAGGCAATCCAGATTGGATTCGCTTTAAGTAGCGATATCTGGATAACCAATTTGATAGAAGAAATTGAAAACAAGAAAGTTGGCCAGTTTCTGATGACCCAGAAACTTCAACGTTACCGGGATATCACGCACCGGAGGAGTGGCTATGAGCGATTTCAACGACAATTCAAGACCACAAATTTCCAGACGACATTATTCCCCTCAAATCCTACCGAGATGACTATCCTGTTCGGAGGGTTGCGAAAATTTTTAGAGTATCGTATCGAAACGAAAGCAGACCATAGCAGTTACACGGAGGAGTTGTTGAAAGTATTGGAGAACGACGAATTACGAGGAAGTGATCAATATCTTCACCTTTTAGGTCTTGTGGCAAACTTTATTGATCTCTCTGATGGTGATCGAAGCCGCTTGGCCAATGCTCTGAACAAACTGCGGAGTTCAGATCCCACATTCGGCGAAAGATACTTTCTCTTTCTAAATCGACTTCTGAAGTCGAAACTGGTCTTAGAGCCAAGCTGTGATCAGCGGATGGCAAATCTTCTGGATCACTCCGTCTCTGACGATCTCACCAACTACTATGACACCATGAACGTAGTGAGTTCCAAAGGATTCGTCCATACAGATGCACTTGAAGCAGTGCGACAGCTATATGGTCAATACGATGGATTGAGCACTGTGAATGATTGCCTGAGACATAGCATTCTTAGTCAACTGATTGCGGTACTTGGGAATTTAACAGCAGCGGAGTATGCAGATTACTTCGAGTTGAATAAAACTTTTGTGGCCTACATGGACATTTTTGAGTTTCAGCAGTTTAATCAAGTCCTCAAGGAACATAGTGTCACTTATGTGCGCAAGTTGCTAAAGAAATACACCGACAAAAGGGGAAAGGATTATCAGGATATCAAGAAATTTGTCATCCCTACTTTCCAAGACTTGGGATTCATGAGAGAGAAGGAAGTTTTGGAACTCTTCAAGACAAGGAGGAAAAAGAAAGCAGCGACTACTTAATATCGCATATTCCTTCGTCGACTATTTCCTGAATATTCTCCAATAGTTGTTGGACCCTTGGTGCTGATGCACCTATTTTTAAGAATATGTTATCCGCGTTATATAATTATCTGGAAGCCCTGCGCATTTCTTCACGTCTGCGTTTGTGGCGATACTGGATTTTGCCTGGGTTAGTAGCTGTGTTTATTGCCATGGTTATCCTGGGAGTGGGATTCACTTTGCATGATAATGCCGGAAACTGGCTGGCAGATAAGTATCCTTTTGATTTCGCCAGAGGAGTTGTAAGGGCTGCTGCCCCCTGGCTCTCGCTGGTACTGATCATTTTGCTGGGGGCCATCCTGTTGAAACACCTCATTATGGTGTTGACAGCACCATTCATGAGTCTTTTGTCGGAAAAAGTGGAGGCCGCATTTGATCCATATTACCAAGAGAAGCCATTTACTGTTGCTCGTATGCTTAATGAAATGATGCGCGGATTGCGGTTAGCCCTGCGAAATCTTATCAGGGAATTATTCTTTGTGTTGATTCTTACCTTGCTGGGATTATTGGGTCCGGTCGGAATCATTTCGACGATATTGATCGTGGGGGTACAGGCTTATTATGCAGGCTTTGGAAATCTTGATTTTACCTTAGAACGCCATTTTGGAGTGAGGGATAGTGTGCAATTTGTGAGAAGCAACAAATGGATGGCAATAGGGAACGGCCTTCCGTTTCTATTTCTTTTGACTACTGTCGTAGGGATTTTGGTAGCTCCAGCCTGGTCCACAATAGCTGGAACCCTTTCGGTTTTGGCAGAGAAAGAGAGAATTACTAATCTTTGAATTCGAACTTGTAGCCGACTCCTCTCACCGATTTGAAATACGAAGGATCTTTGGGATTCCGCTCAAAGTACTTACGGAAAGAGAGGATGAAGTTATCGATTGTTCTGGTTGACGGGAAAATGTCATAGCCCCAGACCGCCTGCAGAATTTCTTGCCTCGACACAACCTGATTCCTTCTGTCAATCAATAATTTTAACAACATCACCTCAGTTTTGCTAAGATCGATGTCACCAAGAAGTGTTTTGGCTTTAAAGTCTTGAAAGTCGACCCAGAATTCGCCAAAATCAAATTTGGTAATCGCACTTTCCACCTCAGACGACGTGCGCTTCAATACATTATGAATCCTAAGGAGCAATTCTTCCAGTTCAAAGGGCTTGTTAATATAATCATCACCTCCAATCTTCAGACCTTTGATCCGATCTTTTGGATGGTCCTTGGCGGTGAGGAAAATAATCGGGGTTTTTTGGTCACTGAGCCGGATCTGTTCGCAAATTTGAAATCCATCCAGATCAGGTAGCATGATGTCCAGAATCACTAAATCAAAATGTTGAGACGGGAATATTTCTAAAGCTTTTTTACCATGATCACAACTAATCACCTCATATCCTTCCAACTCAAGATTGAGTTTGATCATGTCATTAAGTGCGACTTCGTCTTCGACCAGTAGTAACCTCGCCATATTATTTTCTCGGTAAACGGACGGTAAAAGTAGTCCCTTTTGGAGAAGTATCAGAAACAGAGATCATGCCATCATGAAGATCAACCAGTTTTTTTACAATATATAGACCCAGTCCTGTCCCCTTACTTTTACGTGTTTCTTCATTTCCACCCCGGTAAAACTGCTTGAACAATTCAGCTTTATCTGCATCGGGGATACCTTCACCAAAGTCGATGACTTTGATCTCAGTATACTTTTGATTCATGGACAGCTTCAATTCAATTGCTTTGGATGACTGACCATACTTGGCTGCATTTTCAAGTAGATTATACAAAATGGTGTAAATGCCTGTCTCATCAAATTCCCCTTTGAAGGACTTACCGCCAGATACGAAATCATATGCCATCTCGGGATACTTTTGCTCCAGCTTGGCGATGATTTCCTCAGACATAGCAACCAGATCCAGTGGTACAGGATGAAGGCGGTAGAATTTATCCAATTTTGCGGCTAACAACAGATTTTCCACCAGATTGGTCAATCGTTCTGTTTCGTTCAATCCGGTATCAGCCACTTTATCTATCTGCTTGTTTTCCAACTTATGTTTTCTCAAAGTTTCTAACACAATCTTGATTGAAGCGAGGGGTGATTTTAGCTCATGGGTAATAGCAAGAAGGAAGTTTCGTTTTTGACGGGCCAGGTGGATTTCCCTGCTGTATCCACGATTTATAAACCACATTCCCATCAGGAGCGCCAGGGAAAAGACCGCGCCTTCTCCCACAATCATCAATTTTTGACGTTGAAATTCAGCTGATAATGCAGCTTCTTCGAGTTGAATACGTTGGGGATCTGAAGTCGCGGATAATCGGACTAATTCCTTACGAAGTTCAAACACCTCTCTATTATTTCGCAAAAGTAAGACTGACCACCAGATCAAGGCGAGCAGCATGTATATGATTATAATGTATGAAAGGAGGAAGAGTCTTTTTGTTCGTTTCTTAGCACTCATGAAAAAATTTGATCCAGTGACTGGCAAATGATCTTAGAAGCGTTGGTTAGTTGCAAATGGGTATGAGCAGAAGAGACAAATCCCACTTCGTATCCTGAAGGACCGAGATAGATTCCGGCAGCCATAAGTATACTATGAAGTTTCTTGAAATGCTCCATACTCTCCGAATTGATTTGATCTGCACGCCTTATCGACTCCCGCGAAAAGCAAATCCAAAATATCGATCCGATACTTCTAACAGTTACGGGAAATTTGTGCTCTTCAGCATGTGAGTTTATTGGATCGGTGAGCGTTTTTACCTTGGACGCCAGATCCTGGTAGAAACCTTCTTTCAAAACCTCCTGCAAAGCTGCATAGCCTGCGGCCATAGCCACGGGATTGGCAGACAAAGTGCCAGCTTGATATACGGGCCCTTCGGGTGCAATGTGCCGCATGATATGCTGAGAACCTGCAAATGCTCCGACTGGTAGGCCTCCACCAATTACCTTGCCGAATGTGATGAGATCCGGCTTTATATTGTAAGTGCCTGCGGCCCCTTCAAAACCCACTCGAAATCCCGAGATCACCTCATCAAATATCAATAACACATCATACTGGGTACAGAGATCCCGTACTTTTCGAAGAAATTCATCCCGTTGTAAGAGGAGTCCGTTGTTGGCTGGTATTGGTTCGATAATTACTGCAGCGAGGTCTTGCTTATGAATGTGAAAGGCCTCTTCGAGAGCTGGCTCATCGTCAAGTTGCAGCACTATCGTTTCCTTTACAAACGAAGGGGGAATACCGGCGCTACTACCAACACCGAAGGTGGCCAATCCTGACCCTGCTTTGACCAGTAGTGAGTCTACATGGCCATGGTAACACCCTTCAAATTTGATAATCTTTGATCTACCGGTGTAGCCACGAGCGAGCCGAATGGCGGACATCACAGCCTCGGTACCGGAGCTGACAAATCTCATTCTCTCAATAAACGAATGGTTGTCGATAATCAGCTTTCCCAACCTATTGCCATGGATCGTGGGGGTGCCAAATGAAGTGCCAGACTTCACCGTATCGATCACAGCCGCGCGGACAGAGGGATGATCATGTCCTAAGATCAGAGGTCCCCAACTGCAACAGAAGTCCAGGTATTCATTGTCATCCTCGTCATAGATGTACGGACCACTACCATGTTTGACAAAAACAGGAGGACCGTTCACAGATTTAAATGCTCGTACCGGAGAATTTACACCCCCGGGGAAATAATTCTTTGCCTCATCAAACAGGCTTTGAGAGCGGCTGCGATCAATCATTTTATACGACTAAGATGTTGATAAACATGTTAAAAGAAAGTTTAACTTAAAAATATTTTTAATGTAACATTTGGCTATATTCGCCACGGCGTGCGTCCGATTTGATTATACTTAATGAGCCAGACCCTCAAGTTATACATACCCAAGGTATTAAGCGAAAATAAGGTGGTCTTATTAAAGGGTATTGGGACGCTTAGGCTCAATTATCGATCCGCTGTCGTAGATTCCGATCTCTCCTTGTTGATACCTCCAAACGAAGAAATCTATTTTGTTCCATCTAATGAAGAACGCCTTGATCCGGTATTGGTTAAGATCGTTGAACTTATCGCCCGGGTTGACCAACATGAAGCTACTAATCTCGTTCAGACATTCATGTCTGATCTGAAAACAGAACTCAGAGGCAACGGCTTCCTTACCTTTCCTAATGTTGGTTGGATCAAGCAAGATAACTGGGGGAGCTTATTTTTTGAGCCAGCTGCGGAATATATTGCCGTTAATCGATTTTTTGGACTGGGGAAAGTGGAATTACCCAGTGCCTTGTCGCCTGCTGAGCAGGAAGTATTAGCTGATCTTCGTGAAACCGCCGCAGGCAGTTCCAAACAAGCTTTTATTCGATCGCAATCGAAGGAGAGCAATTGGGGTTTTGTAATTGGAATGTTCATACTTCTGTTGTCACTTATCACCTTGTTTTTTCTCTTAAGGGAAGGGAACAAAGAGACCGGGCCATCACTCGATGAGATGAGCATCGTGGAGCATGAAAAGGAATCAATGGAAACCAGTGAAGATACAGGTCAAGCCAACCTTAATATTTCTCCGTACTATGACTTCATCAAGGACGTGGGTCCAGAGTTTTTACCGCAGGCACCAGATCGTGCAGCCAGAGCTGAACCGGCACGTATCTCAGAGTGTGTGATCATCGTAGGAGCTTTTGCCAATAGCAACAACGTGACAAGGATGGTGGATAGAATTCAGGGAACCAACTATCAATCTGTCGTCATCAGAGGACCCCGTTTGACAAAAGTCGGACTACGCGTGTCATGCAATGATCTGGATAGCGGTCAGGCATTAAACTATGCCCAGCAAGAATTTGATCCTTCAGCCTGGATCTACAAAGGAAACCTTTAGCCCTGGTGAAAAGTCTGTCTGATATACCCGGACTTGGTTCCGTTAGGCCAGATCGGTTTCTGCTCATTGCCGGGCCCTGCGCTGTAGAAAATGAAGATGTCTGCATGGAGATTGCCAGACATCTGGTGCAGCTCTCCCAAGAACTTGAGATCCCTTATGTGTTCAAGGCCTCATTTACCAAAGCTAATCGTAGCCGGCTCGATTCCTTTACTGGTATAGGGCACCGAGAAGCTTTGACCATCTTGGCGAAGGTGCGAGACACATTCAATATTCCGGTGATAACGGATATTCACAGCGTGCATGATGCCGTCAGATGTAGTGATTTTGTCGATCTTTTGCAGATTCCGGCGTTCCTTTGCAGGCAAACAGAATTGCTGGTTGCCGCAGCTCAAACGGGCAAATGGATCAATATCAAGAAGGGCCAGTTCATGAGTCCTGAAGCCATGCAGTTTGCTGTTGATAAGGTTAGATCAGAAGGCAACGATCAAGTCCTCCTCACCGAAAGAGGCAATTCTTTTGGTTATTCTGACCTTGTAGTTGATATCAGATCGGTACCTATAATGAAGCAATTTGCTCCTGTCATATTGGATTGTACGCATGCACTGCAGCAGCCCAATCAGAAAAGTGGAGTAACCGGTGGGCAGCCTGAATTTATTAAGCCTCTGGCTTTGGCCGGAGTGGCAGCCGGTGCCGATGGACTATTTATAGAAACCCACCCCAATCCCGCTGAGGCACTTTCAGACGGAGCAAATATGTTGGATCTTGCAAAGATCGAAGGTTTGCTTCGTACTGCGATTGAGGTGAGGCAGGCCATTAGCTGAGTTTTTACATATGAAAAGATTTGTGGACTTATCGGTGCCGCCAGAAATTCACGGGGATCACAATGAGATCAAAAGAAGGGTGGGAGCTGCCCTGAAGACCGATGAGTCTGGTCTATCGATGAGAATTGTCCGTCGCTCGATCGATGCTCGCCGGCGACCGGTATACCGGTTGAAAATTGAAGTGGTGTCAGAGCCTGATCAAATGACTTCTTATCCGGTGATCAAAGAGCGATATGGAAGTGTAAATCATGCCGAAGAGGTCGTCATTGTGGGATCAGGTCCAGCCGGTTACTTTGCTGCGCTAAAGTGTTTGGAGTTGGGAAGACGGCCCATCATCTTGGAGCGTGGTAAAGATGTGCAGGCAAGAAGAAGGGATCTGAAGAATATTCAACAGGCTTCTATTGTTAATCCCGATTCAAATTATTGCTTCGGAGAAGGAGGGGCAGGGACCTATTCAGATGGTAAATTGTATACCCGATCCAAGAAGAAGGGCCCGGTACAAGAAGTACTTCAGATACTTGTGGAGCATGGTGCTGACTCTGATATAAGAGTTGATGCTCACCCACACATTGGATCCAATAAGTTGCCAAAAATAATCAGCAACATCAGAGCAACGATTGAGCACTTTGGTGGGGAGGTGAGATTCAACCATTTAGTTACCGATATCAGTATTAGTAATGGCAGTATCAAAGGAGTGACGGTGAATGGTAAAGACAGATTAAATTGTAGACACTTGATTTTGGCCACCGGTCATTCTGCTAGAGACATTTTCAGGTTGCTGCATCGCAAGCAGCTTGCCCTGGAAGCAAAGCCCTTTGCATTGGGGGTGAGGATAGAGCATCCGCAGGCTTTGATCGATGAGGTACAGTACAACCAACGACCACGGAGTTCGCATTTGCCTCCTGCTTCATATCGATTGGCCACCGAGGTAAAAGGGAGGGGTGTCTTTTCTTTTTGCATGTGCCCTGGTGGATTGATCGTGCCCGCAGCTACCTCCCCCGGCGAACTTGTCACAAATGGAATGTCCCTTTCCAGGCGAGATTCGCCTTTTGCCAATGCAGGTTTTGTGGTTGCCGTAGCACCTGAACACCTCAATATCATGAAGCATTTTGGTGAATTAGGAGGTCTGGAGTTTCAGAAAAGGGTAGAACAGAACCTGTGGGAAGAGGGGGATGGCAGTCAGAAGCTCCCGGGTCAGAGGCTGATGGATTTTCTACAGCAAAAAGTCTCAACCGAGCTTCCTGGTTCTTCGTATATTCCCGGTCTGATAAGTTCATCCCTGCACCAATCTCTACCATCTGATATATATGATCATTTAAACCAGGGCCTCCGACAGTTTGGCAAACAGATGAAAGGATTTCTTACCAATGAAGCAGTGGTGGTCGCTCCGGAAAGCCGTACGAGCTCACCAGTGCGTATTCCCCGCGATCAAAAAACACTGATGCATCCTCAGGTGCAAGGTCTGTATCCCTGTGGAGAGGGAGCTGGTTATGCGGGAGGAATCATGTCAGCGGCTTTAGATGGTCAAATGATCGTCAACCGGTTAGTCACGAACACCAGTAATCAGTAATGAAAGATATCGTCGATCTTATTGGCAGGGTCCTTTTGGGCTTTATTTTTATTTATGAAGCTATTGACTCAATACTCTACTTTCGAAAGACCAAGCAACTCATGACTGATTACGGTCTCAACTTTCAGCAGGACCTCTTGTTGATTGGCGCCATTTGCATCCTTTTATTGGGTGGCACCTTATTACTAATCGGCTATCGATCTTCATTTGGTGTAGTCTTGCTATTGTTGTATTGGATACCAATCACCTTCATTGTACATTCCTGGTGGAACGATCCGGTTCCAGAACAAAGATTGGAAGCTATTGCCTTTATGAAGAATATGGCCATAGCAGGAGGCTTACTCATGGTCTATGTAAATGGTAGCGGTAAGTACAGCATCAAGACGTTGCTGGCTAATACGCGAGTGCCTAAGCGTTTTCGGTAGATTTTAAAGTGGCGCCGCATTTCTTGCAATAAACTGATGTGACCTCATGATCAACTTCACCGCAGGCTTTGCAGACATCAGTAGAAAGCGGAATTCGGTCCTTATCTTTCTTGGTGCCTATGAACTCCGCTGATACGATTCCGGTGGGCACGGCAATAACGGCATATCCGAGAATCATGACAATAGCCGACAGAAACTGACCAACGCTGGTTGCCGGAGTGATGTCGCCATAGCCCACAGTAGTAATGGTCACAATCGCCCAATAAATACTCCGCGGAATAGTATCAAAGGCTTCGTTGGCATCACCTTCAATCAGGTACATGAGCGAGCCTATGATAGTTACGGCGATTACAATGAAATATAGAAAGATGGTAATCTTATCTCTGGCATTCCTCATGGCAAGCAAGATCAATGATCCCTGTCGCATGAAGCTGCCCATCTTCAGGATTCTGAATATCCTTAGTAGGCGAAGTGCCCTGATGATCATGAGGGATTGGGTGCCGGCAAAGAAAATACTTAGATAGCTGGGAAGGATAGCTAGAAAATCGATAATACCATAAAAGCTAAATGCATACTTGCGGGCACTAGGGGCGCAATAAAGCCTCAAGGCGTATTCAATCGTAAAGGTGATAGTAAATATCCATTCCAATACGAAAAACCAAAAATGATACTTGGCCTCAATAGGATGCACCGTTTCGAGCATCACAACCAGCACACTGGCCAGGATAAGAATCAGCAATATTATATCAAACCTTTTACCCTCCGGAGTTTCAGCCAAAAAGACGGTTCGATAGATCTGCTTTCTCCGGGCTCTTAGGTGTACGAGTGGATTTCTCATGCGTTGCAGAAAATTGGTAAAAGTGCGGGAAGAATGCGATGAAAAGGCGGGAAAAAGAAAGAGAAGAGCGGTACGACTTGTTTCATGGGATGGCCTCTTTCACGATTAGCTCTTTTCGTACCCCCTCCTCTTCAAAACTTGGAATTCTTAAAACAACTCAGAAAAAGACAAATCCCTCATTGTTTTTATAAAAGTAACTGCAATCGAGCAATTAACAAAATTTTCATATGAGAAAAAGCTCAATTCCAGAAAGTGGTTAAAGATCAATAGGATATACTATGAATAAAGAGCTCAGGATTGCAGAAAATAATCAAACAAAATCACTGTCTTTCCAGTCCTTTCTAAGTTGCTTGAAGTCGTCTAATTCCAATAGATCATCTTCCAGATCTTCCTTCTCAGAATCAGACATATGCTCTAGATCAGGTTCTACCGGAGCTTCAAATTCAGCCATTTTATCCATTTCCTCCTGGATCTTTCTCTCCTCCCAATCAGGATCCATTCCAGGAAACCCAAATACGTCGAAAGCTTCGGCAGCTATTGCCATTCCCCAGCCTGCCACAACGACCAGGCTAATCCATGGAGGCATTCGCAGTACAAAAAACAGCACCATCAGGAAAATGCTCGTAAACATCCATGTAGATAGATGTTTGTAGAACCTTTTCATCTTCTCCACTTTTTTTCTTGCTCTTCGGTATCTGTTTTGATCTGCCATGTACAAGTTTCGTATTACTAGCCTATGTTGTAACGGTTCAACATGGGGCGTTTGTTCATTTCCTTATCGATTTTTCGATGTTCTTGATCTATTTGTCCCCTCTTGAAATCGCTGAGGCGGTCCAACCAGTCAATATGCCTCCGATACCACCCAACAGAGCCGTCAATAAAATCAAGCCTAATGGACTGACTCTTCCAAATAGTTCACCTATCTGAAGACTGAGGATGCTTTCATTAGCCATATTTTGGACCAATGCATATCCGCCCCAAATTAAAACAAATGCGACCAAACCCATCCACCAATTGGCTTTACCATGCTTCCCTAGCCACAATACGAAAAAGCCTGCGATGAAACCTACCAGCCAATGGAGAAGATGCGATGCAGCGAATCCAATGGCGATCAATAGTATTATAGTGGTCAACTTTCTCATGGAATCAATTTCATTTCATGCAACTGCTGATCCTTGAGGTCTCCAGGACTTTTGACGAATAGCAAAGGATAATATTTTCCTTCTTGCCAGTCCGGGATCATGTGTGAGTAATAGTGGCTCCCCGGGTTTCCAGACTGTCCACCAGGATAGATACCCCAGGCTTGTACCGGGTTTGAAAGCTCAACAATCATTCGCCATGATGGGCCATGGGTAGTGGTGATAGCGTTGAGTGTCGTTCCGGCGCCACCAACTGGTATGCTGTCGACCGAAAAGGCTGGTATCCGGCTGAGGTGCAGTATCCGAACGTTTTTATATTGCTGCCAATTCAGATTAGCACCCATCTCTCTGTAAGATTCATAAGCATCAGCAAATGCCATAGACACGATATCGGTGGCACTTTCAACCTCTTCGGTAGATTCGAGATCAAAGAATGGGCTTTGAGGGTCCATTTCCAGAAGTTCGATGGTTCGCCATCTGCGGGGGCGGTAATAATCTCCTTCCTGATCCTCTGATCTCATTTCATCCCAAACCAGATCATATAAAGATTCCTTCCATTTCTCAAAAAAGACGGGATATGGAGATTCTCCATTATAGCGGTAGTCCCATTTTGAAAGCTCGCTGACCAACATTCGTTGATCCTCACTAAGTGGAGTGGAATCCATATTGCTAATCAATAATGGAAGCAGATCGGCAGCCATCTGGTTGTAAGTGCTCTTTTGCAGGTTCATCATATCCTCAACCTCGATCGAGTGCATACTGTCGAGAGCGCTATTAAGCGTACGACTGCGATAGTGCTGAAAGTCACCATGGTAAGGGTAGGGATAGGATGGGTCAGTGGAATGCTGGTTGGCACTTGATACAAAGCCTCTTAGGGGATTCTTGACAAAAGGGGTTTGCTCGTAAGGGATAAAGCCTCGCCATGCATTGCTGGTAGAGGCTCCGCTTTGAATAAACTTTCCCTGATTTTTCTGGCGAACCGGAAACTTCCCCTGCACTTTCATTGCGATATCACCTTCCTGGCTGGCAAATACAAAGTTCTGGGGAGGACTTTCAAACGACCTGAGCGCATCCCAGTAGTCGGAAAAATTTTCACCTTCTGAGAGATTTAGAAATGTATTGATTGCGCAATCGCTCATATGCTCGTTTGGCAACCAATGCATGGCTATTGCACTGGTTTCTTCGTTGACAATAGGACCCCAATAGGTATAGATAATGGTGTCGCAAATTGATGTGCCACCTTTTACTTCAACACATTCAATTCGCTTTTCCGGTGACTGGGGACGGCCGTCAATCAAATAGTTGTCTTTAGTGTCATTCTCCCATTCGATTTGGTAGAAGTCAAGAACATCTTGACCAACATTCGTCATACCCCATGCAATCTTTTCATTGAAGCCTATAGTGATATGGGGAATACCGGGAATAGAGACTCCATAGGCATTGATCTCATCAGTGCACACGTGCATTTCATACCAAATGGAAGGAAGGGTGAGATTGAGATGAGGATCATTGCAAAGTATGGGGTGACCACTTTTTGTTCTGGCACCAGACACAGCCCAATTGTTGCTACCCACAAAAGCAGGGTGCATATTTTGATAAGGCTCCTGAAAATGCCCGATTGAAGTAGTATCATAAGTCTGCCCTCCCAGATCGGCCACAAAGTCCCATTTTATATCTATGGGAATGACTGGGGATTGTCTTGGGTCCCAATCGGGAAACAATAGATGATAAAGAGAGTCTCCCATTGATTCCCGGGCCATACTTGCTTGCATATCCCAAGCTCTGGCACATAGCACCAGGTTCATCGACATTGTTACTAAGGCCGTTTTTAACTCAGACCAAGGTTCGACCTGATAGTTAAAAAGCTTGAATTCAATAGGTGTTGATTTTTTACCCAGATGATTAATATAGTGATTAACCCCTGCCACATAAGCCTGAAGAAATGGATAAGAAGGGCATTCTTTCCACAAAACCACCAGGTTCTCTGCTGCTTTGGTGATACCCATTCGCCGCATCCGCCGGTCATTCTCTACCGTGCGGTCGCCAAATACCTCTGACAATCTTCCCCCAGCACTTCTTGAAGAAATGTCCATCTGCCAAAGACGGTTTTGAGCGTGCAGGTACCCTTCAGCATAGGCAAGATCAATATCACTCTGGGCAAATATGTGCGGAACCAGTCGACGGTCATAGATAATCTCGACCGGATTATTCAAATCTCTTATTTGAATCTTAGATTGTTCGAAAGGAATTTTCTTTTCCACATTCTGCCAAAATCCATTGAAAGGATTGATAAAAGACCCAAGTGGGGGTAAGGTATTATCGCCTCGCTGTAGTGGAGTCAGCAAGAAGATGAAATAACCTGTGGAAAGCAGGACCGGCAAAATCAGTGAGATGATTTTCTTCATGTATCGAGCGTCTTACCATGTAAAAATAACACTATCATTTGCCACTCACATTTCCAAAGTTGATATCCCGCTCACCTTAAGTCTTTTCTTTTTTGTAAACTCAATTATTATGAATGTTACCATCAGGTTTTCCCCGACGCTGATACTGCTCTTATGGGTTTTCTGCTCCGGGTGCCAAAGTAGTCAAACCGGCGCTATCAAGGTCGATTATCCCAATATCATCTTTATTCTGGCTGACGACCTCGGATACAGTGATTTGAGTTGTTATGGCCAGTCGAAGTTTCAAACTCCGAACATCGATGCATTGGCAAGAGCCGGAATGCGATTTACCCAACATTATTCAGGATCCACAGTTTGTGCGCCATCCCGAAGTGTGTTGATGACCGGACTGCATAGTGGAAACACATCGATCCGGGGTAATAAGGAAGTACAACCAGAAGGACAACATCCGTTGGAGAGTAGTGTAGTTACCCTCGCAGAACTTTTAAAAGAACGGGGGTATGCTACTGGCGCCTTTGGCAAATGGGGACTTGGTTTTCCCGGGTCACAGGGCGATCCACTCAAACAGGGCTTCGATGAGTTTTTTGGGTACAACTGCCAACGGATTGGCCATAATTATTACCCATACTCACTGTGGCAGAACGACCAGGTGGTAGTGCTTGAGGAAAATGCCGGTGACCAGGAAGGATTGTATGCTCCCGAACTGATACATAAGCGGACTTTGGAATTCATTGAAACGAATAAGTCGGAGCCTTTCTTTGCATTTGTGCCTTCGATCATACCACATGCAGAGTTGAAGGCTCCGGACCGATACATGGAAAAGTACCGTGGTAAGTTCGAACCCGAACTGGAATATGATGGGTGCGATCCAGGCTGTGAGTCGTACAAGATCGGAGGATATGGATCGCAGAAGGAATCCCATGCGGCTTTTGTGGCAATGATTGATATCCTTGATGAACAAGTCGGAGAAATTGTGAGCAAGGTGAATGATTTGGGTATAGCAGATAACACCATAATCATCTTCACCTCAGACAACGGTCCGCATCGGGAAGGAGGAGCTGACCCTGATTATTTCGACAGCAATGCCGAGCTGAGAGGCTACAAGAGGGATCTATATGAAGGAGGGATTAGAGTGCCTTTTATTGCTGTTTGGCCCGATAGGATTGAAGCTTCCACCACTTCGGATCATATTTCAGCATTCTGGGACATTTACCCGACAGTTGCCGAATTGGTTGACCTTCCCGTATCGAATCAAATAGATGGGATTTCTTTGCTGCCAACTCTTCTTGGGAATGAGCAGCAGACCCATGAATACCTGTACTGGGAATTTCATGAAAGGGGAGGTAGGAGAGCTGTGCGCCAAGGTAATTGGAAACTGGTCCAATATGATGTTAAGGCTGAAAACCCTGGCCCTATGGAGCTCTATGATTTAAGCACCGATTTATCAGAGCAGTATGACAGATCAGATGAGATGCCTGAGTTAGTGGAAGAGCTGAGAGCACTCTTCGACAGGCGAACTATTTCTCCTGTAGAAGCCTGGAACTTCTAATGCTCTGACTACAATGCAATACTTGGATTGGCATATACTCGGTACTCCCAGGGCTGAAGTTCGATCACTAGTTCACGATGCAGGAGTTGATCTCCACCAGTGAATAGTTCGCTCAGATTCCTAGAATCCATATCCAAATTTGCTTCCTGTGGCTCACCCGAACAATTGACCACAGTTACGATAGACTGTCCGGATTGGTCTCGGCGAAATGCAAGAACCTGTTCATGATCAGTAAGCCACTTCAACGACCCTCCGTGAATGCCGTTCCATAGGGCTTCATTGTATTGCTTCAGCTGTAGAAGTCGGAGAAAGAAATTTGTGTCGAGTTCTCCTTGTCGTAAAGGATGGTGTTGCTCGGCTGGTAGGTTGAACATATTAATGCCTGGCAGGGTTGCATTCACTGTATACATTGCTGAGATTGAATTGGCTGACAGGCCCTTTTGGTCAGCGGCATCCAGATCGAAGAAGTTTACCGGATATGAAGTGCGACTTGATCTCCGCGACTGCTCCTCAATGTGTTGTCTTATCTGCTCAGCCGGGGTTGGACTCTGATTAATTGAAGCCAGCAGTTGAGACCACTCCTCGTCTAAAAACCCTTGAAAGCAGCTGCCCATTGTTGCACTGGAAATGGGAGTCTTTGTTACCAGCAAAACCGGTTTTATCTCGTCCAGAGCCGGACGTAGCTCCATCCAAAAATCCTCCGGCACCAGATCGGCATGCGAGATCAGAAATCCGTCGATATTACTCGACCGGATCCAGAATCGCAGGGCTTCGATCATCATACTCCGAAGCGAGCTCTGCGAGTAATCAAGTTCAGCCACATCCCTCATATCAGTGTGATTGCCCTGTGCATCCATGGCATGGGTAATCGTATCAGCAATATGGACATACCATTCCGGATTGGAAATAAGCCATGAATGATCCCATGATGTATGATTTGGCTCCCATTCGATCAGCAGGTGCATCCGTAAATCGCGAATCTCCTGAGTCAGTTTCCTGAAATCTTCAAATGTTCCGTATTCCGGATTTACTTTTGTGAAATCTGAAACGGCCGAAGGATTAGCAGAGGGTTCGCCATTACGGTCAAAACCGACCGGACAGATTTGCTTTAACACAAGAGTTTGGACACCCATCTTTTTAAGATCGGGCAGGTGTTTGACGAAATCTCCGAAGGTACCCTGTGGGGTGTAGGTGGCAATATCAACTAAGAACAGATCAGTACTCCGCTCCCAAAGAGGAGATCTTGGAACATATGCAGCGGTAGTTTGGTCAGAGCTTCCAATTTCTTCCTGGTTTTCTCCGGATTGACAGCCTAGCAGTAGAATGCAGGGAACCAGCAGAAATAATTTGACAAGATGATAATTTCCAGATCGAGCGATCATAAAGGTATGTTTTGAGTTTGATCTTGCGGAATACGGTACTTGCTGTCATTCAGGAGCATTTCGAAGGCGGGACCCTGGTTTCGGATTGTAATCTTATTTTGATCAACATGTATATCCAGGAGTTGTTCCCGCCAGCGAATCTGAAAGTTGTAGCCCTCCCAATTTTTCGGGCAAAACGGTTTGAAAGAGAGTCTGCCCTTTTTCATTCGCATCCCGGCAAAGCCTTTTACAATGGCCAGCCAGGTGCCAGCCATACTGGTAATGTGGCAGCCATCTTCAGTGTCGTTATTGTAGTCGTCTAAATCCAGGCGGGCCGTCCGCAGATACATCTCGTAAGCTTTGTCACGCATGCCCAGGGATGAAGCTAGTATGCTGTGTACACATGGTGAAAGTGAGGATTCGTGAACCGTAAGTGGTTCGTAGAATTCGAAATTGCGCCGTATGGTGTCAGGTTCAAAATGGTGTTCGAAAAAATAAAGTCCTTGCAAAACATCTGCCTGTTTGATGTAACACGAACGTAGTATGCGGTCCCAACTCCAATGCTGATTGATCGGGCGTTCTGAGTGAGGGATTTCTGTTACCGGCAGTATCTCTTTATCAAGGTACCCCTCTTGTTGGAGGATCAGCCGGGTTTCTTCATCAACCGGAAGGTAGATTTGTTCCCCTATCTTCCGCCATCCGGTCCACTCTTCTGGCGATATGTTTGTCAAAGCTTTCAGGCGACCGAGGTCTCCTTCACCTCGGGAAATTCGGTCCAGCACATCTGCAGAATACGACAGGCACCAACGGGCAATGTAGTTTGTATACCAGTTATTGTTGATGTTATTTTCATATTCATTGGGACCGGTTACCCCATGCATGACGTAGCATTCTTTGGGTTTCGACCAGTGAACCCTCTGAACCCAGAACCTTGCTATTGCAATGAGAACTTCTATTCCCTTCGACAGCAGGTATTCCTGATCACCGGTGTATTCCGTGTAATCATAGATCGCATAAGCAATAGCTCCGTTCCGATGGATCTCTTCAAATGTAATCTCCCATTCATTATGGCACTCCTCACCGTTCATGGTTACCATTGGATACAGAGCAGCACCATTCTTAAAGCCAAGTTTCTCGGCATTCTCTATGGCTTTTTCGAGATGCTGGTGACGATAGACGAGCAAATTTCGCCCTACTTCTGCCCCGGCAGTAGACAGGTAGAATGGGAGGCAATACGCTTCTGTATCCCAGTAGGTGCTTCCACCATACTTTTCTCCAGTAAAACCCTTTGGCCCGATGTTAAGTCGTGGATCATCACCGGAGTAGGTCTGATGAAGCTGAAAGATATTAAATCGAATACCTTGCTGAGCCTTGTCGTCTCCTTTTATCACAATGTCCGAACCCGCCCAATTATCTGACCAGGTTTGACTGTGCTCCTTTGCAAGTGTATCGAATCCGGAAGAGTCTGCTTGTTGCGCTTCGGCAAGGGCCTCTGTGATGATATCATTTTCGGCAACATATCTGCTCGATTTAATGCCAACATATTTCTCGATTACAATCCGGTCGCCATCCTTGACTGCCAGGCTAACCAATTGTCCGGCTCGCTTGATATCAATATCGTCTACCAGGTCTTTAATAGCTCTATTGTTAATACTGATCCGGTTCCGCAGTGCATATCCAACGCGAAATCCAGTCTTCTTCGTCGAAGCTGCCAGGTAGGGTGAATCATTCTTGATGCCGGTCTCATAGCCTTCCCAAAATTGCTCATCATAATTCGCATCATCATTGGTCACGTCACCTTCGAGGTAGCTGCTGATCTTCAGGTTTTTGATTCCCTTTCCGATTTCGATAACGTATTGAAGAGCTCCCAAGTCTTTCCTATTCTTGTGGCACATCCTCTGCGAGCTGATCGACAAACTGCCACCAGACGAGTGTGAGACCTTCGCCTGGCGGTGTAAGATCCCAGCTTGCATGTCGAGTACACGGCGAAATCTTTCAATGTTCCAGTGATTGAGATCGAGTACAACTCCATCTGCCTCGATTTTGAGTGCTATCCAATCGGGGGCATTTAGCACCTTGGCAAAATAATCAGGATAGCCGTTCTTCCACCAACCTACTCTTGTCTTGTCGGGATAGTAGACACCAGCGATATAGTTGCCTGGGAGTGTCGGCCCTGTAAATGTTTCTTCAAAATTTGCCCGCTGTCCAAACCTTCCATTTCCAATACTAAACAGACTCTCACTGATCTTCTGAAAGGCAGCTTCGTAGGCCGGTTCAATTACTTTCCAGGGATCTGCCTTAATATATGTCTTCATGGATCCTGCTTTGATGCCAATATTTTTGATTTTATGGATCGCCAGGTAAGCTGGTTGAAGGTGGAGATTACTAAGTCCGCCTCATGCAAAATTTTCCGATCTCCCACTCCTACAGTATACATACCTGCTGCCTTGGCTGCCTCAATCCCTTTTTCTGCATCCTCAAACACCAGGCATTCCTCTGTCTTTACTTTAAGAGCTTTGGCAGCCTTGATAAATACCTCCGGATCCGGTTTGCCCTTGCTTATGTTGGTACCATCTACTATGGCATCAAAGAGATGGATCATTTTGATTTGCTTAAGGATAGTCCTGGCATTTTTACTTGCAGATCCCAACGCTATCTTCTTGTTCCGACGTCGTAAATTGCGGATAAATCTATTTACGCCGGGAAGGGCATTGTCTTTTGTCATGCCCTGAATAAGCTCCCGGTACCATTCATTTTTTTGGGCACACATGATCTCTTTCTCGGCAGCAGACCGCTTTTCTCCGGCTAGTCTAAGGATGATCTCGAGTGATTGCATCCGGCTCACCCCCTTCAAAGCTTCGTTGTCTTGCTTTCTAAAATGGTATCCAAAAGTTTTGGCCAGCCTCACCCACGACTGATAGTGGTACTTTGCAGTATCGACTATTACTCCGTCTAGATCAAATATAAATCCTCGAATTTCCCCTTTCATTGAATCGGCAAATGTACGTATCCAACGGGACTGGAGGAAACAGGTACAAGTCGATTGTTAATCTACCGCGTGAATGTCCAAGAAGAATCGGAAGATAGTTCTTCATTGAAAGTGTAACCTTCGAGATTGAAGCCTTTCACTTTTTCCGGGTTCGTGATTTTATTCTTCACGATATAATGCGTCATAAAACCTCTTGCTTTCTTAGCATTGAAGGAGATGAACTTAAATTTCCCGTCCCGCCACTCTCTGAAATCGATATCGTAGACCTTCGCATCGAGAACCTCCGGCTTGATTACCTTATAATATTCTTGGGAGGCTAGGTTGATCACTACTTTTGTCGGACTATTCTTAAGGTCTTTGTTGATTAACTTCGTCACAGATTCCCCCCAGAAGTCATATAGATCTTTCCCTTTGTCAGTTTTGAGTTTGGTCCCCATTTCGAGCCGATAGGGTTGGATCACGTCTAGGGGCCTAAGTGCTCCATAAAGACCAGATAAGATCCTCACGTGGTTCTGGGCAAACTCTAAATCTCTCTTTGTGAACTTATCGGCCCGAAGTCCTTGATATACATCACCGGTAAAAGCAAAAATGGCTTGTTTCGAATTGTCACGATTGTGACTTTTTGTGAAGGCGTGATAGCGGGCTACATTCAGGTCGGCCAACTTTTGACTGATGCTCATCATATCATGAAGGTCCTTCGCTTTTTTCGTCTTCATTTTCGAAGCAAGGTTCCAAGTTTCATTCTTAAACCGAGGCTGGGAACGAGTCGCTTTTACATCAGGTTCAAAATTTAGGGACTTGGCAGGAGAAAGTAAGACGATCATTTCTATTGCTTTGTATTATATGTCGCAAAAATAAGATAAATCAATACTCAAATTAAAAGCCCTGTCCGATCATACCGGACAGGGCTTTTTTGCACAAAAATTGAATCTTCTAAAAGATAGATTTCTCTTTTGCCGGGACGCTTTCTTCTTTCGGCGGCATATTGACTTTTCCTTTGATGGTTAAGACAACCTTTTCTTCCCCCATGTTGGTGGTTAAGGTTATTGTCTTGGTAAAAGGACCTACCCGGTTGGTATCGTAGCGAACATCGATCGCTGAGCTCTCACCAGGCATGATAGGCTCTTTTGGGTAGTCTGGAACCGTACAGCCACAGCTACCTTTGGCCTGCTTGATCACGAGTGGTTCAGTACCCAGGTTAGTGAAGTGAAACTTCCGCAGGGGATCTGAGCCCTTGTCAACTTCACCGTAATCGACGACCAATTCCTCAAACACCATTTGAGGACCATTGACATTCTGGATTTCTTGAACTTCAGTGTCAACTTGTTTTTTAGTTTCCTTAGCTTCTTTCTTGGCTGTTTGGGCATAGCTAAAAGCGGATACCACCAACAGAAGAATCAATGTGTGCAAGATCTTTTTCATGATTATTCTTTTACAATAGCAAATGTATCACTTATGACACGATTTTGAAAAGAAGTCACCAGCCAATCCCGTTAAATTTTGTTAAAGGGGTTCGCGCAGCTTTATTACTTTTTATAACGAAAACTGTTCCACAATCTTGCCCTGACCTTGATCTTATAGGATAGATTGATCCCTGGTAGGGAAGAAAGGCTTCCTGTAGGAAAATTTTATCTTTATGCCCAGACCAATTCCACGTCCATAACCCTTTTTTGAAACAAAGCATGATGGCTTAGATGGAGCAACTTTCGTTTAAACCCTTTCCAGCCGGCGACTTCGATCAGGACACTTCTGATTCAGTATTCCGGCAAGAGGTGTTAAACGACTTTTACTTGTGTTGCGTAAGCAGAGAAGCTTCGGTAATCGCCCGAAAGGAAGTGCTCACCGGTAAAGCCAAATTTGGAATAACCGGAGATGGCAAAGAGCTTGCTCAGGTAGCCTTGGCTAAGGCATTCCGGAAGGGTGACTTTCGGGCTGGATACTATCGAGATCAAACACTACTATTTGCTCTGGGTGAAGCCACCGTAGAGGATTATTTCTCCCAGCTCTACGCCGATGTGGATCATGACCCTTTCTCTGCAGGCAGGCAGATGATGTCGCATTTCGCATCGCCTTTGATCAAGGAACAGGGTGAATGGTCAAACCATTTGGGACAGTACAACAGCTCAGCTGATGTTTCATGCACAGCTGGACAAATGGGCAGAGCTGTCGGCCTGGCTTTGGCCTCAAAAAAATACCGGGAGTGCTCGGACCTGGCATCTGATGGGTTTTCAGAAAGAGGGGGAGAAGTGGTGTTCTGCACCATAGGCGATGGTAGTACATCTGAAGGGGTGTTCTGGGAGTCAGTCAATGCTTCTGCGGTGATGAAGATACCGATTGCCTTCTGCGTATGGGACGACGGATATGCCATCTCGGTACCCACCCACTATCAGACCGTCAAACGAAGTATATCCAAGGCTATGGAAGGCTTCCTGATAGATGAGAGTGGGGAAGGTATACGAATCTATACGGCCAAAGCTTGGGACTACCCCAGCCTTTGTGACATGTTTGCCCAGGCTATTCCCAAGATCAGGCGCTCTCATATACCAGCTCTTTTCCATGTCCATGAAGTGACTCAACCCTTGGGACACTCGACATCTGGTTCACACGAACGCTACAAAAGCGAAGAAAGATTGGCATGGGAAGAGGAGTATGATTGCATCGAACAATTCAAGAAATGGATCATCTCATCCGGATTGGCTGAGGATGGCCAATTGGAGGAGATCAGGAATCATGCAATTAGCTATGCTCGTGAATGTAAGCGCAAATCCTGGAACAGGTATTATGAACCTATCAGCAAGCTCAGGGAGGATTTGAAATCTGAGCTGCAGCTGTACATTCCCAAGTATCCGGCCCTCAAACATTATTTGAATCAACTCAATAAACTGGTTAATCCGGTAAAGAGCGAAATGCTGGCTATTGCCCGACAGGCTTTTTACGAATTGCTACCGGAAGAAGGGGAGGAAATCGGTTTTTTCCGTAAATGGGTGTCAGATCACAAAAGGGAGCTGGATGAAAAATATGGATCTCATCTATACACAGAAGGGAAGGGATCGGCACTTTATGTGCCTGTAGTAAAGCCGGAGTATGGGGATAAAGAAGAGCGCATCAATGGCTATCAGATCCTCAATCGTTTTTTTGATAAAGCATTTGCGAAACATCCAAATCTCTTTGCTTTCGGGGAAGATGTGGGCAAACTCGGTGATGTGAACCAGGGCATGAAAGGCTTGCAAGCGAAGTACGGAGAGGAACGGGTGTTCGACACGGGAATCCGTGAATGGACAATTGTGGGCCAGGCGATAGGCATGGCCATGCGGGGACTCAGACCCATCGGGGAAATTCAATATTTGGATTATCTGATCTATGGAATGGAGCCTCTGGTGGATGACCTGGCTACCCTCAGCTACCGGTCTGCCGGTATTCAAAAGGCTCCTGCCATCATACGTACCCGGGGCCATCGTCTCGAAGGGATTTGGCATGCAGGTTCACCAATGGGAATGCTGATAAACTCGCTTCGGGGTATCTATATCCTGGTGCCACGTAATATGGTTCAAGCTGCAGGTATGTATAATACCATGCTTCAATCATTGGATCCGGCTATCATCGTTGAGTGCCTGAATGGTTACCGGCTTAAGGAGGCACTGCCCGAAAATATCGGTGAATATACCGTCCCTCTGGGAGTGCCCGAGGTACTACACCAGGGAAGCGATGTCACCTTGGTCACTTACGGTTCCTGTGTAAGAATTGCCCAAGAGGCCATAAAACGTTTAGAACGATTCGATATCGAAGTTGAACTTATCGATGTACAAACCCTCATCCCCTTTGATACCGAGCGGGTTATCCTTGAATCCTTGAAGAAGACCAATCGAATCATCTTCCTTGATGAAGATGTACCAGGTGGAGCAACTGCATTTATGATGCAGGAGGTGATCGAGGACCAAGGTGGCTTCAAGTACCTTGAAATCGCGCCAAAAACTGTGACAGCATCGGCTCATCGTCCACCGTATGGTACGGAAGGTGATTATTTCTCTAAGCCCAGCTCAGAAGATGTATTTGAAGCAGTCTATATCTTGATGCATGAGTTGGATCCGGAAATGTACCCGTTGCCATAAAAACTGGACTGATAATTGATGATGTTAAGAAAAAATCTAATATCTCTTTAATCATCCAGGACATCCGTGACAAAAGGCCTAGTCATCATACCGACCTTCAATGAGAAGGAGAACATCGCGAAAATCGTAGCAGCTGTATTCACACAGCCAACTCCGTTTCATGTATTGGTGGTAGATGACAACTCGCCGGATGGAACCGCCGAAATTGTGAAAAAGCAGCAACAAAACTATTCTGGACGACTGCATTTGCTGGAGCGTCAGGGAAAGCAGGGACTGGGCACGGCCTATCTGGCAGGTTTCAAATGGGGACTGGAAAAAGGGTATGAATACCTATACGAGATGGACGCCGACTTTTCGCATAACCCGGCCGATCTCAATCGAATGCAGACCGAATTGGAGTCCGATCAATGCGACTTAGTGGTAGGTTCGCGGTATGTCCAAGGTGGTAAAGTTATGAATTGGCCATGGGACCGCATTATTCTATCGTATGGAGCATCACTGTACGTTAGACTGATCACTTGGATGCCGGTCAAAGATCCTACGGCTGGATTCATTGGATATCACCGCAAAGTTTTGGAAAGTATTCCACTTGACAGCATTCGCTTTGTGGGGTATGCCTTCCAGATTGAAATGAAGTACTCAGCTTATCAGCGAAAATTTCGCATCAAAGAGATTCCTATCACTTTTGTCGACAGGGTAGAAGGCACATCCAAGCTTTCCACAGGGATAGTTCACGAGGCAGTTTTTGGTGTGTTATCCATGAGGTGGAAACACTTGATTGGTGCAAGCCCTCTTCCATCATAGAATCTCTCCCACAGATCCACACTAGTTGTGGTAATAGACTTTAGTTCTACTCCTGATATTATATTAATCACTAAATCAAGTAATAAGAGTTTAGGGTATTGTATAATATATCAGAGAACGATGCTTTTACCGGTCATTTCTCTGGGCTTTTTCAGTTCAGATTTCAAGAAAAAAATAAATATCGTGGGTAATTGTGGTAAAAAGTGGTAAAATTTTTATTTTTGATAAGTCATTAAGACTTGCTAGCAAAAACCAAAGCGATGCCCCAGTTGCATGGAGAATACATTTGCAAAATGGATTCGAAGGGCCGGATACGGCTTCCTTCTCTCTTGTTGCGACAGCTCGGAGGTTCAGGTCCATTTCGATTTTTCATAAACCGGGGCTTCGAAAAATGTCTAATGATCTATCCCGAAAAAGTTTGGGAAAGTAATCTTGAAAGGATTAGTAAGCTCAATGTTTATCGAACGCAGGACAGGAACTTCATACGATATTTTTATCGTGGAGTCACAGATGTTACTACAGACAGCGCTGATCGGATTCTGATTAACAAGGGGTTGCTAGAGTACGCCGGAGCAGAAAAGGAAATTGTCCTTTTCGCCTATCTAGACAGAATAGAACTCTGGGACAAAGGTACTTACGACAACTGGTTGAATCAGGAACCCTCGGACTTTGCAGATTTGGCTGAGCAGGTATTGGGAAAGCTTCATGAAGCCGAATGATGCCTTCCACAAGCCGGTTTTGCTGGATCAGGCAGTTGAAGGCCTGATCTCGGATCGAGATGGACTTTACGTAGATGCCACCTTTGGCGGAGGCGGACATGCCAAAGCTATCTTAGATAATCTGTCGCCGAAAGGTCGTTTGTTTGCTTTCGATCAGGACAAGGATGCTTTGGCAAACAAGCTCCATGATGATCGATGCACTTTGATTCATAGTAACTTTCGGTTTATTCGAAACTTTCTGCGCTATCACGGAGTAGAGAAAGTTCATGGAATTCTTGCCGACCTTGGGGTCTCTTCGTTCCAGCTCGATGAGTTAAGCAAAGGTTTTTCATTTGATTCTGAGGACCTGGATATGCGAATGAATCCTGCTTCACCTATTTCTGCAGCTGATTTGATCAATCAGCTTTCTGAAATAGAACTTTTGAAAATACTCAGTGAGTATGGGGAAGTGCGAAATGCGAAAACATTGGCAAGGGCGATTGTACAAGCCAGACTATCAGCTCCGATTAAAAACACCCAGAATCTGATTCAAGCTATCGAGCCCGTCATAATGGGACATCGAACACGCTACTTAGCCCAGGTTTTTCAGGCTATTCGAATTAAGGTCAATGATGAGATCGGAGCACTCAAAGAGTTGCTCACTACAAGCATCGATATTCTGGCTCCCAGGGGCCGTTTGGTGATCATCACCTACCATTCAGTCGAAGACAGGGTGGTGAAACACTTCATGAAATCAGGAACTTTTGGCCCCGATATCTCCCTATTTAATCCTTCTCATGATTGGATACTGAAGACAATCAATAAAAAGCCAATCCGGCCAGATGCAGATGAAATCCGTCGCAATCGCAGGTCGAGAAGTGCTAAACTGAGAATTGCTGAGCGCATATAGCTATGAAAAGAGACCACTTGAACATCAACGGATCTGACAAGCGCCGGGAACTGCGCATGTTTGGATCCAAATGGATTGCCAAAAATCTAGTCTATCTCTACTTCCTAATTTTCCTGGCTATGCTCTACATCGCCAACGCACACTATACCGAGAAGAAAGTGCGTAAGATAGATAACCTATCCAAAGAACTTCGTGAATTAAACTGGCAATACATGTCGCTAAAATCCGAAGTAATTCATCAAGGTACCTACACGAGAATGAGCAGAGATGTTGCTCTTTATCAATTGACAAACAGCGGAAAGCCTCCTCGCTTTATCTCCGGAAGCAAGAAGAAGTAATCGGAATCTTATGAATCGTAAGAGAGAACTACTGATCCGCGCCTATCTCGTTCTGGGAGGCCTAATTCTCGCGGCGATTATTCTGATAGCCAGTACCGTCAAGATCAGTGTGATCGAAGCCGGGCAGTGGCGGGAAAGAGGTGATAGCACCAAATTAAGGTTTGTCGATATTGCTCCCGACAGAGGAAACATTTATTCCGCTGATGGTCATCTGTTGGCCACATCGGTTCCCTACTTCGACATCCACATGGACCTAAATTCTGAGCCCATGTCTGATGCCATTTTTTACACACATTTGGATTCCCTGTCATGGTATCTTTCCCGACATGTTTTCACTGATCAATCTTCCGATGTCATCAAGCGTCGGTTGATTCGTCAGCGCAATGCCGGAAACCGGTACTTCCCGATTAAGAAGCGGGCCACCTATGAAGAGCTGGAACTTATCCGGTCATTTCCCCTGATTCGCCTCGGTAAGTACAAAGGCGGATTGGTGGTGGAACAAGAATCTAAAAGGTTAAAACCCTTTCAAAACTTGGGGCACAGGACCATTGGAATGCACCGGGATGAGGCACCTTCGGTCGGTCTGGAAGCTTATTTCGATGAACAACTCCGCGGTGTTGCTGGCAAAAGGCTGATGCAAAAAATAGGGAATCAGGTGTGGGTGCCAGTGGATGATTTATCCGAGATCAAACCCGAGCGAGGCAGTGATATTATCACAACGCTAGATATGCGAATGCAGGATATCTGCCATCACGCTTTGCAGGAAGGCTTGGAAAAGCATGATGCGGATTTTGGCTTGGCCATCATCATGGAAGTAGAATCTGGCGCCATCAAAGCCATCGCCAATTTGGATAAGCTGCCGAAAGGAGGCTGGTGGGAAGGATATAACCACGCCGTGGGTGACGCTACGGAACCAGGATCGACCTTCAAATTGGCCTCGATGCTCGCTCTGCTAGAAGACTTTGGATTGAATGTCTACGACACCATCGATATCAATTTTGGGTATGCTCGATTTGGCAGGAATGAAATGCGCGATGCTGAACCCCACAAAAGTTCGAGAGTTACCATCAAGCATGCATTCGAACTCTCGTCGAATGTCGGGATTGCCAAAATTGTGAATCAATATTATAATAAAGACAAGAATGCCGAACTCTACATCGAGAAGTTACGGCAATTCGGGCTGGACAAACCGACGGGAGTGGAGATACCGGGAGAAGCCAATCCCATAATCAATGAAGCATATGGGAAGGGCTGGAGTAATGTCACTTCACTGCCTTGGATGTCGCATGGTTACGAACTGAAACTGACGGCTCTGCAAACGCTTGCTTTCTACAATGGAGTAGCGAACAATGGGGTTAAAATGAAACCCTACCTGGTTGATCAGATTGCAACGCAAGGATCAGCAAAGAAGATCAAACCGAAAGTACTGGTGAAACAGATGGCCTCGAAAGAGAACATTCGAATCGCTCAAGAACTCCTGAAGGGAGTGGTGCTATATGGAACGGGCAAAGCACTCCGCACCAGTAAATACGACTATGCCGGTAAGTCAGGAACCACCAAACTGAACTATTGGAAAGGCACAAATGATGAATACCAGGCGAGTTTCGTAGGTTATTGGCCTTTACAGGATCCCATTTACTCCTGCATCGTGCTGGTCAACAAACCCAAAAGGAAGGGCTACTATGGTGGCACCGTAGCAGGAAGGATCTTTCGAAGCATTGCTGATCAATGCATGACCACCGACTTAAGACTGATCAAAGCATCGAGTGCAGAGATTGAGAAAGAAGATGTGCAAAAACTAGCTCCGACGTATCAAGCTGGGTATGCTCCTGATCTCAAGAAAGTCGCAAACTGGATTCCATTGGAATACAATGATCAGGCGGAAAGCGAATGGTCAATTTTTATTCCGGAAAAAGACAGCATCAAACTGCAAAATCGCATACTCAAACCCGGACAGGTGCCTAATGTGTTGGGAATGGGATTGAGGGATGCCCTCTTTATTCTGGAGAACCGGGGCATGGAGGTAAAGGTAAATGGTTATGGCAGGGTGATGAAGCAATCCATCGAACCAGGAGCAAAATTGAACGGACAGAAGATAATGTTATTCCTTGGATGAGTAGAATGCATTGAAACACCTCGATCAAATATTGGCGGATGTGACCTTTGAATGGTTGAGTAAGCCGGGGTCTGTCGCCATCAACAGTATCGAGATCGACTCTCGTCAGGTCAGGGAGGGAAGTCTTTTTATAGCAGTGAAAGGGCATCGCGTCGATGGACACGATTTTATTGATAGCGCTATTAAGAATGGTGCCGCTGCGATCTTGGTCGAAACAGTCCCGGAGAACTTGCCCAAAGCCGATGTTCTGATTATCCGGGTGGAAAACAGTCGAAAGATCACAGGTGCGATAGCTGCCGCCTTCTACGACCATCCAAGTTCCCGATTGACATTGATAGGAGTGACAGGCACTAATGGTAAAACTAGTGTAGCCACGATGTTACATCAGCTGTTGGGCCTGGAAAGCCACACGGCTGGATTGATATCAACGATCGAAAACAAGATCGGAGACCAGGTGTTACCTTCGAGCCTGACAACCCCTGATCCGATTTCCCTCCAGCGGCTGCTTGCCGAAATGGTGCAAAATGATTGTAGCAGTGCTGTCATGGAAGTCAGCTCGCATGCGCTTGATCAACATCGCACTTCCGGCTGCGATTTTAAACTGGCCATTTTCACAAACATCACTCACGACCATTTGGATTATCACGGCACTTTCGATGCCTACCTGGGGGCTAAGAAGAGCTTTTTTGATGGACTGGGACCAGAATCCTCGGCATTAATAAATCTTGACGATAGGAATGGCAAGGTCCTTATCCAAAACACCCGTGCCACGGTGCACACCTACGCGTTGAAAAAACCAGCGGACTTTAAGGCCCGAATACTCGATAGCAGTGTGTCTGGTTTGCAGTTGGATTTGGAAGGTTGGGAAGTGCATTGTCGTCTGATCGGAAGGTTTAATGCTTACAATCTCCTCGCAGTTTACTCGGCAGCAAGATTGCTGGGGGTTGACAAGACGGTGGCTTTGCAGCATCTCAGTCAGGTGCAGGCACCCAGGGGCCGGTTTCAGACTATCCGCGGCACAGGAAAGGAAGTCACCGGTGTAGTTGACTATGCACATACTCCCGATGCTTTAAAGAATGTATTACAGACCCTTCAACAAATCAAACCGAAAGATTCGAGGATAATCACGTTAGTGGGGTGTGGAGGTGACAGAGACCGGCGGAAAAGACCCAAAATGGCACAGATCGCGGAAGCATACAGTGATCTGGTTATTCTTACATCGGATAATCCCAGGAGCGAAAATCCGGAATCAATTCTGAGAGACATGCTTGAAGGATTGGATCAGCAAAAGCGAAAGAAAGTAATCTCGATCGCGGATCGAAGGGAAGCCATGAAGACTTCATATCAGCTCGCCCACAACAAGGATGTGATTTTGGTTGCCGGTAAAGGACATGAACCATACCAGGAGATTAACGGAAACCGGATCCCCTTCGATGATGCAAGGGAGATAAAACAAATCATGGATGAAACGTAGAATGGAAAAGACTAAGATCAGTTATCATTCTCAGGTTGGTTTTTGTGTTGCAGCGGGGCCACCCGCTGCAACTTCTCTTTCCTGCTCAGAAACCCGTTTCAAAATCCATTAATCTATGCTCTATCATTTATTCGAGTATCTGGAGCGAACACACGACATCCCTGGAGCAGGTCTATTTCAATACATCTCTTTCCGGGCAGGTGCAGCCATTTTGCTGTCGCTTTTCATCTCCATGTTGATCGGAAACAGGATCATTAAATGGCTCCGGAAAATGCAGGTAGGTGAATCGGTAAGGGAACTAGGCCTTTCCGGTCAGAAAGAGAAGGAAGGTACTCCCACTATGGGAGGAATCATCATTATTCTGGCTACAGTGGTACCCTGCCTTTTATTTGCCCGGTTGGATAACATCTATATCGTATTGATGCTGATCGTCACCGGTTGGATGGCGATCATTGGTTTTGCAGATGACTACATTAAAGTATTTCGGCAAAATAAGAAGGGACTGAAGGGAAGGTTTAAGATCGTCGGGCAGGTTGTGTTGGGCTTGATTGTGGGACTAGTGATGCTGATGAGTGAAGATGTGGTGGTGAGGGTGACTCCTGATGTAGCGGAGGAAAACGGATACGAAGTCATCGAACGTGTTACTGCCGTGAACCCAAGGGGAGTGGAGCGGGAAATGGTGCATGTAAAAACCACCCTCACTAACATCCCTTTTATGAAACGAAACAGGTTGGACTATGAGTATTTCGTTGGCTTTCTGGGAGAGGGGGCGACAAAGTATGTGTGGATTATTTTTCTGCCTTTGATCATACTGATTGTTACCGCTGTATCGAACGCGGCAAATTTGACGGATGGATTGGATGGTTTGGCTACGGGCATCTCAGCGATTATTGGTGCTACGTTGGGTATTATGGCCTATGTCTCCGGCAACACCATCTTTGCTGATTACCTGAGCATTTTGTATCTGCCCCAGAGTAGTGAGTTGGTGATTTTTTCAGCCTGCTTCATTGGCGGTTGTATTGGCTTCCTCTGGTACAATTCTTATCCGGCAAAGGTATTCATGGGAGACACCGGAAGCCTGACCCTGGGAGGGATCATTGCTACGATGGCAATCGTGCTTAGGAAGGAATTGCTAATCCCCATTCTCTGCGGAATATTTTTGGTCGAGAACTTATCAGTGGTAATCCAAGTGGCATATTTCAAGTACACTAAGAGAAAATATGGCGAGGGAAGAAGGATCTTTCGAATGGCCCCGCTTCATCATCATTATCAGAAGCTTGGCATGCATGAAGCTAAAATCGTCACCCGGTTTTGGATCGTCGGGATCTTACTTGCTGTATTCACCATTATTACCCTCAAGATCCGCTAATTATTTAGGGAATGCTTGACACTATCAAAAAGTATATATTAAAGCAAAAAATAATCTGTAAATTATTATTATTGAAATAAATACATATATTTGTATAGGTTAATAAATAGAAAACTACCATGTTAACCAGCCGCAATTTAAGCGGGTTATTCGACTGAGGTTGAACGATCATGAGGACGAAGAAAAGGGGTGGCAGAACGACTAATCGGCCACCCAAAATTCGGAACAGGGAATGAAAGAATTGGTCTTTTATTCCCTGTACCGGGAACAATAAAACGGAGGAGGACTCAAAAAGAAGATGAACCACATACTGTCGTTGAAGAGCAGAGTGTACCAGGAATTGAAGGGTGACCTCGCCATTTGGCTGATCATCGGATTCCTGGCAGCCTTCTCATTAATGGCTGTATATAGTTCGACAGAGACCCTGGCCTATAAGGAGAGAGGTGGCAATACGGAATATTTTCTGATTAAGCACTTCATCATTCTGGTAGGGGGTCTCTGCCTGACATATATCTGTCACCTCATCTACTATATGAGATATTCATTGATAGCACCTTTTTTACTTCTGGTATCTATCCCTCTTTTAATCGTCACCTTGTTTTTCGGACCAGAAATTAACGAAGCGAGGAGATGGCTGGAAGTGCCAGGATTGGGTATCACCTTTCAATCCAGCGATTTTGCTAAGATAGCCTTGATTATATATGTAGCTCGTTCTATTGCCTTCAAGCAAGAGGTAATAAAAGATTTTAGTGGGGCATTTGTGCCGATCATCGTTCCGGTTTTGATTGTGTGTGGACTGATTGCACCGGCTGATTTATCCAGTGCAATCATTTTGTTTGTGACCTGCCTGACGATGATGTTCATAGGCAGGATCAAACTAAAGTACATCGCCGTACTCTGTATCCTGGGGTTGTTTGTGCTGGCTGGAATAATCGCATTGGGTAGCGTCTTTCCGGATTTTATCCGTGTGGATACGTGGACCTCGCGAATCGATGCATTTATCAATGATGCTCAGGGCGGGTATCAAATTCAGCAGGCCAAGATTGCTATTGCTGAAGGAGGTTGGTTTGGAGTGGGGCCTGGTCAGAGTACACAGAATAACTATCTGCCTTATCCTTACGCAGACTTTATTTACGCCATTATATGTGAGGAGTATGGATTGCTCGGTGGTTCGGCGATCATCCTGCTTTATCTCTTCCTCACTTTTCGATGCATGAGATTAGTAACACGTAGTCCAAAAACGTTTGGAGCTATGCTGGCAATAGGGTTATGCCTGAGTCTGGTGATGCAGGCCTTTGCCAATATTGCCGTATCTGTTCATTTGGTTCCGGTGACGGGGTTGACCCTACCGATGGTAAGCATGGGTGGTACATCCATTCTGTTTGCCTGTATTTCATTTGGGATCATCCTGAGCGTGAGCAAATATATTGAGACGATGAATGAAAGCGCTGAACTGGCTGTAGTGTCAGCCTCTTGATGAGGCATGCAAGCCAGGCGATTTATCATCAGCGGAGGAGGTACCGGAGGACATATTTTTCCGGCGATCGCGATTGCCGATGAGATAAGAAGACAGCGACCGGAAGCGGAATTGCTATTTGTAGGTGCCCGCGGTAAGATGGAAATGACGAAAGTGCCTCAGGCGGGATATCAGATAAAAGGCCTTTGGATAAGTGGCCTGACAAGATCTTTGACATGGAAGAATTTGCTGTTTCCGATTAAGGTAGTAGCTAGCCTGGCCAAGGCATACCAACTGATCCGGCAAAATAAGCCGCATGCAGTGATCGGTGTGGGAGGATATGCCAGCGGACCAATGGTCTATGCAGCAGCCAGAACAGGTGTTCCAACCCTCATTCAGGAGCAGAACTCGTACGCAGGCCTGACGAATAAATGGCTTGCGAATCGGGTGGATTGCATTTGCGTCGCATATCAACAAATGGAGAAGTTTTTTCCGACTGATAAGATTGTGCTGACGGGAAATCCGGTGCGTTTGGATCTGCTAAAGGCCAAAGATGAGGACCAAGATGAAGCAAGGAAACATTTTGGATTGGAGCCAGATAAGCACACCATTTTGGTGGTAGGAGGAAGTCTGGGAGCCCGCACCTTCAATCAGGTGCTTCGAAATGGAAGCCAATTGATCGGGGAGCAGGGAGATGTCCAGATCCTTTGGCAGATGGGTAGCCTTTATGAATCAGAATTCGCCCGATGTGAAACAGCAAAACTTCAAAACGTGCAAGCCGTAACTTTTATCGACCGGATGGACCTGGCTTACCGGGCTGCCGATCTGGTCATTTGTCGCGCTGGAGCACTCACAATCAGCGAGCTGTGTCTGCTGAAGAAAGCATCCATCTTGGTGCCTTCCCCAAATGTGGCGGAAGACCACCAGACCATGAATGCGCTTTCACTGGTACAGCGAGATGCAGCGATCCATTTACCGGATCAATATGCGAATGCAAGATTGTTGACAGAGGCTTTTGGGCTTGTACGTGACCGACATCAATTGGATGTCTTAAGAGAAAAAATTGGCGCATTGGCTAAGCCTGATGCTACCAGAGATATTGTGAATGAGATTTTTAAGATAGCGGATAAACCATGAGCCCGATCAGATTCGATCTGCTGAAGGAGATTTTCGTTGCCTTGCTATGGGTTGCGCTCGCAGTTGGCACCGGTATACTTTCCATCGGTGCTGCTGAGAAACAACATCATGGCACCGTCCTAAGTGTTGATTATGATCTTCTGCATCTGACGGATGGAAATGACTTGATCACCGTGGACGAAATCAAAGACAAAATTCTTTCGGTATTTGAGTTTGACCTGGTAGGGCTAGAGATCGAATATTTGGATATACAGTATGTGGAAAAAGTTTTGAAGGATGAGGCTTTCATAGTCGAGGCAGATGCTTACCTCGATCGGCATAATGTCTTGCATATCGATCTGAAGCAACGCACGCCCATTCTCAGGGTGATGGACTTCCAGGGTAATAACTATTATGTCGATGCCGAAGGAGTAGAGCTACCACTATCCGAAAATTTTACAGCCCGGGTGCCAGTGATCACTGGTGTACCGATGACGCATGATGATTTTGACTCAGGAAAAACTCAGCTCTGTCAAGTATACAGATTGATTCGGTATGTACGAAACGACCCTTTTCTCAATGCCTGGCTTGAAGAAGTACATGTGCCTAGGGAAGGGGAGATGGTCTTAATCGGGAACATTGGAAAGTTTCCGGTGATAATTGGAGACGCACAAGAACTCGAAGAAAAATTCAATAAGCTCAAGGTATTCTTCCAACGCGGTCAGGAGGAAGTGAATTGGAACAAATTGGAAAGTATTGATTTACGTTTCGCTACCCAGGTGGTTACGAAGAGAAAACAATAGGATCCAGATTAAAAGAACAATAAACGCAATCGTATGAAACCTTATCATTTTGATCCCCAGGAAGTTGTGGTAGCGGTTGACATTGGTACTACCAAAGTCTGCGCCATAGCTGGCCGAATGAATGAGTTTGGTAAAATCGAGGTTTTGGGAATGGGTCGGGTGAGTTCTGAGGGCGTCCTTCGAGGGGTCATTTCAAATATCGAAAAGACAGTCAATGCCATCAAAGAAGCGATTACTGCCGTAGAGCGACAGCTGGAGGCTGATGTACGAATTGTACATGTAGGTATCGCCGGGCAGCATATCAAGAGTTTGCAGCACCGGGGTATTCTCACTCGCGACAATGCACATGATGAGATTGGCCAGGAGGATATCGAGATGCTGATCCATGACATGTACAAATTGGTGTTGCCCCCAGGCGATAAAATCTTGCATGTCATTCCTCAGGAATTTACAGTGGATAACGAACAAGGTATCCTGGATCCGATAGGAATGTCCGGCATCCGTTTAGAAGCCAATTTTCATATCATCACCGGCCAGATTACTGCATCGAATAATATTCTCCGGTGTATTGAGAAAGTAGGACTGAAAGTAGCCGATCTTACTCTCGAACCTATCGCTAGTTCAGAATCGATTCTGAGTGAAGAAGAGAAGGAAGCCGGAATAGCATTAGTGGATATTGGAGGCGGTACCACCGACCTCACCATTTTCCACGATGGCATCATTCGCCACACAGCTGTCATCCCGTTTGGAGGAAATGTGGTCACACGAGATATCAAGGAGGGCTGCACCATCATGCCGCATCAGGCTGAGAAACTAAAGATCAAATTTGGATCAGCGCTGGCTGATGAAGTTTATGATAATCGCATCATCACAATACCGGGATTGAAAGGGAGAGAACCGAAAGAGATTTCCGAAAAGAATCTAGCTCTTATTATCCAGGCCCGGATGGAGGAAATTTTTGATTATGTGCTATGGGAAATCAGAAGATCCGGTTATGAGAAGAAGCTAATTGGTGGCATCGTACTAACGGGAGGTGGATCCCTGCTTAAGCACCTCAATATGCTGGCAGAATATCACACGGGAATACCAGCCCGGATAGGCTTCCCGGTGGACTTACTGGCCCATGGATATCCGGAGGAAGTAGCCACGCCGATCTGGGCGACCTGCATCGGTCTGCTGAGGCATGCTTTCGATACGAGGAACTATCCCACTTCCATTGAGATAAGACACCTGGACGAATCTGTACCACAGGGCATGGAAACCGTGCAGCAGGAGGTTGCGACGGAAGAGCACTCAAAAAGGAATGAGAGAGGCTGGTGGGAGCGAGCCTTTCAGAAAACAAAGGAGTGGTTTGAAGCAGAACCAGATCCCGATCTCAATTAGCCAATGAACCAATAACCTAATTCCAAACACATTTAAAATTCTTTCGACTATGCAATTTGATATACCTATTGAAGAGCGATCCATAATCAAAGTGATCGGTGTAGGTGGTGGCGGATGTAATGCCGTTATGCACATGTTTAATCAGGGAATCGTCGGTGTGGATTTTGCTGTCTGCAATACCGATAGCCAGAGCATGGAGATGAGTCCGGTTCCATCCAAGATTCAGTTGGGACCCCACCTCACAGAGGGCAGGGGAGCAGGTTCGCTTCCCCAGGTGGGCAAACAGGCTTGTATCGAATCGATAGATGAGATCAGGCAGTTTTTGGAAGAGAGTACCAAGATGCTCTTCATCACGGCAGGTATGGGTGGAGGTACTGGTACCGGTGCTGCACCCATCATCGCCAAGGCCTCCAAGGAAATGGACATTCTCACCGTAGCCATCGTGACGATACCCTTTAAGTTTGAAGGGCGCCGTCGACGGGAACAAGCCATAGAAGGGTTGGAAGAATTGAAGAAAAATGTGGATTCACTAATCATCGTTTCCAACGACAAGCTGCGGGAGATTCATGGCAATCTGCCGATTAGTGAAGCTTTCGGTCATGCCGATGATATTCTTTGTACAGGAGCCCGGGGAATCGCCGAGATCATCACGGTACCTGGTCATGTCAATGTCGATTTTGAAGATGTGAACACCGTGATGCGAGACAGTGGAGTGTCGATCATGGGTACAGCCATTGCCGAGGGAGAGGGAAGGGCGAGAGAGGCCATCGATAAAGCGTTGAATTCACCACTGCTTGAGGACAATGATATCAGAGGGGCAAAACACATTCTGCTCAATATCAGCTCTGGTACAAAAGAGGTAACCATGGATGAAATCTGTGAGATCACCGAGTACATCCAGGATGAAGCCGGCAGTGACACCGATCTGATTTGGGGCAATTGTCACGATGAAACACTAGGAGATCGTATCTGTGTCACCGTGATAGCCACTGGATTCGATCCAAAGACCACGAAAGAAGTAGGGCAAGTTGTAGCCAAAGAAAAAATCGTTGTTTCGCTCGAGGACGATCGATCGGGAATAGAGAAGGGTATTTATGATAAAGGATATGGTGAAGGAGATTACATGCAGTCTTTCGACCTGCCTCTCCATGAGGGGGGAGACCGATATGCAAAATCTGGAAATCACGGAGATCCTTATATCAGAAACAATGCGAGCGATGATACACCGAAGGAGGAGAAAGCTAGCAAAGCGGTAGAAAAGCAGAGACGGGAGGTTTTGCGAAATCAAAACAAGAAATTAAACAATCCCCAGGCGGTAATCGACCTGGAGAGTGAACCTGCATATGTGAGACGAAGGGTGGAACTGGATGATGTGCCACACTCTTCAGAAGTGAATGTTTCCCGCTGGACGATCAGCGGCGACGATGAGCCGCAGATTAAAAAAGATAATCCCTATCTGCACGACAATGTAGATTAGGCTGAAAGAGTTTTTCGTCTTTTTCTTGAGTTAGGTTTATTGTTCTTTGGGACCGCCCCCTCTCCGGGGGCGGTCATTTTTTCTGAAAAGCTTTAGGGTGTTCTTTCCCGAACATGAATGATAGCATCAACAAAATTTGGCTCGTCAGCTGTGCCCCAGCCTGAAGCATCGATGTCTTCGAACATGACAATGCTGGATTTGTCGACAAGTTTGTCAACAACTGCATGTTTTTGACCATCTGAATTGCGGATGCCGGGCCCGGTCTGCCAAACGTTACCTTCAGGAGTAGTGATTTGAAAAATAAGTTCTACACCGGCGGTCACAGCAGGTATCATGTCGACAACCGTACCGTTAGAATTGTCGCTACCTATGGCAGCGTACACCGGTGAAACCAGCTCAATGAGATTATCGAACTCTGAGTTAGACTCCAGAATTTCAACTTCAATCAAGTCTGCTGGTGCCTTCACCTTGGCGTTGGCTCGAGATTCAAATTTGACTTCATTTGACTGAAGTGAAGTTCCTTCTTTTTGGCAGGCTGTCAGCAGGATGGCCAGGGCAAGAATAAAAGGTACTTTTTGCATAGTGGATAGTTTTAGATGTTATTTATTAACTCTCAAAATAGGTTCGAAAAAGCCCGATGTCAACCTCAATCGAGTATGGCAATACATTGATCTAGTAATTGGTTAAAAAGAGGAGAATTCAGCTTTAGCATATTTTTACCTTTCCTAAACTTGTTACGTTGATGAAATCACTGAAAGCCATGCAAATAGAAAGTATCAAGAAAGATTGCTTTTGGCGTCAATACCAGGAGCATATGTACGGATTGGCGTCTCCGCCAACACTTAGTTCTAACGTGCGACCGGTCCTGAGCAGCTTATCGATCATTTTCATTCTAATCTTCGGCCCATCAATGGATCAAGGAATGCACGCCCAGATCGCGCTCCGTCCCCAGGCAGGATTCAATTCATCGATCCTCACCAAGGACCCTACTGATGGCGCTTTCCGCAATAAGCTTGGTGCTCAGTTTGGATTTGATGTGCAAATTGGGGGCAAGGTGTACGTAGAACCAGGAATACTTTGGCAGTCCAACAAGAATGAATTCGAGGAGCGACTGGATGGCACCCGGAATGGATTTGAAGTCCAAAGGCTCTACGTACCGCTGATGATCGGAGTGCGCTTATTTGGAGATCCAATCAATGAAATCTTTGACATCCGCTTTTTCACAGGCCCGGCCTTATCTTATGCCGTAAGTAAGAATTTATCGGATGTCTCGCTATTGTCCAAAGATGATTTCAAAGATGC
>JAHELJ010000142.1 GCA_024644235.1 Lewinellaceae bacterium
CCATAGAGCCAAATAGTGTCTTTGATATCGCTTCGGTCTCCAAGCAATTTGGGGCTTTTGCAATAGCCATGTTGGTTGATAAGGACTTAATCTCCTTGGACGATGATATTCGAAAATACATGCCTGAGGTACCTGATTTTGGACAAACTATCACTTTAAGGAATCTTGTTCATCACACCAGCGGAATAAGAGATTGGCCGGTCACCTTGGCTATTGGAGGATGGCGGTTTGATGAAGTCATATCCATGGAGCATATACTTCGAATGGTAGAAACCCAGCAAGATCTCAATTTTAATCCCGGAGACGAATACACCTATTCCAATACAGGATATAATCTACTAGCGGAAGTTGTGGCCAGAGTCAGTGGAAAATCATTTCGTGAGTGGACTGACGAGAACATTTTTAAACCATTGGGCATGAGCGACACGCATTTCCACGATGATCACCAGGAAGTGGTACCGCGACGTGTTCAGGGATACTTTAGGCAAGGCGACAAGTACAAGATGATGGCGAATAGTCTGATGGCCTTAGGTTCCAGCTCTTTATACACAACTGTTGAGGACCTGGCTAAATGGACTGCAAATTTTGAGTCGGGTGAAGTTGGAGGTGCTGAGGTCCTGGACATGATACATCAGCAGGGAGTCCTGAATAATGGAGATACCATTTCGTATGCGTTTGGAAATTCGATTGATCAATACAAAGGTTTCACACGTGTGGCACATAGCGGTGGCTGGGCCGGCTTCAGAACTTTTCTTGTTCGCTTTCCGTCGGAAAACCTGGCAATAATTGTTTTGAGTAATAATGGGTCGTTCAATCCCAGTGCCAAGGCCTATGAAATCGCGGACATAATTCTCGGCATAGAAGAGGAAGTGGAAGAACCGAAGGAAGATCCTAGTCATGCGAATTATGTTGCAGTTGATATCGACCCTGAAATACTTAATGATTACGAAGGGGACTTTGAGATGATGCCTGGTTTTGTGCTCTCATTTCGTAGAGAGGGCGATCAATTCTTTACGCAAGCAACTGGACAACCTGAATTTGAGATGACCCCTAGTTCGGACTCCACATTTTTTCTCGAGCAGTTTGCGGCCACCGTTATCTTTCACAGGGATCCAGATGGAAGTGTTAACAGATTGACCTTGAAGCAATCTGGAGAGCGAGGCGCGAATCGAATACAGCCTTTCATGCCTTCACTGCAAGATCTTACGGAAATCAAGGGCCTATACTACAGTCCGGAACTAAAAACCTTTTATGAAATTGAATTAGTGGATGGCGAGTTAGTTGGCAGTCACCAGCGTTTGGGTAAATCATCAATGAAATTAGAAAGGCCTAACCTTCTTTCCTCTGATTTCATTAATCCGATCCGGATTATCCGAGATGAATCAAATAAGATCACCCGATTGGAATTGGGACAGGGAAGAGTTCGGAATGTTCGACTTGAACGCATTGAACCCAGCGAATTTGAAAAATACTAACATGTTCAGAACTATCCGGATTATACATAATATATGAACTCAAGGCGTACGACAATAAAAAGTATTTTTGATTGATTGCAAGCAATCTGAGATCATCTGCCCAATATGAATACGCTACGTGACGACGTGCTGTCAGTTTCTGAAAAGGTCAATTATTATGAAATGACTGCATTTTTTTTCTGACTCCAGAAAGCAGTATTTTAGGTAGACTGGCTACAACTATAATAACTCTGGCAGCAGGATTTGGCAAAGAATTACACAAACTAAGGACAAGAACAACATGGCAAGTAAAGCAGATCATCATGAGCGAATTGCTAACATGACTTTTTCTTCAGTATACCCGCATTATGTCAATAAGGTTGTAAAAAAAGAACGAACCACTGAAGAGTTACATCAAGTGATCGAATGGCTGACAGGATATGATCAAAATAAACTGAATAAATTGATCGAAGAAAAGGCGACATTCAAAACCTTCTTTGAAAATGCTTCATTAAATCCAAATGCCCATCTCATTAAAGGAGTTATCTGCGGATACCGGGTCGAAGAAATCGAAAATCCGTTGACACAGCAGGTGAGATATCTGGATAAGTTGGTGGATGAACTCGCAAAAGGACGTAAGATGGAGAAGATCTTGAGGGTGGCATAGCTTGTCATATAAAGATTGAAGAAATCAGAACGGTAGCAAAATCTTAATTACTATTTTAGATTTCATCAATTAAAATCATCAGCTAAAACATGAATAATCCAATACAATGGGTGGAGATCGCAGCCACCGACCTTGAACGAGCTAAAGGGTTTTATTCATCAGTATTCGGCCTGGAGCTTCAACTTATGGAAATGCCGGACAGTAAAATGTATATGTTTGGAGCACCTGAGCAACCAGGTTCATCAGGGTGTCTGGTCCAGTCGCCGATTAACAAACCAAGTGCTGATGGTGCTGTTGTTTATTTCTCTTGTGAAGATGTTGCCAACGAACTGGCAAAAGTCGAAGAGTCCGGGGGACAAATCATTGTTCCTAAGACCGATATAGGGGAATTCGGCTTTTTTGCCCAAGTGATTGATACAGAAGGTAATCGCATCGGCATTCACTCCCAGAAATAACCAGGATCGTAATCAGTTTATAGTACGCGGTTGTTACTTCGATTCCGGGGTAAATATTGGTCAACATGGCTAGATCCCATACCTCTGGGTCCTTTCGTTGCTTCCTTAAAAACCAATGCAATTTGCTATTTTCTCCTTCTTCTGATGAGAGCATTTACAAAAACAAAATATGGTGGCCCTGAGGTTCTTACTCTTGAAGACGTACCGAAACCAGCCGTCTCAGAGGACTCAGTCCTGGTGAAGGTAAAGGCTAACTCAGCAAATCCCGCTGATTGGCACATCCTTCGGGGCAAACCATGGTTTGCCAGGTTGACCTTTGGTTTATTGAGGCCCAAGGACAAGATACTTGGTGCCGATTTTTCCGGTATTGTGGAAGAAGTAGGTGAAAGTGTCGGTCAATTTCAAGTCGGAGACCGGATTTTTGGAGAAACACTGATGGGCGGAGCTTTTGCCGAATATCTGGTCGCAAAAGAACAGGTTTGTGGCAAAATGCCGCAAGGAGCGCGGTTTGACGAGATGGCTTGTGTTCCTATTGCGGGGTTGACGGCCCTTCAGGCCCTTACCACTCAGGGTAAGCTCAAGAAAGGAGAGTCGGTATTGATCAACGGGGCCTCGGGAGGAGTAGGTCATTTTACGGTCCAGATAGCCAAAGCGTTTGGAGCCAAAGTGACAGCAGTTTGCTCCACCAAGAATCTAGATTTTGTCCGGTCATTAGGAGCTGACCTGGTGATAGCATATGACAGGGAAGATATTCACCAACATCAAGGAGATTATGATCTGGTGGTTGACATCCATGGAAATCTTTCTCATCGTGATTTTACCAGAATGGGAAAAAGAGGAGTCCTCGTTGGCTTCACTACCATGGGTCATATGATGACCGTGATGCTCAAAGGCGCTTTTAGTAAATTTCCCTTAACCCAATTCACTGCTCGGGCAAACACAAACGATCTCGAGACATTAGCAGCCATGATTCAAGACAGCGAAATTAAAGTTCATATTGAGAAAAGGTATGCCTTCCGGGAAATCCCCAGGGCAATCAGCTATATTGAGAAAATGCGGACTAGAGGAAAAGTCGCCATGATATGGGACGAGGATTGATTATGAAGAGCAGGATTTAGTGAGTCTTCGAATGATGTGGTTACAAAAACAATTTTATTACTTGTGCATCTGCACTTGCATACTTCAAGTGCAGTTCGTGCAGGCTCAATCACCCTATCGTTTATCCACTGGAATTGAACTTCCTGTGCTTGGTGGAGGTCTGACGTTATTTGGGATTGACATTGCCCTAAAAAAGAATTTTCCATCCGTTGTGCCTGATGATACGCTGGGGCTTGATCTTCAGAGCATTCCGTCTATCGATCGTCATGTCGTCAATAATTGGTCTCTTCGTGCTCACCAAACCAGCGATGTTTTTCTGCGAACCTCGCCAGTGGTACCATTTGCCCTTCCATTGTTGGCAGGTAGCAGCAGCAGGCACAAAATGAGCACCAGCTATGTAATTGTAATAGAAGGTCTGTTGACAACTTACACTATTACAGAACTCACCAAATTGCTTGCAAAGCGTAAGCGCCCATATGTCTATGGCAGATCGGCCTTTGATGGAAATCGCTTCACACGGGAGGCACAAAAATCCTTCTTCTCCGGTCATACTTCAATGACCGCGGTGAGTTACTTTCTAGGCGCTAAGATGTTCAATGACTTTTATCCTGACAGTAATTGGAAGCCTGTGGTGTGGACAACTGCGGCCGTTATCCCTGCTATTACCGGCTGGAAGCGAGTACAGGCAGGCAAACACTTCGTGACTGATGTTTTAATCGGGTATGCCGTGGGAGCCGCTGTCGGAATTTTGATACCGGCAATACATCGATAAATAACTTGGATGCTTTTAGACCGTTCGAAAATAATTCAGGCATTGAAACGCAGACTATTTCCAAGGGTAGAATAGGCCTTTGAGAGCTGCGGTTGCCTCTCCCCTTCTGATCCATCTTGACAACAGCCTGTCGTAGGAACTCAAATTTACTTATCCGATCGAAATATTTTTCTTAGATCACAAGAATCGATTATGAGTGCTAATTTGAAATAAGAGAGTAGAATTAATAATAAAGATGAATCTCAATCAAGTCACAATTCCTTCGTTGGACGTTTCGAAATCAGTGCTGTTCTACGAGAGGCTCGGCCTCAAATTAATAGTAAGGTCGCTTCCGGATTATGTCCGGTTTGAATGTCCTGGTGGTGGGTCATCGTTTTCCATCCAAAAAAGGGACAAGTTGTCATCCGGCACGGGAGTCTATATCTATTTTGAATGTGATGAACTCGATAAACACGTCCATGACCTGATTGAAAAAGGGATAGAGTTTGATGAACTACCTACAGATAAGAGGTGGTTGTGGAGGGAAGCAAGGTTACTGGATCCGGATGGCAATCAGCTTATTCTATACTATGCAGGAGAAAATAGATTGAATCCTCCCTGGCGTCTTAATCTGAAAGAGTAGAACGATCTCATGTATCTGTCCACAATTTTATCACTTTTCGGTTTGATAAATATCAGACGATCGTCTACACCATGTTGAGAAGGCTAATCTTCGAAAAGTCATACATTGCTTTTGCATTAAATTAGAACCATGAAACACACTGGATCGATAGAAATAGCCAAGCCCAGAGATGAAGTGGTTAGATACTTTGCTGACCCGAAGTTTCTTGGAGAATATCAAGACGGATTTGTCAGAAAGGAACTAATTAGCGGTGAAGCAGGTAAGGATGGGGCGGTGTCAAAAATGTATTACAAATATGGTAACCGCGACATGGAGTTGACCGAGACAATCCTTTCAAACCAGTTACCTGAATCCTTTGAGTCGAGTTATCATCACAAACATATGGACAACTTTATGAGATGCAGATTCGTAGCATTGGATGAAAACCGTACCCAATATGATTTCGAATTTGAATACACCCGGATAAACTGGATCATGCCAAAGCTTATCTCCATCCTATTTCCGGGTATGTACAGAAAGCAAGGTGAAAAATGGATGAGACAGTTTAGAGACTTTGTTGAAAGACAATAATCATGTGGCAAGAGAAGCTTAAGGTCTATGACGAACTCGTGGCGAAGTGTTCCAGGTTTGAAAGAAAGGGCAAAACGGTGCCCTACACCTCCGCCAATGGCCATATGTTTTCGCTATTCAATAAAGCCGGAGAGATTGGAATAAGATTTTCTAAAGAGGTGCAAAAAAAGTATTTGGAGAAATATAATACTACCATCTTCAGATCATATAATTCCATAATGCATGGCTATATCCTAATCACTGATGAAATGCTGGAGGATCTGGATCATGTGGCTGAGCTGTTGAACGAAAGCTTTGATTATGTCATGAGCCTTGATCCCAAATAGGTAAGGGGCAGAAACAGTGATCAATGGCAAGGCATACCAAAATCAACTAATGACATTGAATTCAAGGGCAATTTGCCTGCTGCTTTTCCTTTCGGCCTTTTTAGTTTCTTGCAATGGTCAAGTGCAGAAGCACGACGAAGAAGACAAAAAGACAAACCCAAATAGTTCCTGGGTCGATCCCCTCTTCTTCATTGAAGGTCAGCTTGCCGCCTGGATACGTAACATCTATCAAGACCGAAGTGGGAACCTTTGGTTTGCAACCAACCACTACGGGATCATGCGCTACAGC
>JAHELJ010000143.1:0-2564 GCA_024644235.1 Lewinellaceae bacterium
GGTCAGGATAACGTCGATAGTAGTTCTCCAAGGTGCTGGTCCAGCCATGAGTGGGTCCTTCAATATTGAGAAACTGTAGTTGATCGTTTTGCCAGTAGGTTTGCATAAATCGATCAATATTCCCCTGGTTCCATGCTTCAGCTTGTTGATCCAACAACGAACCAATTTCTTCCTGAAAATCCTGGCCAGCAGCGGTGAAGTGAAGAAGAAAAATCAAACTCGACAATCCCAGCATGTATTTCATTGTCTTTTTTCTAATATTATTTCGAGATAAAGTGAATTAAACTATTGAGCCACCCACAGAATCCAGGGACTGGCTAAGAGAAAAATAATCAAGTTTAGCACCGTGACCAAAAGACCATTCCGATAAACATCCTGAGACTCCAGATAGCCACTACCTGCAAAAAGAGCATTGCCACTGGAAGCCTGGGGAGTGAGTGCAGAGAAGAAATTAGTTGCAAATGAAAGCATCAGTGCCATTAATACCGCTGGCACACCTGCCTGTATTCCCACTCCCAGGAATACTCCGTATAGCGCCAATAAATGGGCCGTTTGACTGACAAAAAGATAATGGATAGCCACGTAAAGAATAATCAAAGCCAAGTAAGTAGCCTGCCAACTCAGCCCCGTCAGAGATTGGCTAATCTGATTTCCCAGAGTAGTCATGAAACCCAGGTCATTGAGTGAGTTGCTCATCACATAGAGAATTGAAAACCACACAAATACTTCCAAGGCGTCACCTCCATCGCTCCGAAGATGCTCTACCTGGAATACACCGGTAGTCATGAGGACTGCCAAACCCGCGATGGCCACGATTGCCAGATTTAGATTCATCGCACTAGCCAGACCCCAGAAGACGACCATACCGATAAATACTCCGCTAGTGATCCACTCTTCCCGTTTGAATCGACCCATCTGCTGTAACTCTTCCCTCGCTTTCTTTGGAGCTTCTGGTGTAAATTGTATTGAGGGAGGAAAAATCAAATAGAGAAGGTATGGCAATAAAACAAAGGCAGCAATGCATGGAACCAAAGCCGCTAGCAACCAAGACCCAAATGTTATCGAGATTCCATAGCCTGCTGCAATCTCCACTCCGATCGGGTTAGCAGCCATACCGGTCAACCAAAGGGATGAGGAGATGGTCAGGCTGACTATTCCACACATCATCAGATAGCTGCCGGTGTTGGATCTGCTTGCATCATCTGGTCTTGAATCGGTGTCGATACTAAGGGCTTCTATGATCGGGAAAAGAATGCCGGACCTGGCTGTATTGCTGGGAATGGCAGGACCGATCAACAGGTCAGTAGCTGTGATGCAATACGCCAGTCTCAAGGTACTCCTGCCAAACTTTCGGATCAAGATCAAGGCAATGCGGTGGCCAAGACCAGACCTAACTACTGCCTTTGAAACGAGAAATGCAGCCAGGATGAGCAGCATAAAACTCTCTGAAAAGCCCGAGAGGGCAGTCTCCACAGTCAACGTTCCAGTGAGCACCGTGACCACCAAAGCCACCAAAGACGCGGATAAGACAGAAAAGGCGCTAATTATGATGGCGATAATAGCAGAGAAAAAGATGGTGAAGAGTTGCCATGATTGCTGGGAAAGTTCCCAGGGAACTGGTAAATGCCAAATGCTGACACCAATGACCACTATCAATATTCTTCGGATCCAGATGTTCTTCAACATGTCTGACTTTGCATCTAAGTCTCTGCAAGGTACCTAAACAAACCCTGCCTGCTTCTCGGTCACAATGCTTTCAATGCGGAAATGAACTACCGATTCCGATTAGTTTTTACTCTAATAGTGTGCCTAGAACAGAACTCTACCTAGAAGTAAGCACTGATCCCAAACAGCCAGGCTCCTGTTTTGCTGGGAGGATTGTTGATTATATCACGCAACCAATGGTAGCGATAGTTTAACCGGATCACTGCCTGACTTGTAGGTCTGAATGATATTGCTGGAGTAATGGCCCAAATCGATTCTCCAATATTGGTTTGATTTTCCCTGAAGCTTCCCACATTCCAATCGACATAATCCAGCCGGGTGGCCACGTTAACCGTAGCTTCAGGCCACTGCAATATACGACCCTTGAATACCGGTTGGATAATATCGAGAAATAGGCCTCTTTGGTGCTCACCAAATTGCTGGGTATAGGTATCGGGTACATTCACCTGGACAAAAACCAACTCGCCTAGTATTGTAGTACTTGTATGGTGAATGTTCAGACTCCAGTCTATCGCGAAGGCGTGAGTGTTGCGCATCTTATCCACAATCAATCCATCCGGCCGGAATGTGTTGTAAACGCCACCCATATAAGACAAGCCGATTTCACCAAATTTCTTATGCCTGAGAGCAGTTTTAGCCGTCAATAATGGCTTCCCATTCGAGCTGTGCTCGAACCTGCCAGTGCTCTCTTTGGTTGCCGGAAGAAAGGTTTTGTTTTCCTCGTTATCGATAATTCGGTCATCAAATCCATTAGAGAGGTACACCTCATATCCCAGGATCCACTCCTTCTTAAAAGCCTTTCCGTAAATGCCAAAGCCGGCATTGGACCAGGTAGCAGG
>JAHELJ010000143.1:2664-6252 GCA_024644235.1 Lewinellaceae bacterium
GCGGGTCCATTGAGCACCTCTCCGGTAACCGAAAATTCACTGCCATGACAAGGGCAACTATAGATTCCTCCTCCCACGTTGAGCGTACACCCACGATGAGTGCATTTCAATAGTGAGGCTTGATAGCGGTTCTCCTCAAGTTGGTATACACATATGGGATCCCGCACGCCATCAACGGTTAGGAGCACAAAGGAACGGTCCAATCTTTTCTTCCCTCTAACTTCCACAAACTCTGACCGGGACACAATAAGACGACTCCCTCTTCTTTCGCTCTTGGCATAGTAGAGCGCTCCACAGCTACTCAAGACAGCAGACGACGACACACCTATGCTGGCAAAGCAGCAGATCTTGATGAAATCCTTTCGGTCCATGGCTACAATGACTCTAAAAAGGTGATTAAATTTCTTTTCTCTTTCTCGCCCAACTGCCTATATCGCTCAGTTACCCGCTCTGCTTCTCCACCGTGCAAGAGGATAGCATCTTCAATGGTTGCTGCTCGTCCGTCATGCAAGAGGAAGTAACTGCCTCCCTGGGCGTCTCGGGAAAGCCCTAATCCCCATAGTGGAGGCGTTCGCCATTCTGAGGACAGCGCAAATCCTTCGGTATAACCATCATCCAACAATGGTCCCATGTCGTGCAGCAATAGATCAGTGTAGGGATAAAACTCGACTTGGGACAAAGCACCGATTGGGGAATGGCCTGTACGTAGAGTTGGAGTGTGGCAACCATCACATCCGATTTCACTAAAGACCATTCTGCCGGCATCAACCTCATCATCTTCTTGGTTTCGGGGAATAGGTGCTTTTAAGGTTTTAAGGTAGAATACCACATCATGTATTGTTTCACCGCCCACTTCCGGATCGACCTCCTGCTTGCTGAAAGGGTCCATAGGCTCAAAGAGTGATGTGATTCCCATATCTTCCTTGTATGCATTGGCTGTTTGTTGTAGTAGATCGTATACCGCTCCCTTCTTGCCAAACCTTGTGATGTAACGACCTTTCCTGGATTCGGCATCTGGTCTGAGCGGTACGTAGTCTGGTATGACATTCCAGTGTGGTCTTCCGCTGATTCCATCCTGATCGACGTCGGTTGGATCGGCCAGCTTCATTAGTTCTGAGTCAGGAACTGCATCCAGGAAACCCAACCCCGTGACTGCCGGAGCCAGCAAACGAGTGGATACCACCCCAGCAGGTAGTTTCTCCGGTAGAAAACCTGGAATGGCCTTGTGCTGAATTTGTGGCCCTCCCAGGTGCAGATAGTGATTGCCCGTTGTATCAGATTGCCCAAAGCGAAGAAAGCCAACAAATGGTGAACCTTTGCCGTCGCCAGGGTGACAGCCCGAACATTGATTTGCCACAAAAATGGGACCTAGCCCTTTTTCTATTGTGAATACCTCGCCAAATGCCTCATCGCCTCGCACAAACTGAAGTTGCTCACTGGCGGTAAGATTTGAGAGCGGCCCGTCCAGAACTTCACTTTCAGCGGGTCCTGCCGGCAATGATTTCTCACAAGAAGATCCAATCAACATCAGAAAGCCCATCAACAAAACAAACCGCATACGTGACATCTATTTTTTGTATAGCTAATATAAAAATTAGTATAACCTAATTTCGAAGATAGAATAATCTAATCCATTCTGCTACCTTTGCTAAAAGATTAATAGCTCTTGATGTCACATAGTCAGACGGAAGAAAACTATCTGAAGGCCATTTACCAACTTTCGCAGAGTCACCCTGATGGTGTCACGACAAAAAGCATAAGTCAACGTCTGAACATCAAAGCACCGACAGTCTCGGATATGTTGAAAAGACTAAGTGCCAAGAAACTCATTCGTCATGCTCGGTACAAAGGCGTGACATTAACTCAAAAGGGAACAAAGGTTGCACTTACTGTAATTCGGAAGCACCGCCTTTGGGAAACTTTCCTGGTCGAGAAGTTCAAATTCAAGTGGGATGAGGTGCACGATATTGCAGAGCAGTTAGAACATATCCAATCTCCAGTGCTCGTCAACCGTCTCGATGAATATCTAGGTTTCCCTCCATTCGATCCTCATGGTGATCCTATTCCAACTAAAGAGGGACTAATCAATTCCAGATACGAAAAGACGCTGGATCAGATAACTGAAGGAAGCAGTGTAGAGATCGTAAGTGTTCGCGATCATTCCAGCAAGTTTTTACAATACCTGGAGAGCTTATCCATCCAAATCGGTACACGGGTCAAGGTAGTGCGTAGAATCGATTACGATCACTCAGTAGTGATCGAGACAGATGATCAGATGGAAAAAAGCCTTTCTCACAGAGTGTGCGCAAATCTGTTCGTGAAATAAGGGGGACCTGTTCCTATGAGGTCTGCCCCCTTTTACCAGGCCATCGACCGTCCAAAATAAGGACAGTTAATTACTCCAAGTCTTCATTTAACCTTTTGTTACTCGTCGTCCCTGCAAGAATGGATGTTATTGGCCTTTTTTTGTTCTCCTTACCAAACCCGAGGCAAGGTTGGGGGTATTATTTGATTTCGTTTCGAATAGATTCTACCAGCAAGACATCGCCTTCACTCCCGATCAAATTTAGATTCTCTTCGGGATCATGCTGATGATCAAATAACATTACGGCCTCTATCGAATCGCTATCGGTTCTCCATTCTGTATAAGCGAACTTTTCAGACGTATAAGTGAAGCCGTGATGCCATACTGACTGCACATACTTCTTCCAAGATACTGCAGGTTTATCACCCAGCAAGGCAACCAGGTTATTGCCTTGCAAATGGCCTGGATCGGGCAAACCACATAGGTCCCGCAACGTGGGATAGATATCGACAAACTCCACCATTTCTTGCCTTTTGAAGGCTTTCCTTTGACCAGCATGATGGATCAGTAAGGGCGCTTTCAGAGATGTTCCATAGTTGCTGTGTTTACACCATAACCCATGCTCGTACAAGTTCCAGCCATGGTCACCCCAGAGCACAATAATGGTGTTATCGAACAGATCCAATTCCTTCAATGTTTGTAGTAGTTGTCCGACCAGAGCATCAGTATAACTTACACAAGCATAGTAGCCTCTAATCAATACCTTGGCCAGTGAGTCACTTACCGGTCCTTGGGCAGGTACTCCCCAGTAATGCCGCAATTCACCAAAATTGTGCAAAGCCTGTGGTGGCACATCCTTCGGAGTGAACCGGTTTGCTGGCAGATTGATTGTCTCCTCAGGATAGAGATCCCAGTATTTTTGAGGAGCATTAAATGGCAGATGGGGTTTGTGGTACCCAACTGCCAGGAAAAAGGGTTGGTCTTTTTCTTTCAATCTCCTCAGATCTGATATCGACTTCAGCGTGATCTGTCCGTCACGATAGGCACTGTCAGCGACATCGACAGCTTCAAAGGGTAAGCCACGGGAATCCGGCAATGTGTCACGTGCTATATTTTCGGCCATAAGATAATCACGTGGAGTACTTCCAGCTACCCGCCAAATCTCATCCCAATCATCAGCTGAATCATCCTTCACATGTAAGATCTTGCCATTGGAGATCGTCGTATATCCATTTTCTTTAAATAATCCAGGTAGCGTGGTGACTTCGGGAGCGTCTTCATCA
>JAHELJ010000144.1 GCA_024644235.1 Lewinellaceae bacterium
GGACTTGTACTTCCGTATTTGGGGTGAGCATTTTTTTCGGACGCAGCATAAGGGTGTGGCCATCCCTCAGGAAGAAGATATCCGTCGTGATCACCGACCCGTCTTCTCCGGTTAGATAGGCTTTGGGCTTTAGCGACAATTCAATCTCAGTCGAGGAGCCATCTGTAAAATTAATCATGGTCTCAAGGACGGAACGATCACCCGGCATACTAAAATCGATGAGAAAGTCAGAACCGATGCCAATCGTTGTCGACTCATCCCCTGATGATGAAACCTGATTAGTGGGATTTATGCTTTCGATGAGATCTGTGGCAATCTGTGGTTGAATTATTTCTTCACATGGTTCACCAAAACGGAATATACCATGTGCAGTACCCTTGATGAACAAAATTTGAAAAGTGATCAGCCAACTCCCCATGCCCCAGGTAGGGTTGAATCCGGCCCCCTGCAAAACGGCTGCCACGCCTCCTTCAAAGATCTTAAATGACTTTGCTTTTCCGGGTTTACCAATAGCGATTCCCACCCGAGCCGAAATGCCAGCATACATTTGACCTTGAAGATACCAACCATTGATCCCGGGAGTCTCAATGGCAGTCAGACTGCACTCAGGGGTATTTTGATTCATCAGTACATCAAATCCTATGTCTGCCCCTGCATCAACGCTTATCGGAAAAAGATCTATTGATGCATTTATGCCAAATGAAGCACCCAGGGCCAAAGCTCTTCCCTGAGAGAGCGAGCTCGATTGCTGCATATAGATGTTGCTGGAAGCCTCCTCACGAAGCAGGTCGTATGCTTTGCCCAGCATGGCTTCATTCCCTATCCCCATGGCGTAGGGTGGAGGGGGTTCCTGTGGCATGTCTGGCGAATTCCCAATCATGAAATATCCGGAAAGACCTAGTGTAGCTTGAGCCACGTCAGTCCAATTTACCTGATAGGCTATCTTCAGTCGATTGCTGGGTTTCCCTACAAACAAGTGCCACGCTGTATTATCCTTGAAATACTCACCATAGAAAGCTATAGCAATCCCAGCTGCCACTCCATGAATTCCCATGGCCGCCTCAAATAAGCGTTCCTGCGGAGTCTTGACCATATGAATCCGAATGTAGCCTCCAAAGCTGCCCGAACCTGCGAAATCTTCCATTTCAACCTGAGTCAGTTTACTATCGTCCGGCACCTCACCAGTTTGGGTTACGCGCTTTGTTGACACAGCAGACTGGTCTTCCTTCGCCATAAGTTCAACCAGGCCTTCCAAATAGAACCGGCTGTAGAATCCCTGGCCCTCCGAAGGGTATTTTTCATATTCGAGGCGTACCCCAGCAATAGCAGCCTTTCCAAATTTGACAACCATACCACCTTTAATCCCGGAGCTCGCTAACTCTGGCAGAAAAGGGTTTTGCGACTGCTTGCCTCCGAGTGATAAGTCTGATGAGGTTGGAGTAATGTCAAGATCAAAAGTGGTTAAGTCCCGTCGTATCATGTTCTTGTGATAACCAGCCAGGAGTGTCAAGACCTGAAATGCCGCAGCGGTCTCGGTATGATCTGACTTGGGAGAAGGAAATGACAACGCCGCATCTACGTAGCTGAAATCAAATCCATTCTCACCGGTGCTGCCAAACATACAGGTCATGTCCACCGTCGCTTCGATAAAATCAAATTCAACAAAGCCGCTGCCGGCAAATGCTTCGCCATAGGTAGGGTCCCCGTAAAAAAACTGCATTTCACCAGCTATCTTTTCGATGCCCGGCAGGGTGGTCTCAAAAGCAAATTTTTCGAACTGGATTCCCCGGCCCGTCCATTTATGCCCGTGACGATCAGGAAATACACCAAAGAAGGCATGTAGTGAAGATTCTATTCGGAAGCGGTCGCCATCATTGGTATTTCCTATGGCAAGTGACAGATTATGGATACTAAGTCGTTTGACCTGACTCCGGTGTTCTTCTGGTTTGAAATCAATCACCTCAAGTGAATCGAAAGTGAGGGAAAATCTACCCAGGTTACCCTCATTATCAGCTGAAAGAGGATAGAAGTTTTCCACTCCAAAATATGGCGCCTGATTACTAATCATCAATCCCTGGAAGGCCACTTGTGGACCCTTAAGTTCTGAACCTCCGGACAGGCTCCCTCTCATAGCCAGATTCCCATTTAGATAGGCTGTAATGTCCAGGTCATCTCCGGTCCTTACCGCGATATGCGAACCTTCCGAGAGCTGTACATTGGCAAACAGCATGGGTATACTGAGCTCCTCTTCGCCGGTGACCTCCACATTGAGTTCAAGAGACTGGTCATCCTGATTGATGGCGGCAGCATACCTAAGTGAACTTTCGGCAGAGGGAGAGAGAGGGGAGGATTGTTCGTCGGGAAGAGGGATCTGGTGAAGATCTTCATTGGCCTTGCCTAAAATCGGCACTTGTATCATACCGCCAAATCCAAAATTCCGGAATTGACTTGCCAGAATGTCTAAATTGAAGGCATCGATGGACATTTTCCAGCCTCCAATACTCCCTCCGTGAAAAGAAAGCAATTCCGTATCCTGGATCGATAGCTGAGCTGTAAACCCCAATTCATCAATCACAATATGCTCTCCCTTGATTGTCACGGGTCGTCCATTAGCGCTTCGGAAGTATTTGTTTCCGATCAAGACGGAAAAATGCTCGCAATAAAAGCCGGTCCACTGGGGAGCGGACAATGCCAGGCCGGTAGTACTGACTAGTTTGGCTTGATAGTCTGCGATATGGGAAATCGCAGTCGAAGTCTCATCCATGTCTAAACTGAGTCCACGAAGCTCGAACGCAAAATCTTCGAAGTCACGGAAGTAGAAAGGGGGAACGGTCAGATTCTGGATCGAGAATCCCTGGTCTTTGGACAGGGAAAACTGACCGTAGGACTGCACAAATTTTTGAGCCGGATCAACCGGCCGGATGACTTCGGGATTAAAAACTACGGACAACCCAAGCTGTAAACCTTGAACACCATCACAGTCGACATTGATATAAGTACCCTGGTCGAGTTCAGGCCGGTACCCTCTGAAAACCAAAGCCGAAGTGCCTTGATTGAACTCTATGGGAAAATCCTGTATAAGTTGAAGCTTGACATCTCCGAGAAATCCGTTGCTGTTGTTGTATTTGACTCCGGCGAGTGCGAAGTACAAGGTGTCACCGAGCAGGGGAAAGTAAAGTCCGGCCACAATATCGAGCTCGGCATGTTCCGGAAGTAATTTTAGATTGTCAAAACCGATCAGATATTCGAAGTCACCAAATTTGCCTTTGATTCCAAACGGAACCTGCAGCAGTGATTGGCCATCCAGGGTGGTTAGAAATTTACCTGCTTTTTGGATATCGCTCAAAATTTGGGTTGTCTGGTTCAGGGCATTCCGATCTTCCGCAATCTGCACCTGGGATTGATCCAACCAAGGAATGGGGCCGTCGGAGGTTGGGGCAGCAGTTTCGACAAGAGTTCCGATGTCCATCACCTGGTTGAGATAAAGCTGCTCGACACTCGATGTTTGGATAAACTTGGGTAGTGATTTTTCGATATAGCTGAAATCACTCCAGGGCAGGGAGGCTTTGACCAGAGAGGTGGTCAACACACAAATCAGGATGAGAGACAGAGACACATGCCTCATGTGGGTGTAGAGCTTGAGTTGGTTTTCAATCCTGATACTAATAAAAACTTTCCGAACGGAAAAGTCTGATGGAAACAAGATGTTATGACTCGCTACTTCAAGATCATTTTTGCAGATGTCTTTGATCATGTACAATGCAACCAAAAGCTATTGACCTTGCTCTATTTACAGAAAAGAGAGACTATGAAAGCCCTATTGCTGTGGAAGGTGATAATGAGCCTCTTCGTCGTGTCAGTGCTGGTTGCCTGCAGTGATGACGACAACGATCCCGATCAATGCCTGGAAATCAGTAGTCCGATTATCACCGAGATGCGCACAGTGGGCGATTTTGACCGAATCCTACTGGAAGGCATCGGTACCGTACTGATGACCCAGGGTACTCAGAAACCCTTGCGAATTGAAACACATGAGGAAGTGCTGGCCCTGCTGGAAACCGAAGTAGTGGGGGGTGAGCTGCAAATCAGCTTGAGAGATTGTCTTAACGGCATGATAGACCGCCTGGATATCTTTGTCTCCACGCCAGATATCGAGCAGGTGCAAATAGATGGCGTCGGCACCTTAGTGGCACAAAACGACCTCGATCTTGACCGACTAGAAGTGGTCCTAAATGGAGTAGGGGACCTCTTCCTCAAAGGGATTTGCGATGAGCTGGACCTCACCAGTGCCGGGGTGGGCAATGTGCAAGCTTTCGACTTGAGCACCCAGATCTGCTCAGTGAACATCTCCGGAGCCGGCAATGCGGAAGTTACCGTAGACAGCTTGTTGGATGTCACTATTACCGGCGCCGGAAACGTTTTCTACAAAGGTGATCCGGAAATCAATCTCAATGTAACGGGCACGGGTAATGTGATCGATTCGAATTGATGGGCAAAGTGGTGTGCGGCTTGGGACGTGAGACATGAGATGAAAGTGACGTGCGGGTTGGGGCGTGAGACGTGAGATCAGATTGGCTTGCGGCTTCCGGCGTGAGACATGAGATTAAAGTGCCGTGAGGCATCTTGCTAAGCCTTCGCCTCATCCTTTTATTCAGAGTTTAAGAGTTTACAAGGTGATGAGGTAAAAAGATCTATGGATTGACTTTAGTCTTGGCCTACGTTTTTCGCCTTAGCCCTAGCCTTTCATTCAGAGTTTAAGAGTTTACAAGGTGATGAGGTAAAAAGATCTGAGGATTGACTCAATCGTATTCATGAGATCAGAGTGGCGTGCGGCTTGCGGCGTGAGACGTGAGATCAGAGTGGACGTGTGGCTTGGGGCGTGAGACATGATATCTTGATTTAGCCTCATTAACCTGATTTTATAGTCACGGTTTCAGAGACAGGGTAATCTGATTGATTCAAATTAGAGGATGTAGATAGCCATTATCTGGTCTCGGGCAGAACCGGAGAGTTCAGACCTAATTTTGAACAAAGCTGTAAGTAAGCCTCAGTATTCGATTCGACCATGAATTGCAGTTTTTCGATAATGCGTTGCTGCTCTTTGATGGCTTCGACGAGCACCGGCACCACTTTGGCATAGTCTACCGCTAAATAGCCATCTTCCATTGTATGCACTACTTCGGGCAAGACTTGCTGTACCTCCTGAGCTTTGAAACCGATGACTTGCTTTTCGGGAAATTTCCAGGTGGGGAAATCTTCCGTTCGCCAATGGTGGTAGAACCCATTCAGCTCTTGCACAAGTGCCAAGGCTTGGCCGATTTCTTTAAAGTCTTTCTTGTACCTAACGTCGGAGCATAGCAAGGTCGCGCCACATAAGATGTCTATGCTGCGTGTGGTTCCAGCAACATCCAAAAGATGTTGTGGATTATTGATTCCAATTCCCACATTACCACTCTCACGGATTGTCATGCGAATTGGAATATCGTCACCGACTCCTGTGGTGCCTTTGGTGGCGAAATGAAGGCTTCCTTGAGAAGAACCCCCGACCCGCTCATGGATGATCGCTGCGCCTACATTTTCCTCGTCGCTGCTGCTTTGAAAACCGATACCCACTGCCTCATTATTTGTGTTTGATTCTTTGGCAAAAACAGCTGCCAGGTTTGAAATGTCCACTTCTAGTCTGGTGCCGGTGATTGCGTTCGCAGTTTCTTTAATCACCGTCTTCCAAAGGGGGAGAGTAGTTCCTATTCCAACCTTACGATCGCTCTTGATGGTCATGGCACGGAATGAAGCAGCGGTAGTGCCACCGGAATTGAAAATGATATCATTGGTGGCATTGACCGAGGTGTGATCATCCACTCCAGTCGCCAGAACTCCTTTTTCAGATAGCCCATCTGCAGTCTTGAAGGTGACCGATTGGTCGTTTTCCAACAGCACCTTGCCCGTGGCATGTACATCGGCATCGAGTCGGACATAGCGGTTGTCAAACTCCCCAAATATTAATGGATCATTTCCTCCCTCATTGGATATGTATAATGCATTGGTGAGGTCGCTGGCGTTAAGCCCTGCTCCATTGCCGATGAACACACAACCAGAAGGATTCCCGGTACTTCCAGCTCCGGCCCCGATGGCTGTGTTGAAGGATTGGGCACTTATAAGTGCATTGTAACCAATACCTACGTTAGATTGTGCAGCCGGATCAATGGTTTCCCCGCTATGTGACCCGA
>JAHELJ010000145.1 GCA_024644235.1 Lewinellaceae bacterium
GTTAGCAATGACCCAGGTGAATGTGGTGCTACCGTACAGTTCTCAGCAACCCCGGATGACAATTGTCCTGGTGTGACTTATGCTTGTGTACCACCTTCCGGTTCTTTCTTCCCAATAGGAGAAACCGTCGTGACCTGTACGGCCACGGACGCCGCAGGTAACACTTCAACTTGTACCTTCAAAGTCACCGTCAACGATACCGAAGATCCAACCATCACTTGTCCGACTGACATTAATGTCTCCAACGACCCAGGTGAATGTGGTGCCGATGTAAACTTCACCGTCACAGCTGATGACAACTGCACAGGCGTCACTTTCGTTTGTGATCCGCCTTCTGGCTCTTTCTTCCCAGTCGGAATGACCACCGTGACTTGTACTGCTACTGATGCCGCAGGAAATCAGTCAACTTGTACTTTCAAGGTCACTGTAACCGACAACGAAGACCCAAACGTCGACTGCCCGGCTGACTTCAGCATAGATAATGATCCAGGGCAGTGTGGAGCGATTGTAGAATATGCTAACCAGTATGGCGATAACTGCCCAGGTGCGACGATCTCTTGCGTACCCGAAAGCGGATCATTCTTCCCGGTAGGAACTACTGAAGTGATTTGTACCGTGACCGACGCCGCTGGCAATTCATCTTCTTGTTCATTCAATGTCACCGTGCTTGACAATGAAGATCCGGTCTTCGCTGCATGTCCTGCTGATCAACTAGACCTGATAGGTTGCTCTTTGCAAGATATCAGTCAAGCGACCAATCTTCCACTTGCAACCGATTCGGAAAACTGCATCAGCATTGGTGAGTTTGAAGCAGAAGGTGGAAGTGTTGCTGACAACTGTGAAGTAACCATTTGCTATAATGATTTTGATCAGGGACCATGCCCCCTAACGATTACGAGAGTATTTACCGCAACCGATAACGCAGGAAATTCAAGTACCTGCACGCAAACCTTTATTATCACTTATCCCGCAATTGTTCTCAACTGCCCCGGAGATGTGCTCAAGGACGCCAACCAGACCCCAGATGCTATCCAGCAGGCCTGGGACGCCTGGATCGACAGCTGGAAAAACATTGCCTCCGCTGGATGTAATCCTATGGTCCAGTATTTCCACAATGGAGATCCGGTCACCAATCTGGACGACCTAAAAAACGATCCTCCTGATGCTTGTGGAAGCTTTGAAGATACCATCAAGGCAGTGGCTTTGGATGACTGTGATCTTACAGATTGCGAAGCCGTCTTCAACGTTTTAGCGACGACCGAAGGTCTGATCGTATTCATCCCTGGGGCCAACACAACTTGTCTCAATGGTCCGAATCCGCCTACAGAGGATGACGCTATGGCGCTTGTCCCAGAGGAATCCAGCATTACCATAGAAGTGCCGAATTGCGTGGGGAATATCGAGCCTGTGAAAACCGAAAGTCTGGTTCCCACTGGCAATAATGGAAATCTCTATTTCTTCAAGTACTGCTTAATGGTAGAAGTACCGAATACAAATCTGATGGAAGAAACCTGTATTGACATTGAGATCACCTGGGATAATGTGAAACCGGTGATCCATAATGTTCCAGCAGACATCACCATCGATTGTGAAGACGACCTGCCACCAGTAGCCGGAGGAGTCTATGCCACGGATAACGTGGATGGACCCGTGCCTGTCACCTTCGTTCAAGTGCCTGGATTCAGCAGCTGTGGTGGTGCTTTCTATGAACGCAGATGGAGTGCTTCGGACAATTGTGGCAACACAGTGACTCGAAAGCAGACCATCAGGCTGAGTGATGATATCGATCCGCTTTTGGAAGTGCCCGAAGATCTCGTTCTGAATTGTTTCGATGAAATACCCGAACCAACTTACACCGCTTCTGACAACTGCTCTACTTTGGATGTGAGTTTCAACGAAGAACGGATTGATCATACGATCTGCACTTATACACTCGTCCGGACATGGACCGCACGTGATGGCTGTGGAAATCAAGTCACAAAAACACAAACTATCGAAGTGGTGGATAATCAACCTCCAACGATCACACCGGCAAATCCAATGCTGGTCGGTGTGCCTAACGGGGGTGAAATCATCAGTTATGGTTGCGAGACGCCACAGGTTGCCTTCAACGATTTCAACGTCGTCGATGATTGCTGTGCCAGTCCGGCTGTGCAGACATTTGATGATCTAGTGGCATCACACGCCTGTCCTACTCTTGGCTATTTCCGCCGCTGGCGATGTGGATATACCGCTACGGATGCCGCAGGCAACGAAGCAACATTTACATTCTACATGCTACAGGTGGATACAACACCCCCGGAGATCATGAACTTACCTCCGGATCTGGAGGTAGCATGTAACGGTACTTTTGGACCACCCTCAACTGACGTGATTGCAGTTGATAATTGTAATCTGAATGAGGCAACTCCATTCTTGCGCGAAGCGCTGTTGTTTGATCCAAACGACAGCCTGAAGCAAGCCGTTGTGAGGACATGGTCTTACACCGACAACTGCGGTAATCGTGCCGAGGCAAGCCAGATGATATCCATTTGTGGATTCGATCCGGCCATGGCGTCGTCCGAAATTGGAAATAATGTATGGATCGACGAAGATCAAGATGGACTCCAGGACAGTACAGAGGTCGGATTGAATTTTGCTACTATCTGTCTCTATGCTGTTGATACTTCAGCAGGGTATCAGGCCATCATGATTGACTCCACGAAATCAAACACGATTAATGGAGTAGCGGGCCAATTCCAGTTTCATCACCTGACCCCGGGGATGTATCAGCTGTCGTTCCATGCACCGGACAGCACGATGACGCTTACTTATTTCAAACAGGGGGAAAATGATACCATCGACAGCGATGTGGATCAGATCACGGGCATGACCGATATCATCCACATCAAGCAAGGGGATAAATTACCTAACATCGATGCTGGATTTATTCTGCAGTCTGCTGTGCTTCCCGTAGAACTTACCAGTTTCACCGGTCGCTCTTTTGACTGTGTGAATACCCTGGATTGGAGCACTGCGTCAGAAATCGGAACAGACAAATTTGAATTACAGCGATCGACCGATGGATTCAGCTTCGAAACGATCGTGGACATTCCCGCACTGGGAGGACCAACGATTGCGATCAACTATACTTGGAATGATCGCAAAGCAAACAGTGAGAATTTCTATCGCCTAAAGATTGTTGATCTGGATGGCACCATTAAATACTCAGAAATTATCACCCTTGATCTGCGATGTGATCAAAAAATTCAGCAAGGTGAAATCGTTGTGTATCCGAATCCGGTTCAATCCGAAGCAAAAATTGAATTTTCGCTCGATCGGGATATGCCGGTGAAGATTCGTGTGCTGGATAAGCTCGGTCGTACGGTCTATCAACAGAATCAGCAAATGAAAAAAGGCATTTACATCGAAAGCCTTGACATGACAGAATTACCGAACGGTATGTACTCCATCAGTGTTCAAATGGATGGAGAAGTGAGAAATAAAACAATTATCAAAAATTATTAAATCATTGTGAAGAAGAAATTTAGGTTATAGGGAACCCGATTCCCCAAATCGAACCTAAGAAGTCGAAACGGTTTTGAGGGTTAATAGCCCAGGCGGCACTCTCCTTGTAGAGTTGCCGCCTTTTTTATAAGGGGGATTACGAACCAACGAGGCAAGGTTGCCAATAAAGATAATTGGCAAAATCCCGGACCATGAGAAATGGTCCAGGTTACTTCACGATTTGCGATGAAAATGTCACACAAGATGGTCATCATGACAATATCATTACGCAATGTGCGACCAAGATGACCGCTGAAATGATGTATCACTGGTGCCAACTAATCCACCCGCTAATCTCGCCGTGCAAGGTGCTGAAGATGCACCTTCTCCGGTTGATATGATTGCAACTAAAAATTGCGACGGAGATATTAAACGTCGAATGTGCTGCCGATGTACCACCCCCAGTGGATCTTACTGCATTGGACAGTTGTGATGGGGATTTTCATGGTCTCTCCAGCTGCAGTCATAAAACCCGTAAATTGTCTCAATTAATCCACCATTGTTCGCACCTGGAATTTCACCGATCAGAGAGGAAACAACTCATCAGTGAAGCAAACGATCACTGTGAATCACAACCACAGATCCTGATCCGCCAAGTACATCAGCAGATATAAAAAGGTCAGTCCAACCCCGGAGGTCGCGCCAGGATCTTGTCCAAATCAATTCAAAATGGCCCGCACCTGGAATTTCACCGATCAGGGAGAAAACAGCTCATCAATGAAGCAAACGATCACTGTGAATCACAACACAGCTCCTCATCCTCCAAGTACATCAGGAGATATTCCGGAATATGTGTAATCTTTGATTATTAGGAAGGTTAAATTCTGGTCTTGGCCTTTCTTTTTTCTTATCTTGATAGTGGAAGTGCTATGAAATCCAAATACGAAACATAACTCAAAAGAAATGAAACCGTTATCCTCCCATACTCTACTCCATCTATTCTATTCTGATTCCTAGTTAATAAAAGTAAGCTGGCGCACTACTCCGTCCAGCAATACTCTTCTTTTCTTGAATCGATGTCAAGTGATCACGAATTACGATTAGCTCTAAACTCATGTAAATAAACCCTTTGTAATGAAACCTAACTACTACCAAATTAGCATTCTATTATCGCTATTGCTTCAGAAAATCAGACTGAGACCAGCAGTTCCAAACCCCTATTTAAAATCCAAATCGCTATCAGTCGATAGAGATTATAAGTTTAGAACTAGCAAACTAATGCTAAGGGCTTTTTGTGTCGTCCTATTAGGCTTAGTGACCATGCCAACACAGGTCTGGGCACAGGATCCATGCGCCTGTGCTCAACGCTGGACCGGCGGGGCTACCTGGAATGTAGGAGGCACCATCGACGACTCCCCTAATGCTGGTGATGGGATTGAGAACCAAGATCCGAAGGGAGGCATCATCAGATGTGGAAGTGCTGCAGAAACGCAGTCAAATATTCAACCAGTGAGCGGTTCTTGTAGTACTTATGATCCTAATACCTTTGATCTCCAACCGTACTCGAACTATATGGATTGCATAGATCCTGCAATAGTAGATATGGACGGAAATCCAGATCCGGCGACCAGCTTCCAATTGCCGTCGGAAGGTGATGATATTATTTGGATTCAATTTGACGTTCGGGCCAACGTTGAGAATTATCAGTTTCAGATTATTTCGAATGATGTATTGTGCTGGGCCTTGTTCTACCTAGATGCTGATGGTGACTTAGCAAATCCTGATGGGCAAGCCAGCTCCAATCCAATTTGCAACAGCAGCAATTTTGTTTTTGATCGTTGTGGAACGAATTTTCCCAATCAATGGAACAATCTGCTGTTTGACACACCATCTCCAGATGAGATAACTAACTTCTATGTAGTAGCGTGGCGCAAGCCTGACCAGACTGGAAAATTCAATGCAAATTTCAAAGCAAGATTTGGGTGTGATGTAGACCTGGAGAATCCCACGTGTGCTGCTGATAATGATGGACCTGTGTGCGCTGGCAATCCTTTAATGCTGGATGGTACATTAATTAACGGTACTGGCTCAGAGACGTTCGAGTGGAAAGAAGGAGGAAACACAGTAGCCAATACGCTAAATGCCTCCATCACAGCTCCAGCAAATGGTGGTGATTACACATACACCCTTGAGGTCTATAGTGGAAGTACATTGGTTACTAGTTGTGAGACAACCGTAACGGTATTTGCAACTCCGGCATGTAATGCAACAAACAATGGGCCGATTTGTGTGGGTGATAATGTGACATTGAATGAGAATGGAGGTGCAGCGGTGAGTTGGAGTTGGACCGGTCCAAACGGATTTGTATCGGCCTCGCAGAATCCAGTGCGTAATAACGTCACAGCATCCGATGCGGGTGATTATATCGTCACAATAACGGATGCGAACGGCTGTATGAGTACTTGCACCACGACGGTGGTTGTAAATGCATTGCCAACCTGTGCGGCGGGCAACAATGGACCACTTTGTGATGGTGCAACTTTGAATTTGACCGAAAGCGGAGGAGATGCGACAAGTTGGAGCTGGACCGGTCCAAACGGATTTGTATCGGCTTCACAGAATCCAGTGCGCAATAACGTAACTACAGCAGATGCGGGTGATTATATCGTCA
>JAHELJ010000007.1:0-89148 GCA_024644235.1 Lewinellaceae bacterium
TATCTACAGCCTCTTTTTTATTTTTCAAGCTGTGCTGTCCATACTGATACCCATTTATGATTTTGATGTAAGGAATCTTGTCGAGACCCTCCTGCGTCAATGCCAAACCGCTCAAGTTGATTACGAGATCATTTGTATCGACGACAATTCAAAAGAATCTTTCCGGAAGACGAATGAAATATTGAAAACTCTATCCAATGTGGTCTGGATCGAAAACGATAAGAACGTAGGACGATCTGCCATCCGCAATCAGTTATTCGAAAAAGCCCGTTATCCCTATCTCCTATTTCTGGATTGTGACAGCACAGTTTTCCACGAGAGTTTTATCCAGAATTATCTGAACCACCTACCTACCGATAATGTACTGGTTGGGGGAAGGGCATATGAGCAAATGCCTCCCTCTCCCCCTCACTACCTCCACTGGCTGTACGGGTCGAAGCGCGAGCAGCGATTGGAAGCAGGTTTCCAATCCAATAATTTTCTCATACCGAAAACCCATTTTGATGGCATTCGATTTGACGAAAAGATCCTGCGTTATGGCCATGAAGACACTATCTTCGGTCAGGAACTGCAAGCCAACCAGATCCCGGTGGTTCGGATCGATAATCCAGTTATTCATAGCGGATTGGAGGAGTCCACGACCTTTCTCAGAAAGCAAGAGATCGCCATAGAAAACCTGATTTCTCTTGAAGGGGAAAAGAGAATTCATACCAAACTGCAACGAACGGTTGCATTTCTCCGCAGAATGGGATTAGCAGGTCTTTTACTCTGGCTCTACAAATCGCAGAAGAACAGAATGAAATCAAAGCTCCTTGGCCATAAGCCCAATTTGCTTGCATTGGATCTTTACAAAATTGGATATTATTTGGCTGCCTCAGCCCAGAAATGAAGAAAGGCTTTCAAGTTTTGAAAGCCTTCCCTCATTCTCAGATTAGGTTTATTGTCTGATGGTCAATTATCACATCGTTTAATGAAATTAGTGCAAATTCCGCTGATAAAAATACCCGTATAAAGGTATTTTTCAAGTGATAGAAACAATCAACATATAAACTGTTCATTCAGATTCAACAACGTATATAGCTGAATCATAATCCTTTACAAATGCCGTGTGGTACCACTAAAGATTAAGTGCCAGATCACAATGCCGGCACAAACAGCCACGTTGATCGAGTGTTTGGTACCCCATTGAGGAACCTCAACGCAATGGTCCAGTAAGGGCAAAACCGCCTCATCAATGCCCCCGACTTCATTTCCAAATACCAAAGCAACAGGATTTTCACCGATTAATTGAAAGTCATTGAGTTGGACACTCTGATCGGTTTGCTCTACTCCAATGACTTCAAAATCCTTAGTCTTCAGCAATCTGATGCAGTCAATTATGCTGTGGTGGTAAGACCATGGAACCGAATCCGTAGCCCCGATTGCAGTTTTGAGGATCTCCCGATGCGGTGGTTTTGCAGTGATTCCACAAAGATGAATCTCCCTTAGTGCAAAGGCATCTGCCGTGCGAAATATGCTCCCCACATTAAGCCCTGATCGTATACTGTCCAGTACCAGCACAATAGGCCTTTTGGGTGCATGCTTGAATTGCTCCAGCGATGGCCGGCCCAACTCTTCCAATTTCAGTTTTCTCATAATAGCTGCCTATATTGACATGTGACTGTCTACAATCATATTCATTGGAAGCAACAAAGGTAAATATCGGTCCGGCATTACTACTTGCCCTTTGCCTTTATTTGGGTCTGATAGCTGTGCATGGATACCGGTTTGGAGATGAGGACATGACCGAGACTTTGGCTTATGCCCTCTACATGCATGATCAATCACTCTTTCCAAATGACCTCTACATTCAAGCCGTAAGGACAAGTATCTGGAACGAGCGAATAATCTTCACCTGGATGCTTTCCCGGTTCTTTCCTTATTTGGAGGAGGCCTCTTTCGCGATCCATTTGATCAGCTCCCTCTTTTTTGTGTTGGGACTGCTAAGGTTGAGTCAGTTTTTTGTCCAAAAACTCAGTCTGAAGCTTTTGTTCTTGGTCGTATGCATGTTCCTTCTCTACAATATCAATCTGGGTGGAAACGAGGCTTGGTACAACTATCTTATGCCGAGCCAACTTGCCAAGGTGCTTGGTTTGTGGGCATTGGTATTCTTTGTTGAAAAGAAAGATTCAGCCGCATTGCTGTTGTTGATTCCAGCCACATTCATGCAACCGATTGTTGGAGCACAATTGGCCTTGTTACTCATCTTGATCATTGCCTGGCAAGCTTACCAGAAAAGAGCAGTGCCGAAGCAGACGCTACTTGCACTATTATTGCTCACCCTGACCGCTGGTGTTTGGCTCATTATGGTAACAGCTAATCAGATTCTTGAAGATTCCAGCATCGATGCGGCTACTTTTCTCGATATCATGGAAATGCGGCTAGGGCACCATTTCTTTCCCTCCTACTTTCCGGCTTCGAGCTGGCTGATTCTGGTCCCTATGATCTTAGTGGCCACATTCATTTGGAAAAATCATTCCAAAAGGGTTTACTACTTCTGCATCCTAGGCATTGTCATCGCCTCAATATACACTTTGACTGTTGAAGTCATCCGCATCCCTTGGATTGTAGCCATACAATGGTTCAAGGTCACTGTTTGGCTGAAAATTTTGAGCGTTTTGGCCATTTGTATATGGCTAGACCGCAGGGTTCTCCAACTACCGAAATCCAGCTTTGTTGCTATCTCACTGCTGGTCATTTTTGGATTGATCAGTATACTGGAAATAGGTGGTAAGATTAATCTCTTTAAGCACAAACCACGCCATCTGCCTGGCACCGCCTATCACCATGCTGAAATGACACTGGGGATGGCGGCAAAGGAAGTACTGCCTCAGGAGGCTACCTTGGTGGCCCCTCCTTATGTGACTGGGTTTCGATATTTCTCACAAAGAAGCTTATACATTGACTACAAAAGCAACATTCATTCGCGAAAGTACCTTGCAGAAGCATCAAGACGAAGAGAACTTTTATATGGTATGACCTTGGAGCAACGCCGGAGTGGAATGCACCCGGTCATTCAGGGAAATGAATTCTATCATGAACTTGATGAAGAGGTATTTCTCAGTCTCAAGAAGGACGGATTAACACACGTGATTACAGAAAAGCGGAAGCAACTAAACCTACCGGTAGTCATTGAAAATGACTTGTTTTACCTCTATGAACTCTGAACCTGTGCCTGTTCTTTCAACACCCCTTTCTTGAACCTCACGGCAGCTTCGACAAAGCTAACGAACAATGGATGGGGATTCTCCACGGTACTCTTTAACTCAGGGTGGAACTGAACACCTACAAACCACCTATGGTCGGGTAATTCCATAATCTCCACCAAGCCGGATTCGGGATTAGTGCCCACAGCCAGCAGGCCTCCACTTTCAAATAACTCCAAATATTCGCTATTGAATTCGTACCGGTGGCGATGTCTTTCCTGAATGGCTTCGATTCCATATGCTTGAAAAGCACGTGATTCCCTGACCAGATTGCAGGCATATGCCCCTAGCCGCATGGTCCCTCCTTTCTTGGTGATCGTCTTTTGCTCCGACATAAGGTCGATCACCGGATGCTTGGTCTTGGAACTTACTTCTGTGCTGGCAGCCTCTTTTAGGTGAAGAACATTCCGGGCAAACTCCACAACCGCACATTGCATACCCAGACATATTCCGAAAAATGGAATGTTTTGTTCACGAACATATTGAATGGCTTTTATTTTGCCTTCAATTCCCCGCTCCCCAAATCCTGGAGCGACCAGGATCCCATGAAGGCCTTCAATCATTTCCCTGGCCTTGTTATCCTTTTCAAGGTCTTCAGAATGAATTCCGATGACTTTGACATTGCACTCATTGACCGCTCCCGCATGAACGAAAGCCTCGTGAATCGATTTATAGGCATCTTGCAGCTCAATGTACTTGCCAATCAGTCCGATCTTTATTTCTTCCTTAGGATGTTTTAAACGATGTAAAAATGATTGCCAGTTTGCCAAAGCAGGCTCATCACCATGATCCAACCGAAGCTTGTTCAGAACGGTCGTATCCAATTCCTCATCCCGCATCAGAACGGGTACATCATAGATCGTATCAGCATCGAGCGCCTCTATCACCGACTTTACGTGGACGTTGCAGAACAGCGCCAGTTTCTTTCGAATTTCCTGGGTAAGGTGTTGCTCTGTGCGGCAGACCAATACGTCTGGTTGCACTCCGGAATTTAGCAGCTCTTTTACTGAATGCTGTGTGGGTTTTGTCTTAAGTTCTTTAGCCGCTCTCAGGTAGGGGATCAACGTCAAGTGGACAACCACGCAGTTTTCCGATCCCATTTCATTCTTCATCTGCCGCACCGCTTCTATGTAAGGCAATGATTCGATGTCACCAACCGTTCCGCCTATCTCGGTAATGACGATGTCGTACTGACCTGTTTGCGCCAAACGTCTGATACGTCGCTTTATCTCATCCGTAATATGGGGAATTACCTGCACCGTCTTTCCCAGATAATCTCCTGCTCTCTCTTTATTGATCACAGTCTGATATATCCTGCCGGTGGTTACATTATTTGCCTGAGAGGTTGGCCGATTGAGAAATCTTTCATAGTGACCGAGGTCCAGATCCGTTTCGGCACCATCGTCCGTCACATAGCATTCACCATGTTCATAGGGATTCAGAGTGCCGGGATCGACATTGATGTATGGATCGAACTTTTGAATGGTAACGTTATATCCTCTCGCCTGAAGTAGCTTGGCGAGTGCGGAAGAAATAATTCCCTTGCCTAGAGATGAGGTCACTCCTCCCGTAACAAAGACATACTTGGTCATAATAAAGATTTGATGCGTCTAAAGCGTTACGGGATATAAAGGTACGATCTATTTCACGAACCAAACGAACAGATGACTAATAATCTTTATTTGTTTTGTGCCAATCTCTAGCAGCACGGACCCGTACAACATTCCTCTGTCTTTGGCCGACGACCAAATACAGTAATGCTAAAAATGCCGAATTCAGACTCCTCATAAACTTTCTTTTGCTCATCATCCAGCAACGAATCGACAAGAGACTCCGGTAAAGAGATCTGGCGCTTTTTTACAATACTGATCTCTTCGAATCCAGCATTTTCAATCACGCCAAGATATTTCTCGAGATCAATTGCTCCGGATACACATCCGGCATAAAGTTCTGCCTGTTCTTTTAGCTCTACCGGTATATTTCCTTCAACCACAACGTCAGAAATGCTGAAGTGTCCTCCTGGTTTGAGTATTCGAAAAGTCTCACGAAAAGCACTCTCCTTATCAGGTACCAGATTGAAAACACAGTTGCTGATCACTACATCGGTTACTTCATCTGCCAGAGGTATGTCTTCAATATCGCCTTGCCTGAATTCAATGTTGTCATAGCCCAATCGTTTCACATTGTTCCGGGCACGCTGCACCATCTCCTCACTAAAATCGATTCCAATCACTCTGCCATCACTGCCAGTTTCAGCCCTTGCCACAAATGCATCGTTGCCAGCTCCTGATCCCAGATCCACCACTATATCGCCAGGATTGATCTTTGCATGTTCTGTCGGCACTCCACAACCGAGCCCCAAATCAGCCTTAGCATCATATCCCTCTTTCCCTTGGTAATCATCACCGATAAATGAGTATTCCAAACAAGAAGAGTCACTACAGCACTCTTCGGCTTGAGACCTAGCAATCGAACTGTATTTGTCTTTTACCAGATCTCGTAATTCTTGATTTGACTTCATGATCAACAACATTTTATATCACTAAATAAGGAATTAAACTTCTTAAGAGCATCTTGACATCGACTCAAATTCAAACAGTAACATACCCGGGGTCCATCGATCTCACCCACTATTAAATCCACCTCTTTCAAAGCACGGAGATGCTGCGAAACCGTAGCTTGCGATAATGGCAACTCATTGACGATTTCGCCACAGATACAGGAAGACTTCTGCGCCAAATAGCGTAGAATGGCAATGCGGGCTGGGTGAGACAATGCCTTTGCTGCTGCTGCCAGCTCAATATCCTTCTTTTGAAATACTTCTGCCTTTGAGTAAGCCATTTTTCTATTGTATATCGTAAATATACGATAAATATGACTTAGTCCAACATTTCTAAGATTAGTTGCACTATGCGGTCGTCGAGGTGATCGACCGATAATTTGTATTTTCGGTTCAAATTTGGTTAGATATGGCGGGTCATAATAAATGGTCCAAGATCAAGCGAAAAAAGGGGGCTCAGGACGCAAAACGCTCCAAAGCTTTTAGTCGAATCATTAAGGAAATCACGGTAGCGGTGAGGGAAGGGAATTCGGGCGATCCCGATTTTAATCCCCGGTTGAGGTTGGCTCTCTCGAATGCCAAAGGGGTAAACATGCCCAAGGAAAATGTCGACAGGGCGATCAAAAAGGCGCTTGATTCCGGTGGTGCTGCATTAATTCAGCCAACATATGAAGGATACGCACCCGGGGGAGTAGCCGTCTTCGTTGAGTGTACCACAGACAACTTGAATCGAACGGTTTCAAGTGTCAGAGCGATTTTTAACAAGAGAGGAGGTAACCTGGCTACTTCCGGATCTGTAGATTTTCTATTTGAAAGAAAAGGGGTGTTTCTCCTAGACCTCGACGGTAAAGTTCCGGAAGAGCTAGAATTGGAATTGATCGATGGTGGAGCGGAGGAGATCGATGTCGACAGGGAGGCAGGAGAACTCACTGTCACTGTTGCCTTTGAGGATTTTGGAACAATGCAAAAGAAGCTGGATGATTTGTCGATCGAACCCAAAAGTGCTAACGTGGAGCGAATCCCCACCACCACTACTACCCTATCGGTGTCTGATGCGAAAAAAGCCCTCGCATTAGTAGATTCTTTGGAAGAAGATGACGATGTTCAAAATGTTTTTCATAATCTCGAGATGACCGATGAATTAGAAGCTGCTATGAGCAGCGAGGATTAAGTTTCCACATGATTTCTCAAAGATCAATCGACACAATCTTTGCCACGACCCGAATTGATGAAGTAGTAGACGACTTCGTAAGGTTGAAAAAGAGAGGTATCAATCTCATCGGTCTCTGCCCTTTCCACGACGAAAAAACCCCGTCATTCACTGTATCTCCTACCCGAAATATTTTCAAGTGCTTTGGCTGTGGTAAAGGCGGTAACTCAGTAAGTTTCCTGATGGAGCATGAGGGGTTTTCCTACCCTGAGGCTCTCAGATACTTGGCAAGAAAATATTCGATCGAGCTGGAAGAGACTCAGGTATCCGAAGAATATCAGGAACAACGGCAAGAAAGGGAAAGCCTTTTGATAATTAATGAATTTGCCCGCGACTTTTTTGTGAAACAGCTTCATGAAACAGACACTGGCAAGTCCATAGGTTTGAGCTATCTTAAGGAGCGAGGACTGATCCTTAAGACCATTCAAGCGTTTGAGCTTGGATATATTGGAAGTGATAGGGATGCGCTCACCGCTGCGTCAGTTGGCGCTGGTTACAATATCGAACTTCTTAGGAAGCTCGGCCTAACCACTTCAAGTGACCGGGATTTCTTTTTTGAGCGGATCATTTTTCCCATTCACGACCTCTCCGGCAAGGTGGTTGCTTTTGCCGGAAGACAGCTCAAATCCAACAAGAAATCTCCAAAATACATCAACTCGAAAGAGTCAGAAGTCTATAACAAGAGTCGGGTGCTATACGGCTTGCACCTGGCAAAGAAGTCGATCCGCAAGGAAGATAGATGCATTCTTGTGGAGGGCTACACAGATGTACTGGGATTGGTTCAATCAGGAATTGAGAATGTCGTCGCTTCTTCGGGCACTGCTCTCACTGTTGATCAAATCAAATTGATCAAACGCTACACCAACAATATTCAGATATTGTATGATGGTGACCCCGCCGGTATCAAGGCTGCGCTAAGAGGGATCGACCTTATTCTGGAGCAAGATTTAAACATCGAGCTCGTATTGCTGCCGGAAGATGAGGATCCGGATTCATATCTCAAAGCAGTGGGAGTCACTGCTTTCCGGACTTATTTATCCGAACAAGCCAAAGACTTCATTCTTTTCAAGACTGGCCTGATCCTAGATGAGGCTGGCGATGATCCGGTCAAGAAGTCAAGTTTGATCAAAGATATCATAGAGAGTTTGGCCCACATTCCGGATCCAATAAAACGATCCGTTTATACGAAGCAGTGCAGTTCCCTTCTATCTGTGGATGAAGACATTCTGATCAGCGAGACCAACAAAGAAATCAGCCGACGTATGCGAAACCAACGCATCGACAAACTGAGAGAGGCCCGGTCAGATCATGAGATACTCCGTCAGCAAGTCGGTCAGCAGGCTGCCAAAACTCAAACATATGAGATTGATCCACCCACAGTTACTGACGAATATCAGGAACGAGATATCGCCCGGATTCTCATACTACACGGAAATCAAGTGATTGAAAAAGATCCAAAAGAGGTAACTGCAGCGGAATATATTCTCAGCAACATCCAAGAAACGCTGACGGCTTTCGACAATCCATTATATGCCAAGGTGGTGTCTGAGTATGGAAGACAAATTGAGCAGGGACGAAAGGTAGACGCCAACTATTTCGTAAATCACGAAAACCAAGAGCTTGCCCAACTCGCTGTGGAGTTTTGCGCCAGTCCATATGAATACAGCGAAAACTGGGAAAAAATGTGGGATGTATACTTACAGACCCAGCCCAAGCCGGAAGAAAACGTGGTCAACGACAGTTATCAGGCTCTGTTGCGATTTACACTCCGCAAACTACAGAAGATGAGCGACGAGAATCTTGCGAAAATCAAAGAGTGCCAACGTACCAATGATCAAGGAGAATTGATCAAGCACCTACAGGTCCAGCAGATACTTATTCAAAAACGTAATGAAGTTGCCGACAAACTCAATACGGTAATCCTGTGATCCGGGAATTTTTAATTGCGATTCATGCAATTTAGATCTTCGAAAGCCTGCTTTAATCTGGTCACGAAAGCCTGCTCACCAGCTCTCAACCATTGTCGTGGATCATAGCTCTTCTTGTTGGGCTTGTCGTCCCCATCCGGATTGCCAATCTGTGCCTGCATATAATCACGTTTGCCTTCGTAATAATCTCTGACACCCTTCCAAAATGCCCATTGCATGTCAGTATCGATATTCATCTTAATCGCTCCATAACCAATGGCCTCCCGGATTTCCTCCTGAGATGAGCCCGATCCCCCGTGAAACACAAAGTTCACCGGATTTGGACCCGTCCCAAACTTCTCTTGAATATGCTCCTGAGAATTCTTCAGAATGACTGGTTTCAGCTCGACATTACCTGGTTTGTAGACGCCATGCACATTTCCGAAAGCAGCTGCTACAGTAAAACGATTACTAATTGCACTTAACTCTTCGTAAGCGTAAGCCACTTCCTCCGGCTGAGTATATAAGCGGCTACTGTCGATGTCGGTATTGTCCACACCATCTTCCTCGCCACCCGTGACTCCAAGCTCTATCTCCAGGGTCATGCCTATCTTATCCATTCTCTTGAGATATTCTTTGCAGATCTGAATGTTTTCTTCAATCGGCTCTTCGGACAGATCAAGCATATGAGAACTGTATAAAGGGTATCTCCTTGATTCGTAAAATTTCTCGCCCGCCTCAAGAAGACCATCAACCCATGGAAGTAACTTTTTTGCACAGTGATCGGTGTGGAGCACTACCGTAACCCCATAAGCTTTGGCCATGGCATGGACATGCATGGCCCCGGAAATACCTCCCAAAATGGCCGCTTGCTGTCCGTCATTTGACAAACCTTTGCCTGCGAAGAAAACTGCGCCACCGTTGCTAAACTGGATCATGACGGGAGAATTGACTTCTCTAGCTGTCTCCAGTACTGCATTTACTGAGTTAGTGCCAACCACATTCACTGCGGGCAAAGCAAAGTCATTCTCATTTGCATATTTCAGCAGTTCGGTTACTTCTTCTCCATGTAGGACACCAGGTCGAAATTTTGTAGATACGCTCATTATAGTTCTTTTTAAACTTTTGACAATTTAGATAATTCCCTCTTCAGTTAAGTAACGCTCAGCATCTAGAGCAGCCATACAGCCTGTGCCGGCTGCGGTCACCGCCTGACGATAAACTTTGTCTTGAGCATCACCACTGACAAATACACCTTTGATTCTCGTTTTGGCAGTTCCCGGAATTGAAATGATATAACCTGTTTCGTCCAGTTCTAACCAATCCTTAAATATATCAGTGTTTGGTTTATGGCCAATCGCCACGAAGAATCCACTAACGGCCAACTCGGATTCTTCCTGCGTCTTATTATTGATGACGCGCACTCCGGTGACCTCCTTGTCACCTAATACTTCCAATGCCTCAGTATTCCAATGAACTTGGATATTCTCTGTTTTCTCAACTCTTTCCTGCATGATATGAGACGCCCGCATTTGATCACGTCGAACCAACATGTGGACCTTAGGACACATCTTGGCTAGATAGGTGGCCTCTTCCGCTGCTGTGTCACCTCCACCCACTACGGCTACCTCTTGCCCCCTGAAGAAAAACCCATCGCACACAGCACATGCTGACACACCCTTATTCTGAAGTCGCTGCTCTGACTCCAAGCCCAGCCATTTTGCACTGGCTCCAGTGGAAATAATGATTGAGTCACTATGTATCTCCTGTCCACCTTCGGTCCAAGCCCTATGGACCGGACCACTAAAGTCGACTTTGTCGATGAGTTCCATCCTTACTTTGGTGCCAAATCGTTCAGCTTGTTTTCTGAAGTCTTCCATCATTTCAGGACCCTGGACACCATCGGGATAGCCCGGGTAATTCTCAACGTCTGTAGTAATCATTAGCTGACCACCTGGTTCCTGCCCCGTGTACAAAACCGGCTCCAAGCCCGCCCTGGCGGCGTAGATTGCAGCTGTATATCCCGCTGGTCCTGAACCAATGATCAAACACTTTATTCTTTCAGCTTCTGCCATCGTGTAAAAATTAAGAGGCAAATTTAAAAATTATTGGCACAGAGCATCTCTAAGGATTGGAGCATTTCGATTTCCCCAACAGTCTGTAACCTTCTCGCTCAGTGGCTGCTCATCGAATTATTTTCACTTTTCATCTGTTATTATGGTTGAGCAATCGAACATACATGCATATTTACAGTAAATTCTTGCCTAATGGGAGTTAGTCTGTTGTATCAGGCATCGTATCTCGCTGTATTTTCTGCTCTACTTATGTGGATGCTACTTGCAGAGTATAAGACCGCAGGCAGGTATTTGAGTTTCATCTTTTTCTTTGCCTTCACTGCATGGGTAATCTCCATTATTCAGTCGGACACATCTAACAGTGCCAAGTTGTTGATTGTTTTTCGTGATATGATCACCGCAGCAGTAGGCAGTCTTATCATCTACCAGGCACGATCGAACAAGATGATAGGAATTCTGGCCCTGATCGGTATGTTCTTCATCATGAAGATATGGTACCTGCCAGTGCTAAAGGAGACTTTTGCACCCGCATCACCCAATGGTATCCCTCTTGATCAGGATGGAGAATTATTGATTGATCTGGCCCACGACGTGGATCCTCAAATGTTGAGAGATGCGTTGGACAATCCGGGGGCTAAGGTGGTCCGCGCTTTTTATCCAGCGGACGAAGCATCGACTGATCTTGATGAATATTATCTGATCGATTTGCCCGAGAATATTTCTGATGAGGAAATTGCTGAAATCAAAGAGCTGGTGGAGAAAAGCGGTCTCGCAGATTGGGTGGAAGAAAATGAAGTAGTCAGTATAGAGCCAATGGAGGGTACCGTCACCCAACGGCGTCAGCCGCGATCCAAACTCAATGATCCCTTTATCGATCAACAATGGGCATTTGAAGCACTCCAGGTTTCAGACTTGCACGAAGTGCTTAGTGATATTTCAATTGTCAAGAAGGCCAGGATAGCGATTCTCGACACAGGGGTTGACGGAAATCATGAGGATCTGGCTGACAACTATTTCAGTTTAAAGAAATCATATGATCGTGATGTAAAGGGGCACGGAACTCATGTGGCAGGTATTGCCGCAGCTGTAAGTAACAATGGAAAAGGAATCGCTTCTTTCCTTCCAAACGATAAACTGGTAACTATCACCAGCGTAAAAGTATTGACGGATATGGGGATGGGATCTCAAGCTACTATAATAAGGGGAATGATTGAAGCTGCCGATCATGGCGTGGACGTCATCTCCATGTCTTTGGGCGGTCGAACAAATGAAAGCAAACAATTAGCTTACACTCAAGCGTTGGAATACTGCAATTCCCGGGGTGCCATCGTAGTGGTCGCTGCGGGGAATGCCAATATGAATGCTAAAGAGATTTCTCCGGCTAATACTCCGGGTGTAATTGTAGTGAGTGCGGTAAACTCAAAATTCGAAAAAGCCTTTTTCTCAAACACAGTAGATGGCATGGATTTTCCCATTGCTGCACCAGGTGATGATATCTTCTCCACCTATCCCCGTAACCAATACAGATCATTCAAAGGGACCTCTATGGCAACTCCTTTTGTAGCTAGTATAGTTGGAATCATGAAATGTCTTGATCCGGATATAGCAACCCAAAAGGCTCACGAAATTCTTGTCAGCACTGGGATTGACAGTAAGTCTACAGCTAGTACCGGTCGCATTATACAGCCTTCTGAAGCCATTTCATGGTTGGCAGGTAGTATCAAGGAGCCTTTTTAAGAAGGTCGATCAATAGTCTGCTATTCTCAGACTTGGATCTGGTTAGATCAATCTCCAAGGTCTGATCTGCCCGTGAGTAGATGGGGTCTCTTTCTGCTAAAAGACGTTTTACAAATGCTTCCTGCTCGAGAGGAGACTTGTTAGATAATAATGGACGCTTTGTACTGGACTGCAGCAATCTCGTCGACAAGTCATGAGCGGCTGCTCTCAGGTATATAGTGATCCCTGAGTCTTTCATGATTTCCAGATTTTTTCCGTGACAAGGTAGTCCGCCACCCGTAGCCATGATGAAGCGTTCGTAGGAATGTATCACCTTCTTCAAGCATTCAGTTTCCTGTTCTCTAAAGTAGGATTCCCCATCATCTTGGAATATCTGGGTGATTGTCCTGCCGTCCTCATCCTCGATCCATTCATCAAGATCGACAAATGGTATCACCAGTTGTTCTGCAGCCCGTTGACCCAGAGTACTTTTACCAACTCCCATAAAACCCAACAAGAAAAAGCGCACGATTTGCAAGCTGTATTTACATACAAATATCATAAAATGTGATCGACGATATTGCTACAGTATAGCAAACCATTCATAATTCCGATGATGGAAGATCATTTTGGATCGGAAATACTTTTTCGAAGATAGTTTGCATAGTGATGGGGCTTCACTGTCAATCCTCTTCTTCGTCCTTATCCACAATTAAATACTATTTTTGAAGCTCTAAATCTGAGCGCATATGTTGTTTCTTCAGGCACAGGGTAATCCAATAATGAGTTTTCTTCCCCTTATTGGGATTGTGTTGGTGTTCTACTTCTTCTTTATCCGACCTCAACAGAAAAAACAGAAGTCACAGAATCAATTTGTGTCAGACCTGAATAAAGGAGATGAAGTAGTGACATCCAGCGGCATTATTGGAAAAATCAATAAAATAGATGACAATGTTGTGACAATACAGATTGATCAAAAAACATTTATTAGGGTGTTGAAAGGGTCGGTCTCGAAAGAGATGACTGACGCAATTCGCTCGTAGATGACCGCAAGTGATCTTCGGCACCGCTTGAAGGATGACCGGATCAGCATTGCGGTATGTTTTCTGATTTCTTTACTTGCCTGGCTGGTCATTAAGTTGAGTCAGGAGTACAATCATAACATACGTTTCAATGTCTCCTATCGACTGCCTGCCGCTCAGGCTTTTGACAGATTACCACCATCTACATTAAACGCTCAACTTCGCGCCAAAGGGTGGACCTTCCTGAGCATGTCGTGGGATAAGGGCCGTGATACGATTGAGATTCCAATAATCGCATCTGGGGCTCTACCTCTAATACCCATCATCCAGGAAAGATTGCCGGCAGACCTGAGTGAAAGGATCAATATCCTCTCTATCACCCCGATGCAGCTGGACATCAGACTTGAGGAAAAAGTCTCGAAAAAAGTACCAATCAGTCTACCTCCGGATCTAACAACAGCACCACAGCATCAATTTAGCCAACCCATTGTCCTGCAACCAGATTCCGTGACTCTTTATGGCACGGCCAGACTATTGGCCCCTATCACCTCCTGGGCGACGGAGCCATTTGGGGGAGCACCTCTGAAGGAAAGTTTTGAAGGCGAGATAGAGCTTGTCAGATCAAGCAACACCCTGATTACCAAGGATGTGAACAGTTGTGTAGTCCGGGTGGCAGTGGAGGAAATTACAGAAAAACAAATCTACGTTCCCATCACCTTAGGTGACTCACATAAAGACAGCATTCAGATTTTTCCCGATCAAGCACTAGTTAAATGCACCGTAGGATTGAGTTCTTATGATCAAGTTAAACGTGACGCTTTCATTCTTAGGGCAGCACCGGATCCGTCACTGCAAAAAAGTGAATGGAAAGTGGAAATAACAAAGATGCCGGATTTTGTGACCTTGATAGACTACTCACCAAAGACAGTTGAGTTCTTTCTCATTAATCCCTAATCATGGAAGATGCACACCTGATCATATTTGATTGTGATGGTACTTTGGTAGACAGCGAGCCCATTGCCAACCGGGTATTTGTAGAGCAGGTCCAGGAATTTGGAATCCCACTGACGGATGAAGAAGCTTGGAAACATTTTCCCGGTACTTCACTGGAGGAATGCATGCAATATGTCACGAAAACATATGGATTTGTCTTTCCGGAAGATTTTGTTCCTTCCCATCGAGAACTTCAGAGAGTAGCATTTGCGAAGGATATTAAGCCAATCCAAGGCGTAAAGATAGCGTTGGATCAAATTCCGTTTGCAAAGTGTGTAGCATCAAATGGACCTTTACAGGCGATACGATCCAATCTGGGAGCGACAGGATTACTATCTTACTTCGATGGGTTTTTTAGTGCCCATGAAATCGAAAGATGGAAGCCTGAACCTGATCTGTTTCTTCACGCAGCTGCCAAGCTTGATCGAATGCCGGAGCAGTGCTTGGTTGTCGAGGATAGTGATGCCGGAATCCTCGCTGCCAGACGAGCAGGTATGAAGGTATTGGCATACCAACCCGTACATTCACATTATACTTTATCTGAGAACGGAACAATGAGCTTTGATGATATGAAGCAGCTGCCAGAGCTTGTTCAACACTTGCTAGTGAAGTAGGGACACATTTCCCTTGTCGGAAAAGGAATCTCCATCTACACAGACTATTCGCAGGTAATATCCGAACACGTCGGGACCCAACAATTCGCCCTTGAAAGTACCATCCCAGCCATTCTCAGGAGAATGAGACTCAAAGACCAGTTGTCCCCATCGATTGTATACAAAGAGATCCATCTCTATGATGTAATCTCTATTGATCTCCGGATGGCGAATCTGCCAGATGTCATTGGTACCATCACCATTTGGACTGAATGCATTTGGCAGGAAGATTGTTGGGGGCTCGCACATGATCATGATCACCTCCACTGGCACCTCAATACTTGTGCTACAACCGCTCATATCGGTAATGTCAACAGTGAAAGTTGTGCTCTGAGGTGGCGTTGCAACAGTGCTGGATGATGTTGGATTCTGCACGATATCAGAGGGCGTCCATTGATAAGTAGCTCCCTCTTCTTGCGTGGCAATCAGGGTAGTTGATTCGCCAAACAAAATGGTATCCGGATCAGCAAAAGCATTGAAACGATCTAGATCGCTCACCGTAATTACCACCGAGTCTTGCATCATACAACCGTCTTCAAATATGACCATCGCAATGATTGTGGCGGTCTGTTCAGGACGCACCACTACAGTTTCACTACCCTGACCAAGGGCAATCAGATCATCGGGTTTCCAGATAATGGAATCGATAACAAAGTCTGTGTTGTTCGTCACCGTAATCTCGACGGGTTCTTCGGGACACACCGGCAACTCTTTGTCAAGACTGAACATAAGCTCCCTCACTCCCAGGAAGACGCTGTCCATATACTCACAATTATCTTTGATGCCTGTGACTTTGTAATAGCCAGATTTCTCCACTGCTATGTCCAGAGGAGAGCCTGTTCCCAATACAATGCCATCAGGATCTGTCCAAATCAGCGAGTCAACCAACCCGCTGTTTGCGGATAATGTCACGGAGTCACCCGGACAAAGCATATTCATGCTATCCGTAGTGATCAACGGAATATTGTCTCCGATAAACACATTAACCTCGGCCTGGACCATACAGGTTGAATCATTTGGATCAGTCACTGTGACGGAAAAAACTGCCGATCCCTCGACCTCTGCCGTTGGATTGAAACTGGTAGGATCATCGAGTAAGTCAGCAGGTTCCCACATATAAATCAATGTAGGATCGGCACCTGGGCTTAACTCAATCGGACCCGGTACGCAATTGATCACAGTGTCTGGTAAGTTGGGATTGATTTGATCGTCAACTAAAACGACCACTTCACCCATAATGGTACAGGTATCGTTTAACGGGTCTTTCACGATCAGTTTAAAGATGGTGGTGTCTTCAAGGTCAACTCTGGGATTGGCTGCATTAGTATCTGCGATAGCAGGATGAGCTTCCCAGCAATAGTCGTAGTTGGGATTTCTGTCAGGGTTTAAATACACTAAACTTGGTCCACACAATCGGATCGTATCCGAGAAATCCACGAAATCATCACCGGTAAGCGTAATCCGCATGGCACGTATAGCTGTACAGTTTGGATCGTCCGTGGCTCTGAGTTCGACTTCATACGTGGCATTACCCATTGGATAAGTGTATGAAGGGCTTTCTTCGGTGGACACAAAATTCGGATTAGTGGGATCCCCAAATGTCCATTCAAATGATTCGGCATTCACCGATGTATTTAAGAATTGAACAGTAAGAGAACCACACTCCTTTTCTATTCTGAAATCGGCGAGTACATCGGACATCACGATCTCAATATGACCTATTTTAGTCAGCGAACAGGTACCTGATGAATCGGTAATCGTAACCGAGTAGGTAGTCGATTCCGTCGGTGAAGCAATGGGGTTAGGGCTGGTTGGATCATCAAGGCCTTCAGTTGGAGACCATTGATACACCAGGTTTGGATTTGCTCCGGGATTCAGGAAAAAACTGCTACTATCGCAAATGAAAAGGGTGTCCATCTCTCCAAATCCTCCTGTATCATCAAGACCAATTGATACTCGCACCCTCCATCGGATAGTACAAGTCGCATCATTGGGATCTGTGATTAGGACAATATAGACGATCTCCTCTATGACATTAGCCGTTGGGTTATGACTCGTAGGATCATCAAGATCAAAAATTGGAGACCATTCATATATCAAGTCAGGATCTCCCCCTGGATTCAACTCTACTGGACCGGGCTCACAAACGAACAAAGAGGTATCGATATCGACAACAAGCTGAGAATCCACAATCACCACAACTTCTCCCGAAATGACACAATCCATATTTAGTGGATCTGTTATAGTCACCTGAAAGGTAGCGTCATCGGCTAGAAATATGTCAGGGTTGGCAGCCGTACGGTCCGGAATCAGCGGATTATCTTCCCATTCGTAGATGTAGAGTGGATTTCGGTCTGGATTCAGTTCTACAAAACTAGGACCACAAACTTCAATCGTATCAGAGAATCCGTCTACGAAATCAGTTCCTGTCACAGGCAGTCTCTTCGTTCGCACGGCATTGCACTCATCACCAGGAATTGTCAGCACTGCTATAAAAGTGCCTCCCTCAGGTGGGTATGTGTGAACCGGATCTCGCTCCATGGATATTGAGTCTGGAAATCTTGGATCTCCAAATTCCCAAATAAATGTGTCACCACCCGTGCTTTCATTGATAAACCGGATAGTTTGCGTGCCACAATCTTTCTCTACTCTGAAGTCGGCAATCACATCTGTTACCGGTATGATCTCTACATGTACCGTTTTTGTAATCCTGCAATTATTCACAGGATCCGAAATCAGTACCGTATATGTAGTACTCATCTCGGGCATGGCAATTGGATTGGCAATATTTGGATCATCCAGGCTTTCAGTAGGAGTCCAGCTGTATGTGTAGCAATCATTAGGATCACCCGCTCCAAGCACTACCGAACTTCCGGCACATACTCTAATAGTATCTCCATCACTGACCCCGGTATCTTTTACATCAATCGTTAAAGTTTGGGATTTACTGACGGTGCACTCTGAGCTGACTATGACCATTTGTTCAATTGTCAACTCCTGAGATCCATCAACATTAAAAGTCGGATTGGGCCCATCCAATGTAATATCCAATCCATTATCAGAGGTCACTCGATAACTCCATATGGATTCGTCAGTCGTACCTATACTGTTATCAGTTATCTGAACTTCCACTACATCAGCACAGACTAGCGAAGTGTCAACCACGAACCCGGTGATTACCAACTCAGAACAATCAAGTACGTTGTACTCAAAATCTCTTCTAGTTGTACCGATCAGGTTACCATTGCGGTATTCTTCAACACAGACTCCAACTAAGAACTGACCAATGGTATTTGGAACTGCGGTGAGTCGACCACTTTGATCGATTTCCAAAGCTGTGCCTCCCAGTAAATTCTCCAGATTGTATGGGTCATTGTACTCGACGAGTGGATATGGCGGTTTACTCGGTGGTTGAGGTATCGGGAACGCTTTTGAAGCTCCCATGAATGGATTGCATAAACTGTACACCAACGAATCACCATCTGCATCAGTGGCTGAGTGGTCATAGCTAAGCTGTTGGTCGACGCAAATAAATATCGGTGGCCACTCTCTAAATACCGGTGCCGAATTGCAAGACATCAACGCCTCCTCCGATACAGTAGCCACAAAGGAAGCCCCTGTCTCTAAGGGCTGATTTATATTAGTGAGCGTTTCGTTGCGACAACATCGCTGATAGACTAGTTGGTAGCCACCTTTAAGAAATGGTAATCTCACTGTGTCTTTATAGACGGTTCGATGTACACACACACCTTCATCACCATCCATGAAACAATCAGATTGCACCCGGATTGTATCATCTGGATTGAATTTGACCAATATCTGACCGAGAGTTCCGAGATTCTCGGGACTTCCCAAATGAATCTGAAGGTTGCCTTCACTATCAAAAATCCCGATGGAGGCAGGGTCGTCAAATATTGCTTCTGGATTTCCAAAGTTGCAATCGCGATAGACCATCAAAGTTACTTCATATCGGTCATTGCCAATGCAGCGATAAGTTAGGTCACCTCCTACAATATGAGTGGCCCAAATCGAACTTGGTGCTGCAAATGCCAGTCCAAGCAGACATAGTTTGATCAGTGCTTTTGAGAACACTCTTACCGTACTCATATGTTGCAATGACTTAGTCATCATTCATTCAGTCATTTGATCTTCTTACATTGATTATCTCCACTCTCCGCTCCCGCGATGCCGGAATACTATAGATGGAATTTCTACTGTCAGCCCGGTCGTCGCTTACATAGATCGGTGCTGTACGTTCGCCTTGCGGCTCTTCAACAATCTTCAATTGTCCATTTCTAATGTACCGCATCAACACGGAATCGGAATATCGTCTGAACTGATTCACCACACTGCTGATTCTCCGACTACTTAGTCTCTCATTGTAGGAGCTACTTGCCAATGGACTGGCAAATCCTTGCATCACGATTTCGATCTGCTCTCCCTCTTCCAGATCTTCAGTAAGAATCTGAATAAACTTGATCAAATCATTTCTTCCCTCTCTGACATTATATTCAAAGAAGCGCTCGAGATCATCTTCAGCCTGCACTTTGGCATTATCAACCAATGGCGACGTAAATTCCGTCTTGAATATCTCTTTTCGCTCCATGTATGGAGGATAGGTGTCATCGTATGTACGTCTGGTGGTGCGATAATAAGTACGAGGATTGGGATGATCATTATCGAAGTAGACAGCTAGCGGCAAGAAGTCTTCCAAGTCGCCTTGCTTTAGATATATATTCTTTGTGATTTTATTACTTGGCACATTCACCGTACTCAACTGTAGTGTATCTGGTTTATATCCTCTTTTCGAAGTAATAATCTCATATGATTTATCGCGTTCGAGCGGGAAAATAAAGCTGTTTCCATCCTCATTGATCTGGACAACGGTTTCGCTATCCGGATCAGATAGATCTTTCAGGTTTACCGTGGCACCCCTTAGTGCTTCTCTGGTGGCATCATCAAATACGAAAACCTCCAGATCCAGAGACTTGGATTGCAGGTACATGCGCTTGAGAATCTCTTGAGACTCATTCAAGCCCCTGGTGGTAAGCGTAATCGTATCAGGGAAGAATCCTTCCTTCTCAGCAATGACTTTATAACTGCGATTTCGGGTAAGTGGAAAGACAAACTCATTGGTGTTATCAGCGGAGAGTGTGGAGACCACAATCTCATCTCCATTTACCTCAAGTAGTGTTACGGTAGCACCCAACAAATCTGCCTGTGTCGCTTGATCAAAAGTCAGCACCTTAAGATCTATATCAAGCTTTGCAAATGCAGCCTTATATATATCATTACAGCAAGCTTCTTGAGCATCCTCTATGTAGGCCGCCCCCTGCCGGTTTGAAGCTAAATAGGCCGTATCCTCATTCTCTTCAAGAAAGAAATACAGGTCATTGTAGCTACTATTTACCGGTACACCCAAATTCTCAATGAAGGGATCTACCAGATTGTGCAGGTATACACTATAAACATCGAATCCTCCAAATCCCTGATAACCTTGTGAACTGAAATAAAGAGTGTTGCTGGGTTCGTGGTAATAAGGTGTGATGTCGTCTTCAATGGTATTTATCGGCATCAGGTTGACGGGATCATCAAAGCTTCCGTCATCTCGCAATACTGAGTACCATATGTCCAACTTCCCTTTCGTTCCAGCGCGGTTAGAAACAAAATAAAGCGCAGGATCACCATTTATCGGGTCCTTCCCGATTGATGGTTGGGTTGTGGTGTGAGTGGTATCGTTTATCGTCCCTGGAAGTTTAACCGGGCTCCCCATTACTCCATTAACGATATCCCTGTAATACAGATCGCAACGAATATCGGTTGCATTCAAGTACTCACACAAGGTGTAGTATACCCGGTTCATGTCTTCTGCAAACACGGCATGCGCCGTATGCAGTGTGGCATCATTAAAGGTGGAATCAATTTGAATTCCCTCGCCCCCTTTTATGGACCAAAGCACATTGGAAAATATCCTTCTGGGGACAGCTTCATCTGTCTCTGAAGGAAATCTTAGAGAAGAGTAATACAATGTATCTCCAATACGAATCGGCCCAAATTCTGAGAAAGGTGTATTAATGGTTTCACCCAAACGGTCAACCGTCACATAGGATCGCGGATTTTGTGACTGCTCAAGAGCCCAATCACAATCTTCAATCTGCCGGGTAGCAAGATCAGTGTAATAGGGATTGTCTAATTCATTCTCGGACAGATATATCTCGTAGTTACGTTTTGCTTGCTCGTACTTCCCAATCCGTTTTTGCATCTCGGCCAGGTGAAATAGTGCAAGTGGAAATTCTCCATTTTGTTCCAGATCGACTACCTGTTGATAATATTGCTCCGCCAACTTATAAGCGTTGAACAAGCGGGCCGATTCAGCGCCCTTGTACAGCACATGAATATCTTCGTGGAACTCCAGTACGTTCTGATAATAGTGAAGAGCCGAATAGTAATCCTTTGAAGCAAAGGAAGCCTCCGCAGCTTCAAGAAATGCCTTGCGTGTCTGGCCAAATGCGGAAAGTGCAAAGGCCATCAAAAAGCAAATCAATATATTCTTTCGCATCATCAAATCGGCTTCGTTTTCTCTAAAATATTGGGCAAGTTTTGAAATGACTCAAAGGCTTAACTTTGACTATTCGATAAGAAACCCAAATTTCCGGACCTCCCTGATTGTCGGTAGCTATATCAAAATCCGACACATTTATATCATAGCTTATTCCCAGACTAAAAGTCTTTATATGTAGTTCAATCGTAGGAATAATAGCGTCAGTAGCATCATTATCATTATTCGTAAATCGAGCATTTACCCCAGCTTGAAAAGCAAGCTCCTTACCCCGGTTTTGGTTTAAATAGAGCCTCAGAGCTGCACCGGGAAGGTATTCCTGATACTGGTTTTGAAACTGTGCAGAGCCATGTAGCATAAGGTCCAATGGATTTGCCAGTTTGATAGCACCTATACCATATAATGCAATCCGATTGGGAAGTTTAATATCACTGTCATCAAAAAATTCTTGACGGGGCCTGTTTAAGTGATCCACAGACACTCCAAGATCAAGCTTGGTTCTTTGATTGTCATTTTGCAATCTGAGATTTGCTCCTATCGCAAAATCAATATAGAAGATGGAAGTATTGTCAAAGTCTTCGCCTGTGGGCAAGGCAGGATCAAATTGGGAACCATTATATTGATTGTCGAAAGTCAGATCGTCTTCCTTAAATCTTCTCGAGGCCAAACCAATCTGAGCCCCACCGGTTAGGAAAGTGTTTTTGCTCAGCTCCGTTGTATATGACCCACCAAGCTGAAGTTCTGCTAAACTAAGCTTTGAAAGTCCTGCCTTATCATAGTTAAAGTTGACTCCAAATCCCCAAAAGTCATTTCCCGGCTTCTTGCGAGGATAGTATTTCATGTCGTAAGTGCCCGAAAATGTGGTATAATCAACAGGAACGTCTTTCCACTGATTTCGGTAATGACCCATAACCCGCACATCCCCATTGAAGATCCCAGTCAGTCCTGGATTCATGATTTGCGGAGCATGATAAAACATTGAATAATGGATATCCTGTGCCGCAACGTTGATTACAGTAAAGATCGAGAGAATGAAAGAGGCCCAGTAAATTGGTAAAACTCTATTCAAGGTGTAATCGTTTTTGGTTATTTTCCTTTAGGAGGCTGCAAATATTATACCATATTTCGATATGTATCTGTGCCAATAAAAAAGGGTTATTACATCCCCTTCAAACCACTAAATGTAGCTCATCCCCTTATGCCTGCAAAAAACTGTTAATATTTTAACCTATATGGAATTTGGTAAAGTGTTAAAAGCTACTAATTATGGAATTACACATCGCTTTTTTATTAAGATCTTATTGATATTGTATATTATTATATATAATATATTTTTATATGTGATATATATGAAATAATATATATGTGATATATTTTTAACTCGGTCATGAAAATCTTTAATCAGACTCAAATTCGGGAGTGGGATGCCGCTACAATAGCCCGGGAATCGATAAAATCGTCGGATTTAATGGAGCGGGCAGGTTATCAAATCACAAATTGGATCACCTCACGATTTCCGGAAACAGATCAAAAATTTCAGATTGCTTGCGGCATTGGAAACAATGGAGGAGATGGATTGGTCGTAAGTCGACTACTGGCAGAGAAAGGATACCCTGTTGAGGTGTTGCTGCTGACATTAGGGTCCGAACCCAGCCCTGACAATGCCCTGAACACTAAACAACTGCCGAAGTATTCCTACCTCACGATCACCTCGATCGGTCCTGATCGGGAGTTACCCAAGATCAATCCGGGGTCGGTGGTCATTGACGCCATCTTTGGATCAGGCTTAAACCGTCCCATTGAAGGCTACTTCGAAAAGTTATTCATCCACATGAACGACCGTGCAAGCCAAATCATCGCAATTGACGTCCCCAGCGGTATGTTTATTGATACTCCGGGCGATCATCATACCATCGAGGCTGAGATCACGCTTACTCTACAAACCCCAAAACTGAGTTTTTTCTTTCCGGAGAATAAGTCAAAGCTGGGAGAATGGAAAATCATTGATATAGGCCTTCATAAAGGTTGGGAGGCTGAGCAAGAAACTCCTTACCATTTTATCACCGAAGGTGAGGTTCGTTCAATTCCAGTACCTCGACAGACTTTTGATCACAAAGGCACTTTCGGTCATGCCCTCCTGATATGTGGTAGTCATGGAAAAATTGGAGCTGCTATGCTGGCGGCAAAAGCTGCTCTGGTAAGTGGAGCTGGGTTGGTCAGCTGCTATATACCCTCTTGTGGTTACACTGCAATGCAGGCAGCTGTACCCGAGGTTATGGTACTGACTGATGACCATGAAAACAAGATTACTGCTATCCCTGACCTTAGGTCCTACAAGGCGTTAGGGGTGGGCTGTGGAATTGGCCAGGCCGACCAGACCAGGCTAGCTCTCCGTAGTCTGCTGCAAGGCTCCAGTGTACCTCTCGTAATCGATGCCGATGCTTTAAACATTCTATCCGCAAATGATGGCGACTTGTCAAGAGTGCCTCAAGGCAGCATACTGACTCCACACCCCGGAGAGTTCGAAAGATTGGCAGGGAGCACCCATAGTGGATTTGAAACCTTAGAGAAGCAAATAGCTTTGAGCAAGAAATACGGAATATACATCGTTCTCAAGCGGGCATTTACCTGTGTCAGTTTTCCTGACGGCACTGTCCACTTTAACAGTAGCGGCAATCCGGGTATGGCGACGGCAGGAAGTGGTGATGTCCTCACCGGTTTGATCACCGGACTTCTTGCACAAGGGATGGCAGCTGAGGATGCAGCAATCTTTGGGGTTTATCTGCATGGATTAGCTGGAGATCTCGCAGCCGCTAAAATTGGAATGCCCTCTATGATTGCGTCAGATATCCTGAGCTGTGTTGGGGAGGCCTACCAAAAAATTGATAAACATCAATGAAATCAAAAGTAGTCGTGTTATCCGGAGCCGGAGTGAGCGCTGAAAGTGGCATCAAGACTTTCAGGGACGCAGATGGATTATGGGAAGGTTATGACGTGATGGAGGTCGCTTCTCCACAAGGCTGGCTTAAGGACCCAGCTATGGTCCTGGATTTTTACAATCAACGAAGGCGCCAGCTACTCGAAGTGCAGCCTAATGAAGCACATCACACCTTAGTGAGGCTGGAAGAGTACTATGATGTGACTATCATTACTCAGAATATCGATGACCTTCACGAACGGGCAGGTAGTTCGAAAGTAGTACACTTGCATGGTGAAATATTGAAAGCCAGAAGCACGTCAGACCCAAATCATATTGTTGAATGGAAAAGTGATCTCAACCTCGGTGATTTGTGCATTCACAAGACTCAATTGCGCCCTCATGTGGTCTGGTTTGGTGAATCAGTCCCCATGATCGAAACTGCTGCGATGATTACCAGCACTGCCGATTATGTCATCATAGTCGGCACATCTCTGCAGGTTTATCCAGCTGCCGGTTTGATGAGCTACGCTTCATCTTCGACACCTATATATTATGTTGACCCCGATCCCAAGGAGTCTTTTGAACTCAGATCACGCCGTCAGATTGAGATAATCCCGGAAAAAGCAACAGTCGGAATCCCTCAAGTGGTCCAAAGTTTGATAGAAGAAGTGCATACTCGATAAATTAAGTGTAGAATAGAGCATGCCAGCAGGGCTGTCAGATCAAAAGGTTTTCAAAGAGGTGTATCTCAAGCATTCGCGTGAGGTACGAAACTTCCTGTATTACAAGTGTGGAGATGAAGCACAAGCGGAAGACTTTATGCAGGAGGCCTTTCTCCGGCTTTGGAAAGCAAGAGACAAGGTACCTGTAGAAAAAGCTGTGGGCTTTCTCTTCACAGTGGGAAACCGTCTTTTCCTTGATCACATAAAACATAAAAAGGTTAGCCTCAAATTTCAGCAGCGACAAACAAACAAGAGCGAAAGGGAAGACCCGGAATTTCTCTACGAACAACAGGAATTCAAAGAGCGCTTGGAAAAAGCAATAAATGATATGCCCGAGAAATGGAGGGTCGTGTTTCTTATGAGCAGGATGGAAAAAATGAAGTACAGTGAAATTGCCGAAAGATTGGATATAAGTGTCAAAGCCGTGGAAAAAAGGATGCACAATGCACTTAGTGCTCTAAGGGAATTGCATAAGAAAATCTAAAAAAAGGAGGGGAATCACTAGAATGATCGTTATTAAGGCAGAATATCAAATTCATGAGTAACAATACCGAGCACGACGATCTATTGGCCAAGTGGCTTGCTGGCACGTTGAGCGATGCCGAAATGGAGTTACTCAAGGAAACAACAGACCTTGACGAACTCAGCCAGACCTTAAATGCCATCGATCAATTAGAGCCACCTGCCTTCTCTCCTGAAGCATCCTGGGCTTCATTCGAGCAAAAACTGTCGAAAGAGGAAGCCGTAGTACGATCCATTTCTCGAAGAACATATATGCTTGCTGCAGCCGCTGTAGCCGCTGTACTCATTGGTCTATTCTTCTTCATGAATACAGCCAGCACGGTACAATTTCAGGTGGCAGCCGGCGATGAGGCTACCTACGAACTACCCGATGGTTCCAAAGTGGAACTTCAAGGACCCTCGTCGATAGAATTCAACGAAGAGGATTATCTGTTGTCACGTCAACTTTCCCTGAATGGGGTTGCTTACTTCGATGTTATTGAAGGAAATGAATTTATCGTCGACCACCCAAACGGCTGGGTAGAGGTTCTGGGTACAACATTTGATGTGGACACCCGAGAAGGATTGAAGGTATTCTGCTACACAGGCAAAGTGGGGGTCAACACTCCCCAGACAGACCAAATCATCCTTGAAAAAGGAAATGGAGTCCAAATTGCAACTGATGGGCACTTCGAATTGACCACCAGCAAGATGATCCAACCCCAATGGCTGGATGGATTGATCCATCTTAGTAGTGCGGAAATGGAAGAAATCGGGAAGATGCTAGAGGACCTATTCAACGTGGAAGTGGAACTCGTTGGAGAAATTTCGAAAGTTTATCATGGTCCCATTGATCCGGTAAATCTGGATCAGAACCTTGAGATGATCAAAACTACTTTAGAATTGGAGATCAATAAAATAGGCACAGATACGATCAGAATTTCAGCTAAGTAATTGATGAAGGAGAAATACCGGGTAATACGCACCCTGCTCTTCTTTTTCTTTAGCGGGGTTTCCCTGGTGCTGTCAGCCCAGACTGATACTGATAACCCAAACAAACCAAAAATTCCCCTTACTAAAGTCCTGGGCGTGTTTGAGTCCCAGCATGGTCTTCATTTTGCATATGATGTAACCCTTGTTGACTCTACATGGATTGAAGAACCTCCATCTTCTCTCACCAGAGAGGAAGCGATTGCCTTCCTCGCACGACATACACCTCACCAATACCAAATAGCAAATTCAGATTTTGTAATGATTGTACCGGGTAAAGGTTCTTCCACGGCTCCTCCTCCACCAGCTGAACTGATTTTGAAAGGTCGGATCACAGACAGTAAGACTGGCGAACCCCTACCATATGCTTCTGTGATCATATCTGGCACACTCTCTGGAACTCAAACTGATGATAGGGGATTCTTCGAGTTGTTGCTTAAAGACCCGGATGATCAATATATTGAGATTCATTATCTCGGTTATCAGAAAACGAACATTCACCATAAGGACTTTGAAGGCAAGAAAAATCTCAAAATTGAGCTCAGCTCGGAAGAGGTTGAATTGGAGGATATCATAATTGAGGAGGAAGCAGTGCTCCCAATTGACTTCCAGGAGGCAAAGGGATATTACAGTTTAAATCCTGATCAAATCAATCTACAGGCTGGCTGGGGGGAACCCGACATTCTTCGAATGATCCAAGTCTTACCTGGTATTCAATCACCCAATGAGACTGCCGCTGGCATCCATATTCGCGGTGGTACACCAGATCAGAATTTGATTCTAATCGATGGTATTCCCATCTATAAATCGGGGCATTTTTTCGGTATGTTTTCTTCAATCAATCCTTATACCGTTGACAATGTTGAAATCTACAAAGGTGGGGTCAGTACTCCCTACGGGGGAAGAGTTTCAGGAGTAATCGATATTAAAAACGGACAAGACACTTTAGATCGATTGCACGCAGGTGCCGGAATAAACCTGATCAATTGGCATGCATTTGTAGAAGCTCCGCTTTTCAAGAAAAGATCAAACTTGCTCTTTTCTATCAGACGATCACTAACGGAGTCAGTACAAACCATGGTCTACAAAAATATTTTCAACCAACTTTTTCAAGACGGGAAGATTGCCGAGTATCAAGATATCGAACGACAGGATCTACTGAACAAGAACACAAGTACTTTTGGCTATAACGATTTCAATTTTAAATGGAACTACCGATTTAAGAAAGATGATGAAATCTCCATCAGTGCTTTTAATGGCAACGATGACTTCCGGTATGATTTCGAGGTAGACCTGCCTCAGATCAGTCATGCAACGATGGATGACATCAAGACAAAAAACACCGGCTTTAACCTAACGGCTTCGAATCGCTGGTTTCCCTGGTGGCAGTCAAGAATCCGTCTGATTTCTTCGGAATACTCCAACGATTACCTAGGTATTTCTACAGGAGATCTCAGGGATTCATTTCATGTGAGATTAACGGAACAAAACACAATGAAAAACGGCGCCTTCTATCTTGATCAGATATTTACTTTGTCAGAAGGTCAGACACTCGCCGCCGGCTTTCAGTACAATAATTATGATGTCACTTACAATCTCTTATTGGAACAAATTTGGCAAGATCGCGAGCCTTTTATTGTTGAACTGCAAAACGAAGTCGGGACCTTTTATCTTAATTACTTACTCGAACATGATGACCAGCTGTTCGTCGATGCAGGCATTCGTTTCAACCGTTTAAACGAATTACCGAATGACATCTGGGAGCCACGACTATCCGTAAAGTATCGGCCAAAAAGCTCCAAATTCATGTTTAAGGGAAGTGTCGGATCGTACAAGCAGTTTGTGAGTCAAATCATCGTCGATGATATTCCTCTCAATCCCAGTGCAAATCGGGATATCTGGGTAACGACCGAACTAAACCTGATACCACCATTGCGTAGTAAGGATTTGGTCATAGGTTTCAATTACCAAAACAAAGGTTTCCTGTTGGACATCGAGGGATACACGAAGCAAACTGAAGGCCTCTCTTTCCTAAACCTTGACATACCGAATCCGAACGACAATGTTTTCTCTCCCGGTTCTTCGGAGGCGAAAGGAGTAGAAATATTGTTACAGAATAAATGGAACCGTTATCGAAGCATTCTTTCCTACAATCTAAGTAAAGTAGATTATCTATTTGAAGATCTCAATTTTGGCGGTCCTTTTCCGGCTTCGCATGATCAACGTCATGTATTTCAATGGACCCACATGTACAGCGTCAAGAACTGGGATTTCATTCTGGGATTCAATATGTCATCAGGAAAGCCCTATACGGTTCCCAATCGGATCGTCCCGCGACGCAATCCGGATAATATGGAGACAATTCTCCTTCTAGATGTGCGGGAAAGAAATCAGAAAAGGCTCCCCACCTACCACCGGATGGATTTAACCATACAATACAAGTACATCTCCAGGAACTTTAAAGTCCAAGCGGGATTTTCGCTATTTAATTTGTACAACCGGACAAATGAGATCGATAGGGACTTTTTCATTGTTCAACCGGAAGATACCCCCGGCATTCCTCGCATAGAAAGTTTCACTGAATTCTCGCTGCAAAGAACTCCAAACTTTTATCTGCGATTTGAGCTTTAACAGCTCATTGCTCATCAGCTTCGTCCACAACCAACCCAAGCTTCTTGGCTCGTTCGGTCCATTTTTGCCTTGCTAATTGTTGCATATCGGCAATATCATCTAGCTCATCCAGAATCTCCAGTCCCAATAGAGTTTCTATTACATCTTCCATGGTGAGTATTCCGGCCGTGCCTCCATATTCATCTACCACTAAAGCTATGTGCTCACGACGGGCCATCAAAGCATTGAACAAAGCAGTAAGATTGTCCTTTTCATGAACTACATGGATCGGTCGAAGAATAGACTCAACCGGATTTTCGCCGTCTCCATTAATTACACTGGATAATAACTGATCCTTCAAAAAGAATCCAATTACCTGGTCCCTTGACTCTCGATAGACCGGTACGCGAGAAAATCTCAGTCCGGGATTGCTTTGATAAAAATCTAAAATACTGGTCGAAGCTTTGGCAGCAACTACCACCGGACGCGGTGTCATGATATCCTTCGCTCTGATCGACTTAAATCGCAGAAGATTTTTAATCACTCTAAACTCCTCCTCTTCAAAAATACCAGCCCTTGCACCTAGCTCTGCTATAGCGCCAAATTCTGCCCTACTCAAAACACTTTTCTTTTTGTCCCCCTTCAAGAAATTGGTAATTCGCTGGCTCAACCACACGATCGGCCGTAGTATTACTCCAGTCGCATGCACCCCATAAATGGTAAAGCCTAAAAGTGACTTCCAATAAGTAGCCCCCAATGTTTTGGGAATGATTTCAGAAAGTATCAGGATTGCCAGGGTCATAATGGCCGCTATTACGGCCTCTATACTTAATTCTATCGGACCGACAGCAAGCTTGGCACTGGACCATATCTTGGCAGCCTGCGCTCCCACACCAATTGCACCCACCGTATGGGCAATCGTGTTTAGCGTAAGTATTGCGGCTAAGGGACGATCAATCGCTGATTTGAAATACTTGAGCTTCTTCCCAACCCAGGTGCCTCCTTGATTCCTGATCTCCACCTGTGAGGGTGGTACAGTAAGCAATACTGCCTCCCAGATCGAACAGAGAAAAGAGAACAAAATTGAAAGCAAAAAGAAAAGTACAAGTAAACCCATATTATCAAATTGGTGGCGAAGATAAGCAAAGGCTGAAAAAACAAATTAAAGTTATCATCCATATGTTAAAAAGAGGGAAAAAGAACAGGTGCGATTAGGGTGTATTGGGATCATCTCGTTGTACGGTCGACATAATTTCTCAATACTTGATCTAATACTTCTAAAATGATGAACGTATGCAACACTTCAACATTAGATCCATATGTACCTAATGCCGAAAAACCCTGGAACCGTCACCGGGCCATTCATTTATTTCGACGATTGGGCTTTAGCGCCGATCTGGAAACCATCGATGATGCACTGATAAAGTCACCGGCGGAATGTGTCGATGATCTTATCGATCAGGCCATTCAGAAGCCTGTAACCGACCCACCTGAATGGGCTGACTACACGCTACTTGATTTCGAAAGCTTTGAGAAGAACATTGACGATTTCATTTACTGGAGGCCGATGTGGATGCGCGATCTGTACAACAACGGACCCCGTGACAAGATGGCTCTGTTTTGGATGAGCCACTTCGTCACCGAATTTGGAGCTTACCTGTGTGCTCCAGCCGGGTATCACTATCTAAAATGCCTTCAGGAAAATGCTTTGGGAAACTTTCGAGAATTCGTTAGAAAAATTGGTCTGGAAGCCTCGATGTTAATCTATTTGAATGGCAACCAAAACACGAAACAACAGCCCAACGAAAACTATGCTAGAGAACTCTACGAGTTGTTTACCCTTGGTAGGGATAATGGATATACTCAAAACGATATTCAGGAGACTGCCCGTGCCCTAACCGGTTATATCGTTGTACCATGTCCTGCTGTCAGTTTCATACCTGCTCTGTGGGATGACGGTGAGAAGACCATATTCGGACGAACCGGTAAATGGGGATACGATGATGTGATAGATATTCTCTTTGAAGAAAAAGCAGAGATTATTGCTAACTACATCGGGCAGAAGGTCTATAAGCATTTTGTCTACGCAGATCAGCCAGACGAAGTTATCATCAATGGTCTTGCTGTTACTCTTCTTGCCAATGATTTTGAGCTGGCTCCTGTCCTTCGACAACTCTTTAAAAGCGAGCACTTTTTCGATGATACAATTATCGGTACTCAGATAAAGAGTCCGGTTGAGCTTTCGCTTGGTATCTGGCGAGAAATGGGCTTTGAAATTACTGATGATGCCCTGGAGCCCTTGACCAATGTAAATGATTTCCTGGGTCAAGTCGTATTCCAACCACCGAATGTGGCCGGATGGCCAGGTCACCGGAGCTGGATCTCCTCCTCCTTCCTGAGGTCAAGATGGCAGGTGGGTAACCTATTTGTCGCCAGCATTTTTGAGAATGATCGCGAGCGGTTCCGAACCTTTGCGAAAGATCTTACTAACAATTCCAAAGATCCCGAGTTCATAACTGCTACCCTAATAGACCACTTAACCCCTAACGGTTTTGAAAATTCAGATGCCTATAACCGGGCAGCCGTTGCCTTCAAAATCGAAATTCCCCAGGGGTACTTTGACAGTGGTGCCTGGAACCTTGATTGGGACGAAGCTCCTTATCAGGTAGCCTCGCTGATCCTCTATATTATCCGGCAGCCCGAATTTCAGTTGATCTAGATCGCAATTTCGTTCTGACAAATTCAAGACATAACAACAATGAAAAATACTGATAAACAAAATAAAATTGCTGGAGCATCTTTGAAGGATGGACTGGCTCATCAACAACATCACAGGGCATGGAGTCGCCGGTCATTTCTCTCAACGCTTGGCTTAACCGGAGGTGTCTCAGTCATGCTGGGAAATATGCCAGTAAGGGCTGCAGCTCTATCTCCTCTTGGATCGGCTTTGTTGGAATCAGATTCCGACCGGGTATTGGTACTCGTGCAGCTAGGGGGCGGAAATGATGGTCTGAATACAATCATTCCTCTTTATGATTATGATTTCTATCGCTCCCAACGGCCTCGCATTGGTTTTGATGAAACAAATGTTATCAAGCTTTCGGATGAAATTGGTATCCAGCAAAGCATGGAGGATTTCATGCCTCTATGGAATGAAGATGCCATGAAAGTTGCGCACAATGTGGGATATCCCAATCCCAATCTGTCCCACTTCAGAGCCACCGACATCTGGTCTGCAGCCAGTGACGATGACGAACTGCTAAAATCCGGATGGCTGGGCCGTTGGCTCGACTTGGAATATCCGGATTTTGCAAATGAACCTCCCGAAGTGCCCCCTGCCATTCAGATTGGGGGCTACGGCAGTTTAATTTTTAACAATGGTATGTTTAATTTGTCCGTCAGTGTTTCTAATCCTGAGGAACTGGCAGAGATCGCCCAGAACGGTCAGCTCTATGATACTGCCAGTCCCCCTCCTACCTGCTATGGCGAGGAATTGCGATTTCTTCGCACCATCTCCAACAGTACTTTCACGTATGCAGCATCGATAAAGGAGGCCTATGATTCCTCTACAAATGATGCTGATTACCAAAACATAGCTAACAACCTCGCTGATCAATTGCAGCTGGTGGCACGCCTAATTAAAGGTAACCTTGGATCTCGAATCTACATGGTATCTATCAGTGGATTTGATACACATGCCAATCAAAATCAGACACATCCCAATATTTGGAGGGGAATTTCGGGAGCTATCAGGTCTTTCTATGATGATTTACAAGCTGACCAGATGGAGGATAAAGTGGTAACGATGACCTTCTCAGAATTTGGCAGGCGGATCGAGGAGAATGCCTCTCAAGGAACTGATCATGGTACTTCTGCCCCAATTCTCATCTTCGGCAATGGACTTGGTGCCAGCGGCTTCGTCGGAGAGGCTCCTCAGCTACAAGATCAGGACATGTACGGCAATCTGAAATTCGGCACTGATTTTCGATCAATTTATGCCACCCTACTTGAGCATTGGTTATGTATTGATGCTGGTGTAGTGAATCAAGCACTGGGTGCCAACTACGACAGAATTCAAGGACTGGTTCTGGGATGCAACCTCAGTACAGCCACCGAAGAAGGACCTCAGGTGGTACAGCGAGTGACCCACAAGCCACTTTACAATGAAAATGGCGATATCCTCATCCAATATCAGTTGCCCAAGTCAGCGTCAATTTCCTTGGATATTTATCACATAGACGGGAGAAAGGTGACAAGTATGGAGCAGGGCAGGAAATCTGCCGGAACCCATAACATGTTATTTAGCCCAAGTCGATATCATATTTCAGCTGGCCAATATCTCTACCACTTGAGTGTAGATGGTCAACCACACAGCCAGCTGATCATGGTGTCCCGGTAAATCATTATCGGGTACAAATTGCCCGACTCATGGCAGGAGTTCCTTCTTGGTGGGGAACTCCTTTTCATTTGGATAATTCTGAATATTATCTCTGGTTGAGCAACTCGGGTACTGCATCTCCAATGCCGGCATTATAGACAAAGATTGTGGTATGAAGGGATGATGACATTTTATTCATCCAACTGGCCGTTTCTCTTTCGTAGCCTTCAGTGGGCACTGCCATTCCGATGAAAACCACATCCGATTGATTGCTCTCTGCTTCTATTACTTCTGCTACTGGCTGGTTTGAAAGGATGATCCGGACCTTTGCCTTTATTCGGGCCTGATCAAGTTGATGCCTGATAAATGATTCCAGTTCGTGAGTTTCCTCATTTTCCCTCACTACCGAAGCTATCTCTATTTCGTGCCCGGAATAATCTTGATCCAGTTGCAGCAGATAAGCCAGCAGGAGCATGAGGTCACCGTTTTTCTCTTTGCCTCTCCACCAAATCGTAACTTGTTTTTTAGGTAAATCGCTACGGTCTGCATGCTGGATCAGCATCATGCTCTTACCAGCAAGGGCAAGGGCTATCAGGCTTTCGAGTTGATGTACCCTTCCCTCCTCTGTCTCCGAGAATCCCTGTGCAACCGTGTTGGATTTCAACCCGGCTAAGCCATGCCCTTTTGCAATGTCAATGGCACCTGCCTGAAGATCAGCTACCACACTCACCTCGCAGAAAGCCTCTATCCCATGGCGTGATAGCACATCAACCATAAACGATCGTTTTTCTTCGACTTGCTCAAACTCATGTTGCTCTCGAATGGGAATCAAGGTACTGATGGTCAGGATGCCTTTGTTCTGGCAAAGGGCAGCCATCAACTTGACCGTTTCAATGCGCTCGGCAACATCTCTGGTGAACAGCAAAATCTGCGGTCTCCAATTTCGGGGATCTCGTTTCCGTTTGCTGTGGTTCAACAAGGCTCGCTTGGCAATATTCAACCACACTCCAGATGTGACATCACCCCATTGCTGTTCGAGAGATCTCTTTCGCAACAGCACGTATATACCGATCTCAATTATGATAGCTATCAGGCATGCTATCGGACTCACCAGAAACATCACAAATATGGCACCAAGGGCTCCCAGAATTGACACATACCAAGGCACCTTGATTTTTGGTCGAAAGTGAGGTTCACCGACCAGTACTTCCAATGCCGCACTGAGATTTATGGCAACATAAAGGGTTAGGAATAATACGGATACGAGCCGGGCTACCGTATTTAGTTCACCAAGGGAGACTGCAACCAGTGCAATTGCCCCAGTAACCCATGTTGCCAAAGTAGGTTGACCGCTCTTGGAAAGCTTCGAGAATTGTTTCGGAGCCAAGCCATCGGTGGAGAGAGCTTGCAATACTCTGGGTCCACCTAGAATACTTCCAAATGCTGAGGACAAGATGGCACCAAGAACTGCAGGTAAGATCAATATGCTGCCCAAAAAAGCGACGGTGATCCAATTCTCGATACCTTGATAAGGATCAAGAAGATTTTCCTGGCTTAACTGGTTAGTACTACCCAATGCAACCGGTATCAGTAGATAGATCAAAAGGCAGGTTAGCACCGCTCCGATCGTTCCAATTGGAATTGATTTCTTGGGATCCTTAAGATCACCACTCATTCCGATGCCCGCAGTAAAGCCCGTCACCGCAGGAAAAAATACAGCAAATACATACCAAAATCCCTCGGGTGCGCTTTCATAACTACTTTCGAAAGAAGGAGCTTGCAAGGGTCCAGAAAAAACTCCAAAGAATAGTGCGACAAGCGACAGACCTACTAGTACCAGAATGGGTATCTGTGCTTTTAATACCAACTCCGCACTCTTCCCTGACAACAGTGTTATCAGAACGATAATGACTGCAGCTACCAGCTGGATCGTATATGCTGGCATTTCACCCCACTCCGGCGACCAGAAGATGGTCAGTGTTTCCGCTAGTCCAAAACAATAGAAGGTAACACTGAGAGTTCGACAGAAATATAGCGGGATACCAATTGCACCACCAAGTTCGAGCCCAAGACTACGGGAAATCATGTAGTATTCACCCCCTACGCCCACCAGCATGTTTGTGGCAATTGCCGAAGCGCTTAGTCCGGTAATGAACGTAATGGAACTCGCCAGCAGGACGATCACCATTGTCCAGCCAAATCCAACATTTCCAACAACCCAGCCAAACCTCAGGTACATGATGAGACCCAGAATGGTTAGGACACTGGGAGTAAAAACACCTAGGAAGGTTCCAAACTTCTTGGCCTTTGCTGTCATTGGGATAACAATTAATTTGTCAAATATCTCTATAAAGCGAAGGAAAGATAATTCTAAGCTGCACTATGACAAAAGATTCTCTTTAATGGCCTGTCAACGCTGAGTCCATTAAGCAAAAAAAAAGGGGAACAACATGTGTTCACCCTTATAAGAATGGTAAAAAGACTGTCTCTTAGGAAATTAGCAGGCCAGTAACTGTCACAATCTATGGCTTTCTATCAGGTACTGACCTGCTATGATCTCATGCTCCACACGCTTCACAGGATGGGTCATCGAGACTACAAGCTATAGCCTCTGTTTCCACCATTTCGGCGCTGATAACTGTTCCATTTTTGCTATCCACAAACTTTTGTTGATGCTTTTTGCTCAAGGTAAACTTGATCGGATCTACCGCAGCCTTTGTTCTCAGATAATACATACCTGTTTTCAAGCCTGCTTTCCAAGCGTAGAAATGCATCGATGTAAGTTTGCCAAAGTTTGCATCTTCTATGAACAGGTTTAGACTTTGGCTTTGACATATGTATGCCCCTCGATCGGCACTCATATCGATCAGCACCTTCTGACTCAACTCGTATGCCGTTTTATAGAGAGATTTTAAGTCGGCTGGGATGGCCTCTATATTTTGTATCGATCCATTTGCTGCCATCATCTGTTCCTTCATCTCATTGTCCCATAGGTCCAATTCGATCAGATCTTTCAGTAAATGCTTGTTCACGACGATATATTCACCACTGAGTGTACGTCGAGTATAGATATTGGAAGTATAAGGCTCAAAGCACTCATTATTACCGAGGATCTGCGAGGTAGAAGCAGTCGGCATTGGCGCCAGCAACAAGCTATTGCGAATGCCGTGCTCCTGAATATCGGCTTTTAGGCTGGCCCAGTCCCAGCGATCTGTTGGGGCCACACCCCACATATCAAACTGTAGGACACCCTCGCTGGCAGGTGATCCTTTAAACGATTCATAGTGACCATCTCTTTTTGCCAGCGCACAACTTTCAGTGAGTGAGGCGAAGTAAATGGTCTCAAAAATATCTCGATTCAGCTGCCGGGCTTCGTCACTATCAAATGCATATCTCATCAAAATGAAAGCATCCGCCAAGCCCTGCACTCCTATACCGATCGGACGATGTCTCATATTCGAATTCCTTGCTTCCGGAATCGGATAGTAATTGATGTCGATTACCTTATTCAAATTGCGCGTAACTACCCGAGTAATCTCGAATAACTTATCAAAGTTGAATACACCGTCTTCGACAAACTTTGGAAGCGAAAGTGAAGCCAGATTGCATACCGCCACTTCGTCCGGTGAAGTAAACTCCATGATTTCTGTACAGAGATTACTTGAACGGATCGTGCCAAGGTTCTTCTGGTTTGATTTCTTATTGGCGGCATCCTTGTAAAGGATGTATGGAGTACCAGTCTCAATTTGGGATTCGAGTATGGCAAACCAAAGTTCTTGCGCCTTCATTGTCTTTCGTGCACGACCTTCCACCTCAAACTTCTCATACAGCTCCGTAAATTTATCACCGTACGCATCGTAAAGTCCGGGGCATTCATTCGGACAGAATAGTGCCCAATCTCCATCTTCCTTCACACGCTGCATAAACAAGTCGGGAATCCACATGGCATAGAATAGATCCCGGGCTCTCAATTCCTCCTTACCATGATTTTTCTTCAGATCGAGAAACTCCATCACGTCAGAGTGCCATGGTTCGAGGTATATTGCGAAGGCACCCTTCCGTTTGCCCCCGCCCTGATCTACATAACGGGCGGTGTCGTTATATACTCTGAGCATCGGTATGATCCCGTTTGAGGTTCCTCCGGTGCCCTTGATGTAACTTCCCTGCGCCCGGATATTATGAATGCTCAGTCCGATGCCCCCAGCACTTTGAGAAATCTTAGCACAACGGCTCAATGTTTCGAAAATACCCGGAATGCTGTCTTCTGTCATACTTAGTAAGAAGCATGAAGACAATTGTGGTTTCGGTGTGCATGCGTTGAACAAAGTAGGTGTCGCATGGATAAACCACTTCTCTGACATCAGGTTGTAGGTCTCAATAGCTGCTTCCACTTCATTGCCATGGATACCAACAGCTGTTCGCATCAGCAAATGCTGTGGGCGCTCGACAACATTCCCGTTCATTTTGAGGAGGTAAGACCGCTCCAACGTCTTAAATCCAAAGTAGTCGAAGTTAAAATCTCGTGCATAGATGATAGCCGAATCCAATTTGTCACGGTGCTTTCTTATGATTTCGATGCTTTCATCAGCGATCAAGCCTGCCTTTTCCCCGGTTTCAGGATCGATATAATTATACAGATCCTCCATCGTCTTGGAAAAAGACTTTTTGGTCTCCTTGTGCAGATTAGACATGGCAATTCTGGCTGCAAGCGACGCATAATCCGGATGAATAGCTGCCATCGTAGCAGCCGTCTCAGCAGCCAGGTTATCCAATTCTACGGTGGTGACACCATCGTATAATCCTTGTATGACCCGCTTGGCGATCTCAATTGGGTCAACAAATTGAGAATTTAGACCGTAACATAATTTCTTGACTCGAGCTGTAATCTTGTCGAAACTAACGTTCTCCTTCTTACCGCTCCTCTTGACTACTTGCATAATACTTCAAAGGGTTAAAGTGTGGTCGAAATAGTTTTAAAAGTCTTCGTCGAGCTTAAATACCTGCTTGTCCTTGTCGGCCATGACACCGGCTTTCTGATAGTCCCCAACTCTTTTCTCAAAGAAATTGGTCTTTCCTTGTAGTGAGATCATTTCCATCCAGGGGAAGGGATTTTCTGCATTGAATATTTTCTCACAACCCAACGCCAACATCAGGCGGTCGGCTACAAATTCAATGTATTGACACATCATATCAGAGTTCATCCCGATCAGGTTGACTGGCAATGCATCGGAGACAAATTCTTTTTCGATCTCAACTGCCTCGCCGATGATTTTGGCGACAGTCTCATCTGGCATACGATTTTTAACATGCTTGTTGTATAGCAGACAGGCAAAGTCACAGTGCATTCCTTCATCACGGGATATAAGTTCATTAGAGAAAGACAGCCCCGGCATCAGTCCTCTTTTCTTCAGCCAGAATATCGAACAGAAAGAACCGGAGAAAAAGATACCTTCTACTGCAGCAAAAGCAATTAATCTCTCCACAAAGCTCCCGTTCTCAATCCATCGCAATGCCCAATCAGCCTTTTGCTTCACACATGGCATGGTATCTATGGCATTCAGGCAAAAATCCTTTTCCTTAGGATCCTTTATATACGTATCAATTAAAAGAGAATAAGTCTCCGAGTGGATATTCTCCATCATAATCTGAAAACCATAGTAAAACTTTGCTTCGGTGTACTGTACCTCTGACACAAAGTTCTCTGCGAGGTTCTCATTCACGATACCATCACTTGCGGCAAAGAAGGCAAGCACGTGCTTTATGAAATGTCTCTCATTGTCATTTAGCTTTTCGTGCCAATCCGTCAAATCCTGACTAAGGTCAATTTCTTCAGCCGTCCAGAAGCATGCCTCCTGCTTCTTGTAGAATGCCCAAATGTCGTCGTGTTGAATAGGGAAGAGTACAAATCGGTTTGGGTTGTCCGCTAAAATTGGTTCTTGATGCATGTTCATATCTTTCTTTTTTTTAGTCCTTTTACAATGAGTTCCCTGATGTTTGTTCGCTTGTTACCGAAGCGAAAATTGGCCTGACTTCTCAGCCTTTATATGTCTAAAATCTATATATATAAAAATTCTAAATGCTTATCCCTCTAGGAAGGAATGGATTACGCTTTCACTTTGGATGCTCTCGATATCATATTAAAAATAAATAGTATATCTAGGAGCGAAGGCTAATTTAGATAAATCACCTTTTTGTCAACCGATTAGTTATTAACAATATGTTAGTAAAATATCTAATTTGTTGACGTTCATTATATAAGTGAATTTTGTAATGTGTGGTAGTCAGTGGAAATCTTATTTGACCTACGATATCAGGCTCAAAACAGACGTCGGCTGCGAAAGAACCAGGCCAAAATCAAACTCAGTATAATTGAAATAACTACGACTAGGAGAAACCCATAACGCGAGTTTGCCAGAGGAAGCCATTCAAAGTTCATCCCATAGTAGGAGGCAACGAGAGTAGGCACCATCAGTATGATCGTAATCAAGGTGAGTCGTTGGATGACGTAATTTAGATTATTTGATATGATGCTGGCGTACGCCTCCATCGTACCATTAAGAATGTTGGTATGAACATTGGCCATTTCCAAAGCCTGGCTATTGTCGATGATCACATCCTCAAATAAGTCGATCAGATCCTCATCACCTCCGATCTTCAAGAGATCTGTCCGCTTCATCTTCATCTTTAGTAAATCATTGGCACTGAGAGAGTTTACAAAGTAGACCAAACTCTTTTCTATCCGCAGGAGCTGTTTCAGATCTGAACTCCTACTCGAGTCGTAAAGCTCCTGTTCATAAATATTGCGCTGTAAGTTTAGTTTCTTGAGGCAGGCTAGGAACCGGAAGACAATTTGCTCGAAAAGTTGCAAGACAAATCTTTTTTCATCGGAAGGATTGAAGTTCTTTACTCTACCTTCAAGGAAAACAGACAGTACTGGATTGTCCCTTGACGAGATTGTTAGTAGGTTTTCTGGGGTGAGTATGATGCCTATAGGTACTGTCAGGTAGATAGCCTCATTTTCCTGCACGTTTTCATTAAGTAAAGGAGTATTCACCAGAATGAGCCGGGAATCGTCCTCCCGCTCGTACCGCGATCGTTCATCGATATCGAGAGAGTCGGTCAGGAAATCAAGAGGAATTTCTAATTCTTTGGAGAGTCCGTCGAGTTCATTTGGCCCGATCGGGGGCACTACGTTAATCCAGCAAGACGGAACCCGCTCGGGTATTTCCACAATCTTGCCATCCTGTTTGAGGTAGTATTGTATCATGGCACGACGCGTATTCCATTCTTAGAATTAGATGATTGCGGTCCAAACTTACATATTATTTCGGGAAGGAGGCTTCCAGCTTCCAGTGTTCACCATTGGTAATCAAGCCGCTGTGTTCCGAATATCTTCTACCAGGTGCTCGAATACCCAAAGATCATCACTGGTGATATTGCCCCACCTGGCGCTCTTGCCCTGTTGTATCCTACTATAGTCAGCTAGAATGTCTCCCTGTTGCTCGAGATTGAAATGTTGCAATCCTCTGCCTGTACGAATGGCAAGAAGTAGATTGGGCAATCCTCCATAATTATATCCTTCTTCAGAAAACTGAGCACGAAGAGCTCTAGGTATGTAAACAGAGCCCAACTTATGATATTGCCAGACATGAGCCATCTCATGCACAAATAGCTCTGACGGCAGCTCTCCCCAACAATTAATGGTACTACCACTGACATAGGCAAATCCATGAGTTCGGGGACCCAGAAATGCAAATTCGTCGATCCTGATGCGGGCCAGATTGACGCTCCTGCCAAAGATGCGGCTAACTGTAGCCCTTTCTGTGCTCGTGAGTGGGCGACTATTGAACTTCACCACGTCGCAGACTGTTTCATAGATCTCCCCCACCCCGATTATATCCATGATATAGAATATCAGTTCAATGATCCAAAAGAAATGCTCATTAAAACTGAGAACCCGGGAAGGACTTCTCTTTATTTCGACAAAAGGTTTGATGAAATGACGAAAGATCCGCTCTACCCGAACCGGCAGAAAACGAATGATGTGGAACACTCTGACTACAATACCTTCAAATTTGGCATAGCAGAGTACGGCAAAACTTGGACTCTGACTTTCCGTCATCAACTAAATCTAATCGCCTTACTGGGTGAAATTCTGCTGATCAGGTAGGAGGGCAAAATTAAGAATAATATGGTGACTATGAGAGTACCTATATTGATGAGAATGATCATCGGTATGTCAAATTGTATCGGCGCTACTGCCAGATAATAATCTTCTTCTCTCAATTTGACTAGTTCGAAATGCTTTTGTAGAAAACCCAGGGTAATCCCCAGAATATTCCCCATAAGCAAACCCCTAATGAGAATACGCGAAGATTGCCTTACAAAAATTTGCCGCACCTGCCAATTATTCGATCCCAGTGCCTTGAGGATACCAATCATATTAGTACGCTCCAGAATCAGTATGAGCATCGTAGTGATCATGTTTACCACGCATACTATTAGCATTAGCGAAAGGATTATGGTCTCGTTTATGTTTTGAAGATCCAACCAATCAAAAATTGAGCTTGATCTTTCCCTTACTGTTTGTGTGTAGATTTCCGGAGGTAGCACATCCTGATAAATGTAGTCATTGATCACATTCAGATCATCGATATCATCCAACAGTATTTCCACTCCACTAACTTGGTTCGGGTTCCACTGCAATACCCTTTGGAGGTGATCGAGGTGTACAAAAGCTATCTTTCTGTCGTATTCCGCCAGGCCGGTTTTATAGATTCCCACTACCTGAAACCGTCTGGGGATCTGCCGGCCATCTCGAATAAAATGTATGATGACCTGCTGATCAACCGAAAGATGTAGCCGGTTGGCAGTGATCTGTGATATGGTGATTTCAGTAGTAGGTGTAGAATCCGAAAGAGAAATTCCCCTTCCTTCTACCAGATATTCCTGAAAAAAATCCGGATTAAAATCCTCTCCCACACCTTTCAAGATTAAGCCTTCAAAGTCATCGTTGGCAGTGATTACTCCCGGATACTGAACGTAGCGATAGGCAAGCCTGACGCCACCTTTGGTCCGCTTTGTGCGCCTGCTATTGATTCTGATGCCAAAGACTTCCCTTTGCTCACCGTAATACACATGGTCAATATCGTAAAGGGAATCAATGAGATCGGGGTCGTACTCTATTGGTATGGCTTCAAAAGATGGAGTTATGAAGGCATCGGTAATTTGAATATGTCCCCAAAAATCAAAAATCTTCTGGCTGATCTCTTTCTTGAAGCCATTAATCAAGGCTGAGGCCAGGATCATTACTGCAATGCTTAATGCCACGGAAGCAATCGCAATCTGTATAATAACCCTCGAGAACGATTTCGTACTTGAAGAGGTTCGAAGCCTGGATGCTATAAACTGATCAAATCGCATAGAAGGTGATCCAAAGTAATCCTTTTTTGGTTGAATGAAGCGGTTGGAATTTTCTCTTCTTCTACCGGGCATGATCGTCCTACCCCACTTATTAACTTCAATTCTCGAAGTCCATATTATTTTATTTTTACCCCTCAAATCAATCTAATGGATTTCATCAGTGAGTTGCGATGGAGAGGTATGTTGCAGGACATAACTGAAGGGGTGGAAGAAGCTCTTGGCCAAGCAAGTGTATGTGGTTATATCGGATTTGATCCCACGGCTCCTTCCCTGACCATTGGCAACTATGTTCAAGTTATGATTCTGCATTTTTTCCAGCAAGCCGGGCATACCCCTATCGTGCTGATGGGTGGAGCCACGGGCAGGGTTGGTGATCCTTCAGGAAAGGACAAGGAACGTGAACTATTGGATGAAGATATCCTGGAGAAAAACTTAAGCCACCAGATGGCCCAGTTTCATAGTCTTTTGAATTTTGAGTCGGGTGAAAACCGGGCAATCATGGTGAATAACGTGGACTTCTATAAAGAGATGAATGTTCTGACTTTTCTTCGTGACGTGGGAAAAACCCTGACTGTAAATTATATGTTGGCCAAGGATTCGGTGAAAAACCGGCTTGATAAGGGTATTTCTTTCACTGAGTTTAGCTACCAACTTTTACAAGCATATGACTTCCTGTGTCTTTATAGAGATAAGAATTGTCTGATTCAAATGGGAGGTTCAGATCAGTGGGGTAACATTACTTCGGGCACTGAGTTTATACGCCGGCATGTGGGAGGAAAAGCATATGCTATTACCACGCCTTTGCTGACCAAAGCAGATGGAAGCAAGTTTGGAAAATCAACTGAAGGCAATATCTGGCTTGATCCGAATATGACAAGTCCTTATAAATTCTATCAGTTTTGGATCAACTCAGATGACCGTGACATTGGGAGATTTCTTCGCTACTTCTCCTTCAGGAAGCAAGATGAAATTGAGGCATTAGAAGCTGAATTTAAAGATGATCTGCAGCAGCTTAAGAAGGTATTGGCCGAGGAGATAACCCGTCGAATCCATGGAAACGAAAACTATGAAGCAGTCATGACCGTCTCCGAACTGTTATTCAATAGAAAAGCAGACCGAAGCTTCCTCGAGAAAATCAACTCAAAGCAATGGAGAGCAGTGGCAGACGAAATTCCCAGTCACCAGGTGTCTAAAACTGTGTTTTCAGCCGGCATCAATGTCGTGGACTTCCTTGCTGAGACCACCTCGATCGTGGGATCAAAGGGAGATGCACGACGCGCGATCAAGGGAAACGCCATCAGTATAAACAAAGTAAAGATATCTGACTTCGAGGCGGTAATCGATCAGCATCAGTTGCTACATGGGCAGTACTTAATGATAGAGAACGGCAAGAAAAACAAATATCTGGTGGAAGCTATCTAAAATTGTAAACGCAGTGAAGAGAATAAGTCGAAAAAAGTTTATGAGAAATACTGCGATCGGACTTGCATCAGGAGCGGTATTAGGTAGTGGCTGTCAACCCACACAGACAGAGACCCAGGTTTCTGAGATTGACCCAAACCGAAAGTACCGGTGGAACATGGTAACCACCTGGCCTCCCAATTTTCCAATTATCGGAGAAGGCTGTGAGCGCTTTGCTGAATGGATAAATCAGATGTCTGGAGGACGACTTCAGATCAGAGTGTACGGAGGTGGAGAGTTGATACCCCCTTTGGAGGCTTTTGATGCTGTTAGTACTGGTACCGCCCAATTAGCACATGGATCTGCCTACTATTGGGCCGGTAAGATTCCGGCAGCTCAATTTTTTGCTTCCGTTCCCTTTGGTATGAATGCCCAACAGGTTAACGCCTGGATATTGAAGGGAGGGGGATTGGAGCTATGGAGAGAAATCTATGAAGATTTTGATCTGGTTCCATTCTTAGCGGGCAACACCATTGCCCAGATGGGCGGATGGTTTAATCGAGAGATAAACAGCATCTCCGATCTTAAAGGCTTGAAAATGCGGATCCCGGGACTTGGCAGCCGGGTGTTTGAGAAAGCGGGAGGATCTGCTGTGTTGAGTGCAGGAAGTGAAATCTACACAAATCTCGAGAGAGGAGTGATCGATGCGACAGAGTGGATTGGTCCCTATCATGACTATCTAATGGGTTTTCATAAGATCGCCAAGTATTACTATAGCCCGGGCTGGCACGAGGCCGGTACCGCATTGGAATTGATTATAAATAAATCCATTTATGACGAGCTCTCACCTGATCTACAAGAGATCATTGCATCCGCGGCGGGAAGACTAAATCAGGAGATGATGGCAGAAATGGAAGTGAAGAATTCCGAATATTTGGAACTGATCCGAAGTGAAGCTGAAGTGGAAATTCGAAAGTTTCCCGATGAGGTCCTGGAAGTGCTGAAAGCAAAAACGAGTGAGATTATCCGCGAAATGACATCAAATGATCCTCTCAGTGCCCGCGTGTATGAATCATTTCGCAAGTTCAAAGAGATCAACAAACCATGGAGTGATCTTACCGAAAGAGTGTTCTACACTGAAATCGCATAGCCTTAAGGTTGCAAACGTTCTCATGACACGTACTCAGTATCGCAAAGTAAAGTCCTCCATCCAGCGACACCCACATTCAGCCAAGAAGGTCTTTCCCCTTCTATGTCCGGTCAGAGAAAAAGACTGGGTGCCCGGGTGGCAATACCGAATGATATATAGTAGATCCGGACTAATCGAACCCGGCTGCATTTTCGCCACTCCCCACCATGGTGATCAGGAGACAATCTGGTATGTGACTCTTCATGATCCCTTTCAGTATCAGGTAGGGTTTGTACGTCTCACACCGACAGAGACAGTCGTGAGCATCGGCATTCAGTTGATCGAGACTTCTGACCAATCATGTGAAAGTCATATTACCTATGAGTATACTGCCCTCCATGAAGCCTCAGCTCAATCCTTACGTGAGCACTTGGACCGTGATTTTGCAGAACAGATGGCTGTATGGGAAAGCTGTCTTAATATATTTCTTGCACAGACCAGCGAATCAGAGTAGTCTCCAAGCCTTTTACTTAAATTGGGAACAGATCGTTTCTTGTTGATACATATTTTACAAATTCCATTTTAAGTATGAAATCTATCAATTTATCTACAATGACGCCTAGATTTATTTTGGTCCGACACCTGCTAATTCTGGCCTTTATTTATGCTTATTCTATTTCTACCCACGCAGCGGATACCTTGCAAGTTATAGTCATCGGTGCCCACCCAGATGATTGTGATATCTGCGCCGGAGGGACAGCCATACAGTGGGCAAAGATGGGTCATCAGGTTAAGTTTCTTTCTCTAACAAATGGCGATGCCGGACATCAAAGCATGGGAGGCGGAGCTCTGGCACGTCGACGACGAGCGGAATCGCAGGAGGTAGCCAGGAGGCTGGGAATAGCTGAGTACGAAGTACTGGATAACCATGATGGTGAATTAGTCCCTTCGTTGGAAGTGCGTAAACAGGTGATCAAAGCCATAAGAGAATGGAAAGCAGATGTGGTGATTTTGCCCCGGCCAAATGACTATCATCCTGACCATCGAAACACCGGTCTGGTAGTGCAAGATGCCGCCTATATGGTGATCGTGCCTAATGTTGTAACGGAGGTACCACCATTGAAAAAAAATCCGGTGTTCCTTTATTGCCGGGATAGATTTTCAAAGCCCAACCCTTTTTCACCTGATATCGCCGTTGATATTGATGCTGTTTATGATCAAAAGACATATGCTCTCGATGCCCATCAATCTCAATTTTACGAATGGCTCCCCTGGACGGCTCACCGGCTTGATGAAGTGCCTTCCGACCCAGTGGAACGACTGAATTGGTTAGGAAAAATTCGTAAGAGGACGATTACCGAAGAAATCAGGCACAGCCTGACTCGTTGGTATGGACCTGAGCGAGGCCCATGGACCAGTCAGGCAGAGGCATTTGAAATCTGTGAATACGGCAACCAACCCACCGTCACCGAGATACATGAGCTTTTTCCAATGTTGCCAAATCCCGCTGGAAACATTGCGGGAATTACCGCCTTATCTGCAACGGATATCGTTATAGATGGTCATCTGAGGGAGGCATTTTATGACAAAGCTCCTCCGCTCTTTCTGCAAAACAGTCTTGATCCGGATGATCTGGTGCCTAGCACCTACCAGTCATTTGCCCAGGTAGGTTATGATAAAAAGTACCTTTACATTGCCTTCACCTGCTTCGACACTGATATCTATTCTACCTTCACTAAGCGTGATCAACGACTTTGGGAGCAAGAGGTTGTCGAGGTTTTCATCGATACAGATGATAATCCAAATGATTATGTTGAACTTGAAGTTTCACCTGCTAATATACTGTACGACAGCTGGATAGATGATCCTCGAAATATCACGTCTGAGACTGCCGACTTTAATCTCGATGATATACATACTGCCGTTCAGGTTTTTGGTACTCTGAATGAGCGCAATGACCAAGATCGCAAGTGGACGGTTGAAATGGCTATACCCTTGACTGAATTGAGTTCCGGGGGAACTATGGATATCCGGGAATGGAGAATTAATCTCTACCGGATAAACAACGATGCCTATGGTCCCCGGCTGATGGCATACTCTCCTACGGGAGGAAGCTTTCACCAACCCGACAAATTCACTTCAATCTTAATCGATCCCGCATCGGAGGAAGAATGGAGGCCTTTGTTTAATGGTCAGGATTTAAAGGATTGGCGTGTCAAGATCAGAGGCTATGAATTGGATGACAACTATGCTGGAACTTTTGGTGTACAGGATGGAGCCATGACCGTTTCCTATGATGAATACGAGGGTGATTATAATTCCAGATTTGGTCATATATTTTATAAAGAACCATTTTCATATTACCGGATCAAGGTGGAATACCGATTCAGAGGCAATCAGGTATCTGGAGGGCCGGGATGGGCCTTTCGAAACAGCGGCATTATGCTACACTGTCAGGATCCTGAATCCATGAAAACAGAACAGGACTTTCCAGTATCTATTGAGGCTCAACTCCTGGGAGGTAATGGCAAAGATCCACGAAGTACCATGAACCTTTGTACCCCCGGGACAAATGTGGTCATGAACGGAGAGTTGATCACCACCCATTGTCTCAACTCTGGTTCAGAGACCTTTCACGGTGATGGTTGGGTCACCGCTGAAGCATTGGTACTAGGTGATTCGATCATTCGGCATTTTGTAAATGGAGAGCAGGTAATCGAATATGGGAGCCCTCAGTATGGGGGAGGAAACGTTTCTCCGGCAGATCCCGGATTTTCGCCCGGGACTCCACTGGCTAAGGGGTATATTTCCTTACAAAGCGAAAGTCACCCTATAGAGTTCAGAAGGGTGGAATTGCTCAATCTAGAAGGTTGTATGGACCCGGAAGCGATCAATTATAAATCTTATTATATCAAAAGCAAACCTGGAGACTGCCGATATTAAATATGAATTTAGAAGAGTTGTGGATTGGAGACTACTTACTAGTCAAATCGATCGACAAGCTGGGTAGATTTGAAGGTCTAGACAGTACTAAATTAAAGGTACGCATTGGAGCGCAGGTAGTGCTCTGTGAGCCGAGCGACTGCATCCAGGTAGAAGACCCGCCCACAGTTGAGTTGAACGCATTAGACACTGATTATCCAAAAACAGTTGTACTAGTCGACACTACAATTGACCTTCATTTGGATAAACTAGATGGCAATAGCTCGGTGAAGCCCGGAGAAGAGTTATCTTTTCAAAAGAGATCTTGCCGGAACTTCGTGGTCACGGCCATCCGGGCGAAGGCACCACGGATAGTCATAATACATGGACATGGCGAAGGGGTCCTCCGGCATGAGATCTATTCGATCCTGCAGTCATTTCCGGAGGTAGATCGATATGGTGATTGGCTTTCCGGGGCTGCAACAGAGGTATGGCTAAATTACGAATCATGAAAAAAACTTTACTTTATATTTTATCTACTAATGTTCTGATTTTGTGTGCTTTACCGGGAACATCTCAATTACCAATTGAACAATCATTTATCTTTGAAGAGGCCTCATTTCCTCAGTGTCATGCTTCGACCTTGGTGGCAACACCTGAAGGCATCATTGTGGCATGGTTTGGTGGAACTCATGAAAAACACGAAGATGTAGGTATCTGGTATAGCCGTCAAGAGAATGGAGGTTGGTCAGAGCCCCATGAGGTAGCCAATGGCATCCAACATGAGGATAAGCGCTATCCTTGCTGGAACCCTGTGCTCTATCTCAGTGAAAATCAGGAGTTGTTCCTGTTCTATAAAGTGGGTCCTAGCCCCCGGGAGTGGTGGGGAGAGTACATTACATCGTCCGATTTTGGAAAGACGTGGTCGAAGCCTCATCGACTTCCGGAGGATATCTTGGGACCGGTGAAGAATAAACCGATTGCTCGCTCGGATGGAAAGTTGCTTTGTGGATCAAGCACAGAGCATGACGGCTGGCGAGTCCATGTGGAAATTCATGACCCGAAACTTGATCGCTGGAAAAAGATAGACCTTCATTCAGATTCGGTACTGCAAGTGATTCAGCCTACCCTACTGCGGCATGCTAATGGACGGATCCAGATGTTATGTCGAAGTAAGAACAATGTCATTGTGGAAGCCTGGTCTATGGACGAGGGTGACACCTGGTCAAGGCTCGAACCAGTTGAACTACCCAATCCCAATTCGGGTATTGATGCAGCGACCGGCACAGACGGCACTCATTGGCTTATTTACAACCCTACGACAGTACCTGAGGGAGAATGGGGAGGAAGCAGATGGCCTCTGACCCTGGCTAGATCCAAAGACGGCAAAGAATGGCACAAGGTGATCGATCTGGAGATCGAACCAGGAGAGTACTCTTATCCTGCGATCATAGCGACTGACGATGGATCTTTACACATGTCCTATACCTGGAAACGCGAAAGGATAAAGTATGTACGAATTGATCCTTAGCACTGATACTTATTCCTCTTTGACATAGAGCCGGAGATTGGCTGTAAAATGAATACTGTCGCCTACCGCACCTCCTAGCTTGGAAGTATCCCTGGCACCAATATGGAAATCATAGCGATTAAAGGCTCCATGGATAGTGAAACCAGGCAGTCCGCGGGCCTCGGCATAAGCGAATCCATTGAAGGTCCCTTGCATCTGAATAGGCTTCTCAATTTCTTTAATCTCCAACTGACCAGATACCTCTAATTCTCCGCTTAAAGTTGCCCGAGATACGCTTCCTCTAAAATGAGCTCGGGGATGCCTCGACACATCAAACATACCTTCCTGCTCAAGATTTCGTACCATACCCATGTTAGGCATCATGAGAGTACGTAGATCTGCACTAGCTACAATGGAAGCATCAGAAAAATCGAATTTTTGAGAAGTGACCTCAATCCGATAGCGATCAATCCAACCAATCACATCGTGGACATCAGTATGTCGGGCTTTGAACTGTATGGATGAATGTGTGGTATCCGCTATCCAGGAGATCGAGCGGGAAAATGAACCAGGCAGTATGGATGAAGTAGTAGAATCATTAGTACCAGTTGTGGTACAGGAAAGAAAGATAATGATCATGGTGGCAGACAAAGAAGCACGATATGTTAAACAAATTCTGTTCATGCGAAATAGACTGCCACCACAACCGATAATTCGGCAGACTTCACTGCCGATAAAATATCATCTTATGCCATACTTGGCTCTGGCGACTTCACTTTAGCAAAAGCCTGTTGCAGATCGCCTTTGATATCGTCAATGTGTTCTATACCAGTGGATATGCGAAGCTGATTTGGCTGAACACCAGAAGCAAGCTGTTCTTCATCCGTCAATTGTTGGTGTGTAGTCGCTGAAGGCTGAATGATTAGCGTTTTGGCATCACCAACATTGGCCAAGTGGCTAATTAGTTCCAGACTATCTACAAATTTTGTAGCGGTTTCCTTATCACCTTTCAGTTGAAAGGACATGACGCCTCCAAAACCGTTTCGGAGGTACTTCTTGGCTAATCCATAAGCTGGATGATCTTCCAGACCCGGATAAACTACCGATTCCACCGCCTCATGAGCAGATAACCACTTAGCCAGTTCCATTGCATTATCACAAGTCCGCTGTACCCTTAGCGAAAGGGTTTCCAATCCCTGAAGCAACAAAAATGAATTGAATGGGCTCATGCAAGAACCGTAGTCACGCAGTCCCTCTACTCTAGCCCTGATAATGAAGGCAATGTTTCCAAACGGTCCGTCGGTTCCGAAGACTTCCCAAAACTTCATTCCATGATATCCTTCAGAGGGCTCAGTGAACTGAGGAAATTTGCCGTTGGCCCAGTTAAAATTTCCAGCATCAACGATAACACCGCCGATAGAAGTACCATGACCTCCGATCCATTTGGTAGCTGAGTGGACAACCACGTTAGCACCATGATCAATCGGCCTGCACAGATATCCGCAGGCACCAAATGTGTTATCAACTACTAACGGAATATTGTGCTTCCGAGCTAGTGCACCAAGAGCATCAAAATCCGGCACCCGGTAACTGGGATTGCCAATGGTTTCTACATAGATGGCTTTGGTATTCTCGTCGATGTGATTTTCATAATCTGCTACCTCCTCCCCTTCTGTAAACCGCACCTGGATACCAAGCCGCTTGAATGTCACCTTAAACTGATTATAAGTGCCACCATAAAGGTTGCTTGTAGACACAAAATTATCACCGGCACCCATAATGTTCGAAAGGGCTAGGAATTGGGCTGCCTGTCCACTGCTGGTAGCCAACGCAGCTGCACCACCTTCCAAAGCCGCCACCCGCTTCTCAAAGACATCGGTTGTAGGGTTCATGATCCGGGTGTAGATGTTGCCAAACTCCTGTAAGGCAAACAATTTGGCTCCATGTTCTGAATTTTCAAAGGTGAATGAGGTGGTCTGATATATTGGTACCGCTCTAGCCCGTGTGGTACCCTCTACTTCTTCTTGACCAGCATGTAACTGAAGTGTTTCGAAACGAAGATTGCTCATTGTCTTGATTTAATGGTTAATAAAAAGGCTCTGGAAGATAAGAAATGGTGATGAAAGTCCTCCATCCCCATGCTGATCTTCCCTCTATTTCACTTAATACCTTTAGAGAACTTATTACCGGCGACTGACAAGCTTATTCCACCGTAATCTAAGCTTCTTAGGAGTATAAATAATTCTATTCTGTCCGGGACCTAATCGTTTTCTCAGGCCCACCCAATGTAAATCAACTCAGTCAATATGGCGAGATTTTTTGCAAAATGCATGCTCTCTACCAGTCGATCCTTTGGTTCCTTCTCCCTCCAGAAACTGTGAATGGTAAAAGATGCAACCATCAGAAAGGCACAAAGACCGATAATTCCATAAATGCGTACAGCTGGGACCACGAGGGATATCCCACCAAAAATCAGTGCCAACCCACTTATTAAAACCATGATCCTCGGGGAGAAAAGTCCTTTCTTCTCAGCATATTCTCTCAACACATTTGTATTGAAAAGGTGATTCAGACCATTCAACACAAAGAAAATTCCAAGCACTATCAGGAGTATTGTTTTCAGCATACCAGTTGTTTTTGTCGGATTGTACATGAATGTAATAAAACAGGGTATTATCATTTGCTGTGGTTGGAATTGAGCAAGCTCGGGCAACTTCACAATGCAGACCTTTAGACCCTAGACCTTAGACCCTAGACCTTAGACCTTAGACCTTTAAACTCTAAATATTAAACCCTCAACCAAAAAATTGTATCATTACAGCTATGATCGCATTTGCAGGTCCCCGCTTAAAATTCAATCCGTGGGTGATCATTCCCGGGCTTTAGTCTTATCTGTAAAAGCCCAGATCACCTTTCTCTTTCTCGTTTCACAAAATTTCTGTTATGCCTATCAAATCACCTTTCTTTCCCCGTACGTCTGAACTCTGCACCAGTATGTTGTGGAAGGAATGGGCCGGCTACTACGCTGTCAATAGCTATCAAATTCCTCACGATGCTGAATATTTTGCGTTCAGGGAATCTGCCGGCCTGATCGATATCACCCCCTTGTTTAAGTATAGGGTTACCGGACCAGATGCAGCGGAATATCTGGCGAGGATCATGGTGAAAGATATCACCAAGCTTAAGGTAGGCAGGGTAGCCTACTGTTGTTGGTGTAATGATGCTGGGAAAATCATTGATGACGGGACCGTGATGCGACGGGATGAATATGAGTTTTTTGTCACTTCGGCCGATCCTAGCTTCAGCTGGTTCAGTCGATTTACCCGGGGCTACCAGGTTGAATTGGAAGATATCTCGGATCAAATTGCCGCACTAGCCCTGCAGGGCCCATCTTCCCGAGCAATTCTGAAGCGGATTTGTGATGCGGACCTGGACCGGCTGAGGTTCTTCCGAACTACATCTGCACGATCCGGTGATAACGAGTTTCACATATCCCGCACCGGCTATACCGGTGATTTGGGCTATGAGCTTTGGGTAGAGAATAAAAATGCTTTAAGACTCTGGGATGCTATCATGGAAGCGGGAGCTGACTACAATATCCGTCCAGCTGGTCTAGATGCCCTGGATATGACCCGGGTAGAAGCTGGATTGATATTAAAGGATGTGGACTACTTCAATGCACAGCATGTCCTAATTGACGACCGGACGTCATCACCGTTCGAAGTCTCCCTGGGTTGGATGGTGGACCTCGACCGGAGGCCATTTATTGGTCAGAGAGCACTACAGTTGGAAAAAGCAGAGGGGTCAGCATGGTCTCTGGCAGGCATCGAACTTGAATGGACCGAGATCGAAGATTTGTATGCTCGATATGGGCTTCCACCAGAGGTGCAACACCATGCCTGGAGATCATCAATACCAATCTATACGGACAAGAGCCAGGGTAAACAGATAGGATATGCCACCAGTGGAACGTGGTCTCCCCTTCTTAAAAAAAATATTGCTCTGGCAACTCTCCAAAGCAAATATGCGACTCCGGGCACAATGGTAGCCATGGAACTCTCGGTAGAGCATGTGCGACACACAGTCCATGCCTGGATATGTGATCCTCAGTTCTACAATCCCGAGCGAAAAAGATCTAATCCTGTAAAAGACATAGCAGCATGAGCTCAGCAAACTACGATGCTATCATCATCGGTGGCGGTCACAATGGTCTTATCTGCGCCGCTTATCTGGCCAAAGCAGGCAGGAAGGTTCTTGTCTTGGAAAAGCGACACGTATTGGGAGGAGCTGCCGTCTCCGAAGAATTACATCCGGGTTTTACTTTTTCAGTAGCTAGCTATGTCGTCAGTCTCTTTCGTCCTCACATTATTCGTGAACTAGATTTGGCTAAGCATGGGTATGAGGTTATTCCTATGGATTGCTCATTCCTTCCGTTGCCCAATGGCGATTCACTCGCCCGCTGGGCTGATGGGAATCGGTCGCGCCGCGAGATTTCCCGGTTCAGCAGAAAGGACGCAGAGACCTATCCGGAGTTTAGCCGGGTGATGACGCACATGGGTAAGCTAGCCAAGGCAGTCATAGACCATCCAGCCCCTGATATCACATCACTTCGCCCTGCTGAATTGAGCAATATGCTCCGGCTAGGTAAATCTTTCAAGTCCTTGGGGCCTGAACTGCTGCATCTCAATATCAAGTTGGTGACTATGAGTGCCGCCGATTTTCTGGACCGGTGGTTTGAATCTGACACGCTCAAAGCACCCATGTCCGTCAGTGGAATCATAGGTACATTTCAGGGCGTCCGCTCACCAGGAACTGCATACGTTTTGCTCCACCATTATATGGGACAACTTGATGGTGTATTTCGATCCTGGGGATTTTCCAAAGGGGGTACTGGTGGAATCAGCATGGCCTGTGCCCGAGCAGCCGAAGCATTTGGAGCTGAGGTCAGAACAAATTCTCCCGTGCAACACGTGCTGCTGAGAAATGGCGAGGCCAAGGGTGTTGTATTGGAAAATGGAGATGAGCTTCTGGCTAATCAGATCATATCGAACCTGGATCCAAACCGCACCTATCTAAAGATGGTAGGTGAAGAGCATTTGCCGCAAGAGGTAGCTAATGATATTAAACGATATAAGCTGCGAGGAAGTTCGGGCAAGGTAAATCTGGCACTTGACCGGGTTCCTGAGTTTAGCTGCCGGCCCGGTATCGGCGATCATCTCAGGGGTGACGTGGCTATCGCACCCAGCATCGATTACCTGGAGAAAGCATTTGACCAGGCAAAGTATGGTGATTTTTCCACCAGGCCGTATATCAATGCAGTAATACCCACCCTGACCGATCCCACCTTGGCTCCGCCGGGTAAACATATCCTTTCCTGTTTTGTGCAGTATGCTCCCTATCACATCAAGGAAGGCGCAGAGAATTGGCCAAAGTTTCGTGATGCCTTTGGTGAGGCGGTCATAGATACCATGGAGGAATATGTGCCCGGATTGAGAAACATGATTATTTACAAACAGGTACTCACTCCCTGGGATCTGGAGCAACAGATGGGACTCACAGAAGGAAATATTTTCCAGGGCGAACTAAGTCTCGAGCAACTTCTGTTTCAGCGACCGGTTGCCGGTTATGCCAAATACAAAACTGCAATCAATAATCTATGGATGTGTGGCTCTGGCACCCATCCGGGTGGAGGCATCATGGGAGCAAGCGGAGAACTCTGCGCCAAGACTATGTTGCAAAATCGATCCGTTTAAGAGAAAATACCATGGAGAAACCTTACGATGCCATCATTATTGGAGCCGGACACAATGGTCTTATTGCTGCGACATATCTGGGCAAGAAGGGCAAAAAAGTAGTAGTCCTGGAGAAGAATACCTTCCCTGGCGGTTTAGCAACCAGGACTGAGTTCCACACTGGCTATCGGTCACCTGGAATTTTGCAGGATTCAAGTCTGCTTGATTATAAAGTAGTACAGGACCTTGGCCTGGAAAGCAAGGGGCTGGTCATACAAAACCAAAGGCCAGAGATAATGCTCCTAGGTAGAAATCATGATGAGATATTGCTGGAGCAGGATGCTGAGAAAAGCGTCGCTGCCATCGCTAGGCACTCAAAAAAAGATGCCCAGCGATACCTCGACTATCTCCAATTTATTCAAGACATCCGTCCATTCATTCAATCAGTCTTCAGTAACATGCCACCCGATCTTTCCGGCTTTGCCCCGGGTCAAGTGATGAAGTTGGGACAGCTCGGCTGGAAGCTAAGGCGGCTGGGTAAGGCTACCATGCTGCAGCTGTTGAAAGTGGCACCGATGTGCGTGAGCGATTTCCTGGATGAATACTTTGAAACTGATTTACTCAAGTCCGGCTTGTCCTTCCCTGCACTACTCGGATCTTTCACCAGTCCCAGATCAGCATATACCACCTTGAACCTGTTGATGTGGGATTGTCGTTCTAAGTGCTACCTCCCGGGTGGACCGGCAGCCCTGATTGATAGCCTCCTCAAGGCAGCAGAATCATTGGGAGTTGAAGTCAAGATGGATAGCGAGGTAAAGAGCATCCACTTTGATGATAAGAATTGCGTGGAGGGTATCGCCCTTGAAAATGGTGATACCTACCTCTCACCTATTGTCTTGTCATCAGCCACGCCCAGGCATACGTTCTTTGATCTCGTCCCAAATTACCAGCTCAGTTTTGAGCTGGAGCACGATGTGAAAAATTACCGGTCACGAGGAATGACTGCCAAAATGAATTTAGCTCTAGATCGTATTCCCAGCCAGGTGAAGGCATCGATTATTCGCTTGGGTTCAGATTGGGCTACGATGGAGCTTGCGTTCGATCCCTCAAAATACAGGCAAATACCGGAGGAACCCACCCTCGAGTTGTCAATCCCTAGCCTTGGTGATCCGCAACTCGCTCCTGAAGGACATGCAGTACTTTCTATCCTGGCCCACCATATCCCTTACAACTTAGAGGGTGGCTGGACAGATGCTGCAAAGACCACCTTGAGTCAAGCCATCCTTTCCGCATTGGATAGCTATCTACCCGGGATTAGTGAAACGATCGTGGGATCTGAGATCATCACCCCTCAGGATCTGGAGAACAATTATGGTTTGACAGAAGGACAGATCTTTCATGGGGAACACGCAATTGATCAGATTCTAGCCCGACCCATTCCCTCCTGTGCTCGTTATGCGACACCCTTAGCGGGTCTATTTCTTTGTGGCAGTGGCACATTTCCCGGTGGAGGAATAACGGGTACGCCAGGTAGGTTGGCAATAGAAGCTATTCGATGACCTGTATGCAAAACGGTGATTAATACTCAGCGCAATATGCTTCAGCTTGTGAGCCCTCAAAATACTTCACAAATATTTTGACTCTGCTATCCTGTCAGTAATCTGGGCGGATGGAGAAGAACAACCTGCCAAACTGATTAAGAACAGAGTGGATGCAACTAGATAACATCTAGGTTTTTATGAAATATTTTTGATCCGGGTCTAATTCAATTCAAATACTTTCTTCCCGCCCACATAGGTCTGCAACACCTGTACATTCTTAATCTTATTAGGATCTATCTCGGTGATATTTTCACTCAGCAGGACAAAATCCGCCAATTTCCCTGCCTCAAGAGTTCCTTTAATGTTTTCCTCAAATGATGCGTAGGCGGCATTTTTTGTATAGGCCCTAAGGGCTTCTTCAACCGTAATCTTCTGCTCCGGCACCCAACCGTCAGGGTTCTGATCATCCAAGGTCCTCCTGGTTACGGCAGCATAAATACCCATTAGGGGTGAAGCAGGAGCCACCGCCCAGTCACTTCCAAATGCCAGAATAGCACCCTCATCCAACAGAGACTGGAAGGCATAAGTCGTTTTGATTCGTTCCGGACCGATGTAGGCCTCTGCCCACCTGCCATCATCGATGGCATGGTATGGCTGCATACTGGCAATCACACCCAACTTTTGAAATCGACTTATATCTTCTCGAGCTAAGTGTTGGGCATGTTCAATCCGAAACCGGCGGTCTCTTTCCTCATTTGTTCTGATCACTTCTTCAAAAATATTCAGCAAAGTATGATTGGCGCTGTCACCGATAGCGTGGACAAAAAGATGGAGGCCAGCCCTATCCGCATCTAAAATCCACTGGTTTAGATTTTCTTCGCTGTTGATAAAAAATCCCTTGTCATCTGCCTTGTCGGTGTAATGTTCATGAAAGGCAGCGGTGTGTGATCCCAGAGAACCATCCACAAATCCCTTAAGGCAATCCGTTCGAAGATAAGAGTCACTTTCATCCGGCATAGCTGCTAGTCGTCGCCAATCTTTAATGGGTGTAGCGGCGTAAATCCTCACCTGCAGATCTCCTGTTTGTCGAAACCTCAAAGCAGTTGAATAGGACTCGACATCGCCATTCAAACCGTCCACATCATGTACTGAAGTCACTCCATTTTCCAGGAAATATTTCATTGCCGCATCGAAGGCTTTATCCCTCTGCGCTTCGTTCATTGGCGGAACTTCTTCAAATACCAGGCTCATGGCATTGTCCTTCAGTATGCCAGTTAGGTTTTCACCGGCATCCTTAATAATTTCTCCTCCATCAACCTCCGGAGTATCCTTATTTATTTCCGCAAACTGCAGGGCCAAGCTGTTCGCCAGTGCCATGTGTCCATCGAGCCTGGAAAGAAACAGGGGATTATCGGGGGTAACACTGTCCACCCAATTTCTGTGAGGAAGCTCACCTCCCCAAAGAGTGTGGTCCCAATTGCCTTCGAGGATCCACTCGCCTGGTCGAAGGGTTTTCGCATATTCGGCAACACGCCGGATGAATTCTTGTGGAGTTGCTGCATCGCGGAGATCAACACTCAGTAAGCTGCGACCTCCGGTTATCAAATGAACATGGCAATCAATGAATCCGGGTACAATAAATTTTCCCCGACCATCGATCACTTCGGTTTCAGGGCCCTTCAATTCTAGAACGTCATCATGCCTGCCGATGGCTATAATGGTGTCTCCGCTGACTGCCAGGGCATCAGCAGAAGGCTGCACATCGTTGCCGGTCCATATGTTTGCATTATGAATGATCAAGTCTGCCATGGATGCTTCATCGTTACACGAGATAATTAAGATCAAAAGAAAAAATATATAATAACCCCTGCGGGTCTTAACACATGCCATTATTGCTTCATTTATTCAGTAATCTCAATTAAGTTGCCTTCCGGATCACTAACTACACTTTCATAATATCCGTCACCAGTGATTCTCGGCTCTCCAAGTATCTTATGTCCTGCGTTTCTGATCTCTTCCGTCAGCAAATCGACTTTCTCACGAGAGCCGACCGATATCGCAATATGTGCCAGCCCAGATCTTGGATGATCTGTTTCCAACATCTTACTTACATCTGGCTTATACATCAACTCGATGCGGGCCCCACTTTCGAATGATAAGAAGTAAGAGCTAAACTCTTTCTTTGGATTGAAATAGAGCTGATTAGAATGGACATCAAAAAAAGTGAGATAGAATGATCTCATTTTTTCGAGGTCTTTTGTCCATATGGCAACGTGCTCAATTTTCATATTAGCTGAGGTCTAAGAATATATAAAGGAACAGCTGTAAGATATCAGTGTGCCTGGAATCGACCTAAATCTATGGCTCATTGACTCCGGGTGAGGAGTTAGCAAGCTCCTACGCTGGTGGCAGTCAGACATGACATGATCTCAGCACATCCTCCTTGCTCGAGGTGCGCATTATGGGATTTGAAGGTAAATTTCTCACCTGTGATTTGCTGGCACAGTATCTGACCATCAGTCACCTCTTCGAATGCCTTCATAGTTGCCTCGGCCGCTGGATTATGAAAAGCAGAATTGATCTCTCTTTCTCTACACCACTCCAATGTATTCAGCCAAATTGCAGAGGCAAGAGCTCCACATCCTCCTCCAGATAATCCCAGTCCTCCTGCGAAGCCAGCTACCATCACCATCTGCTCATCACTGGCGCCCATTCTCCGGGCTACTTCCGAAGCACAACTCACCGGTCCTGATATCAGGCTGCTTGATGATTTTTGTAAGGCCTCTTTTGCTATTTCTATGGCCTCAGGTGCCCACTCTTCGGCCAGCCGGAAACAATGCAGGAACCTACCAGTCAGAAAGTATTTGGCAAAGCTCCAATTGTTGGAAAAGTCACAGTGCGTGATTTCCCGGCAGTTAATGGTTCCCTCACGCTGTACAAAAGAATCCATGATACTCCGGGTAGCCAAGACAGCAAGAGCCATGGCCTCCTGAAGATCATCAAATCGTCGATAGGCCTCTGCACCGGCAGCCATCGATGCACCCCAAAGCATTCCGCATTGATGCCCGCGAGCCAGTATGCCACCCGCCAAAGGGTCTATAGCGACCTCGGCTTCGACGTTAGGGTGCTCAAATTCGCGGTTGAGGATATAAAAAAGGGTACGTGAACACGTACCCAGCTTTCGAAATACCTTCTTTGGCCTTTGAGGTTCGGGATCGTATTTTTTTGTCTTTTCCTGATTCTTCATGATTGGTTGAGACCATCGTTCTAGTCTAACTAATCATGACAAGAATAATACGCCATGAGATCAATCATCATGTTAGATGATTTAGAATGATCCCACTGGTTTTCTAGGGTGATGATTGATTGAGTTACTCACCTTCTCCGTTCGCCTCTATTTCTGTCAACAATGCTTCACTATGACCTTCACCTCCGTCCTCCTGCTGATTGGCTTCATCATCGCCTTCATCAATGAGTGATTCTTCAAGCACCAGGTTACCTTATTTAAGTGGTTCCTATTTCACCTCTACAAATACAGGTGCCTGTTGGTACTTGTATGTAGTATCAGTCAACATGGTCACTTCTTTGGTAGTCCAGTTCAACAAAGCAATGTCAAATTGACTTTGTTCCTTGTCAAATACTTCGATGGCTAACCATCTTGCATTTGGGCTCCAGTCGTGCCAACCCTCGCTCATTTCTTTGTCCGTCAGTTTCCACTGTCTGCTTCCATCCGGCGTTGTAGCAAAAAGTGAATACTGGCCATCTTGCATGGATTGATAGGTGATATAGTTGTCGATCAGGTTCCAGCGGGGGGGACCTGCCTTGTATGAGTGCCAACGGGCTGTGGTATCGCTGCGCGGGTACTCGGTGATTTGCTTCAACCCGGTGCCATCGACATTGATCACAAAAAGCTCATCGTAAAACATAGAATCTCTCACCATGGGTACCGGCGATCCCCGAAAATAGATCTGACTCCCATCTGGAGAGAAGGTTGGATCATTGATCATGGCCAGATCAGGCTCAACCCGCTGAAGGAGATTACCCTGCAGATCAATGATATGAAATGCAGAATCGACCGTTCGAAAAGGTCTGACTACCAGCTCGCTGCCGTTCTTTCGGCTTCCCATCCAGGAGTCCGCTAGCCGGACATCGTATACCTTACGAATGCCATTGCCATGAGCATCCACCTCGTGCAAGAAATAATGTCGATGGGCTGTATCTCTATCCGACAAAAAGTACACCTTATCGGCATGAGCGTAGTAGACCCAATCCACTCCGGGCGATCTGCTGATTTGCTTCTTGTCAGATCCGTCTAGATTCATGCTGAACACTTCATAGTCATCTGCTTCTTCATCATACAAAACATTGTAGGCAATCCTGTAAACAACATCTTCTTCTGTGACACCCCTGTCGTCGGAGCTGCAGGAAAGTATAATTACGGTAAGCCAAAAACCATATAGCAGATTCTTCATCTTTCCTTTGTTTAGCACCAAAGGAAATACTTCTCATCCGGATATCATTGTAAAAATTTTACCTGATGGGAACGTAGTGCATATAGGCACCTTTTGAACTCAGATAGAGTTCAGGGTTGATGCCGGAAAAGTTTCTAAAGTCTTTGATGAAATGCGATTGATCGTAATACCCAAAATCGTCGGCGAGCCCGATCCAATTCAAGGAATTTTTCCCGAAAATTTCGAAGAGTATTTTGTTGAATCTTGAGATTCTTTGAAATGATTTTGGCGTTACTCCAACTTGCGATTTAAACAAATGAATAAACTGCTTGCTGGAATAGCCAGACCGATCCACGATTTCCGCAATTGCAGCCTTTGAAGGCATCGACGAGATTTTATCGATTCCAAACCGTATCACAGGAGATATCGTCTCTGCCCGGTATAGTTTAGCCAATAGCCATGATGTGATAATCTGAAAGTAGAATTCTGTGGTTGTTGCTCCCAACCGTTCACGAAGATCCTCTATCTCCCTGCCAAAAACCACTGATGTCTCAATCACCTGGTTGCGTAATTCTGTGACTGGCATACCAACAAAGGGAAAGCATCCTCCCGGGAGAAAAGAAACAACGATCATTTCCACCTCGGATCCGGAAGAAATTGTCAAGAAAGTTTCCTGCATACCAGATAGCCAGGAATGCTGAAACTTCTTAACGGGTTCAAGAGTTACGTTATCGAAAAGATATTGCGGGTCATCGTTTAGAGCGATCAATAGTGAGACACTGCCATCTGGCACAAGTCGATCAATCTTATGATCGGGACGATAATCACGGTAATAAACATAATCACGAACGTATTGATCTAGAGGAGGTCCCGGTTGGAACGATTGAAATATCATAGCAATCAAATAATTCGATAAACCAATAGGATCTAGTAATCTATTTATTGCACCCCGGAAATACCTCTATTAATTTCATACGACCTAGATTGATCAGCGATCAACCTTTGATAGCCCAGTCAACCGTGCAATATTGTGGTCACTTCTGGTACAGCGGTTCATAGAGCTGCACAATGACCCCACCTGGCATTTTGAAATGAGTAACCATTCCGTATCCCATGTTTTGAATATCATCAACAAACTCCACCCCTTTTGCTTTGAGGTCTCCAACTGTACCATTGATATCGTCGCAATAGAATGAAACATCATGTGCACCGGCTGGCTGACCATGCTTAGCGGTTGGATCAGCAGGGTGTACACCCATATCCGCTTCGGGTACATCAAAGATGAGCCAACCCTCTCCAATATCGGTTGCAGCAAAGCCAAGTTTGTCTCGCAGGAAGTCTCGAAGCTTGTCGGCCTCAGAACTGTAGAACATCGTATGTACACCTTTGATCATAGTTGTCTCAATTTGCCAATTAAGTTATGTGATTCTGTTTGGATTAGTTGCAGCCATATATCGAAAACGGTAGAAGACCGGAGTAACCAGCTCACCTATTTTGCATTTCATCTGCGACTCGACACTTCAAGCCCCATCCCTGAAATATTAATACATTACGTTGAAAATCAAAACTACACTACTATGAGGCTTCTGGTTGCACTATCGCTTGTGTACTTTATCACCGATTCTACCCAAAGCCAGATTAATGCCAAGCTGATGCGCTACCTTGACGTATCCGGTACGCAAATTACCTTTGTATATGGAGGAGATATCTGGCTGGTCCCAAAGTCTGGCGGCCTCGCAACCCAGCTTACCCACTCCCCAGGAGAAGAAAGCTGGCCACGGTTTTCACCCGATGGCCAGACAATCGGTTATACAGCAAGCTATCATGGCAATCTTGATATCTACACCATTCCTGTTACCGGTGGTATCCCTGAAAGAGTGACCTATGGATCTCATCCGGATCGAATGTTGGATTGGCATCCCTCCGGAGATCAGATATTGTTTGCTTCCCGAAGGGAGATCGGGCAAAGGAGGGCGCGGCAATTCTTTGCGGTTGATAAATCTGGTGGCTTCCCCCAAAAGCTGGCCATACCTTATGGTGAGCTTGCCAGTTTCTCGCCCGATGGAAACAGTTTAGCTTACATCACCAAGATCACCGAGAGCTACCCTTTTAAGCGATATCGCGGAGGTCTCTCATCCGATATATTGCTGTACGATCTCAGTAATAACACAGTTGAAAACATCACCAATAATCACGCGAATGACGGCAAGCCTGCCTGGGTTGATCACCGCGTTTTCTTCCTTTCTGATCAAGCTGACGATATGCGTAGGAACATCTGGATGTTTGATACAAATGACAAAACAAGCAGACAACTTACCACATTCAATGACTTTGACATAACCTATATGTCAACAGGACCAGAAGATCTAGTTTTTGAAAATGGCGGCACACTCTACCTGATGAATCTCTCTACTCTGGAGTACCATCCAGTAGAAGTACAGATAGTCAGCGACCTCACTGCTGAAATCGGCCGACCGGTAGATCTCAGCAACGACATCCAAAATGTGACACCATCACCTGATGGAAAAAGGGTGGTATTCGAAGCGAGAGGAGAGCTATTGAATGCGCCTGTAAAAGATGGCTATGTAGTAAATCTCACTCAATCCAGCAGTGCCTTTGATCGTGATCCTTCCTGGTCTCCGGATGGTAAGTCGATCGCGTTCTGGAGCGACCGTTCGGGAGAGTATGAAATTTATCTACAAGATAGTCGTGACCACAGCACGGTGCGTAAGCTGACTTCAAGACAAGGTGGTTTTGGGTATACCTTATACTGGTCACCAGATAGTAAGTATCTGGCCTTTGTCGATGAGAAAAATGACATCAATCTAGTTGAGGCATCTACCGGAACAACCTCGAAAGTAGATAACCTGATTTGGCACCAAACCCATCCGGGAAAAGATAACTATCCCCTTGCGTGGTCACCTGATTCAAAATATCTAGCCTATCACCTCACTCAGGAAAATGCGAATGATGCCATCTTCCTACACGATGTCGAAGAGAATTCGAGGCATCAAATCACAAGTGGCTATTTCGATGACTTCGGACCTGTTTTTAGCCCTGATGGCAAGTATCTCTTCTATCGCACCGACCGTAATTTCGATGCTGCCTATTCAGATCTGAGCGATGGTACTTGGATTTATCCCAATGCCACTCAGATAGCAAGCATAAGTCTTATGAAGAGCACTCCCGTCTTATTACCGACTAAGAATGATCAGATTGAGATTGAAGAAAATGACAAGGAAGAAAAGTCCGATGAAAAAGAGCATGGCGAACAAGAAAAAGAGGGCGAAAAAGGAGATGAGAATATTGAGGAAGCAATCACCCAGATAGACTTTGACGACATTGAATCCAGGTTGCGCCTTCTACCACCTAAAGCAGGGAATATTGGCACATTAATTCCAATTGAAGGCAAACTCGTTTACGTGCGCATTCCCAACACCGGTTCAGATGAGCAATCTGCCTCTTTGGTTATCTATGACTTTGAGGAGCGAGAAGAAAAGACGATCATGGAAGACATTCAGGGAGTCGGGGTGGTTGGAAATGGAAGTCAGCTGCTGGTAAGAAGTAAAGGCAGGTATGGCATAGTAAAAGCTGCTCCAGGGCAGAAAATCGAAGACGCCATTCCAACGGATGGCCTGAATATGAACCTGATTCCCAAGGAAGAATGGCAACAGATTTTTACCGATACCTGGCGACGGCACCGTGACTTCTTCTATGACCCCAACATGCATGGTCTTGATTGGAATGCTCTTCGCGAAAGATATGGAGCCCTTGTAGAAGATGCGCGAACCCGGTGGGATATAAGTAATATCCAGTCCGATTTGGCATCCGAACTAAGTGCCGGTCACACTTACACCAGCGGAGGTGACACAGAAGATTTTCCAAGACGCAGTACCGGCTTTCTCGGAATCGATTGGGATCAGAAAGATGGCAAATACCTCGTAAAACGTATCGTCCGTCCGGCCAGCTGGGATGTCGAGGCGCGTTCACCATTAGATGAGCCTGGTATTGATATAAGTGCCGGCGATTTCATTCTATCGGTAAATGGCGTTGATCTGGATCCCTCCAAAGATCCTTATGCAGCATTTGACGGTCTCAGCGGAAAGACAATTGGATTGGAAGTCAGCAAGACCGGCAATTCCGACGATAAGATGATCCTTACGGTGAAGTGCCTTACGCCTTCTCAGGAAAATCAACTCAGACACCTCGAATGGATTGAGGACAACCGTAAAATGGTCGATAAATTATCAAACGGACAGCTGGGATATGTGTACATGTCAAATACCGGAGGGCGGGGCCAACTGGAACTTGTTAGTATGTACTATGGACAATTGGATAAAAAAGGATTCATTATCGATGAACGCTTTAATGGAGGCGGACAGCTTGCTGATCGTTTTCTTGAACTTATGCAGCGTCCGGTAGTTTATAATCTGCATTGGCGCCATGGGAGAGATCATACTTATCCGATCAAAACCAATACCGGACCGAAAGGAATGCTAATAAACGGTTGGGCAGGTTCAGGTGGAGATGGATTACCCTGGGCATTTCAAGAGTTGAAAGCGGGACCGATAGTAGGTGAACGTACCCTTGGAATTCTGGTAGGTCCTGCCACCGGACACCGCCTGATTGATGGCGGTAGAATTACAGTGCCAGGAGCCCGACTATATGATAATGATGGACACTGGTTTTGGGAAGGTGAAGGAGTCGCTCCAGATATTGAAGTTTGGGATGATCCTGCAATCCTGGTGCAGGGCCGCGACCCTCAAATCGAACGTGTGGTCGAAGAAGTACTTAAGATGCTCGAACAAAATCCTCCGTCAATGACTCCCGCTCCACCACTGGAAGACCGGACTGCTGAGGGTTTGAAAAAGAGCCGTTAAGCAATTCTGTCCGAAAGCTCGTTTCAGATCGCTCTGCCCTGATTTAGGATTAAGATTCTTAAGACTCTACTCCAACTTCCTGCAGAGGAGTCAGAACTTTGTTAAGCTCTTCCATCCCAGCCTGCTCAATCTGCCGCAACGAGTGCGCAGCCCGTCTGCTACCGGCTTGTATGAATTTGAATATACCGGTACTGGTAGCGACATAAGATCCAGCAAACAATGCTACTATCATGAAGAAATCACCGATTGTACCTTGAGTACTGGAAATGATGTCAACCATCATCTGACCGGCCCATGAGCTAGCGGTTATTGCTGCTCCGGAGGCCAACATGGCAATCTTAGTACCTAAACCAAGGATGAAGACTGATCCTGCCAGCAAGCAAGCTATTCCAATTCCAAAGTCTTTGGTCCAATTAGAATGTTTTGAATTGTTCATATCTCACGATCATTTTTAGTTATCACTTTATTGCGATCGGAGAACTATGGTTACCCGGTCAACTCAAATCTTTCTCAGAATTGACCTGTAAGATGCATGATCATACATCTATGGTATGACGGATGATTAAGGAAGATCCACAAATAAAGAGATAATGAAAAAGAAGGCTGGAACTTTGTGTTAGCCTCCAGGGAGCATTCATTTTCTCATGATCTTTCTAAATCATTCTACTAAATTGACCGGAAAACAGATAGAGGGATCTAGTAGATCTCTTATTGCCACTTTCATGCCAAAAATTTGAATTTCACGAGGAACCGGAGCAATATTATAGTACTGAGCTGAAAAACTGACAAGATAAACTGGATTTGGTGACATCTGTCACTGTCAGTGCAATATGCTAAATGATACTAGACACAGGCTCATTCATCCTTGCGTCGATTTGATTTTTACATTAATATCAGGCTCGATACCTACATAAGCATTAAATCGAACATGAAAATGCACCTGATAGCACTATTTATTTCCATCATTTGCACGGTAAGCTGGTCAGTAAAGGACAATCTGCAAATACAAGAAAATTATTCTATTAGGGCCAGTCCCGACATCATCTATCACGGTGGCCACATCGTTACGATGGATGATGCACAACCTGTGGCTGAAGCTATCGCTATAGAGGGGGACAAGATAGTCGCCGTAGGGTCAAACAACGAAATCTTGAGCATGCAAGAATTATCCACCCAAATTGTTGATCTTCATGGACTTACAATGCTACCAGGTTTTAACGACGCCCATTGTCATTGGTTTAGCTGGCGTCAGCATGTGTGTACCGCATATGAGGAAGATATCGTTACTCATCCTGAGCTGGAAGCGATTATGGAAATGTTGTCTGCCAATGGCTGGACCAGTATATCCGAACTGGCATTTGGACGGCCCAATGACGGTAGTATTGAACATCTCCAAAATGCTCAGGCTTTGGAAGCAGCGGGCAAGCTATCAGTCAGAGTAAATGGATATTGGGGCACAATCGCTGACGTAGAAACATTAAATGCCTTTGCCGATCACCCACCTGATCGAATTTACTCAGATCGAATCAGAGCCCAGGGGATCAAGATGTATGTGGATGATCCTTTTGGTACTTCAGATATCTTAACTCAGGAAGAGGCCAATGCTATTGCGATCCGGGCCCATACCGATGGCTGGCAAATCGCAGTTCATGCTGTCAATATCAGTGGAATCGAAAAAATGCTGAATGCATTTGAATTGGTACTCGGAGCGGAAAACAATGATAAATACCGGCATCGAATTGAGCACGCTGTAAAGGTGACCGATAATCAGCTGGAACGAATGCTTTCAAAAGGCATCATTGCCTCCTTTCAAATCATGGGACCTCCCGACTGGCCTGAGCAACAAACTCATATGGATCATCTGTCCAACACCAATCCTCAACTCCAGATGCGATGGCGTGAATTCGTAGATGCTGATCTGCCTAGTGTGGCCAGCACCGATGCACCATTTAACAATACTACCTGCGACTACAATCCCTTCAGGGCTATCCATCAGGGAGTGACCCGGATGGGATATCTGGATAGAGAACATGCTCAATGGGAATTAGATCAGAAACTCACAATTGCTCAGTGTGTCAAACTATTGACTATTGACGCAGCTTACGCCACAAAGGAAGAAGATATTAAAGGGAGCCTTAGCCCTGGCAAATATGCCGATCTCATAGTGGTATCCTCCAATCCTCTTGATTACGAAAATAATCCCGATCTGCTTTTCGATATCGAAGTCATCCAGACAATGGTTGGGGGAGAAATTGAGTTCTGCCGAGACCTGCTTTGTTCTAGTCTCTGCGAAGAAAAAGAGTCGTTCAAAAATGAACTTGGTACCATTACCGTATCCAGAACGGAACCGGGCAATCCAGCTGCTCAGGCTTTTGATGATGATCTGGGCTCGATTTGGTCTGCAGGTAGCGGCTCCCCTCAGTGGGTTCAGATTGACTTTGAAAGAGACCGGATTGTCAGGCAGATTGAATTAGTAGTGTCTCAGTTTCCCGATGGATCAACTGCTCATAATCTGGAGGGAGCCAGGGATGGCAACAATTGTAATCTTACTCTTCTTAAGCGCTTTGAGCAGGTCACAAGAGATATGGACATATTAATATATCAACCGGTGGTACCGGACACATTGCGTTATCTACGTCTCGAAACCGTGAGTAGTCCCAGTTGGGTTTCCTGGTATGAAATTCGGGTTGATCTTGAAGAAGGAACAGTTGCTACCCTTACCCCTACTGAAATAACGAGACTCTACCTGGGACCAGTACCTTCAGCGGGAGCAATTGATCTAGATCTTGAATTGGCAAAGGATTCTAGGCTAATCATTGATCTGTTAAATGCCCAGGGAATAATTGTGGATAATATTCTTTCTCGTCAGACTACCACGGGTCGAATAAGAGAAAGAATCAATGCAAATCATGAATTATCAGCCGGATTGTACCTTATCAGAATACAAACTGAAACCGGAAAACTCACTAAACGAATTGTCATAGTCGAGTAAAACGGTAAATAACCATGCAATTCTCAACCGTTGCAATCGGATAACTTAGGTTAGAACTATCTAAGTAGCAGCTCCAAGGGCAGATCATCCTCCATAAGATGATCCGAGACCTTCATATTCATTTCTTCCCAATACTCATCCGACATAAAACTATAAGCTGTTGGCTTGAACTCACCAACGATTCCTACATTTGCCTTCGTCGGAACCTCCATATCCAACAGCCAGTAAACAGCATTGACATACATTCTTCGTGTTCCCTCTGCGAGAAGATCAGTTGATGCCCCTATGGTGGCCACGAATGCCTTTCCCATTTTTCCGGCCGGGATCTGATAAGATTTCGTCCAAGCTACCGGCATCATGGGATCATTTGGATTCATATCGTCTTCTCGTGCAGTATTCCTGATTGCGACTTCTGAATCATCGGCACGCATGCCAAACAACCGGTCACTTTCATCATACTCTCCGGCCCTATTCATTACTTGTCCAAGAATGATGGGTTGGGAATCCCCCGGTAAAGGCAGTCTCACTCCGTATACATCAGTTGGACCCCAAATATCACCATCAGTCAGGCCGCTTGATATGGGGTGATCCTCAGCTCCGGGAGCAATGATTCCCCGGGTACTTTGGTGTTTATGATGTCCATGATGACTGATCCATTTTTCTCCCAAGACCAACCGACCAAATCCACCATGCCATTCCTCCATCGGGCCTTCGTAAAAATTACCGTAGTGATACCATTTGCTGGTAGAATCTTCCACATTGAATGCATGAGTAGCTGTTCTGATGCCAATCAGTGGTTTTCCACTCTTGAGAAAGTTTTCAAAGTGCTGCATTTGATCATCGGGCAAGTCTCTGAAGCGAGTGAATAAGATCATCAGATCTGCATCATCAAGCATTTCCATTCCCGGAATATTATTGAGATACTTAGGCTTTACTACACCAGGTTCAGCCGGATTTTGTGCGAACAGTACCGTACAATTGAACCCATGTCGTACTGACAATATCTTACCCAGTTGAGGTAATGCCTCTTCAGATCGATACTCCTCGTCCCCGCTCACCAAAACAATGTGTTTTCCCTTACCCGGTCCACTTTCACCGGTGTAGCTAACCCATTGTGGAGGTCCTGTATCTGTTTCTGTGGATTGACTTTGGTCCTCGCCGGACTTGCATGCCCAAAGGAACACGCATACGGTAAAAAGCAGTAGATGCTGGTTGGTCATCATATTCAAATCTTGAACATGAAGATAGGGTAAGAATCAGTATTCTGCTAATGGCCCTTTAGACAAGGGTACGCTCTTGGACAGGTAAATGAGGAGTAATGTTAAAAGAAGACATGGTGAGACGATCACCATCAAAGAGAAATTCAGTTATAGCTGTGTTGCGTACAACGGTATTAAGTTGGGCCAGTCGAGCATTATCGGACATGGCAAGTCCATAGCCAACAGCCGCAGACATGGTACCACCGGAAGTGAAGACTCCTACTGTATGACCATTTCTTGATTGATTAAGGATTTCAGTAAAACCCTGATTGACTCTTTTGCGAAATGAAATCCAATCTTCAAAATCAGTTGGATGTTCAACCGTTAGTGTACCAGTTGCCCACCGGGGCATGAAGTAATCAAAGGTGCGAAGATGGATCTTTCTGCTGAGGGATGCATCGCGGGCAGCCTCAGCCTTCCATGTCCGTATCTTATCATCCGTTTCAATCAAAGCGGGAAGCAAATGTCTCAAAACCTCGGCTCCCCGATGTTCTTGAAAAGAGGATGATTCTATGGATGTGGGAAAAGAGATTTGAGAAGATTCATAAACGATTTGTACTTGCTCCAGGGTTTGCTTGTGTCTCTTAGCGGGACCCACGTATATTTTGTCAAAACGGATACCCTCACTGAGCAGGTGGATCCCCAATTTGTTGGCCTGCAGATATCCCAATTTCGATAACTGATCGTAGTTGCCAGTTCCGAAGGATGCCTGTGCGTGACGGATAAAGAGTATGCGACCCATGAATGATTGACGGGAATTGCTAATTTGGAACGGCCAAAAATACAACAATTGGAATGAAAAGATTAGAGGGTCAATATGCATTCATCACTGGAGCCGGGAAAGGAATAGGAAAAGCGGTTGCCAGTCTATTCGCCGAAGAAGGTGCAACAGTTTTCTTGATAGATATCCTTAACGAAGTGAATGAAGTGGCTGATGAAATCAGAGGTCAGAATCTGAAAGCCGAATCATTTGTCGTTGATGTGCGTGATCGCCAAAAACTTAAGTCGCTAGTAGAATCAATTATCTCGCAGCACGGTAAGATTGACATATTGATCAATAATGCTGGCATCATTCGAGACAGGACATTCCTGAAAATGTCGGATGATGAATGGCATGATGTGATGGACATAAATCTGAACAGTGTATTTACCATCACTAAATTGATTCTACCCCATATGAAAGAATCTGGCTATGGGCGTATTGTCTCGGCTTCTTCGATTAACGGCTATGTAGGTACTTTCGGTCAAACCAATTATTCAAGTTCCAAGGCGGCGATAATAGGATTTACAAAATCACTCGCCAAGGAGGTTGGCAAATATGGAATCACTGTCAATGCTGTGGCACCTGGTTTTATTCAGACAGACATGACCGCATCCATGCCAGCCGCCGTGATTGAAGCCGGCATGGCAGCTATTCCGGTTGGACGAGCTGGACAACCGGAGGACGTAGCCCATGCCTATCTTTTTTTGGCATCCCGAGAGGCGGGATTTGTCAACGGCGAAATATTGAATGTGAATGGAGGTGTATATGCATGAATTGGCGGATGCGACACTCTAATAAAATCGTCCGATAATAGAATTGCGAAATATCTTTTCTCAAAGTTCAAAACCTTATGAGACCTAAGAAAGTTCTTGTTAGCCATATTGACCGTCGGCCCTTTCAGTCAACTCTTAAACATGATGTGTCACTTCAATATTTGCAAGGAGAGGAAAGCCGCTACCCGCAAGTGCTTGATCAAATTTCAGAGTATGACGCACTGATAGCCGTTGAATTGGCAGTTGATGAAAGCCTGCTGGCCAAGGCTCAAAATCTCAAGATCGTGTCTAACTATGGAGTAGGCTACGACAATGTAGATGTCATATCGGCAAAAGCCAGGGGCTGTGTTGTTTCAAATACTCCCAGGTCCACCGCAAGACCAACGGCTGTATTTGCCATATCACTTATTTTGTCGCTGCTTCGTAAAGTGACCTTGACAGATCGGCAAATAAGGGCTGGCAAAATCAAATCATTTAGCGACCCAAATGTACTTGGAACATCCCCGGAAGGAAAGATTCTTGGAATTGTCGGAATGGGACGAATCGGTAAAGAGTTGGCAATGATGGCTGCATCTATGGGAATGTCGGTGATCTATCATAACCGCAACAGAGTAGATAAAGAATTTGAAACAGTGTATCAATGCAGATATGTTGACCTGGATCAATTGGCAAAACACGCTGATGTGGTTTCGATCCATGTCCCTTTCACGAGTGCGACAGACCAATTGATTGATGCTCATTTCATAAGGAAAATGAAATCAACTGCATTTATCGTCAATACTGCCAGGGGAGGCGTGATGGACTACGATGCGCTGGGCATGGCATTGGAGGAAAGCAGAATTGCCGGAGCGGCTTTAGATGTTTTCCCTAACGAACCACAAATCCCTAAGGTTTTCCTTGAACTTGACACTGTCATACTTACCCCCCACAATGGGACCGGCACTATGGAGGCTCGCACACAGATGTTTGATGAAGCGTTGCAGAATGTCATCAATTTCTTTTCGGGGACTGAGTTCAACCAGGTGGTCTAAGCCAGGATTGGACGAAGCACGCGATCGATATACTTTCCATCCTCGATCGTCAGTCCATCAGGATCGGTAATCGCCTGGTCACATTCATCTTCCATAATGATCCATCCTTCAAAATCAGTGTCTTTCAAATACTCAGTGATTCCAACCATATCGATATCACCTTCGCCGGTAGCAGCCCAACGTCCGTCATGATACATGTCTTTATAGTGTACCAAGTTGATTTGGCTCCGGTACTGCTGAATGATCTTCAACGGATCCATTCCTCCTGCGGCAATATGTCCAATATCCGGACAGTAACCGATCACCTCCTTATCCAATCCTTCCAGCAGGATCTCATAGTCTGCCTCCGTGCGAAAGATCGAGCCGGGAGGAGAGTTTGGATGATAGGAACAGACAATGCCCTGTTCCGAGGCCCTTTTTGCAAACTCATTCACACATCGCAAGAGATTCTCTTGACGCTCGTTGAGATTTTCCCTGTTCTCTTGTGGCATTTGAACCAAGAGCAGGATGGCTTCGGGAAATTGATTCATATATTGGATCCATGTGGCTGCGCGGGCTAGTTCATCTGCAGTCTCGGCCGGATGCAGCCAGTCTTCCACAACACATAGCACGGCCAATTCCATGTCGTACTTCTGCAATGCATCCTTCATTTGCACAGGATCTTCAAGATGCTTCAGGAAACTGGATTCTGGTTCGATCCCGTTAAAGCCTGCTTTCCAACACACCTCCATGATGTGTTCCAGCCTGCCTTTGTACTGCTCACCTGGCATCTGCCAGGTGTAGGTTTCGCATCCAAGTCTGATTCGGCTCATAGGTTAAGGTCTATTTTCGAGGAGGAATTCAGAGGTTACTGCATTGAATCGATCGAGATCTTCCCAATGATGGACATGCCCTCCTTCGGGGAATGTGACTAGTTTAGAACCTGCAATGCCCTTGTGCAATACATCGGAGAAGGCAGGTGGTGTAAAAATATCCATGCTTCCCACTGTGATCAATGTAGGTACGCTGATTTGTGATAGCCTGGCAACGGTGTCATGCTGGATACATGCATCAAGTTGGCCATCAAATCCATTCTGGGATTGCGGGCTTGGATTGGATGCGGCGGCTTGTTGACCTTCGACCAGAGAGTGATATTCTCTCTCATACCAGGGTGGCGCAAAAATCCAGAGTTGGAGCAATTCCATAAAATCATCAGGCTTTGATGTCCGCCGAATCTTTTTAAGGTTTTCGTAGACTGTCTTCGCATACTGGTTGAATCGCGGCCATGTGCTGATCAATACCAGGCAATGAACTTTCTCCGGATGGTGCAATACCAGCTCCTGAGCGATGGCACCACCCATGGAGATCCCTGCGACACTAGCCCTGGAAATGCCAAGATGGTCCATCACTGCAGCCGTGTCATTGGCCATCATAGCGGTAGAATAGGGTCCTGCAGGTTGCTCAGATTTGCCCACTCCCCTATTATCCAAAATGATGCATCGGTAGTGTTTCTCGTAGACAGCTACGTGTTTCTCCCAAACTGAACCATCCGCGCCAAATCCCATCAGAAGAATCAGGGGAGGACCATCCCCTCGCTCATGAAAATAGATTCTGGTCCCTTGGGCATCTACGTATCCTTCCTTATACTTCATGTGAAACTGTCATTTTACTGTGCTGACTGCGAATGCTTGTCACACATCTTCCGGATAAAAGCATAACCATCACGGTAAACTTCATCCAGTGTGGGAGCAAAGTTGCGCCAGACATTGATCCCGGAAGCAAAGACCGGGTTATTGCGGCTGAACGCCTCTATAGTAAGCCATCCATCATAACCTACGTCATACAAATTGCTAAAGACTTCATCCCACGCTACCTGGCCGGTTCCTGGTGTGCCCCGGTCGTTCTCTGAGATGTGAACATGAGCTATGATATCCTTATGTCGCTGGATGACATCCCGCATGCTTTTCTCCTCAATATGGGCATGGTGAGTGTCGAAGATCATACGCAAATTTGGATGATCTATTTCTCGGATCAAAGCACTGATCTCATCGAGGGTATTGTAGAGATAACACTCAAACCGGTTTAGAGCTTCGGGAGTTAATATGATGCCAGCCTGAGATGCGTACTCGGCTGCCTTCTGCAACACTTCCGTGCTGTGCTTTCGCTCCTCGATAGTCGGAGGATTGCCGGAGAAATAGGCGAAGGCAGAGTGAAAAGGACCTCCAATCACCTCGGCCCCTAGTTCCGCTCCCATATCGATCCGCCATTTAAGCTGCTCAAGTGCTTTTGCTCTTATTGCCGGATCTGAACTTGCCGGATTGCCATCTTCAAATAGTGATGTGACTGAAGTGCATCCAAGCTCAAGATCGCTGATTAGCTTCCCCAATTGACGGTAATGTTCTTTATCCCCACCACCAATCGGAATCTCAACCCCATCAAAACCAGTTCTCTTGATATCTTCTATGATAGAGAGGTGGGAAGAGTCGACATCCGTCGTCCACAGCAACATGTTCATTCCAATCTTCAAGGCCGTGCTATTATTTCGTGAAAAGCCTAAGATAGTGAACGTGATTTCCTACACAAAATCAGAATCGCTGGTAGGTCTTTCGAAGCTCCTTTAATTCTAACTCTTCTTCTTTGAGCTCCTCACTTTCTTTTATCTCATGAATCTTATTTTACGCTTCCTGCTCTTCCCACCACTTGCCAATATTGCTAGTACCCAAAATATTTAAACCAAACACCCCAAAGTAGTAGACGATCAAGGCAGGAATCCAACTAAAGGAGATGCTTAGCCCCCATTTTCTGCCAGGCAAGAGGAGATTCAAGATCTTCAAGACAATCGAAATAACCAAAGAACAAGATGTATTTAAAACACTCCTTCTTTTATCTAACTTCCTTACGGATCTTTCTACATGGATCCGTGTATTCCTCCAAACCTTGAGTATTGAAAGTAATCTGACCTCCATTATGACACTTAAATCCAATACCGATAATAAAATCGTTGTGCTGACGGTGGGCCAATACTGACCCCAAGGATTCTCATGGTCAGGTAAAAGTACGATCCGAATCTTAGTAGAGATGGCTATCTTCGTCCCTCGATTAAAAGCACAAATGATGCACCGAGCATTCCTAAAAACCCTCTTAGCCCGTCATCAAGATTGTCCACGCTGTCCCGCACCCAAAGAGGTGCAGGAATTTTTCATGGACATCATGGGCTTGCTCTTCCCGGACTATTGTGAGCGCAAACTGACGGCAGAAAATGAGCTGGAGGCCTATTATGAGGATCTTCAGCAGGAATTGAAGACACTGTTGGAAAGGAATTCGAAGCACTCGCCACTGCCAGTTGATGATGTTGTTGCCCAATTCTTTGCGGCTCTTCCCGTCGTACTGGAGAAACTAGAAGATGACGCCGATGCTATTTTTAAAGGTGATCCTGCGGCAAAAAGCAAGCCCGAAGTGATCCGAACCTATCCAGGATTTTTTGCTATTGCCGCCTACCGGATAGCTCATGAGTTGCATCTGCAAAAGGTGCAAATCATTCCGAGAATGATTGCTGAATTGGCTCATTCAAAATCTGGGATCGACATTCATCCAGGCGCACATATTGGAGAGAGATTATGTATTGATCACGGCACCGGAGTAGTAATCGGTGAAACATCGGTGATCGGTAATGACGTGAAAATATATCAGGGGGTGACTTTAGGGGCTCTAAGTGTGAAAAAAGAAGACGCCGAGAAAAAGCGACATCCCACCATAGAAGACCACGTTGTTCTCTATGCAGGAGCTACTATCCTGGGTGGTGATACTGTGATCGGGCGAAACAGCGTAATTGGAGGTAATGTGTGGATCACCAAAAGCGTACCAGCAAATTCAAAGGTGTATTACCAGGCCCGGTTGTACCATGCCGCCGACGATGATCCCCATCTTGTATTGTACTCTAAAACGGACGAATGATCTTAACGGATTTGATCGGTAATACGCCTTTGGTTGAGCTGCAACACATCCCGGAAAACAGCCGGGTAAAAATCTTTGGCAAACTGGAAGGACAAAATCCGGGAGGAAGCGTCAAAGACAGGGCTGCTTTTGGTATGATAAAAGGAGCACTTGATCGGGGAGAGATCAAACCAGGCGACCAATTGGTGGAAGCTACTAGCGGTAACACCGGAATTGCCTTGGCCATGATTGCCCAACTGCTTGAGCTACGGATGACGTTGTTAATGCCAGATAATGCTACTATCGAGCGCATTCAGGCTATGACCGCCTATGGGGCTGAAGTCATTCTTACGCCTGCCGCACAAACTATCGAATATTCGCGTGAAAAGGCAGAAGCTATGGCCGAAACTGGTGACTATTTCATACTGAACCAATTTGCCAACCCTGACAATTACAGGATGCACTATCGAACTACCGGCCCGGAGATCTGGCGAGACACCGATCAGGCAATCACCCACTTTGTCAGCGCGATGGGGACTACGGGCACGATCATGGGAGTTTCGAGATTCTTAAAAGAAAAAAATGCGAAAATTCAGATCGTCGGAACCCAACCTACAGACGGTTCAAGTATCCCCGGCATCCGAAGATGGTCGCCGGAGTTCCTTCCCAAGATTTTTGAGAGAGAAAGGGTCGACCGGATCATCGATGTGAGCGAAACCGCCGCCCGTGAAATGACTCGTAGGTTGGCTTTGGAAGAAGGTATCCTGGCTGGGATGAGCAGTGGTGGGGCATTGGATGCAGCCCTCCGCCTCTCAAGGGAACTCGATGAGGGATTAGTTGTTTTTATTGTCTGCGATCGCGGCGATCGCTATTTGAGTTCAGATCTTTTTAAGTAGTCAGCCAGAGTCAATCTGTATTCAGTTGTTCTTCTTCCTCGGACTGCCTTTTGTCGCACTCTTCTTAGCAGCTGGTTTTTGTACCGGTGTACGTGTCACAGTCGGCTTCTTTGGCAATTGTTGTTTTCTTGGCACCACTTTTCTCGTCTCAATCTTTCGATCACGTTGCCACGTTTGTTTATGACGTTCCTTGGCTTCAGTGATCCGGTCATAGTCGCGATCTCTGGAGACGGTCCTTCTTTTTCCTTCATCCACTTGTTGAGATGATCGACGTATCCTGGGACTAATCACTTCAGTGGGTATCTGTCTGCTGGTGGTGCGACGGTACCTTGGTGTCGCCTGCTTAGTTATCTGAGTCCGATCTACTTGGATTGTGCGGTATTTGGCCGGATTCTTCTTATGAAACTCGACTTGAGATAAAGGTGCTTTTATGTTTCTTTGATTGTATCGAATCCGGTCAGATTCAAACCGGCCAAAGTCACGGATCCTTCTCACTCGATTTCTGTCGTCCTGAAGCCAGCTCTCGGCGATTACTGCTCCATTTGCTTCCTTCCAATGTCTCACACCCACAGTAATGCTGGTTGTAGAGGTTCGGTGACCATAGTAATGATGGACAAATCGATTGGTATAGTGAGGATAATAGTGATGATGATGCGGGTGATGAAAGTACCATCGGGTAAAATGAAATGAAGGCAATCCTACCACAATGCAAGTGCGCCGTGGTGAAAAATAGAATCCCCAATCCCACCAATACGGATGGTATCTCCAGCGTGGGTATTCAAACCAGGTCGGATAACCAAACCAGTATGGGAAATGATGATAGTAGTGTTTTTCAACGATGACTACTTCTTCATCATCATAATAGATGTCGTCATCGACAGGATCGTAGTAAACATCATCATAGATGTATTCACCGGCATATTCCTCTGCTGCAGCGACCATTTCTGATTGTGCCTCAGGATCGTTTTCAAGCTCACTTTTCCAGTCAGCCAGGTCTTGAGCCTGCTGTCTGGCAATCTCCAGGTTGAGGCTGTCAGCCATTCGTAGAATCCACTCCGGATTTCGTTTGTAGATATCACCGGCTAACACCACTAGGCGGAGATTGTCACTTAGAATTGAAAGTATTTCCGGAAGTTCAAGAAGATGGTAAAATGCAAACCGTGTGTTTTCCGGGTAATAGGAGACCACCTCTTCAAATCCTTTCTTACTATCGGTTTCTATTTGTACGATATCCTCAAGCACCGTTAGGTGCTTACGAAAAGCCACTCGCGCATCGGAGTGTGCCTCGAGCGGGTAATTCTCCAGACACTTGTGAATATCCCTGTCCTCATGATGAGCACTTACCATCGCTTTGATCAAGCCTGGGAATCGAGTCAGGTCCCAAATCAACTTCTGATCTTTGCTACTCAGGGGTGATAAGGCATCGATAAATTTGTCCCGGCTACTTTGCTGAATTGCACTGATTCTAACAAGCAATTCCGGATACATGGATAACTCCAAAATGGCATTTCTGGTTTCTTCCGGATAAAGCACAAGTGCTTCAATACTCTCCCGTTCTTCTTCCAACAATGTGCCGAAGACTTCCGTCTGTTCCTGACTAAGCAGTCTGCCACCTGTCAGAAATACGCCGATAGCTAAGGCTCCAAAAAGCAACAACTGTTTCATGACTGATTATTATTGATCCTCGCCAAATCTAGCTCCAGAGCACACCCTTGTCCATGATGGGTGTCATAGAGACAGTTGATTCTCTGCTGAACCTGTACAGTGATCAATCCACAAAGCTTTAAGGTCTTTATACCGCAGAGTTTCTTGCTATTGATCAAAAAAAATATCGCTAATTTACCGGCTCTATGTCCACCAAAACTCGCTCACAAAAAGAGATCGTGGATGGTCTTTTAGCGAAAGACCGTGCCACCCTTGGCTACCTGTTCGATCAGTATGGTGGAGCTCTGCTTGGAGTGGCTAGACGGATTGTGGGAACAAAAGAGAGTGCTGAAGAGGTCCTACAGGATGCCTTTCTCAAGATTTGGAAAAACATTGAAAAGTTCGACTCTGAGAGAGGTCGACTCTTTACCTGGATGCTTCAAATCACCAGAAACGAAGCGATCGACAAGCGAAGATCCAGGATCTCGAAGGAGGATGAGAAAACCTCTTCCCTCGACTTACACGTATATAAGCTGGAAGAAAAAGATTTTGAAGAAATGAAGATCGGTGATATTGGGTTGAGGAATGTGATAGCCGGGTTGGAAGATGACGCACAAGAAATCTTAAACTTGATCTACTTTAAAGGATATACACATAAAGACGTTGCTGATCAAACCGGCATGCCACTGGGTACGGTGAAGACCAAATTGAGGCGCGCTATTTTAGAACTCCGAAAAGTACTTGATCCCACGTGAATATTCAAGAGTACATAGAATCCGGAATATTGGAAGCCTACGTATTGGGCGATCTGACTCAGGCTGGTATAGATGAGGTGGAAGAGATGATGGAAAAGCACCCGGAGATCATGGAAGAGGTCACTCGAATCTCCAAAAGCCTTGAAGATTTGTCGATGTCATCTGTCGAGGAGCCTAGCCCACTGCTCAAAGCAGGCATTCTGCGCAGAATAGAGGATGAGGAGGCAGGTCAGACTCCTGAACCCAAGGAGGAGGGAAAGAATCAAAAAATATTAACGATTGCCGTAACTATCCTTGGGCTATTGCTTTCCGGGGGAATCCTGATGTACTGTTTGGCTCATGCCCAATCCAGCAAACACGAAATTGAACAAGCTGCTATCCTGGCAGATAGTCTCCAGGGAGAGATTGATACGCTAAATCAAGAGCTCAATCAGGTCCAGCAAGAATTGCAAATCGCACTGGATCCCAATTTTACCAAAGTACCTCTTGAAGGATTACCTATTTCTCCCAATGCCATGGCTGCTGTGTACTGGAACCAGTCTAGTAATGATGTTTACCTGGAAGCGAGTGGCCTTCCTATACCGGCTCCAGACCGACAATATCAATTATGGGCGATCAAGGCCGGTCAGCCAGTGAGTATTGGTGTCTTCGATTATTCCAGCGATCCTACTCTGTTCAAAATGGAGAATATAGATGATGCCCAAGCTTTTGCGATTACCCTGGAACCATTTGGTGGAGTTCTTAATCCAACGCTGGATCAGATGTATGTTCTGGGTAACGTACCCTCTTGATTTGTCAATTATTTCAAAAAAAGTCGGAAGTTTTAAATCCAAACGGTCCGCTACTTCCGTAAGTAGTTTTGTAAACAGGTAGCATCAAACAGTCAATACGGCCACCTGGATCGATAAGTCCTTTTTCCATTTCTTAATTCTAATTGATATGAGAACAATCAACTCAATAGCGAAAGCTATGGCCTGCTCTGCATTCTTTATCCTTTTCGGAGTGTCTTCCGACGTATTCGGATCCAGTCACAGAGAGGCGCCACTAATCGCAAATGATCCACTTGCTGATAACACAGACGTGTATGCATTCCGCAGCCCTGATGATCCCAACACAGTGACGATCATTGCCAACTACATTCCCACCGAACTACCCCATGGGGGGCCAAACTACTATTCGTTTGGTGAGAACATTCGATATGAAATCCATATCGACAACGATGCTGCCATTCATGGTGATGAAATCATATATCGATTCACCTTCCACAGGTTCAATGAGGATCCGACTACATTCTTCAATATTCGTCTTGGCCTTCAAAACATCAAGACGACTTATACTTTGGAGCGAAGTATGGATGGAGGCTCCACTTTTGCGACCGTCATCACCAATGGGATAGTTCCTCCGACCGATATCGGACCTCGATCTATTGAATCGGCAGTCGGTTTAGCAACCACTTATGAGACGCTCATTTCCCAAGCAATTCAAATCACCTCCAATGGTGAAAAAGTATACTGTGGTCCTGCTGATGACCCATTCTTTGTTGACCTTGGTGGAATCTTTGATCTGGGAAATGCCCCCCGCCAGCAAGGGCCTGCCCGAGATGGACTAGCTCAATTCAATGTACATACAATTGCTATTCAGGTACCAATTTCCATGATGATAAAACCTGCCGCACCTCCCACCCCCACGTCAATCCTGGATCCCGACTATGTCATCGGAATCTGGGCAAGTGCTAGCCGTAAAACCACCCGGACGCTGATGCCCGGAGAGTATGACGAATCAGGTGAATGGGTACAGGTCTCACGATTGGGAATGCCATTGATCAATGAGGTTGTTATTCCCATCGGAATGAAAGACTATTGGAATGGACTCACCCCTTACCAAGAGATCAGTGAAACCAGTCTTGATGGTTTCTTTTACAACCCGGAATTAGCATTGTACATGGATGATGATCTGTTTGGTGGAGCGGTTCCATCATTCGCATCACTTCGGATTCAGAGAAATTCTCTTCAATCATTTGACTTTGGCAATGGCCAGGACGGATTATTCATTCTGAAAGGTAATGCAGCCCTGTCAGGTACCGCCCTGGATGATGCCGTTTTTGGAAACCTGCTTCTTCCTGGTCCCGGAAAACCCAGATCGGTGGACCTTTGGCCTGCTTTTCACACTGGTGTACCAGATCTCCCACCCTACCAATTGGCTACAGGAAAAAGCGGTAACCCTCTTGCTATGGGTAAGCCCTTTATTCACAATTTCCTTCCCAATGGTGGTGACATGCTTAGGATCAATATGGCTGTACCGGTAACAGACCGAACTGATCCGGCGTTTTCGGCCCTTGGTTTAATCCAGGCTGCCGTGCTAGGATTAACAGATCCAGCTTATGCGAACACCGCTCTTGAATTCATACCGAATATGGACGGATTTCCAAATGGTCGAAGACTTGAGGATGATGTGACCCGAATCGAATTACAAGCTGTTTCAGGGATTGTTCTGGCTGCAATAGGGCTTTGGTATGATGACTTCGAAGCTGGCTCATCAAATCCGGTCACTCCCGATTTACTGGACGTATTGAGCTACTCTACCGGAGTCGAAAAAAATGATCGTGCATTTAAGTCGTCATTTCCATACGTAGCCGCTCCCTGGAGAGGTATTGACACTCAGTAGTATAATCATCATAAAAAAATCAATCATGAACTCTAGAATATTTCAGATCATTGCTCTGTCACTATTTATTCTATGTCCTCTTAACTCCGGTTATGCTTCCAGTCACAGAGAAGCTCCCCTGATCGCTGACGATCCTCTGACGGACAACGTAGATCTATATGCGTTTCGCAGTCCGGATAACAAGAACACCGTCACGATCATAGCTACCTACGTGCCTCTACAGCTTCCCCAGGGAGGACCGAACTACTACACTTTCGGAGAAAATATCCGGTACGAAATACACATCGACAACGACGTTACAAAGCCTGGGGATGAAATCACATACCGATTTACTTTCCATATCGAAAACCAAGATCCGAGCACTTTCTTCAATATCCGTTTAGGAAAACAAAATCTGAAGACTACCTATACACTAGAGAAAACGGATAACGGTGGTAAGTTCTGGGTACCTATAATCGTAAACGGAAGAGTACCACCAAACAATATCGGTGAGCGTTCAATAGAATCAGCAGTAGGCTTGAAGACCAAGTACAAAAACCTGATGAAATTGGCTACCTATACTACCGTAACGGGAGAAAAGGTCTTTTGTGGCCCGATGGACGATCCATTTTTTGTTGACCTTGGAGGAGTCTTCGACTTGGGAGATGCACCCCGGCAAGGTGATCTGCCCCGAGATGGTGTAGCCTGTAAAAACGTAAGTACAATTGCTCTGCAGATTCCCATTGGATTGCTTTCCCGAGATGGTGATTTTCCTGGTAAAGACGATCTTTTGGATTCCCGCTTCACTATCGGAGTTTGGGCTAGTGCCAGTCGACGATCTATCCGTACACTGTCACCAGGTATAGAAGAACATTCGGGTGATTGGGTTCAGGTATCCAGACTGGGTATGCCCCTGACTAATGAAGCAGTAATCCCCATTGGCATGAAGGACTACTGGAACGCATTGTCTCCCTATGATGAAATCGCAGAAACAAGTTTAGACGAATTCTTTTACAATCCGGAGCTCGCACTTTACATGGATGACGATCTCTTTGGCGGGGCTGTGCCGGCTCTCACCAGCCTTAGAATACAGCGCAATTCCCTGCAGGCTTTTGATTTTGGTAATGGTAATGATGGCTTGTATCCCTTGAAAGGTTCACCTGCCCTGGCAGGTACGGCATTGGATGACGCCGTTTTCGGTACCCTTCTTCTTCCGGCACCAGGCAAACCTCGATCCGTAGATCTTTGGCCGGCCTTTCACACTGGAGTGCCCAATCTGCGTCCGTACCAATTGGCAACCGGCAAAGGGGGCGACCCACTGGCTGCCGGAAAACCATTTGTAAACAATTTCCTTCCTAATGGTGGCGACATGCTCCGGTTGAATATGTCAGTTCCCCCAACCAAGCGGTCCGATCCGGATTTCAGTTCACTGGGACTGATTTGGGCTGCTGTCTTGGGTCTAACAGACGACAGATTCAACACAGATGCAGAATTGGAATTCATCCCCAACATGGACGGATTTCCCAATGGAAGGCGACTGGAAGATGATGTCACCAGAATTGAACTTCAAGCAGTGTCCGGAGTCGTTCTGGCAGCTCTCGGATTGTGGTATGACGACTTCATCTCGGGAGAATCAGATCCGGTAACAGCCGACCTTCTGGATGTACTGACATACAGTACAGGTGTAGAAGCTAACGATGCAGCTTTTGAAAAGAAGTTTCCATTTCTTGCTGCTCCCTGGGCCGGTGATGGGGAATGTGGGGGCCTCCCTGCTACCGCCATAGAGCCGATGGCTAGATTAGGCCTGGGCGTGGCAGCACCATTAGCCACCAGTAAGGACTATGACATTAAAGGCTTCCCAAATCCATTTGTTTATGATTTCAATTTGCTTCTTCAACTGGAACATGCCGGTGAGTTAAACGTACAATTTTTTGATTTCAACGGTAGATCCGTCGATCAAATCAGTAAAGAAATTAATCAACCCGGTCAGAGTGAGATAAAATGGAAGGTACCGACGATCCCCTCCGGATGGTACTTTGCAAAAGTCACCTTAAATGGCGAGCTCCTGCAAACCCTTAAGATCTGGAAATCAGAATAAGCTCTCTCTAATTTATGGCAGCTGACTGATGATGGATTGGGAAGCTGCCATACTTAAACTAATAGTCATGACAATCACTTATAAAACACTTATTATCTTAGCTTTATCCCTATCGCTACTTTCTTGTCAACAAGATAAATCAATTCATTCAGTAACGGATATTCCCAGGCTGATGGAGCGAACCGCAGCGTTGCATTATGGGCAAGAATGGACCAATTTACAAAACAGTTTCGCTGAGCTTAGCGCAAGAGCTTCAAGAGATATTGATGATCTCACTAGTAGGATCTCATTGGCGCAAATCTATATCCGTGAGGCGCGCATCACCGGTGAACATGGTCACTACTACCCTGCTGCCCTGGATGTTCTCGACCAGATTCTGGATAATGAGGGTAGAGATAAAGACCAAGAATTCATGGCCCAAAGCTTGAAAGCAGGGGTGCTCCTGTCGCTTCATCAATTTCCTGAGGCTCTAGAGACAGCGAGTGCTGCGGTGAAACTCAATCCATTCAATGCCCAGATCTATGGTGTTTTGGTAGATGCCCAGGTAGAAATGGGTGATTACCGAACCGCCATCGAAATGGCTGATAAGATGGTTTCTATCCGACCGGATCTTCGCTCGTACGCCAGGGTCTCCTATCTGAGGGAAATCCATGGTATGCCTGAAGAATCTATCGAAGCAATGGAGATGGCTGTGGCAGCTGGCTTCCCCAGCTATGAAGAGACAGCCTGGGCAAAAGTGACCCTCAGCAAACTATACAGAGATATAGGTGATGCTAATCGAGCCGAAGCCATACTAGAAAGCATACTCATCGAGCGACCCAATTATCCCTTTGCCATTGCCGAACAGGCAAATCTTGCCTTTGAGCGAGGTGATCCTGAACTGGCGATAGATCTGCTAGATCAGGCTATTCGTGTCATTCCCGAGGTTGGATTTAACGTAAAACTGGCCGAAATCTATGATCATATGGGATTGCACGAAGAGAAAGCAGAAGTTATAGTGGATGTACTTGCCATGTTGGAGGATGATGAGGCCAACGGTCACAAAATGTCGATGGAATTCGCTTATGTGTATGGTCATTTGTCTGGCAATAACAAGAGGGCATTAGAGTACCTCATGGAGGAATATGAGATTCGCCCCGGAAACATCGATGTGAATCGCATGCTGGCGGAGATCTATGTCAATCTTGAAAACTGGGAAAGGGCACGATATCACTGGGAGAGAGCCAGTCAAACCGGCTCTGGCCATCCTGAACTAAAAGCGATTCAAGAGCGTCTTGCCAAGGTTGAGGGACAAAATAGTCAGGTGGGTAGTGAGGCAGGCTCGATATAGCGCTGAAAAGACATGAGTGTGGTCATGTAAAATGGGGGAGGCAAGGAATTTCGATTCGACTGAGGTTCTATTGCCTCTCCCCATTTACTTGGAAGCGGATGAAGATGATCCTTTGACACCAGGTTGACTAAAGCCCGGCGGTTTCAAGGGCCAATTGCTGGGACGTGTCGGGCAGTTCTTCGACTTTGTTTAATCGCCGCTCAATTGCCCGACTACGTACTCCAGCTTGATCAATGGCATTATTCGCTTCGTTTATCTTTTTCTGAACTTTATCCAAAGCCACTCCAAACTTTCCAAATTCGGTCTTGATCTCACTGAGTAGCGTCCAGACCTCACTGGAGCGCTGTTCAATAGCCAAAGTTCTGAAGCCCATTTGCAATGAGCTGAGAAAAGCACTGAGATTACTGGGACCAGCAACCATTATCTTAAATTCAGATCGGAGTTTGTACAACAGATCCGACTGTCTGCTCACCTCAGCGTAGAGGCCTTCGACCGGTAAAAACATGATGGCAAAATCGGTGGTGTATGGTGCGGAAATATACTTTTTGCGGATCTCCTTAGCACAAGTAGTAATTGCTCGGGCAAGCTCTTTGGAACTTTGAGCAACACTTTCTGAGCAACCAGATTCATATGCGTCACTAAGCACCTGATACCTGTCCATGGGGAATTTGGAATCGATAGGAAGATAGACACAGCTTTCATCCTGGGTTTTTCCCGGAAACCTGATGGCCACTTCCACCCGGCTTTCCCTGCCGGGTACGGTTGCGATATTCAGTGCATACTGATCTGGAGTCATCATTTCCTCAATGATGTTCAGAAGCTGAATCTCCCCCAAGATTCCTCTGGTCTTGACATTGGCAAGCACCTTTCGAAGATCTCCGACTCCTGCCGCCAGACTTTGCATTTCTCCCAAGCCACGCTGCACTTTTTCAAGATGGTCACTGACCAACTTAAATGAGCGGCCAAGTCGTTCCTCGAGGGTTTGATGCAACTTTTCATCCACGGTATGTCGCATCTTCTCGAGCGATTGAGTGTTGTCGGCCTGCATGGCCTGCAGTCGCTTATCTACTTCCCCCCTGATCTTGTCCAGTGATAAGATCGTTGTTTCCTGCAGCCTGATGAATCGCTCTTCATTAGAGCTCACCAGGTGTTTGATCTGACCATTAACGAGGTCAATGGTCTGACTTTGACGCCTGCCAAAGCTATCCAGTGCTGCGCTGAGCTCCTGCCGGGCTTCCTTTGCATTCATACTGGCTTCTTTACGGTTCTGAGATAGCTCTTGCCGCACTGAGATATCCATCTGGACCCGAAGGGCTTGAATATCCTGTCCTAGACCTTCGACCGCTTCTCCGTGATCCGACGGCTTTCGCATCAAGACTATACCCAAGGTGGTGGCTGCCAGTAAACAGAGCAGGATCAGAAAAGTCAATTCTACAGTAATCATGTGCTAGGTTTTAGATTCGTTCATCATGGAGTGCCCTTACCATGCCAACAGCAATGTTTAGCAATGTGAGTACACCAAGCGCCAGAATGAAGATGATGAGTAAGTTTTCCATGTTGAGTTCCTTTAGTGAGTTAATTAATATGATAGGACAAGTCTAGGAGCTCAGAGTGCAATCTTTTTGCACTGTAAGAGAATTATGGTGAGAACATGTGAAAATGCCAGTCAAGCTTTAAGGTGCACTCTCTCCCATTCAATCTTTGAGTTGGATCATTCGGAAAGAAATCCGTGCCGTTGAATTAGATTTGCTTTACATTCATCTTCCAATCATCTTGAGTCAGCATGCTTAGCAGATCAGATGATACAGATCTATTAAACACCTAAACTCTAAACCTTTTAAACTTCAACATTATGACCCTTTAGTAAAATCCAAATTAGTGGGCATGCTATGCCTGTTACTTGTATGATACAGATCTATTAAACACTTAATCTCTAAACCTTTTAAACTTCAACATTATGACCCCTTTAGTAAAATCCAAATTAGTCGGCATGCTATGCCTG